>NZ_JOCF01000044.1 GCF_000720635.1 Streptomyces sp. NRRL WC-3742 | reverse complement strand
CCACCCCACCCACCACCGACACCACCGCCACCCCCTCCCCGCCCCCACCCGACGGCGCCTTCACCCTCGGCTGACCCCCCGCCACGGCCCGGGCACTACGCAAGTAGTGGCACTACTTGCGTAGTGCCCGCCGCGTTTCCGTGCCCGGTGGAGGCCGTAGCGGGACACCCCCTGGTCGCCTGATCGCCGTTCGGGAGAAGTCCGCTACCCGAGTGCGAGCATCGCCTCGGCGACCTCGCCGACCGCCGCGTCCGGGATCGCCGTGGCACCCTCCTCGAGGATCAGCAGCCGGGCTGCGGGGATCTCGCGTGCGACGGCCTCGCCGTTGCCGACCGGGAAGAACCGGTCGCGGCGGCCGTGGACGACGAGCGTGGGGATCCTGATCCCGGGCAACCGTTCGCGCCAGCGGGGTGTGCAGTCGAGTCGGGAGAAGACCGTGCGCAGCTGGTTGGCCGTCTGCACGGCGGGCGCGGTTCCCGGCGTGCGGTCCCAGATGCGGGCGGCGACCGCGCGCGCAGTGACCGGGTCGTCGCCGAGGATCTCCGCGCCCCCGGCGACGAAGTCCGCCACCGCCTCGCGATCCGCCCAGTCGGGCAGCGGGCGTGCGAACACCCGTCCCATCGTCGCCCGGTCGTGCCCGGGAAGGTCGTCGTCCGGCGGCCCGGGGGCCACCGGACGGGTACCGACCAGCGTGAGCGCCGAGAACGCCCCCGGATGGTCGAGCGCGGCCACCTGGGCGACCGTCCCACCCACACCGATCCCCGCGAGGTGCGCGGGCCCGCCGCCGAGCGCGTCGACGAGCGCCGCCGCGTCGGCGGCGAGGCTGCGCAGGGTGTAGCCGGGCGCCTCGGGATCCCCGGTCGTCGACTCCCCGCTGTCCCGCAGGTCGTACCGCACCACCCGGCGCCCGCCGGCGGCGAGGCGCTCGCACAGGAAGTCGGCCGGTTCGACTTCCTGTGCGGCGGAGGGCGGTGCGGGGCGGCGTGGGGCGGTGGGGTGGTGGGGTGCGGGGTGTGAGAATCGGCGGGTCCGGGGTGGCGGTGTGGGAGGAGTGAGGGTGATGGGCGGCGGCGAGGGGTTGGGCCGGGTGGAGGAGACGGCGTTGTGGACGCTGTGGCATCGGGTGGTGGAGGCGCGGCGCGGTGACGGGGTGCTGCGGGATCCGGTGGCGGTGGAGTTGGTGGGGCGGATCGACTTTCCGTTCGAGGAGCGGTTCGGGAGCACCGGGTGGGTGAGTCAGTTGCAGGCGCTGCGGGCGGGCTGCTTCGACCGGGAGGTGACGGACTTCCTGCGCCGGTGTCCGCGCGGGACGGTGGTGGGGCTCGGGGACGGGTTGGAGACGCAGGCGTGGCGGGTGGACAACGGGCGGGCGCGCTGGTTGTCGGTGGATCTGCCGGAGGCGGCGCGGTTGCGGGAGCGGTTGTTGCCGTCGGACGGGCGGCGGCGGGTGTTGGCGTGTTCGGCGACGGATCTTCGGTGGATGGACGAGGTGGACGCCGGTAACGGTGTGATGATCAGCGCGCAGGGGCTGCTGATGTACCTGCGGCCGACCGAGGTGCGGGAGCTGATCGCCGCCTGTGCGGAGCGGTTCCCGGGTGGGGAGATGGTGCTGGATGCCGTGCCGCGCTGGTTCAGCGCGCGGGCGACGGCCGGGAAGCTGCGGGACAGGTACTACGAGGCGCCGCCGATGCCCTTCGGCATGGACGCGGACGAGCGCGGCAAGCTCGCCACCGCCCACCCGGGCGTGACCGGGGTGCGCGAGGTGTACCCGGAGGGCGGGCGCGGGCCGGTGCGCGCCCTGCTGCCGCTGGCGCGGAGGGTGCACCGGAGGCCGTCCGTGGTCGCACTGCGTTTTGCCGAATCTTGAACAAAGACCGCCCGACCTGGAACCATGGCCATGCACCGCACGTCGTAACCACGGGTGATCGGCCAGGGGGACGGGCCTGCCCGGCGCGTTAGGCTGCCCCTCGGGGGAGGCGGCCTGGGTGCCGTCATCGGAGAGAACCGTCGGGACCGCGGCGGCGCCGCCGCGCGCCGCTCGACTGTCCCGTCCTGCCACGGAGGGACTGGCCTTGCACATCGACACCTGGATCGAGAGCGTTCCACCGACTGCGGTGTACGCCCTGGTCGGGCTGATCATCATGATCGAGTCGCTGGGCATCCCGCTGCCCGGCGAGATCGCGCTGGTCACGGCGTCGCTGATGGCGGTCAAGGGCGTGGTGACCCCGTGGGGCGTCGCGGGCGTCGCGATCGCGGGCGCGATCATCGGCGACTCGATCGGCTACTCGATCGGGCGCAAGGGCGGGAAGCCGCTGTTCGAGAAGCTGGGGAGGAAGTTCCCCAAGCACTTCGGGCCGTCGCACCTGGCCACGGCCGAGCGCTCGTTCCAGAAGTGGGGCATGTGGGCCGTCTTCTTCGGCCGCTTCATCGCCCTGCTGCGCATCTTCGCCGGTCCGCTGGCCGGTGCGCTGAAGATGCCGTACTGGAAGTTCCTGATCGCCAACGTGCTGGGCGGCGTGGTCTGGGCCGGTGGTACGACGCTGCTCGTCTACAAGGTGGGCAAGAGCATCGAGCCGTGGCTGGCGCGCTTCTCCTGGGCGGGGCTCGCGGCGGCGGTCGTGGTCGGCCTCACCTCGGCGTGGATCATGAAGCGCCGGGCCGCGAAGACCCACGCCAGGATCGAGGCGGAGGAGGCGGCCGCCGCTGCTGCCGCCGCCAAGGCCGGCGTGGCGGAGTGACCGGAGGCACGGGAACGATCTTCCGGATGTGACGGAGGGTGGTCGTCGGGCCCCGGGTAGCATCGGCGGGTAAGCTCCCCGATCCTGTCCAGCTGGAGGGCCCGATGACGCACCCGAACGAGCAGTCACCGCAGGACGTCTGGGACGCGGTGGACGACTACTTCTCCGAGCAACTCGTCGGGCACGACCCCGTGTTGGAGGCGGCCACCGCCGATGCCGCCGCGGCCGGACTGCCCGAGATCGCGGTGGCCCCGAACCAGGGCAAGCTGCTGCACCTGCTGGCGCTGACGCAGGGTGCGCGCCGCATCCTGGAGGTCGGCACGCTCGGCGGGTACAGCGCGATCTGGCTGGCCCGGGCGCTGCCCGAGGACGGCGCGCTGATCACCCTGGAGCTGGACCCGAAGCACGCCGAGGTGGCGCGCGGGAACCTGGCGCGCGCGGGGCTGGGGAAGGTGGCGGAGGTACGGGTCGGGCCCGCCGCGGACTCGCTGGCCGCGCTGGTCGAGGACGCCGTGGAGCCCTTCGACCTGGTGTTCATCGACGCGGACAAGCCGAGCAACCCCGAGTACTTCCGCCGGGCGCTGGAGCTGACCCGTCCGGGCTCGCTGATCATCGTCGACAACGTGGTGCGCGGCGGCCGGGTCGCCGACGCGGACTCCACCGACCCCTCGGTGGTCGGCACCCGCGCGCTGCACGCGCTGCTGGCGGCGGAGCCGAGGGTCAGCGCGACCTCGGTGCAGACGGTCGGCAGCAAGGGGTACGACGGGTTCACGCTGGCCCGCGTCCAGGGCTGAGCCCCGAGGAAATCGGAAGAAGGAGACGTCGTGCGCATCGGACTGCTGGGAACCGGCCCCTGGGCGGACCGGGTGCACGCGCCCGTCCTGGCCGAGCACAAGGGGCTGGAGTTCGCCGGCGTCTGGGGCCGCCGCCCGGAGGCTGCCGAGGCCCTGGGCGCGGCGTACGGCGTCCCCGGGTACGCGGACCTCGACGAGCTGCTCGCCGGGGTGGACGCCGTGTCGATCGCCCTGCCGCCGTCCGTGCAGCCCGGACTCGCGGTGAGGGCCGCCGAGGCCGGCTGCCACCTGCTGCTGGACAAGCCGGTGGCGCTGACGGTGCCGGACGCCCGCTCCGTCGCGGAGGCCGTCCGGCACGGGAACGTCGCCTCGGTGGTGTTCTTCACCGTCCGCTTCGGCGGCGACCAGATCCCGTGGATCGAGCGGCAGGCGGCGCTGGGCGGCTGGTTCACCGGGCGCTCGGACTGGCTCGGCTCGGTGTTCGCGCCCGGCAGCGCCAGCCCGTACGCGGACTCGCCGTGGCGGCGGGACAAGGGCGCGCTGTGGGACGTGGGCCCGCACGCGCTGTCCGTGCTGCTGCCGGTGCTCGGCGACGCGACGCGGGTGACGGCGGTGGCCGGGCCGCTGGACACCGTCCACCTGGTGCTGCGTCACGCGGGCGGCGCGTCCAGCACGCTGGCGCTGAGCCTGACGGCGCCGGTGGCGGGCGGCGGCACCGGCATGGAGATCCGCGGCGAGCACGGCGTGGCGCACCTGCCGGAGCGCGGCGAGGGCCCGGTCGCGGCCCTGCACCGGGCGCTGGACGCGCTCACCGCCTCGGCGGCGAGCGGGCAACCGCACGCCTGCGACGCGGAGTTCGGGCTGCGGGTGGTCGAGATCCTGGCCGCCGCCGAGGAGTCGCTCACCGCGGGGGCGTCCGTCGACGTCTGAGCCGTCGATTTTCGCCGGAGGCCGTGACACACCCCCTCGCGTGGGGTATCCCCGTAAGAAGTGCACGGGGGTGCTTCGGACGTACGGGGGAATCGATGGTGGGTTCGGTGCGGTTAGCGGCCGCGGGGGCGGTCCTCTTCCTGGGGGGCTTGTTCTGGGGCTGCTTCTCGACGGTCGAGGTGAAGGGCGGGGCCTGCGGGTCGGTGTTTGTCTACGAGGAGAAACACACGGCGGAGTCGGCCAGCAGCAACAGTCGGACCTCCACCTACACGTACGAGCCTGAGGGGTGCCCCGTCGCACGCGGGGAGCGCGAGGTACCGGTGGTTCTGGTGATGATCGTGGGTGCGGCGGTCGCGAGTGCCGGCGTGGCCGAGCGGGTCGCGGCACCGTACCGACGGCGCCGCGCCGAGCGGCCCGCGGAGCCGAGTCGCCCCTCGGGCCCGCCGGAGGCCCCGCGCGGCGGCAGTGCGCGGTTCGATCCGAGGGTCCCGCCGTCCACGTCCTAACCCGGGAGCCTGATCGCCTGCACCGGGCAGGCCAGGGCCGCCTCCCGTACCGCCGGGTCGTGCGGGTCGGGGGTGGCACCGGGGAGGAGGCGGACGAGGCCGTCCTCGTCCTGGGTGAAGACCTCGGGGGCGTTGCGGGTGCACTGGGCCGCGCCGATGCAGCGGTCGGGGGAGAGGTGGACGGGCATGCGGGAGGTCCCTACCAGGTGACGGGCAGGGTGGAGACGCTGCCCTGGAGGACGTACGGGGGGTTGGCGCGGATCCGGTCGGCGGGGACGGCCAGGCGCAGGCCGGGTGCGCGGCGCAGGAGGGTGGCGAGGGCGGTCTCGATGACGGCGCGGGCGAGGTTCTGTCCCACGCACTGGTGGACGCCGTAGCCGAAGGCGACGTGGCGCCCGGCGCGGCGGGTGAGGTCGAGGGTGTCCGGGTCGGGCCAGGCGGCCGGGTCGCGGTTCATCAGCATGGTGGAGATCAGTACGCCCTCGCCCGCGCGGACGGTGTGCCCGGCGATCTCGAGGTCCGCGACGGCGATCCGGGGGAGGACGTCGGCGACGGAGGTGTAGCGCGTCAACTCGTCGACGGCGCCCGGGAGGAGGGTGGGGTCCTCGCGCAGGAGGCCGAGCTGGTCGGGGTGTTGGAGGAGCGCGAGGACGGCGGCGGCGACGGTGCTGGAGGTGGTGTCGTCTCCGCCGGTGAGCAGGATGGCGCAGAGCAGGGTGAGCTGGTCGCGGTCCATCTCGGTGTCCGCGCCCAGCAGTTCGGCGATCAGGCCGGGTTGGTGCTCCTCGCGGTCGAGCACCTGGCGCAGCCGCTCCAGGACCTCGGTGAAGTTCTGCGGCGCGTCCGCGGATTCGGCCTCGTCGGCCGGGCAGAGCACCCGGCGGGTGCGTTCGGCGATGTGGCGGCCGTCCTCCGGGGGGACGCCGAGGAGGGCGAAGCCGGCGGCGCAGGCGAGGGGGAGGGTGTAGTCGGCGACGAGGTCGGCGCGCCGGTCGTGGGCGGTGAGCATGGCGTCGAGGAGCTGTTCGGCGGTGCGCTCGATCTCCGGGCGCATGGCGGCGATGCGGCGGATGCCGTAGCCGGGGATCACCAGCCGCCGCTGGTGGGCGTGTTCGGGGTCGTCGACGCCGCTGAGCGGCGGGGTGAAGCCGTTCTCGGACTGGGTGGCGAGCTGCGGGGAGAGGGTGGGGAAGCCGGGGCGGCGGACGTCGACGGACAGGCGGGCGTCGAGCAGCAGCGCCCGGCCCTCCTCGCTGCCGGAGACCAGCCAGGCGGTGCTGCCGTCGTGCAGGGTGACACGGGACAACGGGCCTGCGGCGCGCAGGAGTTCGTAGCCGTCGGGCATCCGGTACGGGCAGCCGCGGGCCATCGGGAAGGCGGGGGCGCCGGGCCGGGCGGTACGGGTGTCAGGGGGTGTCACGAGGGTCCTCACCTTCCGCCGGACGGGGCGGTCGGTCCATGATGCCAGATTCTTCGTGGGGGAACGGCGCATGGTTGGATCGGCAAGATGCCCTCACGCAAAGAGGATTGACGTATCGTCAGCTCGTCATCTCACAGGCCGGGCGAAGCGGCGCTCCCCGGGTCGCTCCCGCCGCCGTCCACGCTCGGGCGCCGGTCGGTGGGACGGGCCGGCGGGATGACCGGGGCGCGGAAGTCGCGCGGGCCGGTCCACAGCGCGGGGACGGCGTCGCTGCGGCGCGCCAGCTCGTACGCCACGGACTCGTAGTTGACGCGCCAGCCGTTGAAGTGCCGCCAGCCGTCCTCGACCGGCCGCTCCCGGGGGAAGCCGGCGGCGGTAACCATGGCGACGGCGCCCAGGTACTCGGCGTAGGTGAGGCGGATCGGGGCGGTCGGGTCCGGGTCCGGGTCAAAGTCGATGCGCAGCGAGCGGGCGATGTCGCGCATCGCGGTGAAGCCCGCGCGGATGACCAGCCGGGCCTCGGGCGGGGCCGAGCGCGGGCACAGGGCGAGGTGGAGGGCGGCGGCGTCCATGACGGCGATCAGGCCGACCACCCAGCTGCGGTTGGGCTGCGGGGAGCGGAAGGAGAGCAGCACCGGGTAGTTGGAGTGGCTCTCGCCGATGTCGGCGGCCAGGCGCTCCCAGTCGCGGTAGAGCTGGGGCAGCGCGGTCTCGGTGTCGACCAGGGACTGGCGGGCGAGCAGCTCGGGGCCCCAGGCGGGCTCGCCGGCCCGGGACTGCAGCAGCGTCACCTCGGTCTCGCGGCGCTGGTAGGCGGCGTAGAGGGTCGGCAGGTAGGAGATCTGCAGGGCGATCACCAGCGGTCCGCTGGCGGCGGCCAGGAAGTCGATCGCGGACAGCTGCAGCCGCTCGCCGCTGGCGTAGCCGAGGGTGAAGAGGCTGGAGCCGGCCTCCCGTATGGCCACCGTCCAGGGCAGGTCCGAGGTGCCGTGCAGGAGCAGCGTGTAGGCGACGAGCATTCCGCTGAGCCACACCCCGAGCATGCCGACCAGGACGAACGGGGCGAGCCAGGTCAGCGCGCGGTCCTGCGCCCGGTAGGTGCCGAAGGGCGCGGCCGAGACCCGCAGCACCGTGCGCAGCACCGTCCAGAGCCGGTTGACCAGTGCCGAGTAGAGCCCGCGCGGGACGACCAGGGTGCGCAGGATGCTGCCGACCACCAGTAGGAGCAGCAGCAGGCCGAGCAGGGTGTGGATCATCCTCATGCGGACATTGTGGCGGTCGGGGCGGGTGGTGCGGCGCGCGGCGAGGCCCGGGGGCGGGGTGGCGGCGGCCGGTATGACCATGATCACATGACGCGACGACGCACGTCCCGGCCGATGATGCGTCAGCCGATGCCCCCCAGCAGCATCGCCGCCGACAGCCCCAGCGCCCCGAACCCGCCGACCGCCCCCGCGATCGCGCAGGTCCGCCGCTGCGCCACCAGGCGCAGGTGCAGCCGCGCGGCCAGGACGAAGCAGACCCCGCCCAGTACGAACCACGGCCCCCACAGGAAGGTGTACCAGCGGCTCACCGGCACCAGCTCCGGTGCGATGTGCAGCACCCCGCTCTGCACGAGCAGCCCCTCCACCACGAACAGCCCGCCGTGCCAGACCAGCAGCACCCCCGCGCCCCAGCCCGCCAGTTGGAGCAGGTGGTCCGGCCGCCGGCCCCGGCTGCGCAGCAGGGCGATCCCCAGCACCGCGCCCACGAGCTTGAGCACGCCCGTCACCCACAGCACCACCAGGAACCAGGTCACCCGGTCCTCCGCCAGCTTCACCAGCGAGGGCGAGACCGTGGTCGAGGCGCCGCCCGTACCGCCCAGCGCCCAGTAGAAGCTCGGCGCTGCGAAGAGCACCCCCCATGCCGCCGCCGCGTACCCGGGCCACCCGCTCGTCCACCGTGCTGCCGTCACGTCCACCAGCATGCGCGAGAGGCCCGGAGGCGGCCATCCTCCGCGCGGCGGAGCGGCTCCCCCGGCCGGGGGAGCGGCGGCCCGCGCGGAGGTCGAACACGTGGTCGCTACCCTGGCCCGCATGACCGAGAACCTGATCAACCAGTACCGCCAGGCCGTACAGCCGCTGTTGGAGCAGGGGGAGCGGCTGCTGGACGTCGCGACGGTGACCCCGGTGGCCGGGGCGAGCGGCGTCGGCGACGGGGCAGGGGCGGCGATCGGCAACAAGCTGGCGAGGATCGGTGCGGTCTCGGGCGGGCACGGCAGCATCGCGAGCGGCTTCCCGGCCTCGGACGGCGTGCCGACCCGCAGGCTCCTGGTGGTGACCGACCGGCGCGCGGCCGTCGTCATCGTCCCGATCGACATCCGCAAGCCGTCCCGACTGGTGTGGCACGCGCCCCGGCACCTGGTCCAGCGGGTGGAACGCCGGCCCCGGCTCCAGCTGATGGCGCGCTTCCGCCTCCACTTCGCGGACGGGTCGGCGGTCGCGCTGATGACCATGCGCCGACGTACCGTCGAGGCCCTCGCCGACCAGCTCGGGAGGTAGGGCCGGCGGTGTTGCCGTGCGGCTCTGTTGCTGTGCCGCAAGCCCGCCCCGGTCCGTGGATTCGGGGCGGGTACGAACACTTTCGGGCGAACCGATCCGTTGAACCGTCTACTACCGGGGTGGTTCGGCGTTCTCCTGGCACGAGCTCCACTCCTGCACGCAACTGGAAGCCGCCGCATGCCCGTTCGCTCTCACGGAGGGGTGGCGACCGCCGTCGCCGTCGCCACCCTGCTCCTCCCGCTCGTCGCCCCCGCCGCTGCCTCCGGGACTGCCTCCGGGGCCCCCGCCGCCGCCTCGGAGTCGGCGTACACCCTGCGCAACGTCCACACCGGGACGTGCCTGCACCACACCGTCGGCACCAGCCAGATGGGCCTGGAGGCGTGCGGGCCGGCCGCCGGGCAGCGGTGGGAGCTGCACGTGGAGGGCGTGGCCACCAACGTCGCCGCGTACGACCCGGACGAGGGGTTCCGGGGCTGCGTGACCGTCGGCGACTTCTGGAACGCCCGCTTCGGCCCGTGCCGCACCAGCGAGGCGGCGTGGACCTTCAGCGCCGCGCCCGGGAGCCGGACCCGGATCAGGTCCGAGTCCGGGCTCAACGGCAACGACCTCTACCTGACGGAGGCCCAGCCCGGGAACGTCGCGGCCCGGCCGGGTGGCGACGGCGCCTCGGCGGACTGGATCGTGACGCAGGTGCCGTGATGCAGGTGCCGTGATGCCGCTGCCGTGATCAGGCGGCGGGGTCGCGCCGCCACGGGGTGAGGGCGACGTCGGTGGCGGTGCGCAGCGCGGCGAGCGGGCTGAGCAGGTCGGTGCGCTCCGCGGCCGCGACGAGCGCGCGGAGCAGGACCGGTGGGAGCCGGGTGGACGGAGACCAGCCGCCCGGGCGCGGCGCGTCCCCGAACTGCTCGACCGGGTACGGGAGTCGGCGGCCGAGGACCGGAAACCGGTCGACACCCGGGGGTGCGAGCGGCTGTGATGGCCGGGAGCGCCCGCCGGACGGGGTGGGCCCAGCGGGTCGGGAGTTGCCTGTGGCGGGTGGGAGTGGTGAGGGCCTTCGGCCGGTGATTGACACCGCGCTGGTGCGGCGCCTGGTCGACGCGCAGTTCCCGCAGTGGGCGGGGCTGCCGCTCGCGCTCGTCGACCCGGCCGGGTCGGACCACGTGATCCACCGGCTGGGCGACGGCCTGTCCGTCCGGCTGCCCCGGCACGGGGACGCCGTCGGGCAGGCGCGGAAGGAGGCCCTGTGGCTTCCCCGGCTGGCGCCGCGGCTGCCGCTGGCCGTGCCCGTCCCGGCGGGGGCGGGGGAGCCGGGCTTCGGGTACCCGTGGCCGTGGTCCGTCTCGCGGTGGCTCGGCGGGGAGGTGGCGACGGTCGGGGGCCTGGCCGATTCGTCCGTGGTGGCCGGGCAGCTGGCGGAGTTCCTGACGGCGCTGCAGGGGGCCGCGGTCGGGGACGCCGAGCTCTCCGCCGAGCTGTCCGGTGCGTCCTTGATCGAACGGGACGCCGCGACCCGGGCCGCCATCGCGCAGGTCGGCGGTACCTTCGACGCGGCCGCCATGACCGAGGTGTGGGACGCGGCGCTGGCCGCCCCCGGATGGTCGCGCCCGCCCGTCTGGTTCCACGGCGACCTCCACACCGGCAACCTGCTGACCGTCGACGGGCGCCTCAGCGCCGTCATCGACTTCGGCGAACTCGGCGTCGGCGACCCGGCCTGCGACCTCACCGTCGCCTTCACCCTGCTGTCCGCCCGCACCCGGGCGCTGTTCCGTACGGCCCTGGGCGTCGACGACGCCACCTGGGCGCGGGGCCGCGGCTGGGCCCTGGCCACCGGACTGAACGCCTACGTCCACCACGCCGCCGTGAACCCCCGGGTCGCCGCGCAGACCACCCGGCAGATCACCTCGGCGCTCGCCGGCTGATGCTGATCAGGGTGTGGCGCTCCGGGGCCCGGCTTGTCGGCCTTCCCGGGGCTGCTCCGCCGCGCGGCCGCGCTCGCCCCAGGCCGCGAGCGGCGGCCCCGCCACGCCCAGGCCCGCGAAGAACAGGCCGAGCAGCAGCCACCCCGGGTGCCCGAGCGCCAGGACGCCCCCGGTCAGGACGAGCGGCGCCAGCGCCTGGCCCGCTTCGAAGCCGATGCCGAGGAGGCCCTGGTACTGCCCCTGCGCGTGGTCGGGCGCCAGCCCGTAACCGAGGGCGTACCCGCCGGAGGACTCCCACACCTCCCCGACGCTGTGCACGCACACCGCGAGGACGGCGAGCACCGGCGCCACCCAGGTGGGGACGTCGGCCGTCAGCGCCATCAGCGGGCAGCTGACCAGGAACAGCAGCCCCCCGATGCGCAGCGCCCGCCCGCCCTGCCGGGGCGTCTCCACCGTCGAGCCGATCCGGCTCTGGAGCAGCACGCACACCCCGCTGTTGACCGCGTAGACCGCCGCAACCGTCCAACGCGGCGCGTCGGTGTGGGAGGTGAGCCAGAACGGCAGGAGCAGGGAGACGCTCTGGTAGTGCAGGCCCATCGCGCTGTAGAGCGCCACGAAGGACACGTACGGCCGGTCCGCCAGCACCGTCCACTGCCGGTGCCCCTCGGGCCGGGGCAGCGGCGCGTGGTTCGGGACGGCGGCGAGAGTGATCAGTGCGGCGACGGCGAAGCTCGCGGCGTTGGCGAGGATCAGCACCGTGTACGCGGGCCGGGTGTTGATCTGCACCGCGAAGGCCGCGCCCAGCGTGCCCACGACCACGCCGAGGTTGCCGAACGTCCGCAGCCTGGCCCGGAACGCCGCCGGCCGGTCCCCGGCGGCCCGGGCGACCAGCGCCCCGCCCGCGGCGTTGCTCGCCGTGGCGGCCAGCCGGTCCAGGGTGGCGACGACGGTGAACGCGAGCCAGCTGTCGATGGTCACGAAGGCCGCCATGGTGACGGCCTGGACGCAGAGGCCGACCATCCATACCGGCCGCGCCCCGAACCGGTCCGCGAGGTTCCCCGCCGGCAGCCCGGCCGCCAGCCCGCAGAGCCCGGCGATCGTCAGCCCGGCCCCGACCTGGGCGGCGGGGAGGTGCACGACGAGGGTGAAGTAGAGGACGGAGGCGGTGTTGAAGAGCCCGTTGCCCACCCGGTTGACGAAGATGGCGGCGATCAGCGCACGCTGGTGGCCGTGCGTCGTCGCGCCGACCGAATTCCGTTTCCCCGACCCCACTTGATCATGTCGAGCAGGTTAACAGGACGCCTACGACCGGTCGTCTGTCAGGGTTGTGTTCTCCGGGGCCGGCTTCAGTATCCCAGCATCCGGACGGGCCTGTCACCGTTCCTGAGCAGGAGATTCCGTGGTGCTCGGCGCACCTAGGGTTTCCGTTGGACCGGCATGGACCGGCATGGGCTGGCATGGACCGGCATGGACCGACGGGGAACGGAGTGCGGGATGGCATCGGAGATCGCGGCGTTGGCCCGGGAGTTGACCGGCATGGCCGAGGCCGACCACCGGGGTGCGCGGATGGCGAACAGCGAGGACCCGGCGGAGCAGCTGGAGTGGCGGCGGCTCACTACGCGGCACGCGGACCGGCTCAACGAGCTGATGGACGCCCACGGTTGGCCCACCGCCGACCTGGTCGGCGAGGAGGCGGCCCGGGCAGCATGGCTGATCGCGCAGCACGCCGACCGCCAACTCGACGTCCAGCGGCGGGCGTTGAGGCTCATGGAGGAGGAGGCCGCAGGGGGCCACGTCAGCCCCCGCGACGTGGCCTTCCTGCGCGACCGCACCCTCGTCAACGAAGGCCGCCCGCAGATCTACGGCACGCAGATCGCCGGGGTGCGCGACGGCGCGCCGGTCCCGTGGCCCTGCGAGGAGCCCGAGCGGATGGACGAGCGCAGGGCGGAGGTCGGCATCCCGCCGTTCGACGAGTACGTGGCCCGGTTCGCTGCCCCCTGAGGCCCGGACCCGCTACCCCCGGCCGTAGCGGGACGGCCGCAGCCGGCCGGTGCGCGCCAGGAAGGTGACGAACGCGCCGAGGACGATCCAGCCCGGCCAGCCGCCGAGACCCATGGTGAGCGGGTCCAACTCGGCGTCCGGGTCGGCGAATTCCCTGACCATCGACACGCTCATGCTGCTCGCGAAGGTGTGCGCCAGTACGGCCGGAACCACCGACCCCGACCGCAGCCGCAGCCACGTGAAGACCGGCAGGACCAGCGCGCAGCTCACCACGAACGCGGGCACCGCCACGTACCAGGGCCGCCCCGGATACTGGCCGCCCATCAGCAGCGGCGGCAGGTGCCAGAGCGCGAAGGCCGTACCGGTGAGCAGGTACGCGCGGACCGGCGTCGCCGTGCCTGTCTCGCCGTTCTCCAGCCGCACCAGCCGGGGGAGGAGGAAGCCCTGCCAGCCGAGCTCCTCCCCGAAGAACAGCGGGAGTGACACCGCCATCCCGATCACCCCCTGCACCGCCCAGGACCCGACCGACCCCGCGTCCAGCGCCCCGAACCCGGCGAACGGGTAGCTGCCCGCCAGCGCGCCGAGTGCCAACAGCGCGGCCGTCAGCCCGGCGAGGACCCCGAGCGGCAGCAGACAGTCCCACAGCGCGCGGCCCCAGGGCCGGGGCCAACGCAACGCGAGCGCCTCCCTCACGCCGTCGCCGCGCTCGACGAAACGGACCACGAACAGTGCCGCCAGCGCCGGGGTGAGCATCGCGGCGCCGATGCACACCTGCTCGAGGGTTCCGACCTCCTCCCGGGCATCGGCCCGCCGGTAGCCGTCGGCGAGCAGCGGCGCCATGGCCGCCCACATCCCGGCGTAGGCGAGGACCAGGTAGACCAACAGGCCGCGCCGACGGGCGGCTTGCGGCGGTGTTTGCGTCATCGTTGTCATGCCGATGACGCTACGGACGCGAAGGATGCCCCGGAACCGAGTGCACTGCCGGTGGGAAGGTGCAGTTTCCTGGCTGTCCGGCGGCCCACCGGACGTGCTAGGCGGGCCGCTGCTGCTCGCTGCTGCTCGCCGCTACTCGCCGGTGCTTCCGTCGACGAGCTCGCGCAGCAGGTCCGCGTGCCCGTTGTGGCGCGCGTACTCCTCGATCATGTGCGTGAGGATGTAGCGGAGCGAGAACGTCTCCTCCCGCCACCGGATCGGGTCGTCCAGCGACCCGGCGGCCTCGACGATCTCCCGCGACCGCGCGCACGCCTCCTCCCAGATGCGGAACGCCTCCTCGGGATCCGCGTCGTCGACGTCGAACTCGGCGAACGCCCCCTCCTCCCGACGCGGCCAGAACGCCGGGACGCCCTCCCCGTTCACCACGTTCCGGAACCAGCTGCGCTCGACCTCGGCCTCGTGCCGGATCAACCCGAGCAACGACAGCCCCGACGGCGGAACGGCCCGCCGCCGCAACTGCTCCGGAGAGAGCCCGGCGCACTTCCAGGCCAGGGTCTCGCGCTGGTAGTCGAGAAAGGCGACCAGCGACGTACGATCGTCGGCCAGCCGCGGGGGTTCGGTCCTCTTGGGATCATCCATCGGCCCATCATGCCGAGCCCGCTCCGCAGCGGACGACCCGATTTCCCGGGCCTACTGGACCGGTCCGGCCAGCGTCTCGATGACCGGGCGCCGGAACAGCTCTTCCGCCCGGGTGAGTTCCGCCAACTCCTCCGACGGCTCGCCCCCACCCCGGACGGCGGCCACGTACGCCTGCGCCTGCTCCGGGCTCAACCGCGGCGCCCGCCTCCGCAGGTGGTGCATGGCGGCCACGGCCCCGTCCGACTCGACCAGCGCCCGGATTTCACGGGCGACCGGGTCCCGCGACCTGTCCCCCCGAACCTGCCGGAGGTAGAGCTCCTCCCAGTCCCTGCTCATCCACGTGGTGGTGGGAATGTGGTGGATGCTCCCGTCCAGCCCGTCCACCAGGTACGGGCCGCTGCCGATCAGCATGTGGTGGCGGTCGCGGGTCCGCGCGTACTCCGCCGAGTTCCAGAAGACGGCCCAGCCGAACTCGTGCTTCTTCACGGACACCACAGCCAACTCGCAGCGCGACGCCGATGCCCAGGTCGGCTGCTCCTTCGCGAGCTGGGCCTCGACGAGCTCGACGGCACGTTCCCTGGAGATCATGCTCCCCATCGTTCACCACGGGTCAACCGGGTCTCCGGCTCGGGGTGGACGTGACTGGCGCGGAGCCGGCGGAACCCGGGGTGCTGATCAGGCCAGGGTGACGATGAGGTCGTCGGCGTCCCGGGCGCACCGCCGGGCCCCGGGAGGAGGGCGCCTCGGCGAGCCACGGCCGATCGGCCGTCTCGACGATCCGGGAGAGGTGTTCGACCGCCAGGGTCCTCCGCCCGGATGCTCTGGCTACTCCGGCGCGGAAGTCCGCTGTGGGTGCCACTCGATGGCGAATTCGTCGTTTCCTGCGACGCGCTGCGCGTGCTCTGCGGCTTCGTCGTGGATTCAGGCTGGACGCGCTGTAGGTCGCCGCCGGTCCCTGCTCGGCAGGTTCCCTGCGGACGGCGCCGTGACGTGCCAGGCCGGTTCGAGGGGGAGTACGTGGCCGGTCATGGAGTGGAGGTCGTTCTGGAGGGTGGCGCGGGAGAGCAGGGCCGGGAGGTGGTGGGTCGTGTAGCGCTGGTGGGCGGTGGGGTCGGACCAGAGGGTGGTGACGAGGTAGCGGTGCGGCTCGAGGTGGGTGACGACCCCGGCCAGCATGCCTCCGGCGGCGGCCATGCCCGGTGCCCACACGGTGCGCTGGACGTCGAGGAAGTGGTCGTCGCGGCCGGGCAGGAGGCGACAGTCGGCGACGCGGAGGAGGGTGGCGCGTTCGAGGGCCCGGGGGAGGGCGCGGGGGAGGGAGTCGCCCGCGTCGCCGGCCATGTCGAGGACGACCTCGCCGGTGGAGACGTCGATCGCGGTGTAGGTGGTGCTCTGCTGGTTGGCGGCGGTCACGGTGTCGTGGCGCTCGCGCATGAAGCGGCGGTAGGCGCCCTCGTCGGCCCAGAGGGCCAGCAGGTGCGCACGGCCGGTGGCCGCGTCCCAGCCGCCCACCTGCCCGACCAGGCCCGGCTGGTCGCTCATCGTCGACCAGGCGCTCTGGGCCGAGGAGAATCGCTCCCGGGCATCCGCCGGTACGCTGAAGCCGATCCACTTGCCCCACATGTGCTGCCTGCCTCCCCGTCGTGCCGATCCCGACGAACCATGATCGATCGGGAACCCCGATGAACGTCAATCGGTCCACAGCCGCAGCCGGTTGGGACCATCGGACTACGGCTTGAGACGTAGCCCGGGCCGGACACGGAGGATCGAGGGATAGCCTCGGCTCGTGATCGATCACGGTGTCGCTCTTCCGTACTACCGCATGCACGTGGTGCCTGCGGTCGTGGCGTTGGCCAGTCCGACCCGGCAGCGGGAGGTGTGGCTCGACCCGGGTGAGTTCGAAGATCTCGACCACGTCGTGCATGTGCTCTTCGACGACTTCTGCGATGCGGACGATCCGCACCCCTGGCTGGGGCAGAGCCTCCGGACCGAGGAGGAGGTCGAGTTGATGGCTCGCCTCGGCGCTGCCTACGGCGTGGTGCAGGAGGCGGTCGGTGCCGATGCCGCCGACGAGGTCTACCTGGATTCGCCCGCCTGGCCTGCCGTGGTGGCGGCGGCAGGCCGGTTGGCGCAGGTGATGGCGGCGAACGACCACGCGGCGTGAGCCGTCACGGGCCCGAAAGCTCCTCGAAGGCGCCCAGGTTGATCAGGTCCACCCGGCGCTCCAGCTCGTTCCACCTGACCTGCTTCCGCGCGGCCCGGTAGTAGTTGCCGTACGTCACGAGGTCGCCGTACGCCCCGGCCTCGCGTATGCGGTCCGGCTGGCCGAAGGCGGCCAGCATCTGGTCGTAGGTGGTCAGGTGGGCGAAGTGGGAGAGGTGCGAGCCGGAGATCGCGAAGCCGACGACTCTGCCCGTCTGGACCTTGTAGGCGAGCTGGTCGCCGCAGTGCAGGAAGCCGTCCGCCTCGGTGGTGGCGGCGACGACGTCCTCGAGGGTCATCGGCCGGTTGTCGGAGTCGAAGTACTCGCCGTCGAGGCCGATGCCGTCCCAGTGCCGGGCGACGGTGGGGAACTGGGCGGAGACGATTCTGTGGATCGGGACGCCGGTGGCCGGTGCTCCCAGGGCGACGCCGGCCATCTGGACGGTCTCGAGGTCGATGAGTGGCTGGGTCAGCAGGCCCATGTCGGTGAGGATTTCGATCACGGGCAGAGTGTAGGGGCGGCGGGGCTCAGGGATTGGTGAACTCCTGCTGGCACCTGAGGACTTCGGTGACGTGCGCCTCGGAGTACCGGGGCGCTGGATCAGTTAACGGTCAGCCGTTCCGTTCGCGCCTCGTCCAGCGGCCGTACCGGCGGCGCCGCCTCCGCCAGGTAGTGACCGTGCGCGCCGCCCCGGGCCCACCCCGGGGCGGCGCGTGTTTGTGGGGGTCAGGAGAGGGTGCGCAGGTGGGACTCGGCGGCGGAGCGGGTGTAGAAGCGGCGGATGCGGTCGGGGGAGGTCGGGGCGCGGAGGTAGTCGTGGCGGGTGAGGTCCCAGATGCCCCAGCACTCGAGGAGGACGAAGTGGGGGCTGCGGGAGTCGATGAGGCGGACCTCGTAGGGGGCCGAGGGCGTGGTCACGGCGACTCCGGCGGGGTGGGGAAGTAGCGGGGGGTGTCGGTGGTGGTGGTCATCGTCGGGTGGCCACCTGGATGAAGCCGGCGGCCTTCTCGACGCGGTGGGAGAACTCGTTGAACTCGCCCTCGATGGGGGAGATCGTCGACCTGTGGGGGATGAGGATCGCCCCGGCGCGGCGGTCGAGGACGCGCTGGAGGGCGGCCTGGAGCATGGGGCGGGACTGGGGTCCGCGCAGGTCGGCCTCGTCGTCGACGACGATGAGGGAGACGTCCCACTTGAAGGACTTGGCGTAGGACTCGCACATGCGCAACTCGCGCTCGGGGAACGCGGAGTTGGACTTGGCGAGGTAGATCACCGCCTGGAAGGGCGTGGGGGTCTCGACTCGCGGGGCGTGGGTGGACTTCGGGGCGCTCACGGATCGCTCCTCTCCGTAGTGAACTGACTACCGGGAGCGCCCACTTTGGGCTAAGCTCGGGAATCGTTCAACTTGCCTGCGCTAGAAGTGGAACCAGGTGATCTTCCTTGAACCGTAAGGAACTTGATCCGACGTCATCCCCGCGCGAGTCGTTCGGCTCGCTCCTTCGCAGCTCACGCGAGGCGTTGGGCATGACCCAGCAGGAACTGGGCGCCAAGATGGGGTACTCGGACAGCTACATCTCCGCCGTGGAAACAGGCCGCAAATCCACCAGCTTGAAGTTCGTGAGGGCCGCCGACAAGGCGCTCGGGACGGGCCAGACGTTGGAGTTGATGTGGGTGGGGATGCGGCGGAAGGGGTTCTTGGAGGGCTTCCCCGAGCATGCCGCGCAGGAAGCGCGTGCGGCGACGATCAGGATCTTTGAACCGAACCTCATTCCAGGGCTCTTTCAAACCAAGGCTTACGCCGCCGCGAGAGAGGCGGCGGCAGTGCGGCGAGGAAGCAGCACGCAAGACCAGGCAGACGAGCGCGTGAGGTTCCTCGTCACGCGGCAGCGGTTGTTCAAGCGAGCCGAACCGCCGGTGATCCATGCGGTCATAGACGAGAGCGGCATCCGCCGCCCGGTTGGTGGCGCCGCGATCATGCGGGAGCAGCTCGACTACTTGGTTGAGATGGCGAGCAGGGATCACGTGATCTTCCAGGTGGCCCCTTTCAGCCTGGCTGAGCACGCCCCATTCCGGTCTGTGGTCACGCTGCTGACGTTCGCCGACCGCTCCGTGGTCGGGTACACGGAGTCGGCGGATCAGGGCTACGTCGTGCGGGACGACAAGACTGTCAGGATGTGGGAAAGGGCCTACGATCGGTTGCAGTCGGAAGTGCCGACGGGAGCAGCCGCCGTCGACCTGCTTCACAGGGTCCGGAAGGAACTTTGATCTATGGTCAGCCCAGATATGTCCCGAGCTTCGTGGTTCAAGTCGTCGCACTCCGACAACGGTGGTACATGTGTGGAGGTCTCGCCGGACTTCCCTGGCCTCGTCCCCGTCCGCGACTCGAAGGACCCCGAGGGGCCGGTCCTGTTCTTCCCTGCCGGAGCCTGGGCGTCCTTCGTTGCTGCGACCGTTTCCGGTGAGTTCGGTTAACCCTTTGCCGAGGAGGCGAGGGGCCAGTTAAGTTCTCCCGGTCGTCGACGAGGAGGTGTGGAGCACATGCGCAGGAGTGCCCAGCAGTTGAGTCCGCGTATAGACCTCTGCCACCTCCTCACGACGGAGACACCTTGTCATCCCGCATCACCCCACTGATCGACCCCGTCCACGGCCCGAACAGCCGACGTCTCGCATGGCTGGCGTCCGACTCCGACTCCATCCCTGTCGGAACCGCCTTCCTCCGTCTGTTCAACAGCCCCGGACAGGACCACCTGGCCGAACTGACCCTCGGTGTCCATCCCGCGGAACGCCGTCGACACGTCGGCTCCCAGCTCCTCGACGCCGCCGTCTCCGCCGCCCGGGCCGACGCCCGACGCTGCGTCATCGCCCAGGCCGAGGCCGGATCGCCGGGCGACCACTTCCTCCCGGCCCGCGGTTTCCGGAAGGTCCTCTCCTTGACCTACTCCCGTCTGCCGCTCGCCGACACGGACACCGCCACCCTCGCCCGCATCATCGACCGTCCACACCCCGGCTACCGGCTGACGTCATGGCACGGAACCGTGCCCGGCGACCTTGCCGAGACGTTCGCCGCCTCGCGGCGCGCCATGGACGACATGCCCATGGACGACACCGACTACGGCACGGTGGCCTGGGACGTGGACCGCGTCCGCGCCGCGGCGAAGGCTGTCGAACAGCGTGGCGACCACCTCCACACCGTCGTTGCCGTCGACGCCTCCGACGGCTCGATCGCCGGGTTCACCGAGCTTGTCGTCCCCGGCAACGGCAGAGGTGACGGCCAGCACTACGGCACCGGCGTGTTGCCCGAGCACCGTGGACACGGCCTCGGTCGATGGATGAAGGCCGAGTCGATCCGGCACGCCCACAAGCGCTATCCGGAGCTCGGCGGCCTCCTGACCGACACCGCCGACAGCAACACGCACATGCGACAGATCAACGACGGCCTCGGCTACACGCCCACGCACACGACACACCAGTACCAAATCGACCTTTAGCAACCGACGGACGGGCCGGATCTGGACCTCACCGCCTCCGGCCCATCCATGCATTCGATATATGGTCCAGTCGGCTGCCCGCTGCGGGCACACGGACCGAGGAGGCTCGATGGCTGTTGATCTGGTTGGCGCTCGCTGGACGAAGAGCAGCTACAGCGGCAATGGTGGTAACTGCGTCGAGGTGGCGCCGGGCCATTCCGGCGCGCTGCCCGTCCGTGACTCGAAGGACCCCGAGGGGCCCGTCCTGACCTTCTCCGCGAAGGCGTGGCGTTCCTTCCTGGCCGCGACCGCCGCCGGGGAGTTCGACCTCCTCTAAACCATGTCCAGGGGCCGGTGCGGCTCGGCGGGCAGTTCCACCGTGATCGTGTCGCCGGGCCGCACCTCGCCACCCATCAGCACGACACTCATGACTCCGGCCTTCCGGACGATCTTCCCCTCCTCGTCGCGGAAGACGAGCTTCTTCAACAGCCCGTCCTGGAAGTTGTCGATCTGCGCACACGGATTGCGCAGGCCCGTGACCTCCACCACGGCCTCGCTGCCTATCCGCAGCAGCGTCCCGACGGGCAGTCCCAGCAGATCGACGCCGCTCGTGGTGATGTTCTCCCCAAGGTCGCCCGCCGCCACCTCGAACCCCGCCTCACCGACCTCGGCGAAGAGCTCCTCGTGCATCAGGTGCACCTGCCGCAGGTTCAGCACGGTCGGGTCCCTCTTGACCCGAGAGCGGTGCTTGACCGTCACCCCGGCGTGAACATCCCCCTCCACCCCGAGCCCCGCGAGCAGCACGATGCTCTCCCGGTTGGGCTTGGTGAACGAGTACTCGCCGTTGCTGCTGACCGCCGTGACCGTCCCACTCATGCCGCGGACCTCCCTCTTTCGATCGCGATGAACATTCGCGAGCCTAGAGGATGCGCCGTGGCCAGTTCGCCGCCCTCGGCGAACTGACCACGGCCATCGCCGCCCTCGTCTTTGAAGACGATCTCTATGACTGGAAGAGGACCTCCGGGTTGTCCGGCGTGGGGCCGTCCAGCAGCGGACTACAGATCCCCTTCAGCGTCTGGTCGAAGAACGCCGTCACGTACTCGCGGGTGATCTCCACGCCGCGTGCCGGGGAGAGAGGCGGCGCCGGGAAGCCGGCCTGCTGCTCGAGCAGGTCCACGTCGGTGAAGCTGGCGTGGTTGGCGCCGGTGACCGCCATCCACTTCTTGTAGCCGCCGAGGGCGTCCCATGCCTTCCCCCAGTCGCCGGCACTGTCGGTCGGGAGGTTATCGGCCCCATCCATCATGAGGAACGGCCGGTTGATCTGGCCGGGCGTCGGGGCCGGATGGAAGGTGCCGTCCAGGTTCACTCCGGCCTGTACGCGCGGGTCGGCGATCATCGTGGTGGCGGCCGACGATCCGCCGATGGAGTGTCCGGCCATGCCGATCTCGTGCTTGTCGATGAGGTGTGCCAGGCGCCACGCGGTGTTGCCGTGCGTCAACTGGTCGATCACGAAGGACATGTCCAATGCGCGGCTGGCGGTGACCGTGTCCATGTTGAGCGTCAGGTCGTCGCAGATCGCGCACGGCGGCGTCCGGCCGTCCGCCAGTGTCTCGCCGCCGTCCTCGTGGGTGGGGCCGACGAGCGCGACGACGTAGCCGTGACTGGCCAGCTCGGTCGCGAGCGAGGTGAGCACCACGCGCGGGTCCCCGAATCCGGGGGAGAGGACCACCAGCGGGTACTTGCCCCGCTGTGGCCGTGCGCCGTCGAAGGCGTGGGTGGTGACGCCGGAGAGGGTCTGCGGGGTGATGCCGAAGCTCGCCGGTATCTTCGCCTTCTGGATGTGTCCGGCTGCCTCGGCGAGGGTCATGTAGGGGGCGGGAGTTCCGGTCCCGGGGACGGCCGGGTAGATCATCGTGACGGCCAGTTGGCGGGGGCCGGAGGCCGGTACCCATGGGTCGGGGCGGTTCGTATCGGTGAGGTGGATGATCTCCTCGCCGGCAGCGTAGGGGCCGGTCGGGGCGGGGAGCACGCCTTGGAAGGCCCGCGCGGGCGCGGTGGCCGTGGCCGGTGCGGCCACCGGTGTGGGAGTGGCGGCGAATCCGGCGCCGGTTCCGGTGACGAGGGCGGCGAGCGCCAGGGCCGCGACAGCGCTGATACGGCGGTTGCGTTTCATGGCGTCGAAACTAGGTTCCGCCGCTCCGTGCCGAATCAACCCACGGTCCGGCGTCGTTCGTAGCCCCCGCGAGCTACCGGAGTACCGGAGTCATACGCCGGGACTATGTCGTGCGGCGCGGGGTTCCCCTCGCCGGCATTGTCGTGCGGCGCTCGGGACGGCTCGGTCTCGGCCGCCGACCGGGGTTGTTACGATCCTGCGCAGGTCGACGGGCGTGGTGCCCGGCGTTGCAGAGGTGTGGGGGTTGGTGGGGATGGCTGTTGGTCGGGTGGTCCGGTTCGACGGTATGCGCGGTTACGGGTTCATCGCGCCGGAGCACGGCGGGGAGGACGTCTTCCTGCACGTGAACGATCTGCTCATCCCCGAGTCGTCCATCCAGTCCGGACTCATGGTGGAGTTCGAGATCGAGGACGGCGACCGCGGGCTGAAGGCGTCCCGGGTCCGGCTCACGGAGCAGCAGGCCCGGTCGGCCCAGCCCGCAGCCGCCCCGTCCGTCCTGTCCGTCGGGGACGGGCAGGAGCCGATGTGCGACGTGCTCAGCTCGGCCGAGTACACCCGGGAGGTGACCGAGCTCCTGCTGACCACCGTCCCGGAGCTGACGGGACGGCAGATCCTGGCCGTGCGCGCCCAGTTCGTCCTGTTCGGCAAGCGGAACGGCTGGGTCGAGGACTGACCGGGGCCGAACGGCCCCCGGTTCCCCAGGCGTCGGAGGCGACCGCTAGGGTTCTGAGCCCGTGACCAAGGGTGAATCCAATGACGGAACGTGGGCCGACTTCGTCCGGGAGTTCGAGCAGAAGAGCGCGGCAGCGGCGGCGAGTTCGAGCGGTCAACCGGAACCGGCGGCGCAACCGCGCTCGCGGCGTCGCATCCTGATGCCGCTGGCCGCCGCGCTGCTGGTGGTCGCGGGGGTGTCGGCGTACACGCTGACGAAGGCGGACCCGGATCCGGCGCCGGTGGCCGCGCCCGCGCCGACCGTCTCGGCGCAGCCTGCGGTGGCGGCACCGGCGAGCAACTCGCCGTCCGAGAAGGCCCTTTCGGGCGTTCCGGCCTCCGCGATACCGCTGTCCGTCTTCCCGGCGCAGGTGGAGGGCTACACGCTGCTCTCCGGTGTGACGCACCCGAGTTGTACGGGCGCGGAGAGCGTGGGGCCGTCCCTGGCCGGGCTGATCACGCAGGGGCAGGGCTGCGTGGGCGTCGACTTCGCGCTGTACCGGGACGCCGAGGGCAACCAGTACAACCTGGCGCTGTTCACCATGAAGGACCAGATGGACAGCGTCCACATCATCAACGTGCTGGCCGTGCACCCCGAGTCCTACCAGGCCGGCGTCCAGGTGCCGGCCAAGGACTCGGGCCTCCAAGTGCTGCCCGAGAAGAGCCCGTTCGTCGAGGGCTTTTCCTCCTACGGGCACGGCATGCTGCTCGGCAAGGGCCAGTGGTCGGACGGGCGGGGCACGGACTTCGACAAACTGCAGGGCAAGCTCACGGCGTTGACCGACGCCGTGATGAAGAACGTCCCCGCCTGACGACCGGACCGGCTCCCCGCTCCAGGCGGCGGGGAGCCGGAACCGGCACGGTCAGCTGTGCGGCAGGCAGTGCTCGAGCTCGTCGAGCTCGTAGAAGTAGCTGTTCTTGGCGACGGGCTTGCAGGACGCCGTGAACGCCGTCTCCTTCTCGTTGTAGAGCATCCGCACGAGATAGGTCGCCGGATGCCCCTCGGAGGGCGAGTCGGCGAACAGGTCCCACTGGATGTTCGCGGCCATCGGCGAGACCTCCGCGCCGCGCCACGGGTTGTTGCCGTACGTGTAGGGCTCGCCGGACGCGGCGGGCTCGGTGCTGCCGGGCAGGCCCATGAGGGCGGCGAGGGGTTCGATCTCCTCGGCGTGGGTGAAGCGCAGGACGGCGCCGTTGGGGCTGGTGCCGCTCGCCCTGGCACTGGCCTGGGCGAGCAGGTCGTCGAGGAGGACGCCGGCCATCCTGTAGGTGATCGTGCGTCCGCTGAAGGCGGGGCCCTTCTGGTAGAACTCCTCGGCGTCGTCGAGGTAGGCGAACCACTGGGCGTCGCGGCGCGTCAGGTACGGGGCGAGGTCGACGTCGGGGGCTTCGACGGCCAGGTCGGGGGCGGCGCTGTAGAGCTGGTACAGCGCGCGGGCGAAGGCGACCTGGTCCGCGTCGGGGAGCGCGGCCGCGTACTCGTCCTGGAAGAGGCGCCCGACGACGTGGTGCGCCGCCTCGGTGGTGCGGGGGTCCTCTTCGATCCCGGCGAGGACGGCGGCGAGGTCAGGGTCGTTCTTCAGGTACGCCTGGTAGTCGGCGTTCTTCGGCTGCTTGTGGAAGTACAGCAGGTCCTTGTCGGTGACGGGCGCCTTGATCAGCCCGGCCAGCGCCGGATCACCCGCCGCCAGACCGCCCGTGAACGCGTCGGCGCTCGCCACCGCACGCGGCACGCCGGAGGTCTCCACGGCGATCGGCTCGTGCCGGGCGGCGATGTCCGCGAACAGGCCCGGCAGGCGCTGCTCCATGCGCAGCGCGGTCTGCCGGTGCTCGTCGGCGCCTCGGGCGGACAGGTTGCCGTAGCCGAGCTTGGAGGCGGCGGCCAGCAGGGACTGCACCTGGGGGGCCAGTTCCTCGCCGAGGTCGGTGAGCGCGTCCCGGTCCTGCGCCTTGTGGAGGGCGGCGAGCACCGCGTCGCCGTCCTCGCTGCTGGTCATGGCGCGGGAGCCGTGGCGGGCGACGTTCTCCGTGAAGACCGGAGCGAAGCCCTTCGGCGCCTTCTCGTAGTGGCCGGGCCTGCCCTGCGGGGCGTACGGGGTCTTGGTGCCGTAGAGGTCGCGCCCGGTGTGCGCGGAGGCGGTGCCTGCGGTGAACACCACACCTGCGGCGAGGGCGACGGCCATGGCGGCGGACAGGGGGGCGGTTCGCTTCACGGCGATCCTTCGGGTCGGGTGGGGCTACCGGCTGGTAGCTGCGCTTCGCGCAAGGTGGCACGGCGGGGGGAAGCCGCGCCGACGGTGTGTCATGGCCGGGGTGAAGAACCGCTGAACGTCAACCGCTGTCGTCACCGGCCGTCGTACGCGACCACCACGCCGCCCATCGCGCGGGCGACCTGGTCGGCGAGGGCGTAGTCGCACAGGTTGACCGTCCAGTTGGCCGCCGTCACGAGCGAGGCCGGGACGCCGGGGTGCGAGATCTCGATGCGCAGCGCCTTGTCCCGGGCCGCGTCGTCCGGATGCAGTTGCAGGGTGGCGCAGTTGGGGGTGCGGCCGAGCTTGGCGCCGGTCGTGCAGGTCAGCCGCCCGCCGCCGGTGTCCTTCCGGTCGGTGCAACCGGCCGCGCCGTCGAGCGCGTCCGCCAGCTGCTGGACGGTGGCGAAGCGGGGGGAGGCGGGGATCGCGGGGAGCGAGTACGAGGGGACGGCGAGCTCCTTGCCGGGCAGCACGACGCCGTCGAGGGCCTTGGCGACCTGGGGCGCGTACGCGGGGTTGCGTACGTAGACGTACCACCGCCCGGCGGCGACGAGGGTCTGGCCCTCGCCGCGCCGGTGGTCGACGGAGGTGCCGATCTCGTCGAGGGTCACACTCGGTCCGAAGGCGCTGATCTCGTTCTCGAAGGAGACGCCGTCGACCACCGCCGTGCAGTCGGCGTCGGAACTCCCGTTCTGGCGGTTGTTGCTGAGCGTGACCGAGCAGGGGATGCCGCCCCGCCCGAGCGCGGCCACCAGCTCGCTCGCCGTGCCGTACGCGGAACTCGAGGGCACCTCGGAGGGCAGGGGCACCGGCGGTGGCGGGCCTCCGCTGCAAGCGGACAGCGAGGCCAGGGCCACCGTCGTCACCAGACACCACCGCGCCCGGCGAGCGAACCCGTTCACTGCGCCGGGGGAGCCGGTGCCGGGCCCGGGCGCGGAGCCGGAACCGTGGGCGCGGGCTTCACTGGGGACTCCGGGGTCGGCGTCGGCGGAAACTGCGCCCGGTCGGGCGGCAGCGGCCCGGTCCCGTACGTGCTGGAGGAGACACCGGCGCCGGTGTACAGCGGGTTGAGGTCCACCTTGCGATCGTACGGAGTCTGCGCGGCGAGGGTGTCGAGGGCCTTCCGGCGCTCGTTCTCCGGCAGCCCGTTCCACGCGTCCGCGTCGCGGAGCGACTGCTGCAGCCGGTCCCAGTTCTCCGCCCGGGCCTTGATCGCGGCCCCGCGCTGCGAACTGTCGTCGCCGTACCTGGCGTTGGAGTCGCGCACCTGATCGGTGTCGGCCGCGTACAGCATGAACAGCTCCTTGTCGGTCGTGGCGCCGTGCGGGTTCTTCTGGAGCTGCTTCATGTAGTAGGCGCTGAGCCGGACGTCCTCGTTGGGGTTCTCCTCGATGTACTTGGCGAGTTGGGAGTCGCTGAGGCCGCTCAGACCGGGGAAGGCGGTGCCGTTCTCCCCGATGACGCCGCGGGCCGTCGCCAGCTTCATGTGCGTGATCCCCAGCGACTTGTCCGGCTTGAACGTCTCCTCGCTCGCCCAGTTCGCCCGCCGCCCCGCCGCCGTGAGCGGGCCGTCCAGGTTGGGCTCGTAGTTCTGGTACCACTGCTGTTCCTGCCACATGATGGCGAGGATCAGGTCGACGCTCATGCCGGTCTCCGCCGACGCCCTGCGCGCGGCCTCGATCTGCGCGGGCGAGACGTTGATCCCGTGCAGGCCGGGCGCGCCGCCCTGGAGGCGCAGGGCGACGGCGAGGGCGCCGTTGCCGTCGCCGCTGAGCAGCTCGCGTACGGCCTTCGGGTCCTGGACGTTCACCAGGCCCGCCAGCGTGCGCAGTTCGTCGGCGGCTGCCGCGTCCGCGGCGGTGGCGGCCTGCAGCGTGGAGACGATCGTGCTCTGGGCCTGCTTCATGACGTCCCGGAGGGCGGCGGCGGCTTCGGGTGTCTGGGCGACCGGGTCGGTGGAGACGGAGCCGTCCTGGTTCACCTTCAGCTGGTTGCGGCTGGCGTAGTCGAGCGCGCTGTGCAGCGTCAACTGGCTCGTCTCGATGGCCTTGGCGAGCCCGTCGTACGTCCGGGCGATGGCGCGCATGACCATCGCCGCGGCCTCGTAGGACTCGGCGTGGCGGGCGAAGCGCGCACGGGCGGAGTCGCCGGCGGGGCTGGTCCACGCGCCGGCGAGGGTGCGGGCGGTCTCGTCGCGGGCGACGGAGGCGACGTGTTCGCAGTGCTTGGCGGTGTTGGCGGCGTCATCGCCCGCGTGGTGCCAGAGCTGGGGATTGGCCTTGGTGAGGGCGTCGACGGTGAGCATCAGGCGCCCTTCAGCCAGGTGGCGTCCTCGGTGAGGGAGTCGGCGACCGCACGGTCGGTGGTGACGTAGCTGTTGGCGGAGGAGGCCAGTGCCTTCGCCGCCGCCTCGACGTCGTTCGCCTCCTGGCGGAGCCGCTCCTGCCACGCCTTGACGCAGCCGGTGCTCGCCGTCGACGCCTTCCATCCCGGGTGGCCGGTCCCGGCCGCCTCGGCGTCCTTCAGCAGCATGCCCTGGCGGCTGCTCTCGCTGGTCGCGTGGACGTCGGACGCCGCCTTCGCGACGGTAGCGGCGTCGATGCGCGTGCCGTATCCCATCGTGATCCCTCCCCCTGTACCGATCTTCAGGCCGTTCCCAAGGTTTCACCGCCGGAAACGTTCGTCCTCCACTCATTCGAGTGTGACAGACCGGCAGTTTGTTTCAACGTCCGGGCCCCGGTCCATGATCCGCCCGTACGGCGCCCTCCGGGGCGCTCGAGCTTTCCAGGGAAGGGCAGTTCGTATGACTACGCAAGGCGGAGAACCGACCCCCGCGGTCACCGAGGCGACGCTCGCCGACATCGCCGCGCACGGCATCTGGCGCGACGGGACCCTCGACGTCAACCCGTCGGTGCTCGCCGTCGCCCGGGCGCTGCTCGCGGCCGTCCAGGGCGGGGCGGCACCGGCCGCCGGACTCCCGGACGAGCTGCGGGAGTTGGTGGCCCGGGTGCTGGGGCAGGCCGGGGTCACCTTCCCGCGCATTCGCGTGACGGGGGAGGTGAGCCTCTCCGGGTTCGCGATCAGGCAGCAGACCTCGGAGCCGCGCCCGGTGGTGATCGTGCCCGCGGGCTGGAACCCGTACGGCTGGCTGCCGTTCATGGTCGGGTACCTCTCGCTGGCGGCGCGCGGCTACCACGTGCTGGCGTACACCCCGCGCGGGTTCGGCGCGCCGGGCGAGATCTACTCCTCCAACGGGCTCATCGACGTCGCCGGGCCGGTCGACTGGTCGGACGGATCGGCCGTGATCGACCACGCGGAGGGGCTGTTCGCGCCGAGCAGGATCGGCTTCATGGGCCTGTCCTACGGCTCCGGGATCAGCCAACTCGTCGCCGCGCACGACGAGAAGAACCGCGTCGCCGCCGTCGCCGCCCTGGCCACCTGGGGCAATCTGGCCACCAGCCTCTACGACAACGGCACCCGGCACGTGAAGGCCGTGGAACTGCTGATCGCCTTCACTGGGGCCGAACCGGGCAAGGAGGAGGAGAGGTTCGACGAGGACACGTGGCGCCTCCTCCAGAACTTCCTGAAGGGGCAGGAGATGCAGGAGGTGGTGGACTGGGGCGCCGAGCGCTCCCCGGAGACCTACGTCGACGTCACCAACTCCCGTGAAATCCCCACCTTCTACGCCAGCACCTGGCACGAGAGCCTCTTCCCGCCCGCCGAGGCGATCGCCACCTTCGAGAAGCTCACCGTGCCCAAGCACCTGAACCTGTGGATCGGCGACCACGGCGCCCCGGAGGGCCTCGCCATCACCGGGTACCCGAGCGGCGCGCCCTTCATCGGCGCCCTCACGCCGATGCTGGAGGCGTACGCCTGGCTCGACCACCACCTGTTCGACAAGCCCAACGGGGTGCCGGAGTGGCCGGTGGTCAACAGCCAGGTCATGTTCACCTACAAGACCGTCCCGGCCATCGGCGGCGGCCGGCAGATCACCGCCCCGGCGCGGCGCGAGCCGCTCGGCTCCTGGGCGGAGGCCACCACCGGCACCGAGCTGTGGTACCTGAGCGGCACCAACGGGAGCGGCGCCCTGTCCGACAAGCCGTCCTCGGGCTGGAGCCGCGAGTTCACCGCCGGATGGACGACGAAGGCCACGGCGATGGACGCGATCATGACGACCGGGCAGCAGGAGTGGTTCGGCAGCCCCAAGAGCTACGACCTGGACGGCTTCGAGTCCGACCGGCTGCTGGTCTGGTCCACCGAGGCGCTGTCGGGCGGGCGCCGCATCCGGGGAGCCGCCGACCTCCGGCTCTCCGTCGGCGTCAGCGCGGGAGACACCGCGACACTCGTCGCCTACCTCTTCGACGTCGCCCCGGACGGCTCGGCCCGGATCATCACCCACGAGCCGCTCACCGTCACGGGCCTGAGCGCCGGTACGGCCGACACGGTCGGCTGGACGCTGCAGCCCGTCGCCTACGACCTGGCCGACGGCCACCGCCTCGCCCTGGTCGTGAACAGCCGCGACCAGCTCTACGCCTTCACCGGTACGGAGGGGAGCACCACGACCATCACCTCCCCGATCGCGCAGGAGGCCGTCCTGGAACTGCCCCTCGGCTGAGCGAAGGCCGAGCGACGGCTGAGCGACAGCCGGTCTCTCGCGCCGTGGGGCCGCCCCGAGCAGGACGGGGCGGCCCCACGGCCGTGTATTGACAGGGGGCGGCCTGCGGCTGAATGCTAAGCAAGCGCTTAGTCAACGACGCCCCACGTCCGAGGAGCCGCCCGATGACCGACACACCCGCCGACCCGCCCGGCCTGGACCTCGATCTGCTGCGCCCGTTCCTGGCGCGGGAACTGCCCGGGGGAGTGCGGGGCGAGCTGCGGGCGGAGCTGATCGAGGGCGGGCGGTCGAACCTCACCTACGTGCTCACGGATGACGCGAGCCGCTGGGTGCTCCGGCGCCCGCCGCTCGGGCACGTGCTCGCCACCGCCCACGACATGGGCCGCGAGTACCGCGTCATGACGGCGCTCGGCGGCACGGACGTGCCCGTCCCGCGCACGCTGCTGATCGACCCCGGCACGGACGTGCTCGGCGCGCCCTGGTACCTCATGGAGTTCGTCACCGGCATCGCCCACCGCGAGGTCGCCCCCCTCGCCGCCCTCGGCGAGGAGCGCGTCCACGCCCTCGGCCTGCGGCTGGTCGAGACCCTCGCCGCCCTGCACCGGATCGACCCGGCCGCCGTCGGCCTGGCCGACTTCGGACGCCCGGACGGGTACCTGGAGCGCCAGCTGCGCCGCTGGTCGAAGCAGCTCGAAGCCTCCCGCAGCCGCGAACTGCCCGAGGTGGACCGGCTGCACGCCCTGCTCGCCGAGCGGCTGCCCGTCTCGCCGGCGCCCGCCCTCGTCCACGGGGACTACCGGCTGGACAACGTCCTGGTGGGCGGGGACGACGAGATCGCCGCCGTCCTCGACTGGGAGATGTCCACCCTCGGCGACCCGCTCACCGACGTCGGCCTGTTGGTGATGTACACCGAACTCGCCGGTGTCGGCGGCGGCATCATCCCCTACGCCGCGACGGCCCCAGGCTTCCCGAAGGCGGACGAAATCGTCGCGTACTACGCCCGGTTGACGGGCCGTCAGGCCGCCGACCTGGACTGGTACGTCGCCTTCGCCTCCTTCAAGCTCGCCGTCGTCGCCGAGGGCATCCACTTCCGCTTCCAGCAGGGCCGCACCCTGGGCGCCGGCTTCGAGCGCGCGGCCGAGATGCCCCCGATCCTCGCCCGGCACGGCCTCAGCACCCTCAAGGAGCACTGATGGACTTCGCCTACGACGCCCGCACCACCGAACTGCGCGAGCAACTCCTCGCGTTCATGGACGAGTTCGTGTACCCCGCCGAGCCCGTCCTCGCCGAGCAGCTCGCCGACCCGGCCCGCGAGCCCTGGTCCGTCCCGCCCGTCGTCGCCGACCTCCGGGCCGAGGCCCGCAAGCGGCACCTGTGGAACCTCTTCCTCCCCGGTGAACAGGGCGCGGGCCTCACCAACCTCCAGTACGCCCCGCTCGCCGAGATCACCGGACGCAGCCCCCAACTCGCCCCGCCCGCCCTGAACTGCGCCGCCCCCGACACCGGGAACATGGAGCTGCTCGCCCAGTTCGGCACCCCCGAGCAGCACGAGCGGTGGCTGCGGCCGCTGTTGGAGGCAGAGATCCGCTCCGCCTTCGCGATGACCGAGCCGGAGGTCGCCTCCTCCGACGCGACCAACGTCGAGACCCGGATCGTTCGCGACGGCGACGACTACGTCATCAACGGCCGCAAGTTCTACATCACCGGCGCGATGAACCCCGACTGCAAGCTGATCATCGTCATGGGCAAGACCGACCCGTCGGCCGAAGCCCACCGCCAGCAGAGCATGGTGCTCGTCCCGCGCGACACCCCCGGCCTCACCGTCAAGCGCGGCATGACGGTCTTCGGCTACGACGACGCCGACCACGGCGGCCACGCCGAACTCCTCTTCGAGGACGTCCGCGTCCCCGCCGCCAACCTGGTCGGCGAGGAGGGCGGCGGCTTCGCCATCGCCCAGGCCCGCCTCGGCCCCGGCCGCATCCACCACTGCATGCGCGCCATCGGCATCGCCGAACGCGCCCTGGAGGCGATGTGCCGCCGGGCGAACGAGCGGGTGGCCTTCGGCCGGCCCCTCGCCGCGCAGGGGGTGATCCAGGACTGGGTGGCCGAATCCCGGGTCAGGATCGAGCAGTTGCGGCTGCTGGTGCTCAAGACGGCCTGGCTGATGGACACCGTCGGCAACCGGGGCGCGCACACCGAGATCCAGGCGATCAAGATCGCCACCCCGCGCACCGTCGAGTGGATCCTCGACAAGGCCGTCCAGGCCCACGGCGCCGCCGGCGTCAGCCAGGACACCCCGCTCGCCCACCTCTGGGCGGGCATGCGCACCCTGCGCCTCGCGGACGGCCCGGACGAGGTGCACAAGCGCTCCCTCGCCCGCCGGGAGCTGCGGAAGTACCAGTAGCGAGTACGCCCGTACGGCTGTACGTCCGTCTGGTTGTACGTCCGTCTGGCTATCTGTCCGTAGTCCTGTCATACCGGGGTATCCATCGGCGAGTTGGCCCCCCGGTATGACGGCCGTGCCCCCGCCCCGCCCGTACCGTCTCACCCGTACCGACAACGGGGTGACGAGCGCAAAGGGGACGGACGATGGGCACGCGGGGACGGGCGGTGGCGACGGTGGTACTGGCGGCAGCGGTGGTGCTCGGGGCGGCGGGGGCGCCCGGCGCGGTGGCGGCTCCGGCGGCCCAGGCCGCCCCGGCACGGGGGGCGGTCGACAAGCAGGCGAGGGCGGCACTTCCGGCGCCCACCGGCCCGTACGCGGTCGGCACCACCAGCGTGCACCTGGTCGACCGGGACCGGGAGGACCCGTGGAAGCCCGGGCGGCCCCGTGAGCTGATGATCAGCCTGTGGTACCCGACCAGCCGCCCGGCGCTCGGCGACGACCGCGCGCCGTACATGACCCCCGGGGCGGCGGCGCACTTCGGCAGCGCCGGAAGCGTCGGCCAGCGCAACTACGGCTTCGAGCCCGGCCGCACCGACTGGTCGAACGTGCGCACCCATGCCCGGGCCGACGCGCCCGCCCTGCCCGGCCGGGCCAGGCCCGTGGTGCTGTACTCGGCGGGCCTGGGGGACCCGCGCACCTGGGGTACGGGCCTGGTCGAGGACCTGGCCTCGCGCGGTTACGTGGTGGTGACCGTCGACCACACCTGGGAGGCGTCCGAAGTCTCCCTCCCCAGCGGTGAGCTGGCCGCCTCGGTGTTCCCGGAGCTGGAGAAGCCGGACCTCGACATCGGCGCGCTGCTGCGCAAGATGCTCGCCACCCGGGTCGCCGACACCAGGTTCGTCCTCGACGAGCTGGCGCACCTCAAGCACTCCCGCACCCTGCCGCCCGGCGTCGGCGCCGCCCTCGACCTGGACCGGATCGCCACGGTCGGCCACTCCGGCGGCGGCTCCGCCGCCCTCCAGGTGATGCACGACGACCCCAGGATCGCCGCCGCCGTCAACATGGACGGGCAACTGCACTTCCCCGGCCCCGACGGCAGGACCGGCGTCTTCCTCACCGACGTCGCCGAGAAGGGCCTGGACCGGCCGTTCCTGCTGCTCGGCACCCGCAACGGCGACTCCGGCCCCTACGGGCAGCAGCCCGGCTGGGACGCCCTGTGGCGCCACAGCACCGGCTGGCACGCCGACTTCACCCTCGACGGCTCCCGCCACGGCTCGTACACCGACGCCGAGTCCCTGCTGCCGCAGCTCGCCGGCCAGGGCGCGATCGGCACGCAGGCGGTACGCGAAGCCGTCGGGGACATCCGGTCCGACCGGGCGGTGCTCGCCACCCGGACGTACGTCGCCAGCTTCCTCGACCGCTGGTTGCGCGGCCATGACGACCACCTGCTGGACGGGCCCTCGGCGAGGTTCCCGGAGATGGTCTACGAGCCCTGACCAGGGGCCTTGCCGGCCTGGCGCTGCTCCTCGATCCGGCGCTGCGCGTCGGGCCAGGCGATGGGCAGCCGGTCGACGGGGGCTTGCCAGAACGTGAAGGTGGACTCCTTGGTGGTGCTGCGCAGCCCGGTCATCACGGTGCGGTGGGGCTCGGCGGCGGCGAAGGCGTTCAGGGCCTCGCGGCTCTCCCAGGCGGACAGGGTGTAGAAGGTCCGCTTCAGGGGCCGGGCGACCAGCGAGGCGCCGACGACGCCGGGCGTGCTGTGCAGCTGCTTCCAGACGGCCATGGCCTTGAGGAAGAAGCGCGGTACGTCGGCGAGGGAACGGACCTCGAAGCGGGAGGCCATCACGACGGCCTCGGTGCCGGGGGTGGTCGGGTTCGGGGTGATCCAGGGCAGGGTGGGCATGGCTGTACTCCTCGTCGACGCCTGGTCGGCGGACGGACGACACTGGATAGTGCCGCTATCTATGTTAGACAGTGCTGGTATCCAGACGCCAGTCGCGCGTCCGACCGAGGACCGGACCGAGGACCGGACCGCGAGCCAGGAGGAACCGAGCAGCCGTGCGCATGTCCGAGCTGAGCCGCCGCAGCGGAGTCCCGACCGCGACCATCAAGTACTACCTGCGGGAGGGCCTGCTGCCCCCCGGCCGGGCCATCGCCACCACCCAGGCCGAGTACGACGAGACCCACCTGCGCCGCCTCGGCCTGGTCCGCGCCCTCATCGGCATGCGCGGCCTCAGCGTCAGCGCCACCAAGGAGGTCCTCGGCGGCATCGCCGCCCACGAGGGCGAACAGCACCAGGTGCTCGGCATCGTCCTCGGCGCCCGCCCCGCCGACGAGGACGCCGAACCCGCCCCCGAACCCGCACCCGGCGCCGCCGAGGTCGACGCGCTGCTCGCCGAACTCGGCTGGGAGGTCTCCGAACACGCCCCCGCCCGCGCCGTCCTCGGTGAAGCCCTCGAGACTCTGCGCTCCCTCGGCGAGGAGATCGCCCACCCGGCCCTCCTCGGCTACGCCGCCGCCGCCGCCCAACTCGCCGCCATCGACCTCGACCAACTCGACCCGGCGGCCGACCCGCTCGCCCAGGCGGAGAGCGCCCTGGTGCGCACCGTCCTGCTCGAGCCGGCCCTGCTGGCGCTGCGGCGACTGGCCCAGGAGAACGAGTCGGTGAAGCGCAACTCCTGACCGATCATCCGATTCATCCGACTCGCTATCCGTCGACCGACTCGTCATCCGTCGGCCGACTCCTCGGCCAGCTCGCCGACCCAGTCGGGCAGGGGCTCGCGCAGGTAGAGCCAGTCGCCGGGTACTTCCGCCAGTCCTGTGCGGGAGGCGACCACGCCGCCCGTGATCGCGCAGGTGGTGTCCACATCGCCAAGGCCCTCGGCGGTGGTCCACAGGGCGTCGGTGAGGCTGTCCAGGTGGTGTGCGGCCGACCAGAGGGCGAACGGCACGGTGTCGGCCGCCGAGATCCGCTGCCCGTTCCCGAGCAGGTCCGCCGCCCGCCACGGCTCGGTGTCGCCGGGCACCTCGGCCGCCCGCCGCAGCCCGTCCCGGACGCGGCCGGGTGCGGTGAGGTCGGCCACCTGGGCGAGCAACTCGCCGCCCTCCGGCTCCGGTTGCGCCCGCCCGCGCGCGGCCAGCGCCGCCGCGAGGGCCACGGCCACCGCGCCGGCGATCGCCTCCGGGTGGGCGTGGGTGACCTCCGCCGAGAGCGCGGCCTGTTCGGCGACCTCCTCCAGGTCGCCGCAGAACCAGGCACCCAACGGCGCGACTCGCATCGCGGCGCCGTTGCCCAGGCTCCCCTGCCCGTCGAACAGCGCCCGCGCGCGGGCGCGCCAACTCCCCGGCTCCTCCGCGAGCTCGGGCAGCAGCAGGTGCATCCCGTGCCCGTACCCCCGGGCGGAGTCCCTCACGTAGGACCTGCCGAACGCCTCGGCCAGCCGCTCCTGGTGCACCGCGTCGTACGTGGCGATCACCCCGAAGACGGACAGTGCCATCGCGGTGTCGTCCGTCCAGTGCCACACGGCCTCGACGGGCACCCGCCGCGCCCTGATCTCCCGGAACGCCTTCTGCGGCGACCGGAACAACGGGAACCACCGCTCCCCGAACCCGTCCCCCAGAGCCAAACCTTCCAACGAGTCCCGAGCAGCGGCGAGCGGTGTCATGCGGGCATCCTGACAGCCCCCGCCTCATGCCCGCACCCGGGTTTCGGTCTCCCTCGGCCTCTCCCTGGGCCGTTGTCGCCGGGCCTGCCCCGAGCTTGATCAGGAGCGTCGCGCAGGCGTGCTATTTTTGTGAGCAACCGTTCAACTACGGAGGTGCCGGGTGGGCCGCAGACAGCTCTGGGACCAGGCAGAGGTCCTGGCCTCCGCCATGCGACTGTTCCGCCACCGGGGCTACCTCGGGGCATCGGTGCGGGACATCGAGGAGGCGACCGGGCTGCACCCGGGCAGCCTGTACCGGGTCTTCGAGAGCAAGGACGGCCTGTTCCGCGCCGCCCTGGACGCCTACAACGACCAGGTGGTGCGGGGTCGGGTCCAGGCCCATCTCCTGGAACCGACAGACCCCGTGGCGGGTATCAGGTCGTTCTTCACCTCGGCGTTCGAGACGGGCCTCGATCCCGATCCGGGCTGTCTGCTCACCAACACCGCGGTGGAGTCCTTCACCGTTCCGCAGGCCGCCGCCGGAGTGCGCCGAGGGCTGGACGTGATCGAGTCCGGCTTCGCCGACGCCCTGACACGCGCCCGCGCGCTGGGCCTGCTGTCGGCGGACCTGGACGTCGAGGTGTCGGCGGCCCGGCTGCTGGCGCTCTACCAGGGCCTGCTCGTGCTGGTCAGAGCCGGCACGCCCCGCACGAAACTGCACACCGTCACCGATGGCGCGATGGCGTCGATCGGCTCCGCGAAAGAGGGACAGCGATGAGTGACTCACAGCAGCTCTGGACGGACTACGCCGCGTGCTGGTCGGCCGACCCCGGCGAGCGGCTCGCCGCCCTCCGCACGGTGGCGGTCGAGGACGTCGCCTACCGGGACCCGGGCACGGAGGTGGGCGGGCTGACCGAGCTGGCCGCCTACATGGCCGGATTCGCCGAAGCCTTCCCCGGTCACCGGTTCCGCATCGACGAGGTGCTCGAGCACCACGACCGGTCGCTCGCGCGGTGGACCCAGCTCGGCGAGCAGGACGAACCCGCCGTGGCGGGTGTCAGCACCGCACTCCACCGCGACGGCCGGCTCGCCGACATCACCGGGTTCTTCCCGGCGTGAGCGGATCCCGCAGCCTCGCCGAGTACGTCGCCGATCAACTGGCGCCGCTCGGCGAGGTCACCCTCCACCGCTACTTCGGTGGCTGGGCACTGCGCTGCCACGGCATCCAGTTCGCGATCGTCATGGACACCCTCTACCTCCGCGTCGACGGCGAGGCCCGCTCCTCGTACGAGAGTGCCGGGTCCACGCCGTTCACCTACCACGCCGCGGGCCGTACGGTCGTGGTGCACGCCTACTACAGTGCCCCGGCGCAGGCGATCGACGACCGGACCGAGCTGTGCGCCCTGGCCCGCGCGGCACTCGCCTGACCGGCCGGCCCCCGACCGCCGGGTGTCGGCGGAGAGTGCCTACCGGTCGGTGAGGACGACGAGGCGGCCGGTGGAGCGGCCGTCCGCGACCCGCTGGACCGCCTCGGCGGCGTCGGCGAGCGGGAGTCGGGCGCTGACCAGGGGGCGGACGACGCCCGTCTCGGCGAGTTCGGTCAGCTTCTCGTGGGCGGCGTGGACGGCGTGGGGGTCGCGGGTGTTGTAGAGGCCCCAGTGGAGGCCCAGGATGGAGTAGTTCTTGACGAGTGCGTGGTTGAGGGCGGGGGCCGGGATCTGGCCGGCGGCGAAGCCGACGACCACGATGCGGCCCTCGAAGGCGACGCACTTCGTGGAGCCGGTGTAGGCGTCGCCGCCGACCGGGTCGAAGACCACGTCCGCGCCGTGGCCGTCCGTCGCCTGCTTGACGGCGGTGACGAAGTCCTCGGTCCTGCGGTCCACCACCAGGTCGGCGCCGAGCGCGCGGGCGGCATCGGCCTTCTCCGGTCCGCCGACGACGGCGATCACCCGCGCCCCGGCCGCCCGGCCGAGCTGGACGGCCGCGCTGCCGACCCCGCCGGCGGCGGCGTGCACCAGCAGTGTCTCGCCCGGTTGCAGCCGGGCGCGGCGGTGGAGGGCGAACCAGGCCGTCTGGTAGCCGATGTGCAGTGCCGCCGCCTCGGCGTCGTCCAGCGCCGGGGGAGCGGGGAACGCGGTGGCGGCGTCCAGGAGCGCGTACTCGGCGAAGGCTCCGTGCGGCAGGACCGGGGTGCCGATGAGGCGTTCGCCGCCGCGGGGGCCGGCGGCGACCTCGCCGCACAGTTCCACGCCGGGGGTGAACGGCAGGGGCGGGCGCACCTGGTAGTGGCCGCGCAGCATCAGCGCGTCGGGGAAGTTGACGGCGGCTGCGCGGACGCGGACGAGCAACTGCCCGGGGCCGGGCTCCGGTTGGGGAGTGTCGTCGGCCAGCCGCATGACCTCGGCGGGCTCGCCGAGCCGGTGTGCCTGCCAGGCCCTCACAGTGCGCCGCCCTTCTCCAGGCCCTGCTGCAGTCGGTTCATGCCGGCCAGCCAGCGGTCCGGGTCGACGGCCCGTACGCGCTGGTACTCGGCGACCTCGGGGTGGGGCAGGATCAGGAACCGCTCCTCCAGGATTCCGGCGAGCGCGGCCTCCGCGACCTCCTCCGGCGAGATCGCGCCGGGTGCGAGGAGCGCCTCGCCGACGGCGCCGGTGGAGGCGAGGAGGTCGGTGCGCACGCCCTGCGGGCAGAGCGCGTGGACGCGCAGGCCCCGGTGGCGGTAGGTCGCGGAGAGCCACTCGGCGAAGGCGAGTGCGCCGTGCTTGGTGACGGCGTAGGGGGCCGAGCCGAGCATGGTGAGCAGTCCGGCGGCGGAGACGGTGGACAGGTACCGGCCTTCGCCGCGTTCGAGCCAGCGGGGGAGGAGGAGTTCGGCGGCGCGGACGTGGGCGAGGACGTTGACCTCCCAGGCGCTCGCCCACACCGAGGGCGGGGCGTCGGCCCCGCCGGCCGGGGCGACGCCCGCGTTGGCGCACCAGAGGTCGATCTCGCCGAGGTCGGCGCGGGCCCGGTCGACGAGGGCGGCCAGGCCCTCGGCGGTGGCGGCGTCGCCGGGAACCGCGGTGCCTCCGCAGGCGGAGGCGACGGCGTGCGCGGCCTCCGCGTCCAGGTCGTTGACCACGACGCGGGCTCCGGCGGCGGCGAAGGCGCGGGCGAGGGCGGCGCCGATGCCGCGACCGGCGCCGGTCACCACCACGCCCTGGTCCGCGAACCCGGTCACAGTCCGCCGCCGAGGGTGATCCCGCCGTCCAGGACGACGGTCTGGCCGGTGACCCAGCCCGCGTCCTCGGAGAGCAGGAAGGCGACGGCGCCCGCCACGTCCGACGGCAGGCCGAGGCGCCCCAGCGGGTACGCGGCGGCGACCTTCTCCTCGCGGCCCTCGTACAGGGCCTCGGCGAACTTCGTCTTCACCACGGCCGGGGCGACGGCGTTGACCCGGATGCCCTGCGGGCCCAGTTCGGCGGCGAGTTCGGTGGTCAGCCGGATCAGGGCGGCCTTGCTGACGCCGTACATGCCGATCCCGAGCGAGGAGCGGATGCCCGCGACGGAGGCCACGTTGACGATCGAGCCGCCGTGCTCGCCCATCCACGCGGCGTGGACGCGGCGGGTCCAGGCCAGCGGGGCGAGGACGTTGACGGCGAGGATCTTGGCGGCCGCGTCCTCGTCGGTGGTGAGGATCGGGCCGTAGACCGGGTTGATGCCGGTGTTGTTCACCAGGTGGTCGAGGCGCCCGAACGCCTCCAGGGTGCGGGCGACGGCCTCCTCCTGGTGGGCCGGGTCGTCGGCCTTGCCCGCGACGGCGATCGCGCACTCCGGTCCGCCGAGGTCCCGTACGGCCTCGGCGAGCGGCTCGGGGTTGCGGGCGGTCAGGCACACCTTCCCTCCCCGGGCGACCAGCTCGCGGGCGATGCCGAGGCCGATGCCCCGGCTCGATCCGGTGACGACGGCCACCCGGCCCTTGAAGGAGTGCACCACGGAGGGTCCTGCCTTTCGCGCGTGGAGGGGGGAACGGCCACCCGTTCGAGGGTGACTAAGCGCTTGCTCAGCATGGTGTCGGTGAGGGAACCTGTCAACAGCCCCCGGGTGAGCAGAGGGGGAACGCCTGTACGAGTCTTCTGGGAGGATGGCGCCATGACCAGCACGCCGATCGCCGACCTCTGGCCCACCCTCTCCGGTGGTGCCGACGCCCGCCCCGAGGCCGCGCACCGGCTGCTCCAGGCCGCCGTCGAGTCCTTCGCCGAACGCGGCTTCCACGCCACCACCACCCGCGACATCGCCACCGCCGCCGGAATGAGCCCGGCGGCGCTCTACATCCACTACCAGTCCAAGGCCGCCCTGCTCGCCGAGATCAGCCAGGCCGGCCACGCCGCCACCCTCTCCCTGGTCCGGGCGGCGGCCTCCGCCGAGGGCGGCCCGGCGGAGCGGATGCGGCACCTGGTCGAGCAGTTCACCGCCTGGCACGCCCGGGCCCGCACGGTCGGCCGGGTGGTCAACTACGAGCTGCACGCGCTGCCCGAGGACGCGTACGCGGTCGTCGCGGCGCTGCGCCTCGACATCGAGCGCGAGGTCAGCGGCCTGATCGAGGAGGGCGCGGCCTCGGGCGCCTTCCAGGTCGCCGAGGTGCGCACGGCGGCGAGAGCCGTGACGTCCCTGGGCATCGACGTCTCCCGCTGGTACACCGACCGCTCCAGCGAGACCCCGGAGGAACTCGGCCGCCGCTACGGCGAGTTGGTGCTCCGCATGCTCGGCGCCTAGGCCGTGCGCCCCAGGGTACGGACGGCCCTCAGGCGGTGAGGAAGCGGGCGATGCGGTCACCCCAGGTGCGGATGTCGGCCGACCCGGTGGCGATGTGCAGTTCGGCGTTCGGGAGGAGCTCCGCGAGCTGTTCGGCGCTGGAGCGCGGGTGGCCGGGGTCGTCGGCGAGGGCGAGGATCAGGGTGGGGTGGGGGAGTTCGGCGATGCGTTCGCGCGGGGGGAGGTTGGAGGCGGCGAGGCCCTCGAAGAGGGCGGGCAGCAGGTCGAGGTGGGCGCCGACGGTGCGGGCGGGGAACGGGAGGTCGGCCAGCGAGGGCGGGACGGGGCCGGAGCCCACCTGGGAGACGAACGCCTCGGCGCCCTGTTCCCGTACGAGTTCGGCGGTCTCGCGGTAGTAGTCCGCGGAGCCGGACCTGGCCTCCCAGACGGTCGGCGGGATGACGAGCACGAGGCGGTCGAAGAGCGCCGGGTCGCCGACGGCCGCGTGCAGCACGGTGGCGACGCCGAGGGAGGCGCCCATGCCCGTCACCGGGCGGCGGCCGTCCAGGTGTCCGAGGATCTCGACGAGGTCGGCGGCGAAGTGCTCCCAGGTCAGCTCCTCGGGGACGGGCCGGCCGCCGGAGGCGCCGTGGGCGCGGGCGTCGTAGCGGACGAAACGGCGCCCGGGCAGGTTCCTGACGCCGTCCCAGCCGAGCAGGCCCCAGTCGTCCTCGACCTCGCGGCTCAGGAGCGCGCCGTGGGCGTAGACGGCGAGCGGGCCGTCGCCGTGGTCCTCGTAGTCGATGAGGGTGCCGTCGTTCAGGGTGAGTTTCATGATCGCCGCAACCGGGTGCCCCGCGCTTTCATTCCGGGTGCCCCGAGGAATCCAACTGGTGGGACGGGCGCCGGAGTCAGGCCAGTGCGTCGAGCAGCAGCCGCAGGGCCAGCCAGCCGACCAGCGCCGCCGAGGCGAGCGCGGTGGCCAGGCGGCCGCGGGGGCCGGTGAGGGTGCGGCCGAGCAGGGCGCCGCCGCCGGCGAGGAGGAGTTGCCAGCCGGCGGAGGCGGCGAAGGCGGCGGCGACGAAGACGAGCCGGGAGAGGGCGTCGTCCGCCCGGGTGCCGTCGGCGAGGATCAGCGCGGCGAAGTACAGGACGGTGAGCGGGTTGAGCAGTGTGATGCCGAGCAGGGTGAGGTAGGCGCGCGCCGCGGAGGGCGGCGGCCGCCGCTCCAGCGGTCCGGCCGTGCGCAGGGCGGTGAGGGCGGTGAGGGCGGTCCGGGCGGCGAGCGCGAGGAGCACGACGGCGGCGCCGAGCCGCAGCGGCCGGGCGACGGGCGTCAGCAGCGGCGCGAGGCCCGTACCGCCGAGGACGGCGAGCAGGGCGTAGAGCCCGTCGGCGGTGGCGACGCCGAGGGCGGCGCAGGCGCCGGTGCGCAGGGAGGTGCGGGCGGTGAGGGAGACCAGGTACGCGCCGACGGCGCCGACCGGGACGGCCACGCCGAACCCGGCGAGCAGCCCGGCGAGGAGGGCTCTCACGAGGTGGGCCTGGGGAGGGTCATGCGCCCCGATGGTGGCCCTCGAACCACAGGGGTGGCAAGGGGATATCGGCGGGGTCGCGGTAGCGTGAGGCTTCAGCCGCCGAGGAGGAGTGTGTGCCGATGAACGGTCGTCAGGTCGAGCCCGTCCGTGCGATGTTGGCGGAGGCGTGGGCCTCCTGGGCGGAGCGCGGTGCGGCGTTCTCGGCGGAGGAGTGGGAGCGGCCGACGCGGCTGCCGGGGTGGACGGTGCACGAGTTGTACGCGCACGTGGCGCCGGTGCCGGAGATGTTCGCGGGCCTGCGGGAGGCGCTGCTGGACGGTTCGGCCGAGGTGGTCGACGGGGCGGGCGTGCTGCGGGCGTACAACCGGCCGGGCGGGATCGCGCACACCGCCGCGGAGCAGGTGGCGGACGCGGCGAAGGAGTCGGCGCGACTGGCCGAACCGGCTTTGCTGGTGGCCCGGTTCGGGGCGGAGGGCCCGGCGGCGCTGGAGGCACTGGCGGACGTGCCGCCGGGGACGGCCGTCGCGCACCCGCTGCTGGGCAGCGTGACGCTCGGGGCGCTGGGGGAGGTGGCGCTGATGGAGGCGACCGTGCACCTGCTGGACCTGATCGCGGCGGTCGGCGGCCCGCCGCCCGCCGAGGGGGCGCTGCACTTCACCCGGGCGATGCTGGCGGAGGTGGCCGACCCGGTGGCGTTCATCGAGGCGGCGGCCGGTCGCGGGCCCAGCCGAACCGTCCTGCCGGTGATCCGCTGACGCGGAGGCGCACCGGCCGCCGGAGGCGGTCTGCGGCTGCACGCACCACCTCGCCATGCACGACCGGCAGGAGGGCCGCTGCCACGAGGAGGCGCAGGCCGCCGTGGAGTGGGACTCCGACCGCCGCCCGGTGCGCTTCGAACTGCGGGCCTGCGGCTGCCGCCAGTACGTCGGCCCGGAGCCGCTGGGGACGGTCTTCGCCCCGGAGCTGGCCGCCCCGCGCTGACCGCTGCCCCCCGCGCCGAGGGTGCCCCGGCGGGTGAGCGCCGGGGCACCAGCTCATCGGAGCGGTCAGCCCAGGGCGAGGGCCTGCAGGCGGTCGGCGGCGCCGTTGAAGACGTCCTGGTCGCCGGGGAAGGTGCCGGAGTCGGCGTACTGCCAGAAGGTGTAGTAGCCCCAGCCGTTGGGGAGGGTGCCGGCGCTGGTGGAGTACCGGGCGACCCACAGCGGGTTGGTGGCGCCGAAGCCGCCGTAGTTGCCGGTGCACTGGGACCACCAGTTCGTGGTGGTGTAGATGGTCGGGTAACGGCCGGTGCGGCTGTGGACGGTGTCGCTGAAGGAGCGTATCCAGCTGACCATCGCGCTCTGGCTCAGGCCGTAGCAGGTGGCGCCGTAGGGGTTGTACTCGATGTCGAGCGCGGGCGGCAGGGTCTTGCCGTCGGCGGACCAGCCGCCGCCGTGGCTGACGAAGTAGTTGGCCTGCGTGGCTCCGGAGGAGGAGTTGGGCAGGGCGAAGTGGTAGGCGCCGCGGATGAGGCCGGAGTTGTAGGAGCCGTTGTACTGCTGGGCGAAGGACGGGTTGGTGTAGCCGGTGCCCTCGGTGGCCTTGACGTAGGCGAAGCGGGCGCCGTTGGCGGCGACGCTGCCCCAGTTGACGCTGCCCTGGTAGCTGGAGACGTCCAGGCCCTGGGTCTGGGTGACGGCGAGGGAGGCGACGGCGGGGGCGTGGGCGCGGCCCTCGTGGGCGGCGACGGTGGAGCCGGCGAAGTCGCGCTCGGGGTGGAAGCCGGCCTTGCCCTCGACGACGGGGGCGGCGGCCGTGGTCGGCTCGGCGGCGGACGCGGGCGCGGCCAGGCCCGTGACGAGGGCGGCGGAGGCGACGAGGGTGGCGAGGGCGGGCAGCCACTGGCGGGCGGTCGAAGCCTTCGCGGCGGCGGTGGAGTCGGCTGATCCCGGTGCGGGGACGGCAGGGACGGCGCGGGACATGGAGCACTCCTGTGGTCGGGTGCGGAGGGCCCAACGAGCCTGATGGGGCTGGAGGTTGGGACCTTTCGGCCGGGAGCACAGTAGCCATGGACGCGGCGGCGTGCCAGACCTCCCGGAGCACATCGTGAACGACCGTCACATGGTGTCGGGGGCCCTTGCGGAGGGGGGCCGGGGCCCGCTGTGGACGCGCGTAGATGCATTCGCGCTGGTCCGGGCCGTCGGGCGGGGCCGGCGCGGGGCTGTGGCACGATGCCCGGAAGCCACCCGTCCGGGTGGCCGTTCGTGCGTACGAGGAGAGGATCGCCATGTCCGAGACCACCGCCGGTTCCGCCGGATTCACCGGGGGGCCGACTTTCCGGCGTGCCACCGCCGCCGACGTCCCGGCTCTGGTGGAGCTGGTGGAGTCCGCGTACCGGGGGGAGTCCAGCCGGGCCGGCTGGACCACCGAGGCGCACCTGCTGGAGGGCCGGCGCACCGACGCGGCCGGGGTCGCCGAGGCCGTCGAGGACCCGCAGGGCGTGGTGCTGCTCGCCGAGGTCGACGGCGAGCTGGTCGCCTGCTGTCAGCTGGAGCGGCGCGAGGGCAGCGCGTACTTCGGCATGTTCTCCGTCCGCCCGACCCTCCAGGGCGGCGGGATAGGCCGCGTGGTGCTGGTCGAGGCGGAGCGGGTGGTGCGGGAGGAGTGGGGCGTGGGGCTGCTCGAGATGAAGGTGATCGAGCAGCGGGGCGATCTCATCGCCTGGTACGAGCGGCGCGGCTACCGCCGTACCGGCGAGTACTCGCCATTCCCGTACGGGGACGAGCGCTTCGGGCTGCCGCTGCGGCCGGACCTGCGCTTCGCGGTGCTGACGAAGGAGCTCCCGGCGGTGTGACGGGTGGGGGTGGCGGGTGCGGAGGTGACCCGCCGGTAGGGCGTGGCACCAGAGTGCTCCAACGGTCAATCGTTGATCGTTTGACGTTTCGTCGGGGGATGACGTCTCGTCAAGTCACTGACCTGGGGCGATGCGGAGATGTCACGCCTCGTTCACGATTGGTCTAGGCCAATGTGAGAGGCTGAGGGCGAACGGCCACGTTCCGTCCCATGCCCAGGGGGGCCATTTCCGCATGCCCGTACTCCATGGCACCGCCATGCCCGCACCCGACTCCGGTACCGATGCCGGTACCGATACCGAACGGCGCCCCACCGCGCCGACGGGGTCCGACGCGTCCGACCTCCGCCTCCCCAGCCCGCCCGACGACGAGGAGCTCTACTGGTACTTCGGCCCGCAGCGCCGCTGGGTGCTGCTCTGCGCCACCCTCTCCTACGCGGGAGCCACCGCCACCCTCGGCCTGTTCGCCCTCAGCAAGCCGCTGCTCTGGCCGTTCCTGGTGCTCACCGTGCTCAACGCGGCCACCTGGCTGCTCTCCCTCACCGACGGCCAGCGCGCCCGCCGCTACACCCGCGACTCCCACGACCTGCTGCTGCGCGCCTGGAACCCCGGGCGCCACCCCAGCGTCGACCTGCTGCTGCCCACCGCCGGCGAACCCCTCGCCGTCCTGGACAACGCCTACCGCCACACCGCCGCCGTCCGCTGGCCCGGCGCCCTCACCGTCCTGGTCCTCGACGACGCCGACCGGCCCGAGGTGCGCCGACTCGCCGAGTCCTACGGCTTCCGGTACCGCGCCCGCCCCGACCGGGGCCGTTTCAAGAAGGCCGGCAACCTCAACCACGGCCTGGCCGAGGGCGACGGCGAGATCGTCGCCGTCCTCGACGCCGACTTCTGCCCGCGCCCCGACTTCCTGCACCACCTGGTGCCCTACCTCGACAACCCCGAGGTCGGCATCGTGCAGAGCCCGCAGTGCTTCGACACGGACGCCGACATGTCCTGGCTGGAGCGCGCGGCCGGGGCCACGCAGGAGATCTTCTACCGCTGGATCCAGCCCTCCCGGGACGCCCAGGACGGCACCGTCTGCTGCGGCACCAACGCGCTCTACCGCCGCGCCGCCCTGATGCGCGTCGGCGGCTTCGCCGAGATCGACCACAGCGAGGACCTCTACACGGGCCTCTCGCTCGCCCGCGCCGGGTGGACCACCCGGTACGTACCCGCGCTCGTCGCCAAGGGCATGTCGCCCACCGGCCTGCCCGCCTTCATCAGCCAGCAGTACCGCTGGTGCCTCGGCTCCCTCGCACTCGTCGGCGACCCCGACTTCCGCCGAGGCCCGCTACCGCGATCTGCCCGGCTCTGCTTCTGGAACGGCATCCTCGGCTACGTCACCAGCGCGGTGAACGTCTTCGCCGTGCCGCTGCCCGCGCTGATCATGCTGTTCTTCCGGCCGGAGGAGATCCAGCCCTGGCAGGTGCTGCCGTTCCTGCCACCGATCTGGGTCGCCCTCGTGCTGCTGCCCGCGATGTCCCGCACCCGGTGGCGCTTCGAGGTCACCCGGGTCCAACTCCTCGGCGGGCTCTGCCACGTGGTCGCCATCGCCCACGCGCTGCGCCGCCGTTCCGCCGACTGGGTGCCCACCGGCGCCGTCTCCGGCGGCAGTTCACTCGCCCGCGCCGTCGCCCGCATCGGGGTCGGCTGGCTCGGGTTCGTCGTCCTGGCCGGTGTGGCCGGACTCGTGCGCGCCGTGATGCTGCACGGCTGGCAGCCGTACTGGGCCCTGACCGGGCTGCTCGCGCTCACCGCGTACACCATGTTCCCGCTGATCCGGTCCCTGTGGCCGCTGCTCGGCGGCACCGACGGCGGCAAGGACGCCGCCGTGGGCGAGGTCGCCCCGCCCGCACGGGGCCGCTCGGACCTCGGGTTCGGGCGCGCCGAGGCCGTCGCCGTCACCGCCGTACTGGCGCTGTGCGGGCTGCTGGCCTCCGGCTGGGCCGATCCGCTCATCTTCTGACGCATCGTCAATCCCTCGTCGTCTCCCCTTGATTCCTTGCGCGTCGCCCCACCGGCGCGGACTCCGCCGCCCGGCCGCCCCATCGGCCGGCGGCCCTGACCACCGTCGCCATCTGCAAGGAGAGCACCGCCGTGTCAACGGCCGTACCGCCTTCGTCCCCTGCCGCCAGTACGACCACTGCCAGTACCACCAGCGTCGCTACCACCACCGCCGGTTCCGCCGAGCTGCTGCCCGAGGTCGTCCGGGTCTCCCGGGTGCCCGCCGCCAGGGCCACGGGCGAACTCGCCCGCCGGCGCGGCGCGTTCCGTCCCGACATCGAGGGCCTGCGGGGCCTCGCCGTCCTGTCCGTCCTCGCCTTCCACGCCGGGGTGCCCGGCCTGACCGGCGGCTACGTCGGGGTCGACGTCTTCTTCGTCATCTCCGGCTTCCTCATCACCGGCATGCTCGTCGGCCGCCCGCTGGGCCTGTGGGACTTCGCCGCCCGCCGCGCCCGGCGCATCCTGCCCGCCGCCGCCACCGTGCTCGTCGCCACCGCCGTCGCCGGCGGCGCCCTGCTGGACCCGCTGCGCGGAACGGACCTCGCCCGCGATCTCATCGCCTCCGCAGGGCAGTTCGCCAACTGGCGCTTCGTCGGCCAGCAGACCGACTACCTGGCCTCCGAGCGCGACCCGAGCCCGCTGCAGCACTTCTGGTCGCTGAGCGTGGAGAACCAGTTCTACCTGCTCTGGGGCGTGCTGCTGATCGGCCTCGCCCGCTACCTGTACGGGCGCCGGCGCACGGCCGCGATCACGCTCGCCACGGTCGGCATCGGCGGCGTCTCGCTGTTCCTGTGCCTGCGCTGGACCGAGACCTCCGCGCCGCTCGCCTACTTCTCCACCGGCAGCCGGCTCTGGGAGTTCGCCGCCGGGGCCTGCGCCGCGCTGCTCGCCGGTCGCGGGGCCGAACGGGCGGGCGTGCGGGCCGTGTTGAGGGTCGCCGGGTGGGCCGGGCTGGCCGCCGTGGTCGTCCCGCTCTTCCTGTACGACCGCAACACCCCGTTCCCGGGCTCCGCCGCGCTGCTGCCCGTCCTCGGCGCGGCCGCCCTGCTCCTCGCCGACGCCTCGCGGCCTTCGACGGAGCGGTCGCCCTCGCGGTTCGCGGCCGCCCGGCTGCTGGAGAGCCGTCCGCTGCGCGCCGCCGGGCGGCTCTCGTACGGCTGGTACCTGTGGCACTGGCCGGTGATCACCATCGCCCAGGCCCGGTACGGCGCCCTGCCGTGGACGACGCTGGCCGTGCTGACGGCGGCCAGTGCCCTGCCCGCCTGGCTCACCATGCGCCTCGTCGAGGAGCCGCTGCGCCACGGCGGCACCACGGCGCCCCGGCGCGGGCTCGCGGTGGGCGCGAGCGCGCTGGTCATCCCGCTGATCGCCGCGCTCACCCTCGGCGGCGGGACGGTCCGGGCGCTCGGCACCTCCGCCTCCGGCGGCTCCACCGTCGCCCCGCCCGGGGCCGTGGACGGGCCGCGGCTGCTCGCCCCCGGCACGGTGCTCACCGGCCTGACGCCCTCGCTGGCCCGCGCCCGCGAGGACTTCCCGCCCGGCAAGGGCTGCGAGATCGCGCTCAACGCCGACACCAGCCCCCGCTGCCTCTTCGGCGACGAGCACAGCCCCGACCGGATCGTCCTCCTCGGCGACTCCCACGCCGGGCAGTGGATCTCCGCCGGGCTCGAGATGGCCCGGCAGCGGCACTGGGCGCTGGAGGTGCTCGTCAAGCCCGGCTGCCCGCTCAGCACCCTCACCGTGCGCAACAACGTCCTCGGCCGCACCTTCGAGGAGTGCGACCGCTGGCGCGAGAACACCCTCACCCGGTTGGCCGACGAGCCCAAGCCCCGGCTGGTCCTCCTGGCGGGCCTCAACCGCTACGGCACCCAGGAGGAGCGCACCCAGGGCTGGACCCGCACCCTCGACCGCCTCGCCGCGCTCGGTGCCCCGCTCGCCTACCTGGGCGACACCCCGATGCCCGGCAAGGACATCCCCACCTGCCTGGCCGCCTCCGACGGGCGCTCCGACGCCTGCGTCTTCCCCCGCGACACCGCCTTCGAGCACGACCCGCTGCTCGACGACGGCCTCGCCGCCCGCTACGGCGTCCGTGCCCTCGACCTGGGGCCGCTGCTCTGCCCCGGCACCGGGCCCAGCTGCCCGGCGGTGCTGGAGGGCGTGGTCCTGTACCGGGACACCGGGCACATCACCGACACCCTCGCCCGAATACTCGCGCCGCGCCTCGACCGGGAACTGCTCGGGGCGGCGCACTGAACGCGGGGGCTCCGCCTGTGGGGGGTGGAGCCCCCGCCCCATCGGCTCCCGTCAGCCGTACAGGTGGCGGCAGATCCGGGCCTGCTCGGAGTCGGCGGGCCAGTGGGCGACGTGTTCGCCCTGGTCACAGGGGTTGCCCGGGCCCGGGCTCGGCAGGGTCGCCCCGGCGGGCGCCGCGGAGGCGGCGGCGCTGCGGCCGGCCGGATGCGGGGAGTGGGAGGGCTTCGGCCGCGCGCCCGGCGACGGGGACGGCGCGGACAGCGCGGACGGCTGGGCCGACTGCGCCGACTGGGCCGACTGGGCGAGGGCGTTCTCGGCGGCCGGGCCCTGCTCCTCGCCCGCGCCCTGCGGCGGTGTCGGCGGCGGGGCGGGCAGCGGCGAGGGCACGGGCCCCGGCGCCGGGGTGGCCAGGGCCGCAGGCCGCACGTCGGTACCCGAACCCGGCCCGCAGGTCACCAGGACGGCGGCCAGCACCGCGCCCGTACCCACCGCCGCCACCGCCCACGCCCTGCGCGAGCGCCGCCCCGGAGGCGGAGGCGGAGCAGCGGGCGCCGGGGCCTGGCCCGGCGGGGGCGGCACGGGCACCGGGGGAGGCTGCCAGGCGTTCTGCGGCCACTGCCACGGCCCTGCGGTAGGCGGCTGCCCCGTCATGTCCTCGTCCTCCCGGAACCGAACGCTCGCGTAAGCGTCGAGCCACCTGCTCAACGAGCGCGCGGACGCCGGGACATGACCCGGAAGAGGGGTCTGGACGGGCGCCGGTTGCCGCCCGGTCACATGCTTGGGCTCATGGAGACGAACAGCACGACCGAACCCCTGGTCGACGTGGCCGCGTTCCGCACCGACAGCCGCTACCGACTCGTCCACTTCGAAGGGCACGGCTGGGAGCCGCTCGCGCCCGAGGAGTTCGAGCCCCGCGTTCACCAGTTGTTCCCCGACCTCGACCCGCGCGACCCCGAGCGCGTGCGCTGGGCCGACCGCCCGTGGGAATGGCCGTCCTGGCACCCCGGCGAGGCGTGATCGGCTTCCCGTCCGGCCGCCGTTCGTTAGGCTGTGCGGGTGAGTGTCGATCACTACTGGCGCCGGCTGCCGGGCCAGGCCGTCGACGCCTGCTCGCCCGAGGAACTCGGCGAGTTGGTGCCCCGGCACCGCGACGGCGGCTACGACCGGCTCGCCGCCGCCGGGCTCGCCCTCGGCGTCCGCAGCACCGCGCTGCTGATGGAACTCGCGCTCACCGAGAACGGCTTCCATCCCGACCCGGCGGCCCGGCTGCCCGTCTACGGCGGGCCCGGCCGCCCCGAGCGCGGCGCACCGCTCGTGCTGCGCCCCGACCAGGTCGCCGTCGCCTCCCTCTTCCTGCGCGACTCCGCGCTCGGCGAGCTCGTCCGCCAGCAGGCCGCCGTCCTCGCCCGGACGGTCGCCGCGCTCGGCTCCACCACACCTGGTCCGAGACGTGGGCCGCACGCGTCGTCGGTGACCTGCGCGACCTGCGCGACTTCTTCGCAGGCGCCGCCGCGGCCGGCGACGCCGTCATCATGGGGGACACGACATGACCCGACCCGCCGGAACACTCGGATACGGCGAGGCGGCCGACGAACTCGCCGTCCAGTACGAGAGCGTGAGCTTCGACGAGGTTCACGGCGAGCTGCTCGCCCACTACCCGCCCGCGCCCGCCGCCGTCCTCGACCTCGGCGCCGGCACCGGGCGCGACGCCGCCGCCCTCGCCGCCCTCGGACACCACGTCCTCGCCGTCGAGCCGACGCCCGAACTGCGCGCCCACGGCGAGCGGTTGCACGCCGGAAGCGGCGTGCGGTGGATGTCGGACGCGCTGCCCGACCTGCCGCAGGTGCGCGCGAGCGGCGAGCGCTACGACCTCGTCCTGGTCACCGCCGTCTGGATGCACCTCGCCCCCGGGGAGCGCCGGACCGCCCTGCGGACGGTGGGAAGCCTCCTCGCCCCCGGCGGCCGACTCTCCCTCACCGTGCGCCACGGGCCCGTCCCCGCCGGGCGGCGGATGTACGACGTCCCCGACGAGGAGACCCTCGCCCTCGCCGCGGAGTACGGCCTGCGCCCGGTGCACCAGGCGTCGCGGCAGGACCTGCACGGGCGCGGGGGAGTGCACTGGACGCTGCTGGTCCTGGAGCGCCCGGCGGTCTGAACGTGCCCGGCCCGAACGTGCCCGGCCTGACGGCGCCAGGCATGAACTCGGCTCGGGGGACGGCCGATTGATCCATTCGATCCATCTGATCCATCGACAGGACGACGCGCGACGGTCTATCGTCAGCCGCGCGCGACGGCCGCACAACGTCACGATCCCGGCACCACACGCAATCCACGAGTCGACAGATCCCTGGAGAACCCGTCATGCCGCCCACCCCGCCGCCGCCCCGCGTGCTCGTCCTCGGCGCCACCGGATTCATCGGCCGGTGGCTCGTCCTCGAACTCCTCGGCCGGGGCACGCCGGTGGCCGCCTCCTTCCGGGGCACCACGGCCGGCGCCGCGCTGCGCCGCTGGCTGCGCACCCACGGCGCCGACGAGAGCGGGCTGACCACCGTCGCCGCCGACGTCACCGCGCCGGGGCTCGGCATCGGCGCCGAGGACGAGGGCCGGCTCGGTGAGGTGCGCGACGTGTACAACCTCGCCGCCCGCTACCAGTTCGGACTCACCCGCGCCGAGGCCGAGCCCGTCAACGTGCAGGGCGCCCTCAACGCGCTGCGCTGGTCCGCCACTCGGCCGCGGCTGCGCCGCCACGTCCACCTCTCCGGCTACCGTACCGGGAGCGACACCCGGCCGCGCTACCCCCTCGCGACGCAGGCGGCCGACACCCTCTACAGCACCCACGGGGCGTACCCGGCCTCCAAGCGGCTCGGCGACGCCGCGATCCGCGTCACCGCCCCCGAACTCGGCGTGCCGCTGACCACCGTCAACCCGAGCAACGTCATCGGGCACTCGCAGACCGGCGAGTCCGGGCAGCGCTTCGGCCTGGCCAGCGTCGTCCGCCAGCTCAAGGCCGGGCAGCTGACCCTGCTGCCCGGCTCGAAGCGCACCTTCGTGCCCGTGGTCACCGTGGACCACCTCGTCGCCTTCCTGGCCGCCGTCCCCGCCTTCGACGACGCGCCCGTCCAGGCCCACACCGTCCTCGACCCGGCGACGCCCTACTTCCCCGAGCTCGTCGAGCACCTGGCCGGCCACCTCGGCGTGCGCCCGCCCCGCGCCCTGGTCCCCGTCGGGCTGGTGCGCCACCTGCCGCGCAGCATCACCGGCGCCAGCCCCGAGGCGCTCACCTTCCTCTCCGAGGACCAGTACGACACCGCCTCCGCCACCCGCCTCGCCACCACGCTGGGCCTGACGCACCCGCCCGTCGTGCCCGCGCTGCAGCGGTGGGCGGGGCGGCTGGTGGCCGAGGCGTCCTGACCCGCGCGGGAGACGTGCGGGTGACTGTGCCCCGAAAGACGACAGAAGGTGTCGGGTTTCGGGGGAACAGTGGGAGGAGCCGGCCGGCGCCGTCCGTGGCACCGGCCGGGACGACCACTCTTCGACAGGAACCCTCCCCATGCGCGAAACCCCCGAGGAGCTCCAGCGGCTCCAGGCCCTCCTCGACGCCTCGCTCTCCCGCTCCAGCGCCCACCTGCGCTCGATCATCAGCGACGAGCGCACCGTCACCGCCGAACAGCTCACCGGCGTGCTCACCGGCATGTGCACCCTCGCGCTGTCCACCGTCACGGCCAAGGGCGAGCCGCGGATCAGCGGCGCCGACGGGCACTTCCTCCACGGCATGTGGCACTTCGGCACCGCGCGCCGCGCCGCCAAGGCCCGGCACATGGCCGCCCGTCCGGCCGTCAGCGCGGCGCACATGCGGGGGGAGGAGCTCGGCGTGTTCACCCACGGCACGGTCGAGATCCTCAACCCGTACGGCGAGGAGCCCTCCGCCGCCTGGCCGGAGCTGCTGGCGTACCTCCAGGAGCTGTACGGCGCCGAGATGTTCGACTGGGAGGAGGAGGTCGTCTACTACCGGCTGCACCCGCAGTGGATGACCGTCTTCGCCGCCGACCCGACCAAGCTCATCGCCGGTGCGCAGGACGCGAAGCCGGAGGAGGCGTGACGCACCGGGATGCCGTTGCTGGGCTGAGGCGACAATGGCCTCTCGTCTAGGCCGTGTCTTTCGGATCACGCCGGGCGGTCCGAAAGAGACGGCCTAGGGAAGGACACCACGTGCGGGCCAGCCGGGCGATCGCGCTGCTCCTGCTCCTCCAGAACCGGCGCGCGATGACCGCCGCGGACCTCGCCGTCGAACTCGAGGTCTCCGAGCGCACCGTGCAACGCGACGTCGCCGCCCTCGCCGAGGCCGGGGTGCCCGTCTACGCCGAACGCGGCCGGGGCGGCGGCTACCGGCTCGTCGACGGCTACCGCACCCGGCTCACGGGCCTCGAGCGTGCCGAGGCCGAGGTCCTGCACCTGGCCGGACTCCCCGGCCCCCTGCGCGAGATGGGCCTCGCCGGGCAGGCCCTCGCCGCCCGCCTCAAGGTCGCGGCGGTGGTGGGGGACGCCCCGGCGGCGGCCGTCCAACGCTTCCACCTCGACGCCCCCGCCTGGTTCCGCGAGGCCGCCACCCCGCCGCTGCTCCCGGAGGTGTCACGGGCGGTGTGGGAGGAGCGGGTCCTCCACGCCCGCTACGGCTCGCGCGAGCGGCGGCTCGAACCGCACGGACTCGTCCTCAAGGCCGGGCAGTGGTACCTCGCGGCGCGGGGCCCGTCCGGGCGGATGGCCTCCTACCGGGTCGACCGCTTCGAGACCGCCACCGTCACCGAGGACCGCTTCGACCGCGACCAGGACTTCGACCTCGCCGCCTACTGGGACACCTCCGCCCGCGAGTTCGCCCGCGCGATGCTCCGCGAGCGGGCCTTGGTCCGTCTGAGCCCGCTGGCGGTGGAGAACCTGGCGATCCTCCTGGAGCCCGCCGCCGCCGCCGACGCCCTCGCCACCGCAGGCCCACCCGACGGAGACGGCTGGGTCACCGTCACCCTCCCCCTGGAGTCCTGGGAGATCGGCTACTTCGAGATCCTCCGCCTGGGCCCCGAGGCCGAGGTCCTCCAGCCGTCCGCCCTCCGTACCCGCCTGGCCGAGGCCACCCGCCGGGCCGCCGCCCTCTACGGCTGACCGGTGCCCCTCGCCAGCGCCGGGCTCAGCCGGAGCGGACGGACACGAAGGCCAAGGCGTCCTGGTAGGCCCGCCCGGTGATGGGCCGGGCCGCGTAGAAGGCATCGGGCAGGTCGAAGGCGTCCACCAGTGCGAGCGCGTGTTCCGCCAGCCGTCCGAGGGATCGTTCCTGCACGTCCGGAAGAGCGGCCGCCTGTCCGGGGGTCAGCTCCCCGGCGCCGAGCAGCAGCGTCCCGTACGCGTCGATCCGGCGCAGGGTGAACAGCCGGTGCAGGTCGTGCAGCAGCGCCCGGGCGGTGTCGTCGCGGGCGGCCCCGGCCCAGGCGAGCAGGGCGGCGGCAGCCTCGTGCTCGGCGTGCGCGGTGACGGCGGCCAGGGCGTCGGGTGCGGCGGCGTTCCATCGGCGCTGGCCGTCCCCGGCGGGGGCCTCGCGCAGCCGGGTACGGGCGCGGGCGAGCCGGAGCCGGACGGCCGCCCGTAGCAGGCGCTGGCGGACGGCCGGGTCGTCGAGGTCCCCGGGGGCGCCCGGGTCGGTGGGGCCGGTGGGGCCGGTGGGGCCGGTGGGCGCCTGGGGCTCGGACTCCAGCAGGAGTTCGGCGCCCGCCTTGGCCCAGAGCGCCAGGTTGTCGCCCTCGGCGGTGATGGTGCCCTCGATGTCCGCCGCGTAGGAGGTGATCCCGTTGACGGGCAGCAGCCCCTGGGCGCCGCACCGTTCGCGGGCCTCGATGATCAGGTCGCGGGCCTGCCAGGTCGTCCAGCCCTTGGTGACGGCGACCTGCCGTTCGGCGGCGGCGGACGCCTCCGGGTCGGCCGGGTCGTGGGCGGCCCAGCGCTCGACCGTGGCGCGGTGCAGGGCGGTCATCGCGTACGCGGTGGCCAGCCCCTCCAGCAGCGGCCCGTGGTGGGTGCGGTGGGTCCACACCGGGACGCGCCGGTCGGGGCGGGCGCCCGTCACCTCGCGGTGCTGCGCGTACCGGACGGCCGTGGCGAGGGCCGCCCGGGCCGCGCCGAGCGCACCGGCGCTCATGCACAGCTTGCCGGTGGTCACCCGCCCGATCGCGGTGAGGAACCGTTTCCGCCTGCTGCCGTAGGCGCTGGTCAGCGTGCCGTCGTCGGCGAGCCGGCCGTGCGCACCGGTCAGCAGGGCCTCGTACGGCAGCCGGAGCCGGTCGAAGGAGGTGACGCAGTGGTCGACCGGGCTGCCGGGGCGCTGCGGCAGCGGACGGACGGCGACCCCGGGCAGCGGGCCGCCGTCCTCGTCGGTCAGGGGGGTGAGGAAGAGGAAGATCCCGTGGTCGCGCCCCTCGACCCGCAGGCGGGCGGCGACCACGGCGGACTTCGGCCCGCCGGCCGGGCCGGTGTTCGGCATGAACTTGCGGGCGGAGGGCCCGGGGGTGTGCAGGGTGAAGGAGCGGTCGGTGCGGTCGTAGTCGGCCACGGTCTCCAGGGCGGCGGCGTCGTTGCCGTGGCCCAGTTCGGTGCACAGGAAGGTGCCGATCCGGTCCATCCGCAGATAGTCGTCCAAGGGGCGCTTGGGGGAGGGGTCGTGGTCGAGCAGGGTGCCGAGGAAGAGGTTGAAGTGGATGCCGGCCAGCACGGTCAGCCCGCCGTCGACCACCCCCGTCCACTCGTGCAGGGCGGCCAACTGCCGGGGGTCGGCGGCCAGCGCGACCGGGTCGGTACGGGCGTTGAGCTCCTTCAACCGCCGGTAGGAGGCGTCGATCTGATCGGCCGCCGGGGTGTCGGGGCGGCGGTGCATGGCGGGGTCGGCGACGAGGGCGCGCCAGGGGCCGTGAAGGCGGCGGTCGGGGCCGAAGAGGAGGCGGGAGAGTTCACTCGTCGTTGGCGTCATGATTGGCGTCATGCCAATGACAAAGCCCGGGCGGGGGCGAGGTTACGGCACTGTGATGAGGATCTCCGATCGGCGCCCCGGGAGGTTCGGTCCGATACTGGCCGCATGACGAGCGTCGCGAACGGTACGGGTGTGGCTCGGCGGACCGTGCTGTGGGCGGGGCTGTTGGTGACCGGGTGCGCGGGCGGGGGAGGGCGGCCGGGCCCGAGAGGGACTCCCACCGGGGATTCCACCAGTACTCCCACCAGTAGTCCCACCGGGACGCGGGAGGCCAGTCGGGCTCCCGCGCAGGTGCCGTTGCCCAGCCCGGTGCTGTGGCAGCCCGGGCCGGATGAGCTGCAGCCGGACGTGAAGCGCCGTGCCGTCGAGGTGGTGGCTGCGGTGGCGGGGTGGCCGGTGGGCGGGCAGGGGGTGGAGGCGGCGCGGCGGCGGGTGGTGGCGTTGGGGGTGCCGGGTGGGTTGGTGGAGCAGGCGCAGGGGCTGGTCACGGGGGAGGAAGAGGCCACGGTCGAGGTGGTGGATGCCCAGTACGGGGGGCTGCTGGACGACTCGGCGAGCGTGCTGGTCGTCTGCCGCCGGTGGACGCGCGCCCCGGACGGGTCGGTGGTGGCGGGCGGTACCACCGTGGACGTGCGCCTCAGTCGTGCCGAGCCCCGCTGGACGGTCACCGAGTTGCACCCGGGTGCCCCGGGAGCGGCCACCGCCACGCCCGCCCCGGCCGTGGCCAGGGTGCTGGCCGAGCCGAGGATCGAGCTGCCGCCGGAGGCGGTGGCGGATCTGCGCAGCGGCGCGGTGCACGACAGTGTGCTGGAGGCGATGCTGCGCCTGGCCGGGCCGTACGCCTTCTCGGTGAGTGTGGTGCGCAGCGGGCACCCGTTGGACGTGTTCGGGACGACCCGGCCCAGCGACCATCCGCTGGGCCGGGCCTTCGACGTGTGGCGGATCGACGGTCACCCGGTGGTGGACCGGGCCACGCCCCGCGCTCTGGTCGAGCAGTTCATGCGGGACGCGGCCGCCGCCGGTTCGTACAACGTGGGCGGGCCGCTGGCGATCCAGGGCGGCGTCGGCAACCAGTTCTTCACCGACGACACCCACCACGACCACGTCCACGTGGGGTTCAGGGCCTAGTTGACGTTGACCGCGCTCCACGCCGCCGCCACGGCGGCGTACTCGGCGCTGCCGGAGCCGTACAGGTCCCGGGCGGCGTTGAGGGAGGCGGCGCGGGCGCCCTTGTAGTTCGTCGTGGAGGTCATGTAGACGGTCAGCGCGCGGTACCAGATCTTGGCGACCTTCTGGTTGCCGATGCCCGCCGTCGAGGAGCCGTTGCAGGTGGGGCTGTTGTAGGTGACGCCGTTGACGGTCTTGGTGCCGCTGCCCTCGCTGGCGAGGTAGAACCAGTGGTTGCCGACGCCGGAGGAGTTGTGGACGTCGAGCTTGCCGACGGAGCTGCTCCAGCAGTCGGCCGAGCGGCCGTCGAGGGAGGGCTTGTCGAAGCGGCGCAGCCACGGCGGGGTGGACTGGTCGCTGAACAGGTAGTCGCCCTTGTCGATGGAGTTGCCCGCGTACCACTCGACCATGGTGCCGAAGATGTCGCTGGTCGACTCGTTGAGGCCGCCGGACTCGCCGCTGTAGCGCAGGTTGGCGGTGGCGCTGGTGACGCCGTGGGTCATCTCGTGGCCCATGGTGTCGAGGTCGACCTGTTCGGGGTCGGTGGTGCCGTTGCCGTCGCCGGTCATCATGCAGAAGCAGGCGTCGGACCACTGGGCGTTGTCCCAGTTGGTGCCGACGTGGACGAAGACGGTGGCGCCCTTGCCGTCGTTCTTGATGCCGTTTCGGCCGTGGACGTTCTTGTAGTAGTCGTACGTCCAGGCGGTGTTGGCGTGGGCGTCGACGGCGGCGGTGGAGCGGTCGGTGGAGAACTTCCGCCCGTCGCCCCAGACGTTGGTGGCGCTGGTGAAGGCCGTGCCGGAGCCGGAGTTGAGGGAGTTCGCGGAGGCGTTGCGGGCGTCCTTGGTGACGTGGCCGCGGACCGGGTCCTTGAGGGTGTAGCCGCCGGAGACCGGGGTGGTGTCGACGGTGACCGTGCCGGTGTACTCGGAGTTCCCGGTTCCGGTGGCCTGGTGCTCGGCGTCGTACGCCTCGATCTGCTCGCCGGTGGTGGCGTCGGTGACGACGACCCGGCCGGCGGGCTGGCCGTGTTCGCCGGTGCCCTCGACGGTGGTGCGCCAGGCCAGGCGGGGCGTGCCGTCGGCGGCCCAGACGACGAGTTCGGGGCTGCTGACGGCGTCCCGGACGCCGGGGGCGGCCGTGAGGGCGTCGGCGGCGCCGGTCCGCGCGGGCACCTTGGGGACGGTGGAGGCGACGGCGGGCTCGTGGGCGGCGGCGCGGGTGCTGTCCTTGAGGCGGCCGCGCCCGTCCTGATGGACGACCAGGTCGCCGCCGACGACGGGAAGGCCCTGGTAGGTGCGGTCGAAGCGGACGTGGGAGGCGCCGTCCGCGTCGAGGACGACGTCCTTGAGGACGAGGTCCTGGCCCGCGCCGAAGCCGAACACCCCGGCGTTGCGGGCGACGTTGGCGCGGGCCTTGGCTATCGCGGCCTCGCGCATGCCGGGCGCGGCGGAGGCGGTGGTGGCGGGGACGGTCACGGCTGCGAGGGCGGCGACGACGGCGACGGCGGCCGCCGTGCGGGCACGCCGCAGGGAGGTGGTGGGGGTCACGCAGGCTCCAAGTGGGGTGGAGATGCAGGGAGTAGAGCTGCGAAGAGATTGACGGTGACCGGTCACGAGCAGCTAGAGGAAAGGTCATAACTTTGCCAAGTCGTGTCCTGCTCAAATCAAAAGTGATCGGTAACTAACCACCAGCTGATCGGTTTTCAGCAGGACCCCGAGCGGCCGCGAACCCGGCGGTTGTACGGTGCACCTATGAGCTCGCTCTCCCCCCTGCTGCGCACCCGTGACGTCGACGTCGTCCGCGACGGGCGCCACCTGCTGCGCGGGATCACCCTGAGCATCGACCCCGGCGAGCACTGGGCCCTGCTCGGCCCCAACGGCGCCGGCAAGTCCACGCTGCTCGCCCTGCTCGGCGCCGTCTCCCACCCCACCCGCGGCGAGGTCGACGTGCTGGGCCACCGCCTCGGCCGGGTCGACATCCGCGAACTGCGCGCCCACCTCGGGCACGTCAACCCCCGCCACCCGCTGCGCTCGCCGCTGACCGTACGGGAGGTGGTGCTCACCGGGTACGCCGGCACCATCGAGCCCGACCTGCACCGCAAGCCCGCCCCCGAGGCCGTCGAGCGCGCCGAACTGCTCATCGGGACGCTCGGCATGGCCGCGATGGCCGACGCCCCCTGGACCACCCTCTCCCAGGGCGAGCGCGGCCGGGCCCTGATCGCCCGCGCCCTGATGCCCAGCCCCCGGCTGCTGCTGCTCGACGAACCCGCCACGGGCCTGGACCTCACCGCCCGCGAACTGCTGCTGGACAGCCTCGACCTGCTGCGCCACCAGCACCCCGAGCTGGCCAGCGTGCTGGTCACCCACCACCTGGAGGAGCTGCCCGAGAGCACCACCCACGCCCTGCTGCTGCGCGGCGGCGAGTGCGTGGCCGCCGGACCGGTGGACGAGGTGATGACCACGGAGCTGATCAGCGAGACCTTCGGCCACCCGATCCGCATCAGCCGCCACGAGGGCCGCTGGACGGCCCGGGCCGCCGCCCGGCGGATGCCGGAGAGGTAACGGTCAGGGGGGTGGGTTTCGAAGGTGAGGCATCCCTACGTAAGGTATGCCTCAGCTAAATCGCGGAACGCCGACCCGCCCGGAGTCCCGCGCCATCGAGGCACCCCCCTGCCCTTTTCCGTTGGAGCCCGCATGTCCGCCCGCCGTCGTTCCGCCGCAGCCGTGCTGCTCTCCCTCGCCGTGGCGACCGCCGCCCTGTCCGGCTGCTCCGCCAAGAAGGACGACAAGGCCGGCGGCGACGCGGACGCGGTCAAGGTGAACGCGACCGACACCGCCTGCGAGGTGTCCAGGACCAGCTTCCCGGCCGGCCACGTCGTCCTGGACATCGCCAACAAGGGCTCCAAGACCACCGAGGTCTACGTCTACGGCGAGGGCGACAAGATCGTCACCGAGCGCGAGAACATCGGCCCCGGCACCAAGGCGAGCATCAACGCCGAGATCAAGGCCGGCTCGTACGAGATCGCCTGCAAGCCCGGCATGGTCGGCGACGGCATCCGCCAGAAGATCACCGTCACCGGCGGCGAGAGCGGCAGCGCCGCCGCGGCCGACCCGCGGCTGACCGCCGCCGTCGACGCCTACCGCAAGTACGCCCAGGAGCAGGCCGACGCCACCGTCCCGGCCGTCGAGTCCTTCGCCGGGGCGATCAAGGCCGGCGACGTGGAGAAGGCCAAGTCCCTCTACGCCCCCTCGCGCACCGGCTGGGAGCGCACCGAGCCCGTCGCCGAGAGCTTCGGCGACGTGGACCCGAAGACCGACACCCGCGAGGACAAGGTCGAGCAGGGCAAGCCGTGGACGGGCTGGCACCGCCTGGAGAAGGCCCTGTGGGCCGACGGCAGGATCGGCGACGAGGAGAAGACCCTCGCCGACCAGCTGGTCAACGACCTGAAGGACTGGCAGAAGAAGATCCCCTCCGCCGAGATCACCGCGACCAGCATGGCCAACGGCGCCAAGGAGCTGCTGGACGAGGTCGCCACCAACAAGATCACCGGCGAGGAGGACCGCTACAGCCACACCGACCTGGCCGACTTCCAGGCCAACGTCGAGGGCGCGCTGAAGGCGTACGAGCTGCTCAAGCCCGTCGCCTCGGCCAAGGACGCGGAGCTCGCCAAGACCCTGGACTCCGAGTTCGCCGCCATCAACGCCCTGCTCGCCAAGTACAAGCAGGCGGACGGCACCTTCACCTCCTACGACAAGGTCACCGAGGCCGAGCGCAAGACCTTCTCCGACGCGGTCAACTCCCTCGGTGAGCCGCTGTCGAAGCTGGCCGCCGCCGTGGTCGTCAAGTAGCCGACTCGGTAACCGAGTAGTCCCACCCCACCGAAGCCGTGGCCGCCCGAACCGGGGCGCCACGGCCTCGGCGGGTCCAGTAACAACCAGCAGAACGAGAAGGGTCCGGCCCGCCGATGGACGCCGAGAACGAGCAGCAGAACCAGTCGTCGGCCGGCAGCGCCGTCAGCCGCCGAGCCGTCATCGGCTGGGCCGGAGCGGGAGTCGCGCTCGGCGCCGCCGCCGTGGGCTCCGTCGCCGCCGCCACCCGCCAGGACGACCCGGCCCCGGCGGCCGCCGCCGCGCCGACCGCCGCGGAGGTGCCCTTCTACGGCGAGCACCAGGCCGGCATCGCCACGCCCGTCCAGGACCGGCTGCACTTCGCCGCCTTCGACGTCTCCGAGCGCGCCACCAAGGACGCCCTGGTGAAGATGCTCAAGGAGTGGACGAAGGCCGCCGCCGCGATGACCGGCGGCCGCGAGGTCGGCAGCGGCGCCGCGACCGGACTGCCCGAGGCGCCCCCGGACGACACCGGCGAGGCCCTGGGCCTGCCCGCCTCCCGGCTCACCCTCACCATCGGCTTCGGCCCCGGCCTGTTCGAGAAGGACGGCGTGGACCGCTTCGGCCTCAAGGCCAAGCGGCCCGAGGCGCTGATCGACCTGCCGACCTTCAAGGGCGACAAGCTCGACCCGCAGCGCAGCGGCGGCGACATCTGCGTCCAGGCGTGCGCCGACGACCCGCAGGTGGCCGTGCACGCCATCCGCAACCTGGCCCGCATCGGCATGGGCACCGTCAGCATCCGCTGGTCCCAGCTCGGCTTCGGCAAGACCTCCTCCACCACCCCGGACGCGCAGACCCCGCGCAACCTGATGGGCTTCAAGGACGGCACCCACAACATCGCCGGCACCGACGACGCCAAGCTCGGCGAGCACGTCTGGGCCGCCCCCGGCGACGGCGCGGACTGGATGACCGGCGGCTCCTACCTCGTCGCCCGGCGCATCCGGATGCACATCGAGACCTGGGACCGCACCGCGCTCAAGGAGCAGGAGGACGTCTTCGGCCGCACCAAGGGCGAGGGCGCCCCGTACGGCAAGGCCAAGGAGCACGACGCCCCCGACCTGAAGGCGATGCCCGCCGCCTCCCACGTGGCCCTGGCCCACCCGGACGCCAACGGCGGCCTGATGATCCTGCGCCGCGGCTTCTCCTTCACCGACGGCACGGACGGCCTCGGCCGCCTCGACGCGGGCCTGTTCTTCCTCGCCTACCAGCGCGACACCCGCAAGGCGTTCGTCCCGCTGCAGCAGCGGCTCGCGGGCAGCGACAAGCTCAACGAGTACATCCAGCACGTCGGCTCCGCCCACTTCGCCTGCCCGGCCGGCGTCCGCAAGCCGGGGGAGTGGTGGGGCCAGGCCCTCTTCGGCTGATCCCGGGTTGATCCCGCCCACCCCCACCACCCCGAGGAGTAAGCCGTGTTCGGCAACTACCTGATCGGCCTGCGCGAAGGTCTCGAAGCCAGCCTGGTCGTCTGCATCCTGATCGCCTACCTGGTCAAGACCGGCCGCCGGGACAAGCTGCCACCCGTGTGGCTCGGCGTCGGCTCGGCCGTGGTGCTCTCCATGGCCTTCGGCGCGGTGCTGCAGTTCGGCTCCTCGCAGCTCACCTTCGAGGCGCAGGAGGCGCTCGGCGGCTCGCTGTCGATCATCTCCGTCGGCCTGGTGACCTGGATGGTCTTCTGGATGCGCCGCACCGCCCGCCACCTGAAGACCGAGCTGCACGGCAAGCTGGACGCGGCGCTCGCGATGGGCACCACGGCCCTGGTGGTCACCTCCTTCCTGGCCGTCGGCCGGGAGGGGCTGGAGACGGCGCTGTTCATCTGGTCCGCGGTGCAGGCCACCGACGACGGCTGGAACCCGCTGGTCGGCGCGGCACTGGGCCTGCTCACCTCGATGGTGCTCGGCTGGCTGTTCTACCGGGGCGCGCTGAAGATCAACCTGGCGAAGTTCTTCACCTGGACCGGCGCGATGCTGGTCGTGGTCGCCGCAGGCGTGCTCGCGTACGGCGTGCACGACCTCCAGGAGGCCGGCTGGCTGCCGGGCCTGCACTCGACGGCCTTCGACATCTCCAGCACCATCCCGAAGGACAGCTGGTACGGGACGCTGCTCAAGGGCGTGTTCAACTTCCAGCCCGACCCGACGGTGCTGCAGCTGGTCGTCTGGCTGCTCTACCTGGTGCCGACGCTGGCCGTCTTCTTCGGCTTCTTCGGCCTCCTCGGCGGCGGAAAGGCCAAGTCGGCCAAGCCCGCCCAGCCCGTCGACGCCAAGCCGGCCGCCTGAGCCGAGCCCCCCACACAGCACGCGAACGCCCCGCCCGGTGCAACTGCCGGGCGGGGCGTTCGCGTTGAGGGGCCGGGGGTGCTACTCGCTCCTGATGGCGCCCAGGATCTCCATCCGCGCCGCGCGGTGGGCCGGCCACAGCGCGGCCAGCAGGCCGACCAGGGCCGCGACCAGCAGGTAGGCGGCGATCTGCAGCGGGGGCACCACGGTGGTGATGTCCTTGAGGTCCTCCGCCAGGGTGCGCACGCCCGCCCAGGCGACCACGATGCCGAGGCCGACCCCGACGAGCCCGCCGAACAGGGCGATCAGCAGGGACTCCAGCCGCACCGTGCGGCGGATGCCCCGGCGGTCCAGGCCGATCGCGCGCAGCATGCCGATCTCGCGGCGGCGCTCGAACACCGACATCGCCATGGTGTTGACCACGCCGAGGACGGCGATCACCACGGACATCCCGAGCAGGCCGTACATCATGTTGAGGATGCCGGTGACCATCTTGCGGTTCTCCGCCTTGATGTCCTTCTCGCCCTTGACGGCGATCAGCGGGTTGCCGCCGGTCGCGTCGCGCAGCGCCTGCCTGAGCTCGTCGGTGGCGCCGTGCGCGCCCTTGACGAGGACGCGGGTGGGGCCGTCGCCCTCCGCCGCGTGCGGGCCGACCACGGACTCGGGGGCGAGGACGCCGGCGAGGGCGGTGTTGGCCTCCATGACGCCGCCGATGACCAGCGAGCCCCTGCTCCCGTCAGGGTAGGTGACGGCGAGGGTGTCGCCGACGCGGTAGCCCTGCTGCTCGGCGCGGCCCGAACTGACCAGCAGCTTGCCCTGCTTGAGGGCGTCCGCCGACCCCTCGCGGACCTGGACGTTGGCGACCTGGTCGATGGTCGCGGCGTCCACGGCCGTCAGGTACTCGTCCTCGCCGCCGTTGTGGGCGGTCTGGACGGACACCCCGCGCACGGCGCTGAGCGCCGTGACGCCCGGGGCCTTGGCGATCTGCGTGGCCACGTCGGGGGCCAGCATCGAGCCGTTCTGCATGGCCACCGTGTAGTCGGCCCTGAGGTCGCTCGCCGTGGCGGCGTCGACGGCCTTGTTCACCGAGGCGCCGAGCACGGTGAGCGCGGTGATCAGGGTGACGCCGATGGTCAGCGCCGAGGCGGTGGCGGCGGTGCGGCGCGGGTTGCGTACGGCGTTCTGCTGGGCGAGCTTGCCGGGGGTCCCGTACAGGGCGCGCAGCAGCGGGGCGATCAGGGCGATCAGCGGGCGGGAGAGCAGCGGGGTCAGCACGAACACGCCGATCATCAGCGCGCCCGCGCCGAGGCCCACGAGCTTGATCTCCTTGGCGGTGACGCCCGCCGCCAGGGCCGTGGCCCCGGCCAGGCCGAACAGCAGGCCCAGGCTGTTGCGCACCACCAGGCTCCTGTGGGTGGCGGGCTGGTCGGCCGAGCTCATCGCCGCGACGGGGGCGATCCGGGAGGCGCGGCGGGCGGGCAGCCAGGCGGCCAGCACCGTCACCAGCACGCCCACGGCGACGGCGGCGATCACCGTGGTCGGGGAGACGATCAGCGGGCCGTCGGGCAGGTTGGCGTCCATCGGGCCGTTGAGCAGCGCCCGCAGCCCGGCGGCGATGCCGATTCCGGCGAGCAGGCCCGTCACCGAGGCGGCCAGGCCCACCAGCAGCGCCTCGGCCCGCACCGAGCGGCTGACCTGGCGGCGGGTGGCGCCGACGGCGCGCAGCAGGGCCAGTTCCCTGGTGCGCTGGGCGACGAGCATGGTGAAGGTGTTGGCGATGATGAACACGCCGACGAACAGGGCGATGCCCGCGAAGCCCATCAGGAAGGTGCTGAGGAACTTGGTGCCCTCCGCGATCATCCGGTCCTGCTCGTCGGCCAGTTCGCGGCCGGTGCGCGCCTCGATCGAGTCGCCCTGCGGCAGGGCCTGCTCGACGGCGGCGAGCAGCGCGGAGTCGTCGGCGCCCGGGGAAGCCTTGACGTCCAGCTCGGCGAAGCGGCCGGGGCCGAGGTAGAGCCTCTGGGCGGTGGCGGTGTCGAAGGCGGCGAGGGAGCCGCCGGCCGTCACCCGGGGGTCGTTGGTGTGCAGGACGCCGGTGAGCTTCAGCTCCATGACCGGGCCGTTGACGGCCACCCGGACGGTGTCGCCGACCTTGAAACCGCCCTTTCCGGCGGTTTTGGCGTCGAGGGCCACCTCGCCGGCGTTCTTCGGGCCGCGGCCCTCGACCAGCGGGTAGCGCGGGTCGGTGCCGTCGGCGCCCGGGACGTAGTTGGTGCCGGTGGTGGAGAAGCCGTCGCCGATCAGGGCGCCCTTCCTGTCGGCGATGCCGGCGAAGCCGCTGACGACCCCGCGGGCCTCGGCGGCGCCGGGCAGGGCGGCGACCTTGCGGCGGGTCTCCTCGGTGAGGGTCGGTCCGGTGGCGGCGCCGCCGCGGTGGTCGTAGCCGCGGGCCACGGCCTGGCGGTCGCTGACGGTGACGGCGATGTCGGCGTAGCTCTTGGCGCTCTGGGTCCTGAGCGCGCTGCCGAGGGTGTCGGTGAAGACGAGCGTGCCCGCGACGAAGGCGGTGCCGAGCATGACGGCGAGCGTCGTCATCAGCAGTCGGCCCTTGTGGGCCAGTACGGTGCGCAAAGCGGTGCGGAACATGGGGGAGCGTCAGTCCTGGGGTGCTCGGGGGTCGTCGGCTTGCGTCGCGCGGGCTGTCAGCTGGTGCGGCCCTTGGCGTCGAAGCGGCGCATGCGGTCCAGGACGGTGTCGGCGGTGGGCCGGTGGAGTTCGTCGACGATGCGGCCGTCGGCGAGGAAGACGACGCGGTCGGCGTAGGAGGCGGCG
>NZ_JOCF01000043.1 GCF_000720635.1 Streptomyces sp. NRRL WC-3742 | reverse complement strand
GTGGGTGGGTTGCGGTTCGTGGTGCTGGGGGCGGTGCGGGGGTGGCGGGGTGAGGGGGAGCTTGCGCTGGGGTCGCCGCAGCAGCGGAGTCTGTTGGTGTCGTTGTTGTTGAGGGCTGGGCATCCGGTGTCGGCTGCGCAGTTGATCGACGATCTGTGGGGGGAGGAGCCGCCGGCGAAGGCGACCGGGGTGATCCGGACGTATGTGCACCGGTTGCGGCGGGTGTTGGGACCGGAGGCGCTGACGTCGTTGGGTGGGGGGTATCTGCTCACGGTCGAGCCGGGGGCGCTGGACATTCAGAGGTGTGAGCAGCTCGTGGCTGGGGCCCGGGAGTTGCAGGGTGCTGAGGCCGCGAGCACGCTACGGTCGGCGCTGGCGCTGTGGCAGGGCGAGCCGATGGCCGGGCTGCCCGGGCCGTACGCGGAGCGGCAGCGTGGGGAGTGGGCCGAGCGCAGGGTGGCGGTGCTGGAGGCGTGTCTGGAGGCGGAGGTCGGGACCGGGCCGGGTGCGACCGTGGCCGAGTTGACGGCGCTGGTGGCCGAGCACCCGCTCAGGGAGCGGTTTTCCGAGCTGCTGATGCTCGCCCTGTACCGGACGGGTCGGCAGGCCGAGGCGCTCAGTGTGTACCGGGACGCCGATCGGCGGTTGCGTGAGCAGCTCGGTGTTGCCGCCGGGCCCGGTCTGGGCGAGTTGCACCGCCGGATTCTGGCGGCGGATGTTGATCTTGTGGCCCCGGTCGCGCCAAAGGCAGCGACCGCCCTCCCGACGTACCAGGCGGCGGTGCGGCCGACCCAGGTCCCGGCCGATCTGGCCGACTTCACCGGCCGCCAGGCGCAGGCCGAGGCGCTGCGCACCGCCCTGCGGGCGCCGCACACCGTGCCGGTGGCCACGATCTCGGGCCTGGGCGGGGTGGGCAAGACCGCGCTGGCCGTGCACGTCGCGCACGGGCTCGCCGCCGAGTTCCCGGACGGGCAGCTCTACGTCGATCTGCACGGCGGCGCCGACGGCCGGCCGACCCGGCCCGAGGAGGCGCTCGCCGCGTTCCTGCGCGCCCTGGGTCTCCCGGCGGACGCCCTCGCGCCCGGGGCCGCCGAACGCGCGGCCCAGTTCCGCTCGCTGCTCTCCGGACGGCGCGTGCTGGTCGTGCTCGACAACGCCCGGGACGCGGAGCAGATCAGGCCGCTGCTGCCCGGCGGGCCGGGCTGTGCGGTGCTGGTCACGAGCCGGGCGCGGCTCGGCTCGCTCCCCAACGCGCAGGTCGTCGAGCTGCCCGCGTTCGCCCCTCGGGAGGCGCTCGACCTGCTGGGGCGCGTCGTCGGGCCGGAGCGGATCGCGGCGGAGAGGGACGAGGCCGAGGAGCTGGTCCGGCTCTGCGGGAACCTTCCCCTCGCTGTGCGCATCCTCGCCGCCCGGCTCGCCTGCCGGCCCGGGTGGACGGTGGCGCGGCTGCTGGAGAAGCTGTCGGAGGACCGTCGGCGGCTGGACGTGCTGCGCACGGGGGACCTCGCCGTCGAGTCGGCGTTCCGGTTCGGCTACGACCAGCTGACGCCCGAACAGGCCCGCGCTTTCCGGCTGTTGGCCGTGCCGGAGGTGCCGGATCTGTCGCCGGGGGCGGTCGCGGCGGTGCTGGACCTGCCGGAGGAGGAGGCCGAGGAGCTGGCGGAGTCGCTCGTCGACTGCTCGATGCTGGAGACCACTCCCCCGGACCGCTACCGCTACCACGACCTCCTCCGGGCCTTCGCCCTGCGCCTCGAAGACCCCGAGGAACAACCGGCGGCCGTCCTCACCCGCCTGGCCGGGTTCCTCCACGCCGCCCGCAGCCGGGGCGAGTACGCCGCCGTCGGCGCGCTGGTCGGGCAGTGCGCCGCGCTCGCCGAGCCGCCGTGCCTCGGCCTGCTCGCCGAACTCCTCCTGGACGCAAGCCTGTTGTGCGAGACCGGGCAGGCCACCCGGCCGCTCGGCCATGCGGCGAAGGTCCTCCTCCAGGCCGCCGTGCGCCTCGACGACCGTACGGCCGAGGTGAGGGCCCGGCTGGTCCTCGGACGGCTGCTGACCGAGGTCGGCTCCGAGCCCTCGGCCCTCGCCGAGCTGCTCAGGGCCCGCGACCTGTGCGCGGCGCACGGCCTGCCGGGGTCACTGCTCGCCCTGGCCCACGCCTCGCTCGCCGCGCTGTTCGTCCAGGTCGGCCGGCCCGGTGACGCGGTCGAGGGCTTCACGGCGGCCATCTCCGTCTGGGAGCGGCTCGGCGACCAGCGCGCGGTGGCGGCCGAACTCCTCAATCTGGCGGGCGCGTTCACCGAACTCGGCCGGTTCGAGGCAGCCGTCCGGGTGGTGGACCAGTCCCTGGTGATCTGCCACCGCCTCGCCGACCGCGAGCTCGAGGCCCTCGCCCTCGACTCCCTGGGCACGATCGCCCACGACCGCGGCGAGTTCGAGCAGGCCCTGAGCCACCACCGCGCCGCCCTCGCCCTGCTGCGACCCGACGACCGGCGCCGCACGGGCCGTACGCTGCTGCGCCTCAGCGAGTCGCTGCGCGCCCTCGGCCGTGGCGGCGAGGCGGTGGAGGCGGCGGCCCGGGCGGTCGAGGTGCTGACGCTCGACGGCGACCGCCGCGGGCGGGGGCTGGCCCTGGCCGCGCTCGGTGACGCGCTCACGGGGGGCAGCGGCCCGGCGGGAGGGAGTAACAGCCCCGCAGGCACCGGCACACAGCAGGCGCGGGCGCACCGGGAGGAGGCGTACGAGATCCTGGCCGCCATCGGCTCCCCCGAGGCCGACCGGCTGCGGGCGCTGATCGGCCCCGGCGGGCCCGCCGACCGGCCGCGGCGGCAGTGGCCGTCCTGGCTGCCCGCCTGATCACGGGCCCTCCGCCCGCCTCCCTGCCCACCCGATCACAGGCTCTCCACCCGCCTCCCTGCCCACCTCCCTCGCCGCCTGATCACGGACTCCTGTCACCGACTCCTGTCACGGACTCCTGTCACCGACTCCTACGAGAAGGTCCACACCTGCTCGGCGGTGTTCGAGCAGGTGGCCGCCCTCAGCGCGTAGTTGATCCCGTCGAACACCAGGCAGTCCCTGGTGGCGTAGTTGACGATGTGGTAGCCACCCGTCACCGCCACCACGGACCAGGTCTGGGTTTGGCGCGTCGGCTGGTTCGTCCAGATCTGTACCAGCCTGGTCGTCACGTCCAGGTCGAGCGACTTGGTGAAGTCGGTGGCGGCGTTGCGCAGGTAGTAGTTGCCGTCCGAGACCTTGTCCAGCCGCCATGCCTGCGCCGTGGAACCGTTGGCGCCGTAGGTGATGACCTGGTTCCCGTCCACGTTCGCGGAGTGGTAGTTGTCCAGGACGCCGCCGTTGCTGCCGACCTGGACCAGGGTGGGCTGCGGCGGCTTCGTCTCCTGGGTGGGCGGGGCGGACGTCGCGGTGGGGGCGGGAGCGGGCGCGGTGGGCGTGGCCGGTTCGCGAGGGGCGGGCGAAGCGGGGGAGGTCGGCGCCGGGGCGGCCGGCACAGAGGTGGGCGCGGAGGTGGGCGCGGAGGGGGCCGGTACTACGGGCGACGGGGTGGTCGCCTCGGGCTGGGCGGGCGCGGCGGTGGGCGCGGTCGGCCCGGGTGCCGGGCTCGGCCCCGCCGGCGGGACGGCCGGGGCAGGGGCGGAGGCGGGTGCCGACGTCGCGACCGTCGGGACGGCCGCCGGTTCCGCCACCGCGGCGGGCCCCTCGGCGGCGGCCTCCTGACCGGGCCGGATGACCGTCGCCCCGGCGGCGCCGGCCACGCAGAGCAGCGTCAGCACCGTCACCCCGACGAGCGCGCGCACCCGCCGCCCGGCCCTGGAGGGGCGTGCGGGAGAGACGACGGCAGCGGTCGGCCGGGGCCGGAAGGAGACGTGCGGCACGTCCTCCCCGAGCCCGGCCAGCGCCTCCTGCACGGCCTCCGCCATCGAGGCCGCGTCCGGCCACCGCTCGCCGGCCTCCTTGGCCATCGCCCGCCGGATCAGCGCCTCCACCGGCGCGGGCACGCCCTCGGGCAGTGGCGGCACGGGCTCGGTCAGGTGCTTGAGGATCACCTCGAGGGCGGTCTCCCCGTCGAAGGGCAGCCGCCCGGAGAGGCACTCGTGGAGGACGACGCCGAGCGCGTAGAGGTCCGCCGAGGCGGTGACGGTCCCGGTCGACGCCTGCTCGGGCGCCTGGTAGGCGGCGGTGCCGAGCACCATCCCGGGGACGGTCAGGCGGGCGTCGCAGCCGGGGCGGGCGATGCCGAAGTCGGCGATGACCGTCCGGTCCTCGCGGACCATCAGGTTGGCCGGCTTGATGTCCCGGTGGACGATCCCGGAGTCGTGCGCGGCCTGCAGGGCTTCCAGCACCTGGAGCGCCATGCGCAGGGTCTGCCCGACCGGCAGGGCGCCGGCGCGGTCCAGGACGGCGCTGAGCGGCTCGCCGTCGATCAGCTCCATGACGAGGTAGCCGACCGAGCGCCGCCCGTCCGCCTCGTCGTGCCCGTAGTCGTACACGCCGACGATGCCGGGGTGGCGCAGCTGCGCCATGACGCGGGCCTCGGCGTGGAAGCGTTCGGCGAAGCCGTCCTCCTCCAGGAGGGCGGGCTTCACCACCTTGACGGCCACCCGGCGGCCGAGGACCTCGTCCTCGGCGAGCCACACGTCACCCATCGACCCACCGCCGAGCCAGTCCTCCAGCCGGTAGCGGTCGGCGAGTACGGTGCCCTGCATGGTTCTCCCTGGTCAGAGTCCTCGGACGCACCGAGGTCCGGGGCGTCCTCCGAAGATCATGACATCAACAAATAACTACTGACTTACCGTCAGATGAATCACGCCCGGTTCCGGCCAGTCCCCACGGCTCCGAGGTAAAGCCGCAGGTCAAGGCCCCCGCGGGCCCTGCGCGGCTCCGGCGCGCCGGGCGCGACGCGCAGCAACCAGGGTCGAACAACTGGTCCCGCCTGGGCCCGACGGGCTGATCACCCTACGGGCCGAGCACGCGTGCGCACCGGCGGCGGGACCGCCGGTGCGCACGGCCCGTACCACCTGTACTGCCCGTACCACCCGTACAAGGTTGAACGGAAGGGGGGCGGTGGCACGGCCCGGGGTAAGGCCGACCTAGGCTGTATGCCAAGCAAAACGGGCGAACCGGACCCACCAGTGGGGCCACATGACGGAAAGCGGGACTCGCCGATGGGCGACGGGATGTCAGGCATGCACCACCACGGCGGGATGACCCAGCCGGGCCCGTTCACGCTCTCCAACGTGTGGACGTGGTCCCCGGACTGGGTGTTCCTGCTCGCCGGCCTGGCGGCCCTCGGGCTGTACCTGGCGGGCGCGGTGCGGCTCTACCGGCGCGGCGACAAGTGGCCCGTCGGCCGGGTCGTCGCCTGGGCGGCGGGCATCGGCACGATGCTGCTGGTCACCTGCACCGGGCTGAACGACTACGGCATGGCGCTGTTCAGCGCGCACATGATCCAGCACATGGTGCTGTCCATGCTGACGCCGATCCTGATGCTCCTCGGCGCCCCGATCACCCTGGCCCTGCGTGCCCTGCGCCCGGCCGGCAAGGGGCGGCCGCGCGGGCCGCGCGAGCTGCTGGTGGCGCTGCTGCACAGCACCTACGTACGGGTGATCTCGCACCCGGCGTTCACCATCCCGCTGTTCATCGCGAGCCTGTACGGGGTCTACTTCACCCCGCTCTTCGACTTCCTGATGCAGTACCGCGCCGGGCACATCCTCATGATGGTGCACTTCCTGGCCACGGGCCTGGTGTTCTTCTGGCCGATCATGGGCGTGGACCCGGGCCCGAACCGCCCCGGCCACGTGATGCGGATCATCGAACTGTTCATGGGCATGCCCTTCCACGCCTTCTTCGGCGTGGCGGTGATGATGGCCAGCCACCCGCTGGTGACCAGCTTCACCGTGGACACGGCCCCGCCGGGGACGAACCTCCTGGAGGACCAGAAGCTCGCCGGCGGCATCACCTGGGCCTTCGGCGAGATCCCGACGGCGATCGTGCTGATCGCGCTGGTCTACCAGTGGATGCGCTCCGAGCAGCGCCAGGCCCGCCGGGCCGACCGCGCCGAGGAGCGCTCGGGCGACGCGGAGCTGGAGGCGTACAACGCCTACCTGGCCTCGCTCAACCGGGGCGGCCGCCGCCCGGCCCCCGACGCCGGGTAGCGGCTTCCGCGAGATACCTCACAGAGCCCCCGTTCCGGCCCCGGAACGGGGGCTCCGCCGCAGGCGTTCGAGGGGATATGCACGTCCTGCTCCTCCCCGTCGCCCTGCTCGCCGGGTACGTCCTGCTCTGGCTGCTCGGCTTCCTCGGCCTCGCCCTGCGCGGTCGGCGCCGCCCGGTGCCGGAGGGCGCGGACTACCTGGTGGTGCTGGGCGCGGCCCTGGTCGGCTGCGAGCCGGGGCCGGCGCTGACCGCCCGCCTGGACGCCGCGCTGATACGTCTCGCCGCCGAGGAGGCCGCCGGGTACGCGCCGCTGGTGCTGGTCACCGGCGGCAAGGGCCCGCACGAGGACTGCACCGAGGCGGCCGCGATGGCCCGCTACCTGATCGCCCGGGGCGTGCCGCCCGAGCGCGTACGGCGCGAGGAGCGGGCCGTCAACACCGTCGAGAACCTGCGCTTCGCGGCCGCCCTGATGGCCGCCGAACGCCCCGGCTACCGCTGCACGGTGATCACCAGCGGCTTCCACACCGTCCGCTCCGCCCTCGCCGCCCGCCGCGCCGGAGCCCCCGCCCACGTCCTCGCCGCCGACCCCCTCCTCGCCCACGGCCCCTACGCCCTCCTGCGCGAGGCCGTCGGCACCGCCCTCACCCGCCCCGGCGCCCACACGGCCGCCCTCCTCCTGGCGGCCGGAGCCCTCCTCCTCACCCTCTGATCCCGCGATCCGCTCCGGTCCGGACTCCCCGAACGCCTCCTTCGCGCAGTCCTGCTCCTGAACGCCGCAGGCCCCGGGTCCGCGAAGGGGACCCGGGGCCTGCGTCAGCTCAGCTCGGCTACGGTCAGCCGAGGTTGGCGAGCGCCTCGTTGAAGGACTTCGACGGGCGCATCACGGCCGCGGCCTTGGCCGGGTCGGGCTGGTAGTAGCCGCCGAGGTCGACGGGCGAGCCCTGGACGGCGATCAGCTCGTCGACGATGACCTGCTCCTGCGAGGTCAGCGTCTCGGCCAGGCCCGCGAACGCCTGGGCCAGCTCGGCGTCCTCGGTCTGCTTGGCCAGCTCCTGGGCCCAGTACGTGGCCAGGTAGAAGTGGCTGCCGCGGTTGTCGATGCCGCCGAGGCGGCGGCTCGGCGACTTGTCCTCGTTGAGGAAGGTGCCGGTGGCGCGGTCGAGGGTGTCGGCCAGCACCTTGGCGCGGGCGTTGCCGGTGGTGGTGGCCAGGTGCTCGAAGCTGGCGGCCAGCGCGAAGAACTCGCCCAGGCTGTCCCAGCGCAGGTAGTTCTCCTTGACGAGCTGCTGGACGTGCTTCGGGGCGGAGCCGCCGGCGCCCGTCTCGAACAGGCCGCCGCCCGCCATCAGCGGGACGACCGACAGCATCTTGGCGCTGGTGCCCAGCTCCAGGATCGGGAACAGGTCGGTCAGGTAGTCGCGCAGCACGTTGCCGGTGACGGAGATGGTGTTCTCGCCGCGGCGGATGCGCTCCAGCGAGAACTTGGTGGCCTCGACCGGGGTCTTGATCTCGATGGTCAGGCCGGTGGTGTCGTGCTCCGGCAGGTACGCCTTGACCTTCTCGATCAGCACGGCGTCGTGGGCGCGCTCGGCGTCCAGCCAGAAGACGGCCGGGTCGCCGGTGGCGCGGGCGCGGGTGACGGCCAGCTTGACCCAGTCCTGGATCGGGGCGTCCTTGGTCTGGCAGGCGCGGAAGATGTCGCCGGGCTGGACGGCCTGCTCCAGGACGACGTTGCCCTCGGTGTCGACCAGGCGGACGGTGCCGGCGGCCGGGATCTCGAAGGTCTTGTCGTGGGAGCCGTACTCCTCGGCCGCCTGGGCCATCAGGCCGACGTTCGGGACGGAGCCGATGGTGGCCGGGTCGAGGGCGCCGTTGACGCGGCAGTCGTCGATGGTGGCCTGGTACACGCCGGCGTAGCTGTGGTCCGGGAGGACGGCGAGGGTGTCGGCCTCCTGGCCGTCCGGGCCCCACATGTGGCCGGAGGTGCGGATCATGGCCGGCATCGAGGCGTCGACGATGACGTCGCTCGGCACGTGCAGGTTGGTGATGCCCTTGTCGGAGTCGACCATGGCCAGGGCCGGGCCCTCGGCCAGCTCGGCCTCGAAGGACGCCTTGATCTCGGCGCCCAGGTGCGGCACGTTGTCGAGCCCGGCGAGGATGCCGCCGAGGCCGTTGTTCGGGTTCAGACCGGCGGCGACGAGCACCTCGCCGTACTTGGCGAAGGTCTTCGGGAAGAAGGCGCGCACGACGTGGCCGAAGATGATCGGGTCGGAGACCTTCATCATGGTGGCCTTGAGGTGCACCGAGAACAGCACGCCCTCGGCCTTGGCGCGGGCGACCTGCGCGGCCAGGAAGGTGTTCAGGGCGGCGGCGCGCATCACCGAGGCGTCGACGACCTCGCCGGCCAGCACCGGGACGCTCTCGCGCAGCACGGTGGTGGTGCCGTCCTCGCCGACCAGCTCGATGCGCAGGGCGCCGTCGGCGGCGATCACGGTGGACTTCTCGGTGCTCGCGAAGTCGTCCGCGTCCATGGTGGCGACGTTGGTCTTGGAATCGGCCGTCCACGCGCCCATGCGGTGCGGGTGGGTCTTGGCGTAGTTCTTGACCGACAGCGGGGCGCGGCGGTCGGAGTTGCCCTCGCGCAGGACGGGGTTGACCGCACTGCCCTTGACCTTGTCGTAGCGGGCGCGGACGTCCTTGTCCTCGTCGGTCCGCGGGTCGTCCGGGTAGTCCGGCAGGGCGTAGCCCTGGGCCTGGAGCTCGGCGATCGCGGCCTTGAGCTGCGGCACGGAGGCCGAGACGTTCGGCAGCTTGATGATGTTGGCGCCCGGGGTCTTGGCCAGCTGGCCCAGCTCGGCGAGGGCGTCGCCGATGCGCTGGTCCTCGGTCAGACGCTCCGGGAACGTGGCGATGATCCGCCCGGCCAGGGAGATGTCGCGGGTCTCCACCCGGACGCCCGCCGTCCTGGCGTACGCCTGGACCACCGGCAGGAACGAGTAGGTCGCCAGGGCCGGAGCCTCGTCGGTGTGCGTATAGATGATGGTCGAGTCAGTCATCGGTACTCCGCTTCACGTCTCCAACGTCTTGACGTCAAGATATCTCGTCCCGGGCCCCGAGCTCCACCTCCCCCCGCCCCGGAGCGTCTCAGCCCGTGGGAAAACGGGCCTCCAGCTCGCTCTCGTCGGCCAGGAACCACAGCTGGAGGCCCCGGTTGCTCTCCCGGACGAAGTCGCGCAGGGCGTCGCTCGCGGCGACGTGGCCGGTGATGTCGCCGAGCACGACGAGGCCGACCCGGTAGTTGACGAACTTCTGCACGATCCCTCCGGCGACGCGGGTGCGCAACACGAAGAAGTCCGGGTGCAGCCGCTCGACGGGGGCGACGACCCAGGTGGCCCCGTGGCCGAAGGCGTCGCCGATCACGTCCATCGCGTCCTGCTCGGTGCGGACGAGCGGGCCCTCGGCGGGCAGGCGCAGGACGGTGGGCCGGTCGGACATCTCTCAGTTCTCCCTGGTCAGCGCATGGACGATGGTGAGCAGCGCGGCGGTGTCCGCCGGGTCCCCGAGGACGATCAGCCGCAGGGTGCCCCGCTCGGGGTCGTGGACGGACTCCACGTGCAGCGGGCGGGCGCCGTCCCGGGGGCCGGCGACGGAGGCGAGGACGGCGGTGGTGATCCGGTCGACGGCGGCGCGGTCGACGTCCTCGATCCGGACGACGGAGGACACCTCGGCGCGGTGGCGTGCGACGACAGGGGCGACGGCGGGGGCGACGGGCGCGCCGGTGAGCGCCTCCAGGTCGGCGCGGGTGATCCGGTACTGCTTGCCGATCCTGGCGGCGGCGAGGCGTCCGTCGCGGATATAGCCGCGGACGGTGCGCACGTGCAGGCCGAGCAGTTCGGCCACCTGTTCCACCGAGTAGTACTGCTCCACCTGCGGCCGCCCTCCCAAACTTCCCTATCGGTGGGCAATCTATCACCCGAAAGGGTTGTTTAGGGAAAGATAGGGAGGGATAGAGAGTGGTTTAGTCCAATCGGGTGACGGGGACGTCAGGGCTGCGTCAACACGTCACCCCATTCGGTCAACACCGCGTCAGGACGGGCGACGGGGGCCGCCGGTCGGCCTAGCGTCGACTCCGCAGTCGTTTCAGCAGTCGTTCCAGCAGGCACCACCCCACCCACTCGGGAGCACCCGCATGGCCCGCGTCGTCTGGCACGTTCCGGTCACCACCTCCGCCCACGGGGGCGCCACGGCTCTCCGCCTCTTCCGCCTGCGCGACGGCCGCCGCTGCGCGGTCGGCTTCTCCAGCCCCGAAGCCCTGGCCGCCCTGCTCGGCCCGGAGCAGGCGCACACCGAGCTCGCCGAGCCCGCGCTGCGCGCCCTGGCCATGCCGCTCGGCGTCGACACGCTGGTGCTGGACCCGCGCCTGGTCGCCGCCCCCGTCACGGCCGTCGCCCCCGCCCCGACCGCGCAGCTCCAGCACCGGTGACCGCCCTCCAACTGCTCCCGGGCGGCAACGAGCCCGACCCCGAGCCACGGACACCCGGGCAGGCCCGGTCCCTGCGGGCCGTCGCCCGGATCAGCTACGGGCCCGTCCCGCTGGACTTCGACCGCCTGGCGGCGGAGCTCCCGGCCGTCCAGAGCGGTCTGGCGCTGGCCGGCGACGCGGACCTGGAGCTGCACCTGGCCTGCACCGGGCCCGAGGAGTTACGGGCGGTGGCGGCGGCCCTGCACCGCGCGGGGGCGGCGAAGGTGCACATCGACCTGGTGCTGCGGGCCCTGACCCCGGCCCCGGTGACCCTGCGGCCGGTCACCTGAACTAACCCGACTGTTCGTCAGTCCTCGTAGCCGGGGCGGGGGTTGGGATTGACCCCCTGGCCGTCGATCGGCTGCCCCCAGGCGTCCTCGCCCTCGCCGCCCACGCAGTAGCCGGCGCCCTGCACCTCACCCCCGGCAGAACGGCACTGCTCCGCGGTGACGTCACGCGGGCGGGCGGGGGCGGCCGAGGCGGGGGTGGCTATGACCCCGAGCGAGAGAGCGGCGAGGAGGGCGGCAGCGGGGGCGGTACGCGAAGTGGTCATGCGGATACGACAGCACGCCCGTTCGACGGCGGCGACCACAGCGCGCCCGCCCGGGTGGCCGCGCATGGCCATGCCCGCCGCGCCATATCCATGTTTCGAATTGGGCTCCCATGATGCCGACCGGCAGCCCGAAGCTCAATTCCCTCTCAAATGCTGGACTTACCCGTCGGTTACGTAACAAGCCGAAATAGAGAACGCCCCCTACCAGGGAGAATGTCCGGGAAAGAAAGTAAACATTCAGTAATGAGCTCTGTGCATACCTCTATGAATAGACCTACTGTGTGGCAACTCTCCGCGCTCCGCCCACCCCGGAGCCCCCACCCACAGAGAGATCGCACATGGCTCCCCTGTACCAGATCTCGCCGCCTGGCCAGAGCACCGGCACCGGCCCCACCACCCACCGCTCGCTCAAGCGCCACGTCGGCCTCATCGGCCTGATGTGGGCCTCGGTCGGCTCGATCATCGGCTCCGGCTGGCTCTTCGGCGCCAAGAACGCCGTCATGGCGGCAGGGCCCGCCGCGACCATCTCCTGGGGCATCGGCGCGGTCGCCATCGTGCTGCTCGCCCTGGTGCACGCCGAACTCGGCGGGATGTTCCCCGTCTCCGGCGGCACCGCGCGCTACCCGCACTACGCCTTCGGCGGCCTGGCCGGCATGTCCTTCGGCTGGTTCTCCTGGCTCCAGGCCGCGACCGTCGCCCCCATCGAGGTCGAGGCCATGATCGGCTACGCCCGGCACTGGTCCTGGGCAGGCGGCCTGCTGAACGGCGACAACACCCTCACCGCCAGCGGATTCGCCGTCGCCACCGTACTGATGGCGGTCTTCGTCGCGGTCAACTTCCTCGGCGTGCGGGTACTCACCCGGACGAACTCCATCGCCACCTGGCTGAAGATCTTCGTTCCTCTGTTCACGATCTTCGTGCTGGCCGCGTCCAACTTCCACGGCTCGAACTTCACCTCGCACGGCTTCGCGCCCTTCGGCGCCAAGGGCGTGCTCGCCGCGATCAGCACCAGCGGCATCATCTTCGCCCTGCTGGGCTTCGAGCAGGCCATCCAGATCGCCGGCGAGAGCCGCAACCCCAAGCGCGACATCCCCCGGGCCGTCCTCGGCTCCGTCGCCATCGGCACCCTGATCTACACCCTGCTCCAGGTGGTCTTCATCGGCGCCCTGCCGGTCAGCGCCTTCGCGGGCGGCTGGGACAAGCTCGACTTCCCCGGCATCGACGGCCCCTTCGCGGGCCTGGCCACCGTGGTCGGCCTCGGCTGGCTGGCCTGGGTGCTGTACATGGACGCGGTGATCTCCCCCGGCGGCACCGGCCTGATCTACACCACCTCGACCTCGCGGATCTCCTACGGCCTGAGCAAGAACGGCTACGCCCCGCAGAAGTTCGAGCAGCTGGACCGCAACGGCGTGCCGTGGTTCGGCCTGATCGTCTCCTTCGTCACCGGCGTCATCTGCTTCCTGCCCTTCCCCAGCTGGCAGGAGCTGGTCGGCTTCATCACCTCCGCCAGCGTGCTGATGTACGCCGGCGCCCCGCTGGCCTTCGGCGCCCTGCGCCGGCGCCTGCCCGCCCGTGAGCGCTCCTACCGCCTGCCGCTGGGCGGGCTGATCTCCCCGGCCGCCTTCGTGGTCGCGAGCCTGATCATCTACTGGTCCGGCTGGCACATCCTGTCCCGCCTGGGCATCGCGATCGTGCTCGGCTACCTGCTGCTCGGCGGGTACGCGGCCTACGCCATCCGCAAGGGCCTGCCCAACGCGCCGCGGCTGAACTGGAAGGCCGCCCAGTGGCTGCCGGTCTACCTGCTGGGCCTCGGCCTGATCTCCTGGCAGGGCGGTTTCGGGGACGGCACCGGCCGCATCCCGATGTGGTACGACATGGCGCTCGTCACGGTGTTCGCGCTGGGGATCTACGCCTGGGCGATCCGCGTGGCGCTGCCCGCCGAGGAGATCGAGCGCGAGGTCGCCGACGTCGAGGTGGTCGACGCGGGCGGCCACTGACCCCCCCCCCGCTCTTCCAGCAATCCCCCCCCCCCGAGGTTCCTTAGCGAAGAACGGGCCCGCCGGTCACCGAGACCGGCGGGCCCGCCGCGCGTTTCTCACAGGTCACAGGTCACGGGTCACAGGTCCAGGACGCTCCGCAGCACGCCCGCCAGTTCCGCCTCCGGGTCCTGCCCCGGGCCGGAGGAGCGCCAGGCGACGAAGCCGTCCGGGCGCACCAGCACCGCGCCCTGCGGGCCGATCCCGTGCAGTTCGGCGAAGTCGGTGCCCTCCTGCGGCGCCAGGTCGTCCTCGGCGCCGTCGCCGATCCGGTAGCCGTCCAGCGGTACGGCCAGCCGGTCGGCGGCGCGCCGGGCGCCCTCCTGCCAGGCGGCGCCGCCGGGCCCGGTGAGCAGCACCATCGCCTGCTCGTACAGGTCCAGGGTGGACAGCCGCACGCCCGCGCGCGACAGCCACTGGTGCGGAGCGCGGCTGCCCGGCTCGCCCGCCGACTCGAACTTGTCCGGGACGACGGGCCCGTCCGGGTCGGTGCCGACCACGGCGCCCACCGGGTAGCGGTAGCCGAGCGCCACCGCCAGCACCCCGGCCTGCCGGCCCACGCCCGGCACCACCGCGTAGCCGGGGTGACTGTGCTCGGCGGAGCGGGCCGAGGCGCGCTCGCTGGTCACCCGGGCCACCGGACGGCGCTCCTGCCCGTACGTCTCCAGCAGGGCGGGCCCGGCCCAGCCGCACAGGACGGCGGCGAGCTTCCAGGCCAGGTTGTGGGCGTCCTGGATGCCGGTGTTGGAGCCGAAGGCGCCGGTCGGGGACATCTCGTGCGCGGAGTCCCCGGCGAGGAAGACCCGCCCGGCGCCGTAGCGGTCGGCGACCCGCTCGGCGGCGTGCCAGGGCGCCCGACCCGTCACCTCGACGTCCAGCTCCGGCAGGCCCACGGCCGTGCGGATGTGGCGCTCGCAGCGCTCGTCGGTGAAGGCTTCCAGCGGCTCGCCGTGCTCGGGGTGCCAGGGCGCGTGGAAGACCCACTCCTCCTGGTTGTCCACGGGCAGCAGAGCGCCGTCCGCCTCCGGGTTGGTCAGGTAGCAGGCGATGAAGTGCCGGTCGCCCACCACCTCGGCCAGCCGCTTGGCGCGGAAGGTGATGCTGACGTTGTGGAACAGCTCGCCCTGGCCGCTCAGTCCGATGCCCAGGCGCTCGCGGGCGGGGCTGCGCGGGCCGTCCGCCGCGATCAGGTACTCCGAGTGCACCACCCGCTCCTCGCCGGACTCGCGGCTGCGCAGCACCGAGGTGACGCCCTCCTCGTCCTGCTCGAAGGAGACCAGCTCGGTGGCGAAGCGCACGTCCGCGCCCAGGTCGCGGGTGGCGCGCAGCAGCACCGGCTCGAGGTCGTTCTGGCTGCACAGGCACCAGGCGGTGGGGCTGAACCTCGCCAGGCGCCCGCCGGGGTCGATCTCCCGGAACAGCCACTCCTGCTCCTCGCCGGTCAGCGAGGGCGCCTGGAGGATGCCGTGGTTCGGGGCGAGCACCGAGGCGGCCTCGCGGATCGCCGGCTCGATCCCGGCCGTGCGGTAGAGCTCCATCGTGCGGACGTTGTTGCCTCGCCCGCGCGGGTGGTGCGAGGTGTCGGCGTGCTTCTCGACCAGCAGGTGCCTGACACCCAGTCGGCCGAGGAACAGCGAGGCCGACAGCCCGACCAGCGAGCCGCCCACGATCAGGACCGGCACCCGGTCGTCAACCTTCGGATTCATCAATTGCTCCACCCTGTACGGGGATTCCGCGGCCCGGCCGGGGGGCTCGGCGCCGCACTCGACGGGCCCGCTCCCCCGGGGCCCTCTCTTGCATCCCCCGCCCGGGGGGCCTTGCGCCGCCCCTTCGCCCGGATGGCCCGCAAATATCGCGGGCCCCCTCACGGGGCGATGACGATCGAGCGCAGCAGTGAACGCGCCCGGAGCAGGCCGAGAGCAGACCCAGCGAGGGCCCCGAGCAGAGAGTGGATCATGACGACCCTGTCCGAACCCCAGCGCCAGCAGACCGCCGAGACCGACAACCGGCTGAGGGTGGTGCTGATGCTGGAGATCCAGGACGGCGCCCAGCAGCGCTTCCTGGACGTCTACGAGCAGCTGCGCCACCAGGTGGCCGCGGTGCCCGGGCACGTCAGCGACCAGCTGTGCCAGTCGATCAACGACCCGCGCCAGTGGCTGATCACCAGCGAGTGGGAGGACCAGGAGACCTTCCTCAAGTGGGTGGACAGCCCGGCCCACCGCGAGATGGTCAAGCCGATGCACGGCTGCGTCAGCGACAACTTCCGCTCGCTGCGCTACGCCGTGCTGCGCCAGACCTCGGCGGCCGGCTCCAGCGGCACCCGCGCCCCGATGGAGGTCCCGCCGGGCCTGCCGAAGGCCGACCACGGCGCGCAGGCCGGCCCGCCGAAGGCCGACCCGGGCCCGGACGGCGTGGTGCGCCACGCGCTGACCTTCACCGTCAAGCCGGGCAGCGAGCCCGAGGTGGCCCGCATCCTGTCGAACTACGCCTCGCCCGAGGCCGTGGTGGACGAGGAGACCCGGCTGCGCCGTACCTCGCTGTTCCTGCACGGCAACCGGGTGGTGCGCGCCGTCGAGGTCACCGGCAGCCTGGGCGACGCGCTGCGGCACGTGGCGATGCAGCCCGAGGTGCGGGCCGTCGAGGAGGCGATCAACCCGTACCTCGAGGAGCACCGGCAGCTGGGCGACCCGCAGTCCGCCCGCGCGTTCTTCGCCAAGGCCGCGCTGCCCGCCAGGCACCAGGCCATCGCCAGCGCCCCGGCCTCGGGGCGGCTGCACCGCCACGCGGTGCTCTATCCGGTGCGCCCGGGCCTGGGCCAGGCCCTCGCCGAGCTGCTGGCCACGTACGACAACCTGGCCACCGCCGACCCGACCGGGCCGGTCGCGGCGAGCACCGTCTTCCAGCGCGAGGACGTGGTGGTGCGCCTGGTGGACCTGCGGGTGCCGGCCGAGGCCGACCCGGCGGCCGCCCTGGGCGTGGCCGGGGAGCGGGAGGCCACGGCGCTGGCCGCGCTGCTCGACCTGGGCCCGACGGGCGACCTGCGCACCGTCGCGGGCCTGAGCGCCGTCCTCGCGGCGCGCGCCATGAGCCCGCTCACCGACCGCAGCTCGCAGGAGTCCTGAGGACCCCGGCTCCACCGAAGGAGACAGACATGACCACGCAGTACCCACGGATCGTCGACCTCGACGAGGCTCCGGAGAACCGCCGCCACGGCGCCGAGCTGCGCACCATGCTCACCCCGCCCAGCTGCGGCGCGACCAGCGGCTTCATGGGCCTGGCGATCATCAAGCCCGGGGAGCGGATCAGGGAGCACTACCACCCGTACTCCGAGGAGTTCGTCTTCGTCGTCAGCGGCGACCTCGAGGTGGACCTCGACGGGGTGACCAGCGCCCTCAAGCCCGACCAGGCGCTGATGATCCCGATCAACATGCGCCACCGCTTCCGCAACGTCGGCAGCACCGAGGCGCGGATGGTCTTCCACTGCGGCCCGCTGGCGCCGCGCCCGGACCTGGGGCACGTCAGCACCGAGGACGGCGCCGGGGCGGACCCGCCGGAACACGCCGAGGTCGCCCGGTGACCCGGCGGGTCGCCGTCACCGGGATCGGTGTGGTCGCGCCCGGCGGAGTCGGCGTGTCGGCCTTCTGGGACCTGCTCACGGCCGGCCGCACCGCCACCCGGGGTATCACCCTCTTCGACCCCACCGGGTTCCGCTCCCGGATCGCCGCCGAGGTCGACTTCGACCCGGCGGCCCACGGGCTGGGCCCGCGTGATGTCCAACGGGCCGACCGGTACGTGCAGTTCGCGATGGTCGCGGCCGACGAGGCGATCGCCGACGCGGGCCTGGACCTCGCCGCCGAGGACCCGTGGCGGGTGGCCGTCTCGCTCGGCACGGCGGTCGGCGGCACCACCCGGCTGGAGCACGACTACGCGCTGGTCAGCGCCCACGGCGCCCGCTGGGACGTGGACCACCGCCAGGCGGAGCCGCAGCTGCACCGGGCCTTCGCGCCCAGCACCCTGGCCTCCGCCGTGGCCGAGCGGGTCGGCGCCCAGGGCCCGGTGCAGACCGTCTCCACCGGCTGCACCTCGGGCCTGGACGCGATCGGCTACGGCTTCCAGGCCGTCGAGGAGGGGCGCGCCGACGTCTGCGTGGCCGGCGCCTCCGACTCCCCGATCTCGCCGATCACCGTCGCCTGCTTCGACGCCATCAAGGCCACCAGCGAGCGCAACGACGACCCGGAGCACGCCTCCCGCCCCTTCGACGCCCACCGGGACGGCTTCGTCCTCGGCGAGGGCGGCGCCGTGCTGGTGCTGGAGGAACTGGAGCACGCCCGCCGGCGCGGCGCCCGGATCTACGGCGAGATCGGCGGCTTCGCCACCTTCGGCAACGCCTACCACATGACGGGCCTGACCACCGAGGGGCTGGAGATGTCCCGGGCGATCGACCAGGCCCTGGGCCACGCCCGGACCGACAGTGCCGACGTCGACTACGTCAACGCGCACGGCTCGGGCACCAAGCAGAACGACCGGCACGAGACCGCGGCCGTCAAGCGCTCGCTCGGCGCCCACGCCTACGCGACGCCGATGAGCTCGATCAAGTCGATGGTCGGGCACTCGCTCGGCGCCATCGGCGCGCTGGAGGTCGTCGCCTGCACCCTGGCGCTCGCGCACGGCGTCGTGCCGCCGACCGCCAACTACGAGACTCCCGACCCGGAGTGCGACCTCGACTACGTGCCGCGCACCGCGCGGGAGCTGCCGCTGAGGAACATCCTCTCGGTCGGCAGCGGATTCGGCGGCTTCCAGTCCGCCGTCGTGCTCAACAGAACGGGGTGAGTTCCACATGACGTCACGTCGACAGGGCCGCCGGGCCGTGGTCACGGGCCTGGGCGTGGTGGCACCGAACGGTGTCGGGGCCGACGCCTTCTGGAAGGCCACCAGGCAGGGCGTGAGCGTCCTCGACCGCGTATCGCGGGAGGGCTGCACCGCGATGCCGCTCAAAGTCGCGGGCCAGGTGCGGGACTTCGATCCGCAGGCGTCGATCGACAGCCGCTTCCTGGTGCAGACCGACCGGTTCACGCACTACGCGATGGCCGCCGCCGACCTGGCCGTCTCCGACGCCCGCTTCACGCCCGACGCCGAGGCCCCGTACGCCGTCGGCGTGGTGACGGCGGCCGGCTCCGGCGGCGGCGAGTTCGGCCAGCGCGAGCTGCAGCAACTCTGGGGCCAGGGGCCGAAGTTCGTCGGCCCGTACCAGTCCATCGCCTGGTTCTACGCGGCCAGCACCGGCCAGATCTCCATCCGCGGCGGCTACAAGGGCCCCTGCGGGGTGGTCGCCGCCGACGAGGCCGGCGGCCTGGACGCGCTGGCGCACGCGGCCCGTACGATCGAGCGCGGCGCCGACGCGGTGGTGGCCGGAGCGGCCGAGGCCCCGCTGGCGCCGTACTCGATGGTCTGCCAGCTCGGCTACCCCGAACTCAGCCTGGCTGAGCAGCCCGAGAGCGCCTACCTGCCCTTCACCGCGCAGGCGTGCGGCTTCTCCCCCGCCGAGGGCGGGGCGATGCTGCTGCTGGAGGAGGAGCAGGCCGCCCGCCGACGCGGCGCGACCGTCCGGGCGTACCTGGCCGGGCACGGCGCGACCTTCACCGGGGCCTCCCGCTGGGAGCACTCCCGCGAGGGCCTGGCGGCCGCGATCCGCACCGCGCTGGACGAGGCCCGGATCGCGCCCGAGGAGATCGACGTGGTCTTCGCGGACGCGATGGGCGTGCCGGACGCCGACCGGGCGGAGGCGCTCGCGCTCGCGGACGTGCTCGGCCCGGCCGCCGACCGGGTGCCGGTCACCGCGCCCAAGTCCGGTACCGGGCGGGCCTACTGCGGCGCGCCGATGCTGGACGTGGCGGCGGCCGTCCTGGCCATGGAGGACGGGGTGCTTCCGCCGACCCCCAACGTCACCGAGGTCTGCCACGACCTCGCCCTGGTCACCGGCCGCGCCCGGCCGGCCGAGCTGCGCACCGCGCTGGTGCTCAGCCGCGGCCTGATGGGCTCCAACTCCGCGCTGGTGCTCCGGCGCGCCTGAGCCCCACCCACCCCCTCCGAAAGGACACCCCGTGAGCAACACCATCGGCTACTCCGAGCTGGCGGCCCTCATCCAGGCCCGGGCCGGCGTCACCGTCGCCCCGGCCGACCTCGAACAGCCCGGCGCCCACTTCGACGACTTCGGCGTCGACTCGCTCGGCCTGCTCGGCGTGGTCGGCGAGCTGGAGAACAGCAAGGGCTTCAAGGTCATCGCCGGCGCCGAGTCCGCCAAGACCCCCTCCGAATTCCTCCACCTCGTCAACTCCTCCGTGAAGGCAGGCGCCTGAGATGCCCGGACACACCGACAACGAGATCGTCATCAACGCCCCGCTCGACCTGGTCTGGGAGATCACCAACGACCTCGAGAACTGGCCGGACCTCTTCAGCGAGTACGCCTCGGTGGAGGTGCTGGACCGCATGGAGGACACCGTGCGCTTCCGGCTCACCATGCACCCGGACGAGAACGGCCAGGTGTGGAGCTGGGTCTCCGAGCGCACCACCGACCGGGCCTCGCTCGCGGTGAACGCCCGCCGGGTCGAGCCCGGCCCGTTCGAGTTCATGGAGATCCGCTGGGAGTACGCCGAGGTCCCGGCCGGCACGAGGATGCGCTGGGTGCAGGACTTCGCGATGAAGCCGGCCGCGCCGGTGGACGACGCGGGCATGGTCAACCACATCAACAGGAACTCCCGCATCCAGATGCAGCTGATCCGGGAGAAGGTCGAGAAGAAGGCGGCGGAGCAGTGAGTACGCACCAGATGAGCCGAGTCCACAGGGCCCTGATCGTCGCCCGGATGAAGCCCGAGGCGGCGCCGGACATCGCCGAGGTGTTCGCCGACTCCGACCGCGGCGAACTGCCGCACCTGATCGGCGTCACCGGCCGCAGCCTCTTCCAGTTCGGCGACGTCTACCTGCACCTGATCGAGGCGGACCGCCCGCCGGGCCCGGCCGTCGCCCAGGTCGCCGGGCACCCGGAGTTCCGCTCCGTCAGCGACCGGCTCACCGCCTTCGTCCAGGCGTACGACCCGGCCACCTGGCGCGAGCCGAAGGACGCGATGGCGCGCGAGTTCTACCGCTGGGACCGCTGAGACCGCCGAGTCCCGCCTCCGGGACCACCGAGTCCCGCCTCTCCTCTGGGCCCGCCCCCGGCCGATGCCGGGGGCGGGCCCATGTGCGTATCCCTTCATGCGCCCTTCACCCGAACCGCCGGGGCAGCCGGGTGAACACGCCCGGGACTCCACCCGAAGGGACCACGCTGCGTACCGGCACCGCCACGCTCAGGTGGCAGCGGGCCGCACGGTGGATGACGGTGGATCAGGCGCCCTCTCCCGCGAGTCCCCTTGCCCGGCACCCTGCCGGCGGTCGCGGCCACCGCGCCGGAAGGATCATCCTCATGCGTTCTGCACGCACGCTGCTCGCCGGAGCGGCCGTCGCCGCCGTCCTGACCGTCGGCACGCCCCTGGCCTTCGCCGACGGCTCCTCCGACCAGGGCAAGAACCTCACCTGGCAGGAGAAGCAGGACAAGCCCGACGCCGCGAAGGGCTCGGACGACAAGAAGGCCGGCGGCCCGGTCACCGAGGAGCACAAGAGCACCTCCGAGCACAAGGGCGGCGAAGCCAAGAGCACCGAGTCGAAGGGCGAGGAGCACAAGGGCAGCGAGTCCAAGGGCTCCGAGGGCCGCGAGGAGGAGCACAAGGCCCCGCACGGCGGCGTGCACACCGGCGGCGGGGGCCTGGTGCTCTCCGGCGGGGGCCTCGCCTCCGGCGCGGTGCTGCTGCTCGGCGGGCTCGGGGCCGGTGCGTACGCGCTGCGCCGCGGCCGCCGCACCTCCGGCGCCATGGCCTGAACCACCCCTCACCTCCGCCGCCTCCGGGCGCCCGCGACACGGGGCGTACCGGGGGCGGCGGGCCGTCCCCCGCCGGAAGGGTTGATGGAACGATGGCCGGTCCCGGCCCCGGAACACCCCGGCTGCTGCGCGCCGGGATGGGCGCGGCAGCGGTAGGGCTGCTGCTGATCTACAACTCGGTGGACACCTCGCCGGACGCCGACCCGACGGCGGCCCCGGCCGCTCCCCCGGCGGCCGTCTCCACGGCGCCCGCCGCGCCCGCCACGCCCGTCCTGCCGGCCGCGCCCGCCGCGCCCGTGCTCAAGCGCTCGGCGCCCACGCGGCTGCGCATCCCGCAGATCGCCGTGGACGCGCCGTTCACCGAGCTGACGCTGGACGCCACCGGGCAGCTGAACGCGCCGCCGCCGGACGACAAGAACCTCGTCGGCTGGTACCGCGACGGCGTCACCCCGGGCGAGCGCGGCAGCGCCGTGGTCGCCGGCCACGTGGACACCACCAAGGGCCCGGCGGTCTTCCTGCTGCTGAGCCTGCTCGTCCCGGGCAGCGCCGTGGAGGTGTCCCGCGCGGACGGCACCGTCGCGGTGTTCGCGGTGGACTCGGTGGAGACGTACGCCAAGAACGCCTTCCCCGACCAGAAGGTCTACGGCAAAACCCCGGACGCTCAGCTGCGGCTGATCACCTGCGGCGGCGCGTACGACAAGAAGAAGCGGGACTACCTGGACAACGTGGTGGTCTTCGCCCACCTGGTGACCTCTCGCAGAGCCTGAGTGGTGGAGTTCACATCATCCGTCGGTCGCATGCTCCGACTGACGGATGATCACCGGTGGCAGACTGCTGGGGTTCCGGCAGTCGGATCTCGTCACGGGGGGCGGATGTGAACGTGAACGGGGGGCGCGGGAGCCTGAAGGTCACGCTGATCGCGCTGGTCTTCGTCGCCATCTACGGTTCGGGCTTCGTGGGCGGCCGGTACGGCCTGCCGTACGTGGAGCCCTTCACCTACCTGACCGTCCGCTTCTCCGGGACGGCGGTGATCCTGTTCACCCTCGTCCTGTGCCTGCGCATCCCCTGGCCGCGCACCCGCTCGGCGTACGTCCACCTCGCGCTGAGCGGCGTGCTGCTGCAGGGGGTGTTCTCCACCGGGGTCTTCTACGCGCTGTACTACGGGATGACGCCCGCGGTGTCCGCGCTGATCATCGCGCTGCAGCCGATCCTGGTCTGGCTGATGGTCTCCGTCGCGACCGCCCGCAGGGTGCGGCCGCTGTCGGTGGTGGCGCTGGCGGGCGGGGTGCTCGGGGTGGCGCTCACCGTCTACCAGGGGCTGGCCTCCTCCTCCGGGCTGACGCCGACCAACGTGGCCTTCGACTTCCTCGGGCTGGCGGGGCTCTCCACCGGGCAGTTCTACTACCAGATGAAGAACCCCGGCACGCATCCGCTGGTCAACGGCTTCGTCCAGTCCGGCTCCTCGGCCGTCGTCATGCTCCTGGGCGCACTGGTCTTCGAGACCGGGGTCATCCACTGGACCGGGCAGCTCGTCCTCTCGGAGCTGTGGATGGCCGTCGGGGTCTCGATCGGCGCGCTCAGCCTGCTGTTCGTACTGATGCGGCTGGAGAGCGCGGACCGGGTGGCGTCCTACTTCTACGGGGTGCCGATCGTCGCCGGGCTGATCGCCTGGCCGATGCTGGGCCAGCGGCCGACCCTGGCGGAGCTCGCCGGGTTCGCGGTCATCGTGGCCTCGATCGTCCTGTTCAACCGCGCCGGCCGGGTGCCCGTGAACGCCGAACGGCCGCCGCTCACCCGGGAGTGAGCGGCGGCCGTGCCGACGGCCGTGCCGACGGCCGTGCCGACGGCCGTGCCGACGGCCGTCAGCGGACGACGGCCTCGAAGGCGTGCAGGTACGGATTGACCGGGCGGACCTCGGAGACGGCCAGGCCCGCCTCCTCCATCAGGCGCACCATGCTCGCCTCGGAGTGCTTGGCGCCGCCGACGTTGAGCATCAGCATCAGGTCCATCGCGGTGGTGAAGCGCATCGAGGGGCTGTCGTCGACGAGGTTCTCCACGACCACCACCCGGGCGCCCGGCCGCGCGGCCCGTACGACGTTGGCGAGGGTGCGGCGGGTGCTCCCGTCGTCCCACTCCAGGATGTTCTTGATGATGTAGAGGTCGGCGTGCACCGGGATGTCTACCCGGCAGTCGCCCGGCAGCAGGCGGGCGCGGGCCGAGAAGGCGCCGCCCTCCTGGAGCCGGGGGTCGGCGCCGGCGACGACCTTGGGCAGGTCGAGCAGGGTGCCGTGCAGGGCCGGGTGCTTCTCCAGCAGGCTGGCCAGCACGTGGCCCTGACCGCCGCCGATGTCCACCACCGAGTCCACGCCGGTGAGGTCGAGGTAGTCGGCGAAGTCGCGGGCGGACTGGCGGCTGGAGGTGGTCATCGCCTTGTCGAAGACCTTCGCGGAGTCGCCGCCCTCGCTGTGCAGGTAGTCGAAGAACTCCTTGCCGAACAGCTCGGGGAAGACGTTGCGGCCGGAGCGCACGGCCTCGTCCAGCTTCGGCCACGCCTCCCAGGTCCACGGCTCGGTGCACCAGAGGGAGATGTAGCGCAGGGAGTTGGGGGCGTCCTCGCGCAGCAGGCGGGACATCTCGGTGTGCTCGAAGCAATCCCCGGAGGTCTCGGCGAAGATGCCGTAGCAGGTGAGGGCGCGCAGCAGGCGGCGCAGGGCACGGGGTTCGGTGTGCAGCGCGGCGGCGAGCTCGTCGACGGTGGTCGGGTCGTCGCCGAGCGCGTCGGCGACGCCGAGGCGGGCGGCGGCGCGCACGGCCGCGGCGCAGGCGGCGCCGAAGACGATCTCGCGCAGCCGCATCGCGGCCTGGGGGTTGGCGGGGGCGGTGGTCATGGCGGTCCTTTGTCGGTCGGGGGCGTCGGGGGTCTCTCGGGCGTCGCGGGCGTCGTGCGGGCCGTGAGTTCGTCTCAGCAGTGGCCGGAGGGCTGGGAGACCGAACACCGGTTGCGCAGGAAGGAGTTGTCGGTGCCGGTGTCGCGGTCGGCGAGGTCCGCCGGGGCGTTGCCGCTGAGGTGGTTGTCGGTGACGACCGCGCGGGCGTTGGGCACGCCGACGGCGCTCCTGAACAGCACGATGCCGCCGGAGAAGTCGGAGCCGCCGGCGTTGTCGTGCACCTCGTTGTCCGTGACCCGGGCGTCCTCGGTCCCGGTGAGCACGATGCCCGCGCCCTGGATGGCGCCGAGCCTGGGGTTGGCCGGGCAGAACTTGTTGTTGGCCACCACCCGGTTGCGGCGCACGTCGAGGTCCCCGGCGCGCGGCACGCCCTCGTCGCCGACCACGAAGACGCCGGCGCAGTTGCCGCTCATCTCGTTGCCCTCGACGGCCAGCCCGCGCAGCCGGCGCACGGTGACGCCGACCCGGTTGCCGCGCAGCTCGTTGCCCTCGACGACGGTGCCGCCGGTGTCGGGCGCCCCGCCCTCGCGGTAGGCGTAGTTGGCGAGGAAGACGCCGGACTGGCCGTTGTCGACCGAGCGGTTGCCGACGATCGTGGCCCGGGTGGACATCTCCTGGCTGATGCCCTGCTGCACGTTGTCGTGGACGTAGGTGGCCCGGACGGTCAGACCCGTGGTGCCGCTGGCGTCGATGCCGTTCTTGCGGAAGCCGGTGACGGCGAGGGCCTCGACCGTGACGTCGGCCAGCGGGGCCCGCTCGGTGCCGTGCACGCACAGGCCCTGCCCGGCGGTGGCGCAGGCGTTCTCCGTACCCGTCCCCGGGGTGATCACGCTGGACGGGCCGGAGCCGCGCAGCGTCAGGCCGGGGGTGGTGATGCGCACGCTGCCCGCGTAGGTGCCGGGCAGCAGCTGGACGGTGTCGCCGGGGCGGGCGGCGTCGACGGCCTGCTGGATCGATTCGCCGGGCCGGACGAGGTGCAGGGTGCCGCCGGCGGCGGCGGGGGTGGCTCCCGCGATGACTGAGAGGACGGTGGTCAGGGCGGTGGCGGCGGCGGTGGCCGCGGCGAGGTGGTGGACCCGTCGCGTGGGCATGAGTGGAGACCTGTCTTTCCGGCGAGCCTCGTCGTGGACGCCGTGTGAGCGGGCGGTGACAGCCGGTGGGTGCGGCCGAATCGACGCTATGGGCGCCCCGGTGGGGGCGCCACCAGGGGTGGGCTGGCGGACTGACGGGGCGTCGGCCGCCGGGCGTGGCGTGGGTCCGTAGGCTGGTTCGGTCGCTGCCCGGGCCCGTGACATGCTCGAGGACATGAGCACCACGCCCGTACCGCCCGCCGCCGCCCTCCGCAACCCGATCGGGGCGCACGTCCCGGTGGCCGCCAAGGGCCTCGCCGGTACGGGCCTGGCGTACGCGGACACGGTCGGCGCCGAGACGGTGCAGGTGTTCGTCGCCAACCCGCGCGGCTGGGCGACCCCGCCCGGGAACCCGGCGCAGGACGAGGAGTTCCGTACGCGCTGCGCCGAGCGGGGCGTACCCGCCTGGGTGCACGCGCCGTACCTGATCAACTTCGGCTCCGACAACCCGGCCACCCGCGAGCGCTCCGCCGAGTCGCTGCGGCACTCGCTGCGCCGGGGCCACGCCATCGGCGCGCTGGGCGTGGTGCTGCACACCGGGTCCGCCGTCGGCACCGCCCCCGGCGGCGGCTCGCGGCGCGCCGAGGCGATGGCGCAGGTGCGGGCCGACGTCCGGCCGCTGCTGGACGAGCTGGACGCGCTGGGCCAGAACGCGCTGGGCGAGGACGCGCCCTGGCTGCTGCTGGAGCCGACCGCCGGTCAGGGCAGCTCGCTGTGCTCGCGGATGGAGGAGCTGGCCGAGTACGTGGAGGCGCTGGACGGGCACCCCAGGGTCGGCGTCTGCCTGGACACCTGCCACGCCTTCGCCGCCGGGCACGACCTGGCCGTGCCCGGCGGGGTGACGGCCGCGCTGGACGCGCTGGCCTCGGCGGCCGGGCCCGGACGGCTGCGGCTGATCCACGCCAACGACTCCGAGGACGCGGTCGGCGCCCGAAAGGACCGGCACGCCAACATCGGCGCCGGGATGATCGGCGCGGAGCCGTTCCGGGAGCTGTTCGAGCACCCGGAGACGGCCGGGGTGCCGCTGCTGGTCGAGACGCCCGACCGCAAGCACGGCGGGGACGGCACCGGGCACGCGATGGACATCGCCGTGCTCAAGGAGCTGCGGGACCGGGCGCGCGTCCTCGTCTGAAGCTGCCGTGCGGCGCGGGCGGTGGCAGGCTGAACGAGTCCCTGCCTCCTGAGCTGGGGGAGTCTTCCCGTGTCTCCGACCCGGAAACTGGCCGCCCTTCCCTGCGGGCGCCGCAGCAAGTGGGTGGTGCTCGCCCTGTGGCTGGTGCTGCTCGTCGCGCTCGGCCCGCTCGCCGGGAAGCTGATGGGCGCCGAGGACAACCAGGCGTCCAGCTGGCTGCCGGGCAAGGCCGAGTCCACCCAGGTGCTCGACGAGCAGCGCGCCTTCCAGCCGGTGGACACCGCCCAGGCCGTGGTCGTCTACGAGCGCGCCTCCGGCATCACCCCCGAGGACCGGGCCGAGGCCACCCGGGAGGCCGCCGGCTTCGCCTCCGTCCCGCACGTGTCCGGCCCGGTGATCGGGCCGGTCCTCTCCGGCGACGGCCAGGCCATGCAGACCATCGTGCCGATCGACATCGGCAGCAACGGCTGGAACGACCTCAAACCCGCCGTCGAGGCCCTGCGCAGCACCGCCGCCGCGAACAGCCACGGCATGACCACCCACGTCACCGGCCCCGGCGGGACCGCCGCCGACCAGGCCAAGGCGTTCGCGGGCATCGACAGCTCCCTGCTCGCCGCCACCGTCAGCGTGGTGATCGTCCTGCTGCTGCTCACCTACCGCAGCCCCGTGCTGTGGCTGCTGCCGCTGCTCTCCGCCGCCGGCGCGCTGACCGTCTCCCAGGCGCTCATCTACCTGCTCGCCAAGCACGCCGGGCTGACCGTCAACGCGCAGAGCGCCGGCATCCTGATCGTCCTGGTGCTCGGCGCCGGGACGGACTACGCGCTGCTGCTCACCGCCCGCTACCGCGAGGAGCTGCGCCGGCACGAGGACCGGCACGAGGCGATGGCCTTCGCCGTGCACCGGGCCGGGCCCGCCGTCCTCGCCTCCTCGGCGACGGTGGTCGCCTCGATGCTCTGCCTGCTCATTGCGGAGATGAACTCCACCCGGGGCCTCGGGCCGGTGCTGGCCATCGGTGTCGTGGTCGCCCTGATCGCCATGCTGACGCTGCTGCCCGCGCTGCTGGTCATCGTCGGCCGCTGGGTGTTCTGGCCGGTCAGGCCCGGATACGGCACGCCGGAGCCCACCCGCAGCGGCCGCTGGGCGCACGTCGGCACCTGGATCTCCCGGCGGCCGCGCAAGGTGTGGGTCGGGACGGCGCTGGCGCTGGCGGCCTGCTGCGTCGGGCTGGTCTCGCTGGACGCCGGCGGGATCAGCACGGCCGGGTCGTTCACCGGCAAGCCCGACTCGGTGGTCGGCCAGCAGGTGCTGGAGCAGCACTTCCCGGCCGGGACGGGCGCGCCGCTGTCCGTCGTCTCCAGCTCCGCCGGGGCGGAGGCCGTCCAGGCCGCGGCCCGGTCCACCACGGGGGTCGCCTCCACCTCGCCCCCGGTCGTACGGAACGGGCGGGCGCTGTTCCGGGCCACGCTCACCGATCCCCCGGACAGCCAGGCCGCCAAGGACACCGTCGACCGGCTGCGCGCCGCCGTGCACGCCGTGCCGGGCGCGGACGCCAAGGTCGGCGGCAACACGGCCGTCATCCTGGACGCCGGACGGGCCGCCGCCAACGACAACCGGGCGATCATCCCGCTGGTGCTGGGCGTGGTGCTGCTGATCCTCGCGGTGCTGCTGCGGGCCGTCACCGCCCCGCTGGTGCTGATCGCCACGGTGGTGCTGTCGTACGCGGCGGCGCTGGGGATCAGCGCGCTGTTCTTCGCGCACGTCTTCCACTTCCAGGGCGAGGACCAGGCGTTCCCGCTGTTCGTCTTCGTCTTCCTGGTCGCGCTGGGGATCGACTACAACATCTTCCTGATGACGCGCGTGCGGGAGGAGTCCGCCCAGCACGGCACCCGGCTGGGCGCGCTGACCGGGCTGTCGGCGACCGGCGGTGTGATCACCTCGGCCGGGCTGATCCTGGCGAGCACCTTCGCCGTCCTGGGGACGCTGCCGGTGGTGGCCTTCGCCGAGATCGGGTTCGCGGTGGCGCTGGGCGTGCTGCTGGACACGCTGGTGGTGCGGTCGGTGCTGGTCACGGCGCTGACCATGGACCTGGGCCGGCACATGTGGTGGCCGGGGCGGCTCTCCCGGCCGGGGCCCGGGCAGCGTTGAGCCCGGGGGCCGGTTGGTCGGCGCCCGGGCTCGGGGTGGCGCGAGTTGCGCGAGTGGTGCGGGTTGCGCGAGTGGTGCGGGTTGCGCGAGCTCAGCAGCCGCAGTCGCTCTCGCTGTGCTCGGCGAAGTTGAACCAGTTGGCGTGCGGGCCGAACAGGCCGACACCCGCGGAGCCGGACTCCAGGCTCTGGCCGGACGACTGGTGCGGCGCGAAGCCGCCCGCCATGGCGGTGGTCGGCACGGAGACGACGGCACCGGCCACGGCGACGACGACGGCGAGCTTGCGGATCTTCCCACGAAGCGACATCTGTGGTCCTCTGCTTGGTCACTAGGTCTCAACCCCCGTCCGCGGACGGCCTCTTGGGCCGGACACCGGGCAGGGCGGCGCACTCACCGGGGAGGCGCCGCGCCAAGGTTGGCACACGAACCCGCATCTCCGGAGTACTGCCGCAACCGGGGTAGGGCATCCGGGTGAGGCATCTCCCCCGCTCGGCGCAACGGGCCGTCGCATTCGGGGGACGCCGCCGTGAGGTGCCGCAGGTGTGCCCGTCCAGCCCTTTGGCGGCCGTAAGTCTTACGGTCACACAGCGGACGAACCGAATGAATCCCGGCGAGTTGGCGGGCACCAGCGTCACACCCGAGCATGAGCGGTCGCTCCATCGAGCACGCACGGCCCCGACCCCGGCCCCAGCCCCAGCCCCAGCCCCAGCCCCACGAAAGGCGCACCACCCTCATGCAGACCAGCCCGGTGACCGCACCTCGGCAGGCGACCGCACCGCCCGCATCAGGCTCAGGCCGCTTCGGACTGGCCACCGCCACCGCCCTGGTCATGGGCAACATCATCGGCGGCGGCATCTTCATGATCCCCGCCGCCGTCGCCCCCTTCGGCACCCTCAGCCTGGTCGCCTTCGCCGTGCTCACCGTCGGCGCCATCGCCCTCGCGCTCGTCTTCGGCCAGCTCGCCCGCCGCAACCCGCGCACCGGCGGACCGTACGTCTACGCCCGCGAGGCGTTCGGCGACTTCGCCGGATTCCTCTCCGCCTGGTCCTACTGGATCACCACCTGGGTCAGCAACGCCGCCCTCGCCGTGGCCGCCGTCGGCTACCTCGAGGTCCTCGTCCCGATCGGCGACAACCCTGTGACGGAGATCGCCGTCGCCCTCGCCTTCCAGTGGCTGCCCGCCCTGGCCAACCTGGCCGGCACCCGGTACGTCGGGGCCGTCCAACTCGTCTCCACGGTCCTCAAGTTCATCCCGCTGGCGCTCGTCGCCGTCGGCGGCCTGTTCTTCTTCGACCCGAAGAACCTCGGCCCCTTCGACGCCGGCAACCAGGGCTGGGCGGGCGGCATGAGCGCCGCCGCCGCCATCCTGCTCTTCAGCTACCTGGGCGTCGAGTCCGCCGCGATGAGCGCCGGCCAGGTCCGCGACCCCGAGCGCAACGTCGGCCGCGCGAGCGTCCTCGGCACCACCGGCGCGGCCGTGGTCTACCTGCTGGGCACGGTCGCCGTCTTCGGGACCGTCGCCCACGACCAGCTGGTGCACTCCACCGCGCCGTTCTCCGACGCCGTCAACGCCGTCTTCGGCGGCACCTGGGGCGGCTCCGTCATCGCCGTCGCGGCGCTGGTCTCCATGCTCGGCGCGCTCAACGGCTGGACCCTGCTGGCCGCCCAGGCCCCGTACGCCGCCGCGAAGGACGGCCTCTTCCCGGCCTCCTTCACCAAGGTACGACGCGGGGTGCCGACCTTCGGCGTGCTCGTCTCCGTCGCGCTGGCCTCCCTGCTGACGGTCCTCAACTTCGCCAGCGGCGCCAAGGGCGCCTTCGACATGCTCGTCCTCGTCACCACCTTCACCGCCACCGTCCCCTATCTGCTCTCCACCGCCGCCCAGCTCTACTGGCTGGTGCGCGGGGCCTCCGACAAGGTCGACAACGGCCGCCTCGTCCGCGACGCCGTCCCCGGCCTCGGCGCCTTCGCCTTCTCCCTCTGGCTGCTGGCCGGAGCCGGCTACGCGGCCGTCTACCAGGGCGTCCTGTTCCTGTTCGCCGGCATCCTCGTCTACGTGTGGATGGCAGGCCGCCGCCGCAGCGCGGAATAACGCTCGGATATCCTCCGAACCATGACACCCGAGGACGAGGACGAACAGCAGGCACCGGCCCAGGCAACCCGCGCCGAAAAGGCCGGCCGGTACGCCATAGGCGGCGTCAGCGCCCTCCTCGCCTTCGCCGTCATCGCCACGCTGGTGCTGTCCGTCCTCGCCGTCGCCGCCGTCTACCTCGTGATCGGCGCCTCGCACTCCTGACCCTGCCTGACAGCTGAGCGCAGGAAGTCGGCCCGGCCGACTTCCTGCGCAGGCGTCGGGAGCGGTGCCGCTCGGGAGCGGTGCCGCCCTCCCCCGTGGAGACGCCCGAGCGGGATCCTTTCGTCCGCGCTGCCACCGCCGTCCGCCCACCGTCGCGTCGAACGGATCTCGGGCTGCGCGCGGGTGGACCTGGGAGGCTTGCGGGCGACACAATCTGACGCATCATCTGATCACCGAAGGAGGCGCGGAGCAGCTGTGGAACCGATCCTCATCGTGGTGGGCGTTCTGCTGATTCCGGTCGTCATCGTCCTGGCCTCCGCGATCAAGGTCGTCCCGCAGACCAGCGTCATGATCGTGGAGCGCTTCGGCCGCTACACCCGCACGCTCAACGCGGGGCTCCACATCGTCGTCCCGCTCGTCAGTCGCGTCCGCAACCGCATCGACCTGCGCGAGCAGGTCGTGCCGTTCCCGCCGCAGCCGGTGATCACGCGGGACAACCTGGTCGTCAACGTCGACACCGTCATCTACTACCAGGTGACCGACCCGCGCTCCGCCACGTACGAGGTCTCCAGCTACATCCAGGCGATCGAGCAGCTCACCGTCACCACGCTGCGCAACATCATCGGCCAGATGGACCTCGACACCACCCTGGCCTCCCGCGAGGTCGTCAACGGGACCCTTCTCGGCGTCCTGCACGAGGCCACCGGCAGGTGGGGCATCCGCCTCAACCGCGTCGAGCTCAAGGCGATCGAGCCGCCGACCTCCATCCAGGACTCGATGGAGAAGCAGATGCGCGCCGACCGTGACAGGCGTGCCGCGATCCTCACTGCCGAGGGCCAGCGCCAGGCGCAGATCCTCAAGGCCGAGGGTGAGAAGCAGGCCGCGCTGCTGAAGGCGGAGTCCGACCGGGAGGTGGCCGCCATCCGTACCGGCGGCAGGGCCGGGGCCGCGCCGCCGGTCCCCGCCCAGGCCGCTCCCGCGTCGGTGCACCAGCCGTTGCGGCAGGGCGATCCCCGTCGTATCGGCCGCTACCAGCTGACGGCGCGGCTGGGCGAGGGCGGGATGGGGACGGTCTATCTCGGCCGCTCCCCCGGGCAGCGGCTGGTCGCGGTCAAGGTCGTCCGGCCGGAGTTCGCCACGGACCCGGCGTTCCGGCACCGCTTCGCCCGTGAGATCGATGCCGCGCGCCGGGTCGGCGGGTTCCACACCGCGCCCGTGGTCGACGCCGACTCCCAGGACACTCCGCCGTGGCTGGCGACCGAGTACATCCCGGGCCCCTCGCTCCACGACGTCCTCAGGCGGCAGGGCGCCCTGCCCGTGAGGACCGTTCACGTCCTCGCCCTGGGTGTCGCCGAGGCGCTGGAGCGCATCCACGCCTGCGGCATCATCCACCGCGACCTCAAGCCCAGCAACATCATCATCTCCGCCGCGGGCCCGCGCGTCATCGACTTCGGCATCGCCCGGTCCCTCGACGGCACCGTGCTCACGGGCACCAACCTCGTCGTCGGAACACAGGGGTTCCTGGCCCCGGAACAGCTCACCGGCGGGCCCATCACGCACGCCTCCGACCTCTACGCCTTCGGCCTGGTGCTCTGCCACGCCGCCGGGGCCCTCCCGCTCACCGACGGCGAATCCCTGGAGTCGGCCCTCGGCCTGCTGCCGTCCCACTTCGCCGGCATCATCCGGCGGTGCCTCGACCACGCCCCGGAGCGCCGCCCGACACCCACGGAGATCCTCGAGGAGCTCTCCCGGCACGGCGCCTCCTCCGAGGGCTGGCTGCCGCCTTCCGTCCGCACCATGGTCGACCTGCACAACGCCCCGACCGCCGCCACACCTTGACGGCGCTGTCAGCCCCTCGCCCTAGGGTGGGAACCACGTCGGAGGGGGCGCCGCGAAGGCGTCGAAAAGGCGTGGGAAGAGGGGTAGGGCCATGTCCGCGAACAGGATCAAGCACAAGGTCAACCATGTCTCGCTCGTGGTCGACAAGTCCGGCTCGATGCGCCCGCACGAGGCACAACTCATCCGCGTGGTCGACGAGTTCGTGAAGGGCCTGCAGGAGGAGTCCGACCGGCTCGGCCACGAGACCCGCATCAGCCTCTACGCCTTCGACCACGAGGTGCACAACCTCGTCTGGGACATGGACGTCAAGCACCTGCCGTCCCTGCGGGGCCTCTACACGGTCGACAACGGCGCCACGGCGCTGATCGAGGCCGCCGTGAAGTCCGTCGACGACCTGAAGAACATCTGGGAGGGCTACGGCGAGCACTCGTTCCTCCAGGTCGTCGTCACCGACGGCGAGGAGAACGCCTCCGGCTGCTCGGAGACCGGCGAGATGCACACCCGCATGAGCGGTGGCCGCGGCTCCGCCGTCCTGAAGAAGTGGCTCGGCCGCATCCAGGGCGCCATGGACGACCTGCCCGACCACTGGACCTCGGCGATCCTGGTCCCCAACTCCCTGGCCAAGCGCACCGCGCAGGAGTACGGCTTCCCGGCCGGCAACATCGCCATCTGGGACGCCGACTCCAGCAAGGGCGTCGAGGAGGCCATCGGCACCGTCAAGTCCGCCGCCACCAGCTTCCTGCGCGGCCGCGAACAGGGCGTACGCGGAACCAGGAACCTGTTCGCGATGGGCCAGGACCTCAACACCGCCGACGTGAAGGCCAGCCTCGACACCCTCGACACCGGCAAGTACATCCTCATACCGGTCGACGAGCAGATGCCGATCCGCGACTTCGTCACCAGCGCCGGCCACGCCTACACGAGCGGCTGCGCCTACTACGAGCTGTCCAAGCGCGAGAAGATCCAGGGCACCAAGCAACTCGCCGTCGCGGAGAAGGACCCGGCCACCGGCCGCATGACCGGCCGGGTGTTCTCCGGCCCCGCGGCCCGCCAACTCCTGGGCCTGCCGCAGCGGGAGGCCACGGTGAAGCCGGGCGAGAACCCGGCCTACACCGTGTTCGTCCAGTCGACGTCCGTCAACCGCAAGCTGGTGCCGGGCACCAAGCTGCTCGTGCTCCTGTAGGCGGGGCCGGGCTCGCCCCGCCCTTCGACGAGGTCACCCGCGACTCGCGGGTGCCTCGTCGGGTGCCTCGTCGGGTGAGCCGACGAGGCCGGTGGCGCTCCTCCGTCAGTACGACGTGCTGGTGGCGCACCGGCCGGTATCGGCGTTGCACACGGTGACGTACGACGTGATTCCGGAGTCCTGGAGCTGGAGGGTGTAGTGCTCGTCGCCCCGGACGTTGCTGTAGGCGCTGGACCAGTTGCCGTTCGACTGGTGGAGGTACACCGTGCAGTAGTTGCCCATGGTGGAGATGACGTAGCCCTGCACCCAGTCGTGCCCGTTGTAGTACTGAACGTTCATGCCGCCGGCACAGCCGGGGACATTGGCGGCGTAGGTGGCGTCGGCCGACGCCACCCCCGCGGTGAGGCCCAGGCTGCCTGCGGCGACGGCGGTCACGGCTGCGAGTCGGACGGCGGTGCGCAACCCAATCATCGGTTCCCCCTGCGAAGTTGGCGTGGTCACTGCGAACCATGCTGCCACCGATCGCCTCTGAAGGCGCCCCTCGCGCACGAATCCACACCCGACACTCGACGCTCGACCGTACGACCGATCCGGTTCGGCTTCAGCGGTGCTCGGGGTTCTCGAAGTCGAAACGGCAGCCGGCGTCCCACTCGGAGCGCTGGTTGCCGTACGCCGGGATGCCGCCGGCGTCCTTGAGCATCCGGGCCAGGTGGAGCTGGTTCCAGGTCATGAACGTGGTGTTCCGGTTGGTGAAGTCGTTCTCCGGGCCGCCCGAACCCTCGTCGAGGTAGGACGGGCCGGGCCCGGCCTCGCCGACCCAGCCCGCGTCGGCCTGCGGCGGAACGACGTAGCCCAGGTGCTGGAGGCTGTAGAGGACGTTCATCGCGCAGTGCTTGGCGCCGTCCTCGTTGCCGGTGATCAGGCAGCCGCCGACGCGGCCGTAGTAGGCGTACTGGCCCTGGGAGTTGAGGATCGAGGAGCAGGCGTACAACCGCTCGATCACCTTCTTCATCACGGACGAGTTGTCCCCGAGCCACACCGGGCCGGCCAGCGTCAGGATGTCGGCACTCATCACCTGGGAGTAGATCACCGGCCACTCGTCGGTCTCCCACCCGTGCTCGGTCATGTCCGGCCAGACACCGGTGGCGATGTCGAGGTCCACGGCGCGCAGCACGTCCACGGCGACGCCCTGGCGCTGCAGGATGCCGGTGCTGACGTCGATCAGGCCCTGGGTGTGACTGCGTTCCGGCGAGCGCTTGAGAGTGCAGTTGATGACCAGGGCGCGCAGGTCGGAGTAGGAGGTGTTCGGGTCCGGCACGGGGGCCTCCGTCGGGGAGCGGGTTCGTGGCACAGCTCAGCAGGACGGGGCCGCGGGCGCGTGCCGGGCTGGGCCGGACGGGTCAGTCGACGGGCAACCGGGGTGGGGCGCTCCCGGGCGGGTGGGCGGTTCGGACTTGACGAACTTAGGTAAGGCTCACCTATGATCACGGTCTGTGTCGAGAACCCATCAGGTCACGACCACGGCCCAGGCGACCTCGCGATGTCGCCACACCGGCTGAAGGTGCGTGCCTGAGAGGTCGCCGCAGCCTGCCCGGCCGCTCCTCCCCCTGAACCCTCGGCCGCCCCGACGGTGGCACCCGCTCGTGTGCCGTGCCGTCATTCGGCCTGCCCTGCAAGAACCCCCCAAGGAATCCCATGAACCGCCGACTGCCCGTTGCCGTCCTCGCCGTCGCCCTGACGACCACGCTGCTCGCCGCCTGCGGCAGCAGCGGTGACGCCAAGTCGGGCGCCTCCTCCACGTCCGCTGCTGCCGCCGCCGGCTTCCCCCGCACCGTCAAGCACGCCGCCGGAACCGCCGAGATCAAGGCGCAGCCCAAGCGGGTCGTGGTGCTGGACAGCGGTGAGCTGGACGACGTCACGCTGCTGGGCATCAAGCCGGTCGGCGCGGTCTCCCCGCACATGAAGACCAACGGCGGGTTCCCGGCCTACCTCAAGGACAAGGTCGAGGGGACCAAGGACGTCGGCCCGATGAACGAGCCGAACCTGGAGCTGATCGCCTCCCTCAAGCCCGACCTGATCCTGTCCTCCAAGGTCCGCCACGCCAAGGTGTACGACCAGCTGAACGCCATCGCGCCGACCGTCCTGGCGGAGACCACCGGGTTCCCGTGGAAGGAGAACCTCGCCCTGTACGCCCAGGCCCTCGGCAAGGAGGACGAGGCGAAGAAGGCACTCGCCGACTACGAGGCGCGGGCGGGGAAGCTGGGCGAGGCGATCAAGGCGAAGAACAACGGGACCATGCCCACCGCCTCCGTGGTCCGCTTCGTGGCCGGCCCGACCCGCCTGTACGGCAAGTCCTCCTACAGCGGCGTGGTCCTCAAGGACGTCGGCCTGGCCCGCCCCGCCTCGCAGGACGTCGACAAGAACATCATCGAGATCTCCGCCGAACAGATCGGCCAGGCCGACGCCGACCTCCTGTTCGTCACCACCGCCGACGACCCGACCAAGACCAAGGAGAACGAGGTCCAGCAGACCGCCGTCTGGCAGGGCCTCAACGCCGTCAAGAACGCCAAGGTCTCCACCGTCCCGGACGAGACCTGGATGTCCGGCATCGGCGTGCAGGCCGCCGACGCCATGCTCGGCGACATCGCCAAGGCCGCCGGCGTCGACGCCCCCAAGTAGCGACACCCTGCCGGGGGCGGACCTCCCGCACGGCTCCGCCCCCGGCGCCCCTCCGCCTGCACACCAGAGGACCTGCCATGCGGCTCTACCTGCTCGCTCTCAACCCCACCGACTCCGTCACCCGGGGATTCCTGCCCGCCGCCGCCCGGCTCGGGCTCGACGTCACCGTCTTCACCGACCACTTCGAGGACCACCGACGCGCCTACGCCGACGCCGAGTTCGAGGTGGAGGTGATGGACTGCGAGGTACAGGACTTCCGCGAGGTGATCGGGGCGATATCCCAACACCACGTACCCGACGCGGTGTTCAGCAACAGCGACCACCTGCAGACCCAGACCGCCCTGGTCGCCGAGTACTTCGGGCTGACCGGCAAGGACTGGAAGGCCACGCTGCGGGCGAAGAACAAGGGCGAGCTGCGCCGCCACCTCGCCGAGTCCGGCCTGGACCGGGTCCGGTCCGCCGAGCTGGCGCCCGGACAGGACCCGGCCGGCCTGGCCCCGCCCTTCCCGTGCATCGTCAAGCCCCGCGAGGGCGTCGCCAGCGAGGACGTCACCCTCGTCGCCGACACCGCCGAACTCGCCCAGCGCGTCAAGGAGATCCAGCAGCGCCGCCCCGGCGCCACCCTGGTCGTCGAGGAGTTCCTGGCCGGCGAGCTGTGCACCCTGGAGACCCTCGGCGACGGCCTGACCCGGCACGTCCTGGGCGGTTTCCGCACCCGGCTCTCCCCGCCGCCGGACTTCATCGAGGAGGTGCTGACCTTCACCCCGGCGCACCCCCAGCCGGTGGTCGAGCAGCTGCTCGCCCAGCTCGACGCGCTCGGCGTCGGACTCGGCGCCTGCCACACCGAGTTCGTCCTCCAGGCGGACGGCCGCGCGCGCATCATCGAGGTCAACTACCGTGCCATCGGCGACCAGTGCGACCTGATGCTCGCCGAGATCCTCGACATCCCGTACTTCGAGCTGGTGCTGCGTGCCCACCTCGGCGAGGCGCTGCCCGCCGACCTCGGCGCGCGCACCGACCGGCGGGCCCGCCACGAACGCGTCTGCGCGGACCGGGCCGGCACCCTCACCGCCGCGCCCGAGCCGCTGTTCGAGGGGCGGGCCGACGGGATCGTGCTCTCCTACCGCCCGGTGCGCGAGCTCGGCGCCCGGCACGAGCTCTACCGCACCAACCGCGACTACCTGGGCATCGTCTGGGCGGTCGGCCCGGACCAGGACGCGGTCGACGCCGCCGTGGCGGATTTCATCGCCGCCAACCGCTGGGAGATCACGCCGTGAACGCCGCAACCGCCGTGAACGCGGTGAGCGCCACAACCGCCGCAACCGCCGCGACCGCCGTGACCGCCGTGACCGCCGTGAACCCCTCCGACCGGCTCACCCTCCGGGTGCTGTCCGCGCTGCTGCGCGAGGACGTCCTCGGCCTGCGCGCGGGCGGCGTCCTGGAGCAGCGGGCCGACGGCCCCTGGCTGAGCCGCGGCACGCTCGCCCTGCCGGTGGCCCCCGAGGGCTTCCAGAGCGACCACGCCGCCCGGCTTCCCCTGCTGGAGGTGAACGGCGAGCCCCTCACGGGCCTGCCCGCGATCCTGGAGCGCCTCGCCGAGCTGGCCGACCCGCTGGACCGGCCCGGCCACCTGGCCTTCGCCGAGGAGTGTCGGCAGACCCTGGCCGCCATGCGGCTGCACGACGAGATCCGGCCGGGCGTGCACGCCGCGCTCGCCGAGCGCTACGGCAAGGACACGGCCGAATGGACGGGCCCGGGCGCCTCGCTCGGCTTCGAGGCCCTCGCCGCCTTCCTGGACCATCCGGTCTACCCGACCTCGCGCGGCCGCTCCGGCCTGACCGAGCCGCAACTGCGCTCCTACGCACCGGAGTTCCACGGCACCTTCGAGCTGCGCTGGCTCGCCGTCCCGGCCGGGCGGCTGACCGTTCGCGGCGACGGCCCGCTGCCCGCCTGGTGGCCGACCGCCGAACAGCTCGGCATCCAGGGCGAGTTCCTCACCGTCCCGGTCCACCCGCTCACCGTGGGCGAGGACTTCGAGCGGATCGCGCCGGGCTCGGTGCTCGCCCCCGAGCCGTACCTCACCGTGCTGCCGACGCTGTCCATGCGCACCGTAGCCGTCGCCCAGGATCCGGCCTGCCACCTCAAACTCCCGCTCGCCACCGCCACCCTCGGCCTGCGCAACCGGCGCACCATCAAGCCCGTCACCCTGGTCAACGGGGCGGTCGGACAGCGGCTGGTGGAGGCCGTGGCCGCGCGCGAGCCGCGCTTCGCCGGGCGGGTGCTGCACGTCGACGAACAACGCTACGCGCACGCCGACGACGAGATGCTGGCCGTACTGCTGCGCCGCTACCCGGACGGCCTCGACGAGGCCGTCACGGTGCCGCTGGCCGCCCTGCTCGCCGAGACGCCCGACGGACGGCTGGTGATCGATCAGCTGGCCGACCGCTTCTACGGCGGATCCGTCCTCGGGCTGTACGAGGACCTCGTCCGGCTGCTGGTCGACTGGCAGACCGCCCTGTTCGGCCGCGGCATCGCCCTGGAGTCGCACCAGCAGAACACCTCGCTCGTCCTGGACGGCACCGGTCTGCGACTGCTCTACAAGGACAACGACGGGCCCCGGATCAGCACCGCCCGGATCGGCGAACTCGCCCCCCTGGCCGCCGAGTTCCGCGACCCCCGGATACTCGTCACACAGGACGGCGCCCTCACCGACCTGTTCACCACGATCACCGGCCACCTGTGCACCGCCTCGCTCGCCTTCGGCCTCGCCGCGCACGACCGGGCACCGCTGGAGCGCACCCTCGGGCTGCTCCGCAACATCCTCACCGAGGCCGTCGACCGCCTCGGCCCGGCCGGGCGGCCGCTGCGCACGAACCTGCTGGACGCCGAACGGCTGCCCGTCAAGGCCATGGTGAGCGCCGGCACCCTGCTCAGCAAGGAGCGCAGCGGCGCCTCCGACATCAACAAGCACTACACGGACGGCCCCAACTACCTGCTGCCGAAGGACCGTTCACGATGACCGTCGAACCGCTGGCGCGGCCGGTCGGCCGTGCCGGACTGGACCGGCGCCAGGTGCACGCCGTGGCCGCCTGCTACTTCGTCGCCTCCTTCGCGGCCCTCGGCCTGCCGCCCTACCTCACCGAGATCCTCCCGGGCCTCGGTGACCACGACGGGCACTGGGCCGGCCTGCTCTACATCGTGCCGACGGTCTTCACCGCCCTCGGCGCACCGCTGTGGGGCCGGCTGGCCGACCGCTTCGGCCAGAAGCGGCTGCTACTGCGCGCCCAACTCGGCCTCACCGCCTCCTTCCTGCTCGCCGGCGCCGCCGACAGCCTGCCCGCGTTCACCCTGGCGCTGGTGCTCCAGGGCTTCCTCGGCGGCACCTTCTCCGCCACCAACGGGTACCTCGCCTCGGCCCTGGACGGCTCCCGGCTGTCCAGGGCGCTCACCCTGATGCAGGGCAGCGCCCGGGCCGCCCTGGTCGCGGCGCCGATCCTGGTGGGAGCGCTGTCGCCGTGGATCGACCCGCACCGGCAGTACCTGGTGATGGCGCTGCTGCCGCTGACCGCCGCCGTCATGCTCGGCTTCCTGCCCGAGCCGACCCGCCCGGCCGCCGCCCGAACCGCGGAAGGCACCGCGCGGACGGACCCGCCGGGCCCGCTGAAGCTGCTCTACACCTTCGAGTTCGCCTTCGTCTTCGCGACCATCATCTCCTTCCCGTACCTGATCACCCTGGTGCAGCAGCGGCTGCCGGGCGTGAACGGCACGGTCGCGGGCCTGCTGTTCGCGCTGCCGCACCTGGTCTACCTGATCGCCGCCGGACGGGTGCACAGCCTCGTCGAGGCACGGCCCGGCACCGGGCTCGCCCTCGGCTTCGCCCTGGTCGCCCTCGGGCTGGCCGGCCACGCCCCGGCCCACTCCCTGCTCACCTTCGCCCTCACCCGGGTAGTGCTCGGGCTCGGCATGACCCTCGGCCTGGTCTGCCTCGCCGTCCTCACCGCCGAAGCCGCCCGCGGCCGCGCGCCGGGCCGGATGTTCGGCACCCGCGAAACCGTCTCCAAGTGCGGCGCCGTCGCGGCCGGACTCGCCGCCGCGCTCGCCAACGGCAGCGGCGGACCGGCCGCCCCCGTCGTCACCGGCACCGCCGCCGCCCTGGCCGCCGCCCTGCTCGCCCTCCTGACCCGTAGGAGCCCCCGATGACCGCCCGCACTGAACACCCCCGGTCGGCCCCCGCCCCGACCGGGCTACCCTCGGCCGACCACGTCGTGGCCCACACCCTGCTCAACTGCCTGCTCCGCGAGGTCTCCGCACCCGAGCACCAGACCGCCGTCGACGAGGGCCACCTCCTGCTGCGCCTGCCGCGCCGCGGCGCCCTGCTGCGGGTCGCCCTGCGCCGCACCTCGCTCCTCGGAGCGCACCGGTTCACCGGACCGGCCTTCGAGCAAACCCCGGACGGCTGGCGCGAGTTGGGATGGCGCGAGCTCGCCGAGCACGTCCAGGCCGAGCTGACCCTGCGCAGCGGAGTGGACAACGAGGAGTTCCTCGCCCAGCTGGCCTCCAGCCACGAGGGTGTGTCCGCCGCCCTGTCCGACCGGCCGGCGCCCGGCCCGGAGCGGTACCTGGAGTCCGAGCAGGCCCTGATGTTCGGGCACCGCTTCCATCCCGCACCCAAGTCCCGCTCCGCCAAGGGCGCCGACCGCGCCACCTGGGCCGCGTACGCACCCGAGGCCCGCGCCGCGTTCCGGCTGCGCCATCTCGCGGTCCGCAGCGAGTACATCGCCCAGGACGCCGCCGACCCGGCCGCACTCGCGGTGATCGACGGCCTGGGCGACGTCCCGGAGGGCTTCACCCTGCTGCCGACCCACCCCTGGCAGTACGAACTCCTCTGCGAAGAACCGCTGTTGCGGGAGGCGATCGAGCGCGGGGACGTCATCGACCTCGGTCCGCGCGGCGAGGAGTTCACCGCCACCGCCTCGGTGCGCACCCTGCACGGCGCCGACGCCTTCCTCAAGTTCAGCCTCAACGTCCGCATCACCAACTGCCTGCGCAAGAACGCCGCTTACGAGCTGACCGGCGCCGTCCAGCTCACCCGGCTGCTGGCCGAACCGCTCGCGGACCTGGCCGCCCGCTTCCCGGGCACCGCGATGCTGAACGAGCCCGCCTTCCGTACGCTCGCGCTGCCGGGCGCGGACGGCGCCGCCGACACCTCACTGTTCGAGGGCTTCGGCCTGATCGTCCGGGACGGACTGGACGGCGTCGTGCGGCCCGGCCTGACCCCGCTGCTGTCGGCCTCCGTGGCCGACGAGTACGCCACCAGCTCGGCGCACATCTCCCAACTGCTCGACGGCTCGGGGCCCGAGCGGGCCCAGCAGTGGTGGGCCGCCTACCTGCGGCTGGTGGTGCCGCCGGTGCTCGCCGCCTACTTCGACCACGGCGTGGTCCTGGAGCCGCACCTGCAGAACGTCCTGGTCTGCGTCGACGCCGCCGGACTCCCGGCCCAGGCGCTCTTCCGCGACCTCGAGGGCACCAAGCTCCTGCCCGAGCAGAACGCCGCCCTCCTCGAACAGCTCCCCGCCGACGTCGCCGGACCGATGACGTACGACGCCCAGCGCGGCTGGGACCGCGTCGTCTACTGCCTGCTGGTCAACCACCTCTCCGAACTGCTCGCGGCCGTCGCCGATCTCCACCCCGCCCTGGAACCCGCCCTGTGGGCCGAGGTACGGGCGGTCCTGGCGGAGTACGGCGAGGCGCACGGCTGCCCGCCCAGGCTCGCCGCCCTGCTCGCGGGCGTCCCGCTGCCCGCGAAGGCCAACCTGCTGACCCGCTGGGAGCGCAAGGCCGACCGCGAGGCCGGGTACGTCCGGCTCTCCTCGCCGCTGGCCGAGGACGTGCTCGCCGAGGCCGCCCGGAGCGTGACCCGATGAGCGAGCTCGCCCTTCGCCACATCGACACCCTCGCGCCCGACGAACTGCCCGCCTACGTCTACGACTTGAGCGAGCTGCGGAAGCACGCCGCCGCCGTCCGGGCCGCGCTGCCGCAGCGCGTCGAGCTGTACTACGCGGCCAAGGCCAACCCGGAGGCGCCCGTCCTCGCCGCGCTGCGCGACGCGGTGGACGGCTACGAGGTGTCCAGCGGAGGCGAGTTGGCCCACGTCCGGGCCGCCGTGCCGGGCGCCCCGCTGGCCTTCGGCGGGCCGGGCAAGACCTCCGCCGAGATCGCGGCCGCCGTGGCGGCGGGCGTGCACCGCTGGCACGTCGAGAGCGTGCACGAGCTGCGCCGGCTCGCCGCGGCCGCCACCCGGCCGGTGGACGTACTACTGCGGGTCAACCTGCCGGTCGGCGACGGCACTCTGGACTCCGTCGCCCTGGCCATGGGCGGGCGTCCGACGCCGTTCGGCCTCGACCCGGCCGAGGTGCCGGAGTGCCTGCGACTGCTCGGCACGCCCGAGTTCGCCCGGCTGCGGCTGCGCGGCATCCACGCCCACCTCGCCAGCGGGCTGGCCGCGTCCGAGCAACTCGCCGTCGCCACAGGGATCGTGGAGTGGTCCGCCGCGCTGGCCGAATCGCACGGCCTGGCACTGGAGGAGGTCAACGTCGGCGGCGGCATGGCCGTGGACTACGAGGACCCGTCCGCCCGCTTCGACTGGACGGCCTTCGGCGAGGGCCTCGCCGAGCTCCTGGACGCCCACCCCGGGCTCACCCTGCGCATCGAGCCCGGCCGCGCACTGACGGCCTACTGCGGCTGGTACGCGACCGAGGTCCTGGACGTGAAGCGAAGCCACGGCGAGGACTTCGCCGTGGTCCGCGGCGGCACCCACCACCTGCGCACCCCCGCCACCCGGGGCCACTCCCAGCCGTTCACCGTCCGCCCGGTCGACGCCTGGCCGCACCCCTGGCCCCGTCCGGCCACCACCGAGCCGACGGTCACCGTCTCCGGCCAGCTCTGCACTCCGAAGGACGTCCTCGCCCACCGCTCCCCCGTCGACACCCTGCGCGGCGGCGACCGGCTCGCCTTCGCGATGGCCGGCGCCTACGCCTGGAACATCTCGCACCACGACTTCCTGATGCACCCCCGCCCCACCTTCCACCACCTCGACGGCCCCGCCTCCTGACCGGGCCTGCGAGGCCGACCGCCCGCCGCCGTCGGCGCTCGGGAAATCACCACACCCGAGGGCCGACGTCCGGGATCGCGCACCTTGTGAGAAGGGTTGACACGGCGTCGGGGGTGCTGGAGCCTTTCAACCGCCGAAGTCGAGGAATCCGCTGCGGTGATTTTTTCACGGTGAATTGTTAGCGCTCACACTCACTCCCGCCCTTCACCCCCGCCCCGGGTGCGAGGGCCATCCCCGAGTCGCTCTTTGTCATGCCCACGACGCCCACAGGAGGCGATGACATGCTCCACCCGGCCCTGCGCCTCCCACGGCCACCGGCGCGAACCGGCCCGCGAAGGACGCTCGCCTGCGTGCTCTCGGCGTTACTCCTGTCCCTGGCGCTTCCGCTGCTCTCCCTGGGCACGGCCACGTCGGCCGCCGCAGCCGCCCCCACCCCCGCAGCGGGCAACGGCCTGGCGGCCACTCCGCAGATGGGCTTCAACGACTGGAACGCCTACGGCTGCAACGTCTCCGAGTCGCTGATCAAGTCCACCGCGCTCGCCATGCACGACAACGGCATGCAGAGCGCCGGGTACGAGTACGTCAACATCGACGACTGCTGGATGACCCACTCACGGGGTTCCGACGGGCGCCTGGTCCCCGATCCGGGCAAGTTCCCCGACGGGATCAAGGGCACCGCCGACTACGTCCACTCGCTGGGCCTGAAGCTGGGCATCTACGAGTCCGCCGGGCTGCAGACCTGCGCCGGCTTCCCCGGCAGCCTCGGGCACGAGACCGCGGACGCCCAGTCCTTCGCCGCCTGGGGCGTGGACTACCTGAAGTACGACAACTGCTACGCGGGGCCGGGCTGTTGGCTGAACACCTGCCCCAACGGCAACAAGGCACCCGCGCAGACCCGCTACACCGCGATGCGTGACGCCCTGGCCGCGACCGGTCGGCCCATCCTGTTCAGCCTGTGCAACTGGGGCGAGGAGAACGTGTGGACCTGGGGCGCCTCCGTCGGCAACAGCTGGCGCACCACGAATGACATCAACGCGAGCTACTCCAGCATGCTGTCGATCTTCCACAGCAACGTGAACCTGGCTCCCTACGCCGGGCCCGGCCACTGGAACGACCCGGACATGCTGGAGGTCGGCAACGGCTCCCTCAGCGAGGTCGAGAGCCGCTCCGAGTTCAGCCTGTGGGCGGAGATGGCGGCTCCGCTGATCGCCGGCACCAACATCGCCTCGGCGAGCCCGGCCACCCTGGCCACGCTCACCAACACCCGGGTGATCGCGGTGGACCAGGACCCGCTGGGCAAGCAGGGCACCATGGTCTCCTCCGTCAACGGCCTCGACGTGCTGGCCAAGCCGCTGGCGAACGGCGACGTCTCGGTGGCCCTGTTCAACGAGACCGGATCGACCGCGACCATCAGCACCTCCGCCGCCGCGATCGGGAAGACCGGAGCGTCCGGCTACACCCTCACCGACCTGTGGTCCGGTGCGACCTCGACCACCACGGGCACCATCAGCGCCTCCGTCCCGGCGCACGGCACCACCATGTTCCGTGTCGCGGGCGGCACCGGCACCACAACGGGCGGCGCGGTGCGCGCGGTCGGTGCGGGCAAGTGCCTGGACGTGCCGAACTCGACCACCACCCCGGGCACGCAGGTGGCCATCTGGGAGTGCAACGCCCAGGCGAACCAGCAGTGGACGTACACCTCGTCCAACCAGCTGACCGTCTACTCCGGCAGCGGCCAGCAGATGTGCCTGGACGCGGACCACAGCCAGACCACGCCCGGGACCAAGGTCGGGATCTGGACCTGCAACAACCAGCCGAACCAGCAGTGGAAGGTCAACACCGACGGCACCGTCACGGGCGTCCAGTCCGGACTCTGCCTCGACGTCACCGGCCGGTCCACCGCCAACGGCGCCCCGGTCGACCTGTGGACCTGCAACGGCCAGAGCAATCAGCAATGGGCCCGCTGATACTCCCCCGCAGCCAGGGACGGATGGAGAGGCAAGCCATGAGAACGCTCACCCGCGTGTTCGCCACGATCCTGCTGGTCGTCGGCACCCTGACCGGCACGGGAGGACTCGCCGGTACCGCGCAGGCCGCCGCCACCGGCCCCTGCGACCTCTACGCGGCGGGCGGGACGCCCTGCGTGGCCGCGCACTCCACGACGCGTGCGCTCTACTCGGCGTACAACGGAGCGCTCTACCAGGTCCGGCGGGCCTCGGACGGCAGGACGAAGGACGTCGGCGTCGGCAGTGCCGGGGGCGTCGCCGACGCGGCCGCCCAGGACGCCTTCTGCGCGGGCACCTCGTGCGTGGTCACGGTGGTCTTCGACCAGTCCGGACACGGCAACGACCTCGCGTACCAGGGCCCCGGGGGCGCCGGAGGCAGCGACACCCCGGCCAGCGCGACCAGCGAGGCCCTCGCGCTCGGCGGCGCCAAGGCGTACTCCCTGTACATCAACCCCGGGAACAGCTACTGGCACGACGGGTCCTCCTCCGGGATGCCGCTCGGCAGCGCCCCCCAGGGTGCGTACATGGTGACCAGTGGCGTGCACGTCAACGGCGGTTGCTGCTTCGACTACGGGAACAGCGAGACGGACCGGAAGGCGGACGGCGCGGGCGCCATGAACGCCATCTACTTCGGGACCAGTTGCTGGTTCGGCGGCTGCTCGGGGACCGGACCGTGGGTACAGGCCGACCTCGAGTACGGCCTGTACTCCGGCGGCAGCCAGTCGTGGAACCAGAACCAGCGGCCCTTCTCCAGCCGCTACGTCACCGCGATGCTGAAGAACAACGGAACCTCCCGGTTCGCACTCAAGGGCGGTGACGCCCAGTCGGGCGGGCTCACCACGCTCTGGAACGGCGCGCTCCCGCCCGGCTACAGCCCGATGAGGCAGCAGGGCGCCGTCATCCTGGGCAGCGGTGGCGACTGCTGCGCCGGCAACACCAACCAGAGCCTCGGGACGTTCTACGAGGGCGCCGTCGTCAGCGGCTACCCGTCCGACGCCACCGACAACGCCGTCCAGGCCAACATCACGGCGGCCGGCTACAGCGTCGGCACGGGCGGCGGCGCCGTCACCGGCCCGCTGCACGCGGTCGGGGCCGGAAAGTGCCTGGAGGTTCCCAACTCCAGCACCACCGGCGGCACCCAGGCCCAGATCCGCTCCTGCTCCGGAGCTGCCAACCAGGCGTGGACCGCCACCCCCGGTGGCCAGTTGACGGTGTACTCCGGCAGCAGCCAGATGTGCCTGGACGCCGACAACAGGGGCACCGCCAACGGCACCAAGGTGATCATCTGGCCCTGCAACGGACAGCCCAACCAGCAGTGGATCCGCAATGCCGACGGCACCGTCACCGGCGGCCAGTCGGGGCTCTGCCTGGACGTCGGGGGAGCGTCGACGGCGAACGGCGCCCCGGTCCAGCTCTGGGCCTGCAACGGGCGGAGCAACCAGCAGTGGCGGCTCGGATGACCCTCGACGGGGAGAGTCCGTCGAGACGCCGTTCCTGCCAGGTTCCCGCCCCGCCCCGCCATGTGTCCGTAACGTGGCGGGAACCCGGCAGGAACCCGGCAGGACGGGCCCCGTGCAGAATGGCCCCGGATCCGGACGGGAGAGTTCCGGATCCGCGCGGGAGAGAGGCAGACCGGGGTGATCGCTGCTGAGCGGGCGGTTCGGCTCGTTGGGCTCGTAGTATCCGAGCCACCGGTTGCCGGTGGCCGCGCCGGGCCAGCCGCCGCCCTGCTGCGGGGTGAGCCAGGCGTATGCCTGCCCCTGGTTCCAGGTGGTGGTGCCCCAGTCGATCCGGCGGTTGGCCCAGAAGTCCGCCGCTTCCTGCGCGGCCCTCCAGTCCCACCCGGAGACGCCGGCCGGCGGGTTGGTGCAGGTCTGGGTGCAGGCGCCGGGCAGGCGGGACTGACACCCGGTTGTGAGGAAAGCCGAGGGGTGCCTCCCAGGAGAGGCACCCCTCGGCTCGGGATCAGGAGGGGTCGCCGTACACCACGCCGCGGCCGTAGCTGCCGAGGTAGACGCGGCCGAACACGTCGGGGTCGCCCGTGATGACGTTGATGACGGTCCCGCCGTACTGGTGCTGGTCGTCGTTGATCCGGACCCAGGTCGAGCCGGCGTCCGTGGAGCGGAACAGCCCGGTCACGCCCTTGACCGTCCCGCTGAGGTAGAGGGCCTGGTACGAGGCGCCCGGTGCCGCCTTGCCGAAGCCGACGCCGCTCGCCTCGTCCACCCCGGCGACCTTGGTGAAGCTCGCCCCGCCGTTGGTGGAGTGCAGCAGGCCGCCGTCCTTGGCCGAGATCCACAGGTCACCCGCGACACCCGGGACCGCCTTGAGCTGACCGTAACCCACGCCGGTGGCGCGGGCGGTGAAGTGCCGTCCGCCATCGGTGCTCGCGTACAGGGTGCCGCCGCTGAGGGCGTAGAAGGTGCTCGCCGTCGAGCGGTCGGCCACCACCTCCGCGTCCTTGGACAGGCCGGAGACCGCCGTCCAGGACGCGCCGCGGTCGGTCGACAGGAACGGCGGCTGGCCCTGCGGGGTCCACACCACGGTCGCGCCGTCCGCCGAGACGGCCGTGGAACCGCTGACCGCGTCGCCCGTCGGCGCCGCCGCGAACGGCTTCCAGTTCGCTCCGCCGTCGGTCGAGTAGGCGCCGTGCTGCTCGCCGCCGGAACCGACCCGCACGGAGAACTCCGGCTTGGCCTGGGCGAAGTCGATACCCGTGGTGGTGGTGAACTTCGGCCCGGCCAGTACCTTGGCGGAGGGCTTGGTCAGGTCGTCGTGCCGGAACCCGCTGACGTCGCCGAGCGCGCTGACCAGCGGGAGACCGGACGGCTTGATCAGTCCGTTGGTCGCGGTCTCCTCCACCCCCTTGGGGATGGTCCAGTGGGTGGCGCCCCCGCCGTCCGCCGCGGTCACGTCGTTGCTGCCCCACATGCCCGATCCGGTGCCGTACAGGACGTGCCCGGAGTCGAAGGGGTCGATGGCCAGCGCGCCCATCCAGTGCCCGATGCCGGTGCCGATGTAGGGCGCCGCGGAGTCGTCGCGCGCGGCCGTCGCGTTGAGCGCCTTCCAGGTGGCGCCGCCGTCGGTCGACCGGTACAGCTCCTCGTTGGGCCACCAGCGGTTCAAGGTGGTGACCATCACCGTGCCCGGGTGCTGCGCGTCGACCGCGAGGCCCGCGAAGCCGTAACTGCCGCTGGCCGGCGAGATGTTCTTCCACGCCCCCGTGGCCGGCGTGTACTTCCACACCGAACCGGCCGTCACCGGCTGCGGGCCCGGCCCGTTGCTGTACGTCAGGTAGAACGAGCCGTCGCCGGAGAGCACGCCGTGGTGCGGCAGCTGACCCGTCGGCTGGCCGGGGACGGCCTGCCAGGTGCTGCCGCCGTCGGTGGAGCGGTACAGCGAGGTGGACTTGTCCGCCACGCCCACGTAGATCGTCCTGCTGCCCGCCGGGCCGAAGGTCACGAAGGACAGGCCGACCCCGCTGCTCGCACCGTCCTTGACCGGGAAGGCACCGACCTGGCTCCAGGTCACGCCGTAGTCGGTGCTGCGCCACAGGCCGTTCTTGCGGGTGCCCAGGTAGAGCGTGCTGTGGTCGGAGGGGTCCACCACCAGCCGCTCGCCCATCGACCGGCCGTCCTCGTTGCCGCCCAGCTTGAACGGCAGGTCGGTGCGCTGGAAGGTGCGGCCCTGGTCGGTGGAGCGCAGGATCGAGCCGTTGCCCGCCCAGCCGTTGGTGTACGTGCCGCTCGCCAGGTACAGCCGGTTCGGGTCGACCGGGTCGGTGGCCAGGCTCTCGATGCCCAGCAGGTTCCAGTCCGCCCCGCCGATCCAGTCGGTCAGCGAGATCCACTGGCCGGCGCCGGTGTCCCAGCGGTACGCGCCACCGATGTCGGTCCGCGCGTAGAGCAGGTCCTTGCGGGACGGGTTGAAGACGAAGCCGGTGACGAACCCGCCGCCGCCGATCTGGGCGTTCTTCCACACGTACGATCCGGAGCCCTGCGCGCCGCCGGTCGCGGCCCCGGGCACCTTCACCAGCTTCCACTGCTGGTTGGCACCGCCCCAGCTGGGCCACTGGATGATCTGCGTGCCCTGGTCCATGGAGCTGCCCGTCACATCCAGGACCTGACCGCTCCTACGGGAGGTGAAGGTGACGGCGTCGGCCCCGCTCACGTCGCTGATCCGCCACTGCTGGGAGGGGGCGGACCGGTCCGTCTGCTGCTCGGTGACGGCGCCCTGGTTCGTCGCGTCGCCCACGATGCCCAGCACCTTGCCGCTGTTGCGGTTCACCAGCTCGTAGTAGCCGTCCCCGGTGGACTTCAGGCGCCACTGCTGGTTGGCCGTGTTCTGGTCCGTCCACTGCTGGATACGGGTGCCGTCGGCGCCGGAGAAGGCGTTGACGTCCAGCACCTTCCCGCTGCGCACCGACACCAGCCGGTAGTAGGCACCGTCGTCGACCACCGCAGCCTGCGAGTCCTCGTGCACGAACACGAAGTACGACCCGACGGCGACGGGCACACCGAGCAGCAGCGCGGTAGCACTCAGACGACGGCGGTGACGCCCACGGCGTCGGCTGTGGGGGGAGTTGCTCATGGGTCGAATTTCTCCTTGCGAAGCATGCGTCAGGGGAGAGCGGATCGCGGCATCCGGAACCGACCGGATCCGTCTTCCCGTTGCCACCGCTTCCGCAAAGGGTTGCCGCGAGTCCACAGATTTCTTTCGGCGGCCCGTCCCGCACCCGCCCCCGCGACCCGAATGGCCGCCACCCGACTGGGTCAACTGACCTGCACTCCACGGGGTTTGGCCCTACTTTTCATCGTGGGGGTCACCTGAGCGAGAGGTACGTACTGACATGGCCGGGAAGTTCGAGCTGTACACGGACGAGAGCGGGATGCACCGGTTCCGGCTCAAGGCGAGCAACGGGACGGTCGTGGTCACCGGCGATCCGCAGGAGAGCAAGGACGACTGCCTCAGGAGCATCGAGTCCATCCGCAAGCTCGCTCCGTACGCCGAGCTGAAGGAGGCCGCCGGGTCGGTCTGACCGGAGCGGATCAGCCCCTGCGCGGGTCGGTGGTGCAAATCGCCGACCCGCGTTCGCTTGTACGACAGATCCCTTTGGCCGGGTGCATGCCGGGTGTGGACAGAAATTCAGCATGCGCGTCGCCATCGTCACCGAATCCTTCCCTCCCGAGGTCAACGGAGTCGCCCACAGCGTGCTGCGGACGGCCGAGCACCTGGTGCGCCGGGGCCACCGGCCCCTCGTCGTCACCCCGGCTCCCGCGCGGAGCGCCCACTGCCCGCCGCAGAGTTTCGGCGGCGGGGCCGAGACCGCCGAGATCCCGGTGGTGCGCATCCCGTCGATGCCGCTGCCGGGGTACCCGCAGGTGCGGATCGCGCTGCCGAGCCGGCAGCTGGCGGCCGCGATCGCCGGGCACCGGCCGGACATCGTCCACCTGGCCAGCCCGTTCGTGCTCGGCGCGCGCGGGATGCAGGTCGCGGCGCGGCTCGGGGTGCCCGCCGTGGCCGTCTACCAGACCGATCTGGCGGGCTACGCGCACGCCTACCGCGCCGGGCGGGGGCTGGGCGAGGCCGCCGCGTGGCGGCGCATCCGGTCCGTGCACCGGGCCGCCGCCCGGACGCTGGCGCCGTCCACGCCGGCCGCGCAGGACCTGACGGCGCACGGGGTTCCCCGGGTGCAGCTGTGGCCGCGCGGAGTCGACTCGGTGCGCTTCCACCCCAGGCACCGGGACGAGGCGCTGCACCGGGCACTCGCGCCGGGCGGGGAGGTGCTGGTCGGGTACGTCGGGCGGCTGGCGCCCGAGAAGCGGGTGGACCTGCTGGCGGCGACCTCGGCGCTGCCCGGGGTGCGGGTGGTGGTCATCGGGGACGGGCCCTCCGCGCCCGGGCTCAAGGCGGCCATGCCGGGGGCGGTGTTCCTGGGGCGGCGCACCGGGGAGGAGCTGGCGCGTTGTTTCGCCACCCTCGACGTGTTCGTGCACACCGGGCCGCTGGAGACCTTCTGCCAGACCATCCAGGAGGCCATGGCGAGCGGGGTCGCGGTGATCGGCCCGGCGGCGGGCGGCCCGCTGGACCTGGTGGGGCACCACCGGACGGGGCTGCTGGTGCCGCCGAGGGACGGCGTGGCGATCGCCCGGGCGGTGGCCGAGCTGGCCGCCGATCCGGATCGGCGGGCGGGGTACGGTCTGGCGGGGCGGGCGGATGTGACGGCCCGGACGTGGGAGGCGGTCGGGGACCTGCTGCTGGGGCACTACGCGGAGGTGCTGGCGGAGGGCCGCGACAAGGGCGTAGCGGTTGGGGTCACTACGGAAGCGGTCGCGGCGGAACCGGTCGCTGCGGGGACGATCGCGGCGGAGTCGGTCGTCGCGGAGACGGTCGTCGCGGAGACGGTCGTCGCGGAGACGGTCGCGGCGGAGACGGTCGCGGCGGAACCGGTCGTCGCGCGGGCCGACGACCGGCTCGCCGCCGGGCAGGTCACGACCGTCGAGGAGCTGCCGGCATGAGCGCGGAGCCGTCCGGTGCGCCGCTGACCGTCGTGCGGCTCGCCAACTTCGTCACCCCCGTCTCCGGGGGCCTTCGCACCGCGCTGCGCCACCTCGGCGCCGGGTACCGGGCGGCGGGGCACCGGCCGGTGCTCATCGTGCCCGGGGAGCGGCGCAGCGAGGAGGAGACCGACCAGGGCCTGGTGATCACCCTGCCCGGGCCGGTGCTGCCCGCCAGCGGCGGTTACCGGCTGCTCGTCGACCGCGCGGCCGTCGCCGCCGAGCTGACCCGCCTCTCCCCCGACCGGCTGGAGGTCTCCGACCGCACCACCCTGCGCTGGACGGGCGCCTGGGCGCGGCGGCACGGCGTGCGCTCGGTGATGGTCTCGCACGAGAGCGCCGCCGGGGTGCTGCGCACCTGGGGCGTGCCGGGCCCGCTGGCCGACGCGGCGGCCGACCGGCTCAACGCGGCGACGGCGCGGGAGTACGACGCGGTGCTGTGCACCACCGACTGGGCGGCGGCCGAGTTCCGCCGGATCGGAACGCCGAACCTCGTCCGGGCCCCGCTCGGGGTGGACCTGACCGCGATGCGGCCGCTGGAGCCGCGGGTACGGGCCGAGGAGCGGGCCCGGTACGCCGCGCCGGACGAGACGCTGCTGGTGCTCTGCTCGCGGCTCTCGGCGGAGAAGCGGCCCGAGCGGGCGCTGGAGGCGCTGGCCGCGCTGCGGGCCCGGCGGGGGCCGGCCGTGCTGGTGGTGGCCGGCACCGGGCCGCTGCGGGCGAGGCTGGAGCAGCGGGCCCTGCGGCTGGGGCTGCGGGTGCGCTTCCTCGGGCATCTGGGCGAACGGGCGGCGCTGGCACGGCTGTTGGGGTGTGCGGACGTGGCGCTGGCACCCGGGCCGGTGGAGACCTTCGGGCTGGCGGCGATGGAGGCGCTGGCCTGCGGGACGCCCGTCGTGGTGAGCCGCTCCTCCGCCCTGCCCGGGCTGATCGGGCTCGCCGGGGTGGCGGCGGCCGACACGGGCGCCGGATTCGCCTCGGCCGTACGGGAGTTGCTGGCGCGGCCGGAGTCGGCGCGGCGGGCGGCGGCCCGGGCGCAGGCGGAGCGGTACGGCTGGCCGGCGGCGGTGGGAGCGTTCCTGGCCGCGCACCGGGTCGCCCGGGTGGCCAACTGCGAGACTCTGGACGGGGGTTGGGATGAGCCTGCTCGACAGCGGGTGTGACCTGGCGGCGGACGGCGACGACCGGCGGGAGGCGTGCGGGTTCTCGCGCTTCGTCGCGCTCGGGGACTCCCTGACGGAGGGCGTCGGCGACCCCGCGGGCGAGGGCTGGCGCGGCTGGGCGGCCGTCCTGGCCTCGGCGCTGGCCGGTGGCGGGCGGGAGGTGGAGTTCACCAACCTGGCGCGCAGCGGGGCACTGACCACGGACCTGACGGTCCGTCAGCTGCCGGAGGCGTTGGCCCTGCGTCCGCAGCTGGCGGCCGTGGTGGTCGGCGGCAACGACACCCTGCGGGCGGGCTTCGACATCCGGCGCAGCACCCTGCAACTGGACGAGGTGCTGGGCGAACTCACCGCGCACGGCGCGGTGGTGCTCACCGCCTGCCTGCCCGACCCCGGAACCCTGCTCGGCCTCCCGGCCCCCCTCACCCGCCCGCTGGCCCGCCGGATGCGGGCCGTCAACACGGTGGTGCACGCCCTCACCGAGCGCCACCGGGCCGTCCACCTGCACATCGCCGACCTGCCCTGGCTCGCCGAGCGCCGCCTCCTCAGTGTGGACCGCCTCCACCCCAGCGCCGAGGGCCACCACCTCATCGCCCGCCGGTTCCACACCCTGCTCTCGGACAGGGGCCACCCCCTCGGCCCCCCGCCGCCCGCCGCCCCGGCCGAGGCCCCGCCGAGCCGCTCCGCCGACCTGTGGTGGATGGCCACCCAGGGCACCCGCTGGCTCGCCGCCCGCAGCACCGACCTCCTCCCGGGCCTCCTCGCCCTCGCCGCCGCCGAGGGCTACGCCCGCCTCCGCGGCGCGAGCCGCCGCCACGACGAACGGATGGCCCGGGCGGCGGCCCAGGCCCTGGCCTCGCTCGGGTAGTCGGGCGGCGCCGGCGACGGCCTCCGCCGGTGTCCGTCGGCCGACTCCGGCCGTTACACCGTGGTGAGCCGCTCCAGGACACGACAGGCCCCGGGAACCGGTACCGACAGGACCGAGGGTGATCGGGGCCGGGGCGGGGGAAGGATCACCGGGTGAACGTGAGCGGGCGAGCGCAAGGGGGCCGGGTGGACGGGCGGGGGCTGTTGGCGGCGGCGGGGGTGCTGTTCCCGGACGGGCGGGGGCGGGTGATGGTGGTGCGACTGCCGTACGACCGGAAGCATCCGGTGGCGGTCCCGGGTGGCGGGTGGGAGCCGCAGGACGAGTCGCTGCGGGAGACGGCGGTGCGGGAGGTCCGGGAGGAGCTGGGGTTCACCCCGGTGCTCGGGCCACTGGCCTGCGTGGACTGGGCGATGAGGGAGGGCCGGCCGCCGATCGTGGCGTACCTGTACTGGGCGGAGCCGCTGACGCGGGCGCAGGTGGCGGCGCTACGGCCGGACGCGGCGGAGGTCGGCGGGTGGACGTGGCTGACGGAGGCGGACGCGGGGCGGGCGCTGCCGCCGAGGCTGTCGCGACGGGTGCTGGCCTGTCTGCGGGCGCCGCGTACGGCCGGTCCGCTGGAGCTGGAGGACAGCTTTCCGACGGGGCACACCCGGGCGCTGCCGGAGGTGGGCGGGCCGGCTCCCGAGTACCTCGGGGCGGCCGCCGCGCCGGGGCTCGGCGGCGGGGGCGCGCCCGCCGAGCCGCCGCCGCTGGACCGGGAGACGTACTACGCGACCAGGCCCCGGATCCGGGCGAAGGCGCGGGCGCTGTTCACCGACGAGGCCGGGCGGGTGCTGCTCGTACGGCTGAGGCCGTGGGAGGGGCCGCGCGGCGAGGTGCCGTACTGGACGCTGCCGGGCGGCGGTGTGGAGGCGGACCGGGAGACGCCCCGGGAGGCGGCGCGGCGGGAGATCGCCGAGGAACTGGACTGGCGGGTCGAGCCGGGGCGGCTGCTGGCGCTGGACTGGCAGCCGCTGGACACCAACGGCGAGTGCCCGGTCCTGGTGTACGTGTACGACGGCGGCCGGGTGACCCCGGAGCTGCTGGACACGGTGGTGCTGCAGGAGGAGGAGCTGGTGGACTGGCGCCTGTGCGGGCCGGAGGAGGCGCGGGCGCTGCTGACCGGGCCGTCCTGGGGGCGGACGGCGGCCGCGCTGGCGGCCCGGGAGGGCAAGGGCGGGCCGGTGGAGCTGGTGCGCGGGCGGGAGGCGCGGTGAGTCGTCACACTGGTGGCGTGGACGAGGCGATCGCGCGGGTGCTGGACGGGCGGCGGGTGGAGTCGGTCGGCGGCGGCGCCAGGCTGGAGCTGGGGTTGGCCGGGGCGGTGACCGTCCGGGTGGCGCACGAATTCCGGTACGCGGCGCCCTCGTTCGCCGCGCCCGAGGAGGTCGAGCACTTCTTCCCGGCGCTGACCTTCCGCCCCTCCCCCGGGCTGCTGGCGCTGGTGGGCCGTACGGTGGGCTCCGCCCGGATCACCCTGGCGGGCGGGCTGGAGCTGGGTTTCGCGGAGGGCGGGGCGCTGTCGGTGCCGCCGCACGCGGTGCTGGCGCCGTGGAGCGTGCTGACGGCGGCCGGCGAGGTGTGCGGGCTGCCGGGCGGCGACGTGAGCTGGCCCTGAGCGCCGGGGTGGCCGGAACCGCAACGAGCCGGACCTGCAACGGGCTGGAACCGGAACGAGCCGGGACCCGCAACGAGCCGGGACCCGCAACGAGCCGGGACCCGCAACGAGCCGGGACCCGGCGGAGCCTGAGCTCTCCGCCGGGGCCGGGGGCCGGCTCAGACCTCGAGGTCGGCCTCTATCCGGATGAGCTGGTGGCGGGCCATGGCGAGATTGGCGCGGCCGCGGTCCAGCGCGAGGTACAGGAAGAGGCCCTTGCCGCCGCGGCCGCTGAGCGGGCGGATCAGGTGGTACTGGCTGGTGAGGGTGATGAGGATGTCCTCGATCCCGTCCTGAAGGCCCAGCATGTCCATGGTGCGCATCTTGGCGCGGACCACGTCGGTGTTCCCCGCGGCGGCGACGTTGAGGTCGATTCCGCCGGGGCCGTCGAGGGTGGCGAGCGCCATGCCGCTGTTGTAGTCGACCAGGGCTCCGCCGAGGGCGCCCTCGATGGTGGTCATGGCCTGCTTGAGCGCGCCGGCTGCGTCGGTCATTCTCGTGTCTCCAGTTCGATCGTCGGGTGCGGGTTGCTGGTGGAGCGGAGGGGTGAAGGGGTGGAGGGGAGGAGCGAATGGTCAAGTGCCGGGTAGCAGCGTCTCGTTGAGCAGCCCGGCGATCCCCTTGGCGCAGCGGCGGGCCTCCAGGTGGAGCCGTCCGACGTTGACGTCGGGGTGGGCCAGGAGGGTCAGCACGCAGCTGCCGCCGGCGGCGTAGGTGGCGACGTAGCCGTGCTCGCCGCGCACCAGCGACTCGCGGAACTCGCCCTGGCCGGTGGTGTCGGCGAGCCGCTGGGCGAGGGAGAGCGCGGCGGCCGTCATCGCGGCCAGTCCGGAGGGTTCCGTCCCGTGGGTGTCGTGCGCGATCAGCAGTCCGTCGACGGTGGCCACCAGGCCGCCCGCGAGGTGCGGGACGCGCTGCTTGACCGCGCGCAGTTCGGCGAGCAGCTCGGTCTCCAGGGCGATGAGGTGTCTCCTTCCGACTCGCTGCTTGAGGGCCCGCCTCATGGCCGGGACTGCGGGGTCGCGGGCGGGGAGTGGGTCAAAGTCGGGCCTCCAGTAGGTCTCGGACCCGGGTCAGCAGCGCGATGTCCGGGTCGGGGACGGTCAGCGGGTGGGCCGCTGCCGTGGCGGGCGGGTGGTCGGAGCGTGCGGGGGCGGGGGCGGGGGCGGCGCGCAGGGTCGCCCCGGGGACCCTGCGGTGCAGTCCGCCGAGGCCCCGCCGGGCGCCGGGCGCTCCGGGTGCTCCGGGTCCGTCCTGGGCGGCTTCGAGCAGTCCGGCGGCGGCGAGGCGGCGCACGTCCGCCGTGACACCGAAGCCGGAGCGGCCGAGCAGTCGGGCCAGGTCGGCGGGGGTTCTTCGGCCGTCCGCGTGGTCGAGCAGTTCACGGCTGCGGCGCCCGGCCGTACGGTGCTCGGGCAGGCGGCCGCGTTCGCCGGGGCGGACGGGTTCGGTGTCGAGGCGGGCGGAGGGCCAGAGGCCGTCGAGGAGGCGGCGGCGGCGCTCGACCTCGCGGTGCAGGCGGTCGGGGTCGACGGCGGCGACCTCGCCGAGCCAGTGGCGGGTGTCGGCCTCGAAGCGCCAGGTGCCGCCGGCCGGGTCGGCGAGGACGAAGAAGGCGGCGTCGAACAGGGTTCCCAGGTGGCCGAGTTCGAGCTCGCCCCGGGTGAGGACGCGGCGCTCGACCAGTTCGGCCGCGACGCGGGAGTGCGGGCCGTGGGTGTGCAGCAGTTCGGTCCAGCTCTCGGGGGTGATCAGTGCGCTGACGGTGAGCAGGTCGGCCAGGCCGGGGGCGCGGGGGGACTCGGCGGCGCTCACCAGGCCGCCGACCAGGTGGAGGGTGCCGAGCGGGCCGTGCAGGGCGCCGGTGGCGCGGCGGGCGGCGAGCAGGTCGAGCGCCTCGCCGGGGGTGCGGGGTTCGCCCGGAGTACGGGGCTCCCCGGGGGTGCGGGGCTCGCCTGGCGGGGGCGGTGCGGCGGGCGCGGTGGCGGTGGCGGTCACGGGCGCGCTCCCCCGGCACCCGGATTCGCCGATGACTGGAAACCGACGGGCATCGCACTCACCCCAGCACCAGGTCCTCGGCGAGCGACTGGAGCCGGAAGCGGGCGGCGGCGAGGTTGCCCTCGGCGCGGTCGAGCCACAGGTGCAGCACCAGCCGGTTGTCGAAGACGGTGTCGATGAAGCGGATCAGGTGGTAGCTGCGGCCCGCGGTGACGATGATGTCCTCCAGTGGCGAGCCGGCGTCCTCGGCCGCGGTGAAGGTCTGGCTCTCGACGGCCGCCCGCACCAGGTCGGTCGCCTCGGCGGCGGAGGTCTCGTGCTCGCCGGTCGGGCTGTCGCCGAGGCTGCCGAGCGCCAGCCCGCTGCTCCAGTCGACCAGGCTCGCGGCGCGGGCCCCGGCGATCGTCATCGCCCCGGAGAGGCATTCGTCGATACCCGGCACACCGGCTCCTTCACGGGGTCTGGGCGGCCGGGGCGCGGCACCGCCCCGGGCCGAATCGCCACCAGCAGTGGCAGGTCCGACACGGAAGGCTACTGCCGTAACCCGTCGGCCGAACATTCCGATGGCATATTCACACCGGATTCGACGGTTTCCAGCCAAGGTCTGACGATCAGTCAATCATGCCAATGTGGCAAACCCGCTGGCCGCCCGACCGCCCGTGGACACCGTCAACCGGCCACCTGGCAGGGGACCTTGACCGATACCCGGCCACCACGGAAGGCGACGTCGCCGAAAGTACGATAAGGCGACTCGATGGGTCACACCGGCGCCGAGGAGCCCCGGACTTGACCGAACGCCTCCGCCAGCAGCCGGTGGGAGTCCAGCAGTTCGACTCGGTCGTAGGTGCTGGTGGCGAGCAGGAACTCGTCCGCACCGGTGCGCTCCACCAGGGCGCGCAGCTGCTCGGCCGCCTGCTGCGGGGTGCCGGAGATGTGGCCCTTCATCGACTGCTCGAAGGCGGCGCGTTCGCGGGCGCTCATCTCCAGGGCCCGGACCTCGGCCGCCGGGGCGAGCGGAGGGAACTCGCCGTGGGTGCGGGAGTAGGCGCCGGCCCACGCCTCGGGCACCAGCAGTTCGCGGGCCCGTTCGGCCGTCCTCGCGACCGCCACCGTGCCGGAGACGATCACGTACGGCTCGGCGGCCTGCAAGGAGGGCCGGAAGCGCTCGCGGTAGCGGTCGACGGCCGCGAGCATCCGGTCCTCCCCGCGCGGGGCGGCGATCACCAGTGGCAGGCCCGCCTCGGCGGCGAGGTCGGCGCCCTCGCCGGTGGCCAGGACGTACGCGGGCACCCGCAGGCCCTCCGCCGGGCGGGCGTGGACGCCCCGGTGGGCTTGCTGGGTGCCGTCGAACCAGCCGATCAGCTCGGCGAGTTGGGCGCCGAAGTCGTCCGCCGCGTCCTTCTCCCGGCCGAGCGCGCGCCGGACGCCGTCGGTGAAGCCGACCGAGCGGCCCAGGCCCATGTCGATCCGGCCGGGGAACAGCGCGGCCAACACGCCGAACTGCTCGGCGACCACCATCGGCTGGTGGTTGGGCAGCATCACCCCGCCGGTGCCGACCCGGATGCGGGAGGTCGCCGAGGCGATCGCGGCGGCCAGCACCGTCGGCGCGGAGCCGGCGACGCCGGGCACGCCGTGGTGCTCGGAGACCCAGATGCGGTGGTAGCCGAGCCGTTCGACCTCGCGGGCGAGGGCCACCGTGGCGCGCAGCGCCTCGGCGGGCTCCTCGCGCCGCCTGGTCCGGGAGCGGTCGAGGACGGAGAGCCGGATCGGCTGCTTGCTCGCGCTGGTCACGTCCGGCAGAACGCGCCGGTGCGCGGGCGGAATTCCCGCGTCCGTCCCGAATAGGGGCCCCTACTACGAGGTCACCTCGAACCCCCCGGCCGCGCCGAGGCGCTGGAGCGAGTCCCGCCCCGGGAGGCCGTCCGCCGCCGACCCGCTGTAGCCGCAGCGCCGCTGCCACGCGGCGTAGGCGGCGATCGTGAGGGTGCCGTACGAGCCCCTCACCCAGCGCTGTTCGAGCAGCCCCTCGTCCGCGAGCGCCTGCTGGACGATGGCGACCTCGGAGCCGTACGTGCGGTGGTCCTGCTCGGCGGGCGGGTCGGCGTGGGCGGCGGCGAGCAGGTGGGCCAGGGAGACGGTGCGCGGGCCGGGCAGGTAGCCGAGCAGGCGCAGCAGTGAGTCCTCGCCGGGGACGCCGTCCGCCGCGCCGCCGGTGTAGCCGAGGCTGCGCTGGTAGTCGGAGTAGTTCTCGGTGTCCGCGTCCGTCCAGTTCGGGCCCGGGCCGGAGTGGTAGTGCCCGCCGTACCCCCTGGCCACCAGGGCTCGGCCGACGGCCGTCACCTGGTAGCCGTGGGCGCCGTAGCCGTACGCGAGGCCGTTGATGGAGACCTGGTAGCGCGCCGGGGTGCCCTCGGCGGGCGGCGCGGGGCGCGAGGGCGGGGTGCCCGGGGAGCCGGTGCCGGTGAACTCGGGCCAGGAGCCCGGGTCGGTGTGGTCGTTGTACGGGACGTGGGCGTGGGCGTACCAGCCGCCGCTGCGCTCCCAAACCTGTTCGTCGCGGCGGCCGGAGAAGTCGACGGGCCTGCCCATCGGCCAGGTGTCGGGCACGCCCCAGGAGGCGATCCAGGCGTGGATGCGGTCCCAGCCCGCGCAGGGGGTGTCGACCAGGCGGGGGTAGACGGCGCCCTGGTGGCGGCAGTAGGGGAAGAAGACGGCTTCGATCTGGATGACGACCCGGCCGGCCCGGTTGGTGCGGGTGGGGCTCGGGCCGGGGCTGAGCAGGCTCTTGGAGCGGGAGTCGGCGGGGAAGAGCTGGGCGGTCCGGCCGCTGAACGGGTCCCAGACCAGATGCGGGGCGTCGCCGGCGCCGCTTCCGGTGAAGTAGCTGACGAGGTCCTCGTAGGAGCACCAGTCCTGGGGCTCGGCGGCGCTGGCGTTGCGGTCCCAGGTGATGTGGGCGATGGCCTTCGGCGGGTACTGCTGGTCGGTCGGCGCGTGGTCGCCGAGGTCGTGGATCTCGGCTCCGGGCAGCCACAGCTCGGGCATGCGGATCTCCTCATCCGAACGGCGTAGGAACGTCGTCCGGAGGTATCGGCAGATCAACCGACCGGATTGACCCCGAACCGTCGGTTTCCCGGGGATCGGCGCCCCGAGGCCCCTCCGCGGCCCCTCTGAACCCCCTCGGCCCGTCCGGCCGTTCGGATCCGAGAGGGGGGTTCGCGCGCCCGTGCGAGGCGAGGGGGCGAGGAGAGGGGCCGCGACGAGGGCCGCGACAAGGGGCGCGGCGAGGGGCGCATTGCACCCCGCCGGGGCCCCGCTGTCAATCGTTGACTTCGGCAATGGTCTAGTCCACGGTGGTGCGGCGGACCGGCCACAGCCCGCGCCCGCGGGCCCTCGCGTGCGCTCAACCGACCGCCGTGGAACCGAATCTGACGATCCGACGGAGAACCCCGCACCATGCAAAGAGTCTGCCTCGCCCTGCCCACCATGCGCCCCTGTCCCGAGACCATCGTGGAGCTCGCCGAGGAGGCCGCCTACGCCGTCGCGAACTTCGAGGTCGAGGTGCACCTCGTCGTCCTCGACACCACCGAGGGCGCCGAGTTCGCGCGGAACGCGGACGCCGTGGCCTCGCTGCCCTCCGTCCCCGGCGTCACCGTGCACCACCTCGGCAACGAGGCCCAGCGCGCCTTCTTGCTGCGCGTGGCCCGGGACTCCGGCGCCGCCGACCCCGAACTGCTGCTGGAGCTGATGCTCCCCGAGAACGCCGTCGCCTACGGCTCCTGCGTCAACCGGCTCTTCCTGGCCGCCGCCGCCCTGGGCTGCACCTCCACGCACCTGCGCAACGACGACGCCGACTTCCAGGTCGTCGACGGGCAGAAGATGTTCTCCATCCACCACGAGCTGCTCTCCATCGGCAAGCCCGCCGGCGAGGCGGCGGGCGCAGTGACCCGCTCCGAGCTCGACCCCGCCGACGTGGACACCCCGGTCCTGCTGGTCAGCGGCGCCTTCATCGGCGAACTCTGCGTGGACATCAGCGAGATCCGCGAGCTCGACCCGGACATCTACCGCGAGGTCGTGCGCCTGTGGGCCCCGCCGGTGTGGTCCGACGAGGAGAAGGACGCGATGGTCGAGCTCTCCTTCAAGGGCGCCGGCACCGCCGCCTTCACCACCGACGAGTCCGTCCTCGGCGTCCCCGACATCTGGGACGTCTACATGTGCAACGTCGCCATGGACCACCGGGGTTACGAGGTGCTGCCGCTGCTGCCCTCCACCGAGACCATCGGCAGCGACTACGCCCTGCACCACGCCATGGTCCACGCCAGGATGCCCGGCGTCGTCCACAACCGCCACATCGTCAACTACTACACGCCCGAGCGCCGCACCGACGACGGCTTCGCCGCGTACCAGATGCGGTTCGTCAAGTTCCTGCTCTCGATGCTCTACCTGTACCCGGTCTACGGCGGCATGATCGACCTCGGCCGCAGCATGATGGACGAGCACCACGTCCTGCGGGCCGAGCCCATCCTCGACCTGGTGCGCGGCAGCCTCGACTGGGACCGCACCGGCAACGAGCACTGCCTGGACGTCCTCGACCGCTGCTACCGCAAGCTCGGCGGCAGGTACGCCGACGTCGCCGACACCGTGGCCGGGCGGCGCCGGCAGCTGCTGGACGAGGCGCAGGCCGACGCCGAGCTCTGGGCGGTGCTGATCGAGAACTGGGCGCCGATGGTGGCCGCCGCCCGTGCCAAGGGCCTCGGCGGCATCTCCGAGGTGCCGGCCGGGTGAGCGAGGAGTTCACGATCCGGCTGCTGGCCGACGGCGACTGGGCAGCCGTCGTCGCCCTGGAGCACGACGCCTACGCCGCCGACGGCCTCTCCGAGGGCGAGGAGGCGCTCAGGTCGCGCGGCAGCAGCTCGCCGCGGACCTGCTTCGTCCTGGAACGGGACGGCGTGGTGCACGGCTACCTGCTGAGCCTGCCGTACCCGCCACTGCGCTGCCCGGACCTCACCCGGCCCGAGGAGGAGGCGTTCGCCTCCGAGAACCTGCACGTCCACGACCTGGTGATCGCCGAGGAACTGCGCGGCAAGGAGGTGGCGCTCGGCTTCATGCGGCACTTCCAGCGGGAGGCGGGCGCCCAGGGCTACCGCACCATCTCCATGGTCGCGGTGCGCGGCGCGGACATCCTGCTGCGCCTCCTCGGCTACCGGGCGCACCGGGAGGTGGCGGTCCCGCCCTGCTACGGGCGGCGCGCGGTCTACATGTCGACCCCGGTACCCGGGGCGCCCGCTCACTGAACCGCACCGGTGCGCGTGGCGAGGGAAAACGGGCGGCGGCGACGGCCCCCGGGCGGGCATGATGCCCGGATGCCGTCGCTGCTGTCCGCCCTCGCCGAGAACCCCGCTCTGCCGCCCGAACTGCTCCAGCGCCTGGTCGACGCCGCGCCCGACGATGAATTCCTGGCCAGGGAGCTGGCCTGCCGCACCGACCTCGACCCCCAACAGGCCATCGCCCTGGCCGCGTTGCAGGAGGACTCCCCGTACGGGCTGGCCGCGCTCGGCGTCCCGGTCGGCGATCCGCTCGCGCAGCCCGCGCTGGCGGTCGCCCTGCTCGACGAGGGCCGGGGCCGCCCGGAGTGGGCGCTCGCGCTCGCCCGCCACCCGGACTGCGACACCCGCATCGGGCTCGCGAGCTGCCCGGGGCTCCCGGACGCGGTGAGCGACCTCCTCGCGGCGGACGGGGAACCGGACGTCGCCGCCGAACTCGCCCATTTCACCGGACGGTCGGACCTGCTGCGCACCCTGGCCGGGCATCCGGCCGCCCAGGTACGGCGAGGCGTCGCGGGCAACGAGGCCACGCCGCCGGAGCAGCTGGCCTCACTGCTGCTCGACGAGGAGGTAGGGGTCCGCGAACGCGCGGCGGGCAACCCCGCCACCCCCGCCGACGCGGCCGCGCGGCTGGCCACCGACCACCTGCTCGTCCGGCAGGCGCTCGCCGAACACCCCGGGCTGCCGGAGGAGGCCCAGCGGCTCCTCGCCGAGGACGAATACCCGTGGGTGCGTGGCAATCTGGGGCTCAACGCCGCGACCGCCGAGCCCCTGCTGCGCCGTCTCGCCACCGACGCGGACGCATCGGTACGCAGGCAGGTCTCCCTGAACGAGGCCGTCCCGCTCGACCTCCTCGCTGCCCTCGCCCTCACCGTCCGCATCGGTCCCACCCTGCTCGACCGCATCGCCGCCGCCACGCCCGCCGAACTCGCGCAGCTCGCCGCCTCCCCCGAACCCCGGGTACGGATGCTCGCCGCCCAGCGCCGCGACCTGCCCGCCGCCCTCCGCGACCGGCTGGCCTCGGACGCGGACGCCAAGGTGGTGAAGTCCGTCGCCCCGCACCCGGGCTTCGGCACCGCCCAACTGTCCGACATGTACGAGCGGTTCGGCGCCCAGGTGGCCGCCACCCTGGCCACCAACCCCGACGCGCCCGCCGCACTGCTGGACCGCATCGCCGAGACGGCCCCGCCCGTCGCCAAGGCCCTGCGCGCCGTCGCCCGGCACGCCCACGCCTCCCCCGCCGCCCTCGCCGTCTGCCTCGCCTCCGCCGACGCGCGCACCGCCGAAGGGGCCGCCGCCAACCCGGCGCTGCCGGTCGCGATGATGGCCGCCCTGATTCAGCAGGCGTGACCGACCCGCCCGGCTCTCAGGTGCGGGCGGCGGCCATCAGCGCCCCGGCCGCCGTACGGGCCGTACGGGCGGCGGCGGGGTCGCCGGTGATGGCGGCCGTGGTGATGGCGCCGTCGATCAGGAGGAGGAGTTGGTCGGCGAGGGCGGCCGGGTCGTCGACCGGCAGAGCGCCCGTGAGGGTGGCCACGTAGGTGCGGAGGGCGTGTTTGTGGTCGCGGGCGGCGGCGGCCACCGGGGCGGAGGTGGCGCCCAGTTCGCCGAAGGAGTTGATGAAGGCGCAGCCCCGGAAGCCAGGGGCGGCGAACCACTCGTGGAGCCAGTCGAAGACGGCGAGCAGCGCCTCCTCCGGCGCGGCGGCCCGGCGGGCGACGTGGCCGGCCAGATCGGCGCGCCAGCGTTCGTCGCGGCGGCGCAGGTAGCCCTCGACCAGGTCGGCCTTGGAGGGGAAGCACTGGTAGAGCCGTTTGAGCGAGACTCCGGCGGCGGTGCGCAGTTCGTCCATGCCGACGGCCTGGATGCCGCGTTCGTAGAAGAGCCGCTCGGCGGCGTCGAGCAGTCGTGCGTGTGCCTCGTCGTGGCTCGTCGGGCTTGCCGCCGCGCCTGCCATCGTGCCTCCCACTGGCGTCGAGAACGATCGTTCTCTAGAGTATCGGACAGAGGGGAGAACGACCGTTCTCTCACCTTGAGCCCCAGCACCGAGGCCCACCAGGAGAAGGAGCACGCCGTGGCACCACGCCCTCCGTTCCCGCCGTTCGACGAGGAGACCGCGCTCCGCAAGGTCCAGGCCGCCGAGGACGCGTGGAACACCCGCGACCCCGAGCGCGTCGCACTCGCCTACACCGAGGACTCCGTCTGGCGGAACCGGGACCGGTTCGCCACCGGCAGGCGGGAGATCACCGACTTCCTGCGCGAGAAGTGGGAGCGCGAGCTCGACTACGCCCTGCGCAAGGAGCTGTGGACCTTCGGGGGCGACCGGATCGCGGTGCGCTTCCAGTACGAGTACCGCGAGGCGGGCGGCCAGTGGTGGCGCGCCTACGGCAACGAGCTGTGGGAGTTCGCCGAGGACGGGTTGATGCGCCGCCGGGAGGCGAGCATCAACGAGGTCGCCATCACGGAGGAGCAGCGGCGCATCTTCGGCCCCCGCCCGGAGGCCGAGCGGGGAGCGCCCCTCCCGATCCAGTAAGCACCGAACACAGGGCCCAGATGCCACGGCATCCGGGTACTACCAGATCCAGGTGACTCCTCCCAGGCTGATGCTGGGGCTTCTCGCTAATCCTTGAGGGTGTCGCGACGGGCCAGCCCGGCCCGTAGAACATTGACGGCTCCCACGGTGTCGGCGTGCGCCCGGTGGCCGCATGCGACGCAATGGAACGTCTCCTGGGTGGGCCGGTTCTCCTTGGCGGTGTGCCCACATACGGGGCACCGCCGTGAGGTGTTGCGGGGATCCACGGCGATCACCTCCCTACCGGCGCTCTCAGCCTTGCTTGTCAGGATCGTCAGGAACACCCCCCACCCGGCATCCGAGATCGAACGATTCAGTCCCGCCTTCGCGGCGGCTCCGTTCAGGAGGAAGCCGCCCGGCCGTCCAGGGTCGGGCCTGGGCGCGGGAGTGCGCAGCATGTTGCGGATCTTGAGGTCTTCGTACGCGATGATGTCGTGTCGGCGCACCAGGTCGATGGCGGTCTTGTGAGCGTGGTCGAGCCGCTGGCGGCGGACCTTGCGGTGCGCGTCGGCGACGCGCTGAACCTGCTTGCGTCGACGGTTGCTGCGGCGGTTACACCGCGACAGGGCCTGCTGCGCGCCTTGGAGTCTCTGGGCAGCCTTGTGGCCGTGGCGGGGGTTCGGAATGAACCCGCCGCCCGAATCGGCGAGGAAGTTAGCGATGCCCAGGTCGATGCCGACCACGCTGCCAGTCGCGGGCAGCGGCTCCGGCCGCTCCTGTTCAACGGTGAGGAGGACGTACCAGCGGCGCCCTTCGCGCTTGACGCTGACGGTCTTGACCCTGCCGACCACCTGCCGGTGCTGGTTGACCCTCACGTGGCCAACGCCCTGGAACCGGACACGGGTCACCGGGTCGTGCGGTGTGGAGTCCCAGCGGCAGCCGTCACCATCCCTGGGGAAGTCAACGGTGTCGAACCGGTTCACCCCCCGAAACCGGGGGTAACCGGGGGTCTCACCGGCTTTGACCCGCCGGAAGAATGCCTGCATCGCCTTGTCCAGACGACGCAAGGTGGCCTGCTGGCTGGAGAACGACCAGCGACCCTGACACTCCGGATCGAACGCCCGGATCTCCTTCAGCTGCGCCGACTGCTCACCATAACGGACCGTCGTTCTGGAGACGTGCCGGTAGGCGTCACGACGCTCCTGCAACGCCCCGTTGTACAGCGTGCAGTGGTCCCGCAGCATCGCGGCGAGCTGCTGCTCCTGGCCCACGGTGGGCCTGATGAGGAACTTGTACGAACGGATCACCCGGCCCACCCCTCTCGATGTCTGTGTTCAACCTGCCACAGGCCACTGACACCGCCGAAGCCTCCGGCGTGGACGGCGCCCTGCCCGCCCTCCTGGCCGAGGCCGTCCGGCGCGGCGTCGAGGCGGGCGACGGCTCGGCGAGCCTGACCAGCCTGGTGGCGCGCTTCCGCCGGGCGTAGCAGGCCGAGGGGCCGGTTGCCCGGGCGCACCAGCGGCCACTCCCGCCCCTCGGGCCCCGGCGCCTGTTGCAGTTCCGTCTCCGTTGCGACCGGAGGGCGTACGAACCGGCCGCCCGTACGGGATCGTGGAGGGCAACGGCTGGTGCGGCAAGGGGAGTTGCCATGGGGGACGGTCGGGAGCTGACACCGAGGGTGGTCGCGGCGCTGCTGAGACCGGCGCCGGGGGCCACGGCGGAGGTCGTACGGGCGCGGCTGCGGGTGACGCCGGACGGGGCGCGGGTGGTGGCGGCCGCCGAGGCGAGCCCCGAGGACGCCGGGGCGCGGGCCGAGCTGTCGGCCGCCGTCGCCCGGCTCCTCGCCACGGACGCGGCGTTCGCCCAGTACCTCGGGACCACCGAGCTGGGCGGGGCCGCCGATCCGGACACCGTCCGGCTCAAGACCGGATCCGGTCCGTCCACCGTCCAGCTCAGGACGAGAAGCAGCCCGTCCACCGTCCAGCTGAGGATCCCCGGCGGCGGCGCGAAGGCCCTCACGCGCGGCGCCGGGATCCCGATCATCACGGCTCTGGTGCTGGTCCTGGTCGCCGCCCTGGTCGCGATCGGTGTCCGCCTGAGCTCACGCCCGGTGCTCGACCCCGGGCTCGCCCGCGACGGGCACTCGCTGCGCGAGCCGGCGCAGCTGCGGACCGTCCTGCCGGACCTGCCCGCGCTCCCGCAGGTCGCCTGGGCGGTGGAGTCCGGCCCGTCCTCGGGCACCGGCAGCGGAGGCGACGTGCCCTGCCTCGTCCCGGAACCCTCGGACGGATGCCCGGGCCAACTCGCCTACGCCACCGAGACGTTCCGGGTGTCCGTGATCGCGACCACCCGGTTCTCCGTGATCGCCTTCGACTCCCCGCAGACCGCCGAACGCGCCTTCGCCACCCTGCTCGACCGGATCGGCGGCTCGAAGGACGCCACCGCCGCGCCCTTCCCGCAGGTCGGCGACCAGAGTGCCGCCCGCACACACGGCGCGACGGGCGCCGACGCGATCGTGCGCATGGGTGCTGTCCTGCTCCACGTCCACGACTCCGGCTCGCCCCTGACAACCCTCACCGCGCCGACCGACCTCGCCCGCCTGCTCACCGCCCGCCTGCAGCAGGCCCTGGAGGGCCGCCACCCCGACGCCGACGTGCGCACCACCTGACAGCCCGCACACGAAC
>NZ_JOCF01000042.1 GCF_000720635.1 Streptomyces sp. NRRL WC-3742 | reverse complement strand
CGCCCACACCGCCGCCCTCCTCCTCGCCGCCGCCGACACCGCCCGCCGCACCGTCGACGCCCCCCTCCCCCCAGCCGAACGCACCGACGTCAACCGCATCACCGACGCCGCCCGCACCACCCTCGGCCCCACCGCCTTCACCCACACCTTCACCCGCGGCACCCACCTCACCCCGGCACAGGCCCTACGCGAGGCCGCCCCGGTCCTCGCCGAACTCACCGCCAACCCCGCACCCGCAGGGATCACCCCGCCGCACGCGCCAACACTTTCCGCAACCCCACCCCAGCCCCGCCCCCGCGGGGATTACCCTGGCCACATCGGCTAGGACCTGCGCGACGGCCGGCCCCGCACCAGCGGGGATCGCCCCGACATTGCGGCGCTCCGAGGTGCCCGCTTGGTATCCGCCCCGCGACTGCGGGGATCGCCCCCCGGACGTGGCCCTGCAGATGGCCGCTTACGCCTCGCCCCGCACTCGCGGGGATCACTCCCAGCCCTTCCTCTTTCCGACACCCGCCAGGAAGCGGCCCGCATCGGCGGGCATCACTCCTCCGTCACGGTTCACCGGCCGCCCCGGGCCGATAAGCGGACCCCCATATCAAAGGCCCGCCAAGGACCGCCACCCCCGGCGAGTCGTCGGCGCCGTTCGGATAGCCTGGACCGCTCCCGCCCGCGATCTCCGAGGAGCCAAGCGCCGTGTCGTCCGACAGCTTCGCGCACCTGCACGTCCACACCGAGTACTCGATGCTCGACGGGGCGGCGAAGAACGGCAAGCTGTTCGCCGAGGCGGAGAGACAGGGCATGCCCGCCATCGCGATGAGCGACCACGGCAACATGTTCGGCGCGTACGAGTTCTTCCACGCGGCCGCCAAGACCGGGGTGAAGCCGATCATCGGCATCGAGGCGTACGTGGCGCCCGGGTCGCGCTTCCACAAGAAGCAGGTGTTCTGGTCGCCGGGCGGGCAGCGCCCGGCGAGCAGTGACGGTGAGGGCGGCAAGGACGTCTCCGGTGGCGGCCGCTACACCCACATGACGATGTGGGCTCAGAACGCGACCGGTCTGCGGAACCTGTTCAAGCTCTCCTCGCTGGCGTCGATGGAGGGCTACTACATGAAGCCCCGCATGGACCGCGAGCTGATCGCCGCGAACGCGACCGGCATCATCGCCACCACCGGCTGCCCCTCGGGCGAGGTGCAGACCCGGCTGCGGCTGGGCCAGTACGACGAGGCGGTGAAGGCCGCCGGCGCGTACCAGGACATCTTCGGCAAGGAGAACTACTTCCTGGAGCTGATGGACCACGGCCTGTCCATCGAGCGGGACGTCCGCGAGGACCTGCTGCGCCTGGCCAAGCAGCTGAACATCCCCCTCCTCGCCACCAACGACTCGCACTACGTGACCGCCGACCAGGCGGACGCGCACGACAGCCTGCTCTGCGTGGGCGTGGGCAAGAACAAGGACGACCCGAACCGGTTCAAGTTCCAGGGCACCGGCTACTACGTGAAGACCGCCGAGGAGATGCGCGAGCTCTTCCGCGAGCTGCCGGAGGCGTGCGACAACACACTGGCGATCGCCGAGCGCATCGAGTCGTACGACGAGGTGTTCACCTACGTCGACCGGATGCCCCAGTTCGACGTGCCGGAGGGCGAGACCCAGGCGTCGTACCTGCGCAAGAAGATCGAGATCGGCCTCCAGCACCGCTACGGCGACAGCCCGAGCCAGGAGGTGCTGGACCGCATCGAGCTGGAGATGGGCGTCATCACCCCGATGGGGTTCGACGCGTACTTCCTCGTGGTCGCCGACATCTGCCAGTACGGGCGCGACAACGGCATCCCCGTCGGCCCGGGCCGTGGTTCGGCGGCAGGGTCGATGGTCGCGTACCTGACGGGCATCACCCAGCTGGACCCGCTGGAGCACGACCTGCTCTTCGAGCGCTTCCTCAACCCCGAGCGCATCAACCCCCCGGACGTCGACATCGACTTCGACGACCGCCAGCGCGACCAGATGGTGCGCTACGTCACCGAGAAGTACGGCGCCGCGTACACGGCCCAGGTGAACACCTTCGGCACCATCAAGGCCAAGGCGGCCGTGAAGGACGCCAACCGCATCCTCGGCTACCCGTTCTCGATGGGCGACCGCATCACCAAGGCGATGCCGCCGGACGTCATGGGCAAGGGCGTGCCGCTGGCCGACCTGTTCGACGAGAAGCACTCCCGGTACAACGAGGGCACCGAGATCCGGGCGCTGTACGAGAACGAGCCGGACGTCAAGAAGATCATCGACACCGGCCGGGGCATCGAGGGCCTGATCCGCGGCACCGGCGTGCACGCGGCCGCGGTGATCCTCTCCTCCACCCCGCTGCTCGACCTCATCCCGCTGCACATGCGGGACAAGGACGGCACGATCATCACCGGCTTCGACTACCCGTCCTGCGAAGCCATGGGCCTGATCAAGATGGACTTCCTGGGTCTGCGGAACCTGGGCATCATCGATCACTGCCTCAAGATCGTGAAGGCCAACCGGGGCATCGACGTCGACATCGAGAAGATCCCGATCGACGACCCCACCACCTACCAGCTGCTCGCCCGCGGCGACACCCTCGGCGTGTTCCAGCTCGACGGTGGCCCCATGCGCGCCCTGCTGCGGCTGATGAAGCCCACCGAGTTCGCCGACATCTCCGCCGTCTCGGCGCTGTACCGGCCCGGCCCGATGGGCATGAACTCCCACACCAACTACGCGCTGCGCAAGAACGCCCAGCAGGAGATCATCCCGATCCACCCGGAGCTGGAGGAGCCGCTCAAGGACGTCCTCGGCCCCACCTACGGCCTCATCGTCTACCAGGAGCAGGTGCAGCGAGCCGCCCAGGTGCTGGCCGGCTACTCGCTCGGACAGGCAGACCTGCTGCGCCGCGCGATGGGCAAGAAGAAGAAGGAGGTGCTGGAGAAGGAGTTCGTGCCCTTCCACGCGGGCTGCAAGGAGCGCGGGTACTCCGACGAGGCGATCCAGGCGGTGTGGGACGTCCTGGTCCCCTTCGCCGGCTACGCGTTCAACAAGTCGCACTCCGCCGCGTACGGACTGGTCTCGTACCAGACCGCCTACCTGAAGGCGAACTACCCGGCCGAGTACATGGCCGCCCTGCTGACCTCGGTGGCCGACGACAAGGACAAGATGGCCGTCTACCTGGCCGAGTGCCGGGCTATGGGCATCAAGATCCTCTCCCCCGACGTCAACGAGTCCGTCGTCGACTTCACCGCCGTCGGCAGCGACGTCCGCTTCGGCCTCAAGGCCGTGCGCAACGTCGGTGTGCCCGTGATCGAGTCGATGATCAAGACCCGTGCGGAGAAGGGGAAGTTCTCCTCCTTCCCCGACTTCCTCGACAAGGTCGAGCTGGTGGTCTGCAACAAGCGCACCGTCGACTCCCTGGTCAAGGCGGGCGCCTTCGACTCCCTCAACCACACCCGGCTGTCTCTCAGCACCGTGCACGAGAGCGCGATCGACGCCGTGACGGGCGTCAAGAAGCAGCAGGCGATCGGCCAGGACGACCTGTTCGGCAGCCTCGACGACGGCTCCGACACCCCGACCATCGGCCTGGACTTCGAGCTGACCGACCGCGAGTGGCCGCGCAAGCAACTCCTCAGCCTGGAACGGGAGATGCTCGGCCTGTACGTCTCCAGCCACCCGCTGGACGGCGCCGAGCACATCCTCTCCCGCAACCGCGACACCTCCATCGCCGACCTCCTCGGCTCCGGCCGCACCGAGGGCGAGGTCCGCCTCGCGGGCCTGGTCACCAACGTGGACCGGCGCATCAACAAGGCCGGCAACGCCTGGGCGATCATCACCCTCACCGACCGCGACGCCTCCGTCGAGGTGCTGTTCTTCCCCGCCACCTACAACCTGATGTCCGCGCAGATGATCGAGGACAACGTCATCACGGCGCGCGGCCGCCTCAACGAGCGCGACGGCTCGCTCAGCATCTTCGGCCAGGAGATCACCACCCTGGACATGTCCTCCGCCGAACTCGGCACCAAGCCGCCCGTCCAGATCACCATCCCCGCCGCCCGCATCACCCCGGAGACGGTGGCCGAGCTGAAGCTCGCCCTCCAGGCGCACCCCGGCGACGTGCCGGTGCGCCTGCTGACCACCAACTGGGACAAGGACACCCTGTACGAGCTCGGCTACCTGGTGAACCCCGACAACGGCCTCGCCTCGGACGTGAAGACCCTCCTCGGCAACCGCGCCTGGGCCGGAACGCTGTAGCAGCCACCCGCATCGAGCGGCCACCCGCGTCAACCCCCGTACCGCGAGCCCGGTGCGGGGGTTGATGCTATGGCCGCATGGGGCGGAATGCTATGTCACACCTCATTGATAAGGGCGGTCGGTACATGACACCGTGCCAGACGAGCCCTCCGTTCCCCCACGCCTCGGGGGCTCGTCCTCCACCCCCCACCTAGGAGTGACGATGCGTCACATATCCAGGCTGTCCCGGGTGATGGCCACGCTCGCCGCCGCGAGCACCGCCGTCGTCGGGTTCGCCGCAGCGCCGAGCTTCGCCTCCCCCACGGCGACGGCCGGCCCCCTCGTGAGCCTGAGCGCGCAGCACAGCGGTACAGCCCCCACCGGTTCAGCCCCGACCGGCATAGCCCCCACCGGCAGTGCCTTCGGCTCCGGCGCCGGTGCGCAGAGCCAGGCGGGGCGGCTCGCCCCCGCGCTGCTGCCGCCGCGCTCGCCGCAGTCCGCCGCCCCGCAGGCGAGCACGCCCAAGCTCGCGAAGGCCCTCACCGCGACCTCCTGCACCCCCGGCGACTTCGCGAGTCGCAACGGCTCGGCCCTGGCCTCGTACATCCAGGGCTCGACCATCGACTGTCTCAGCTCGCTCTTCCGCATCACCGGCGGCGACGCCAACGGGGTGTTCAAGCAGAGCCAGATGACCGACGTGGCCAACGGACTGCGCAGCGCCGCCGCCTCGTACCCCGGCGACAACTCGACCGGCGTCTTCCAGCTGGTCTACTTCCTCCAGGCCGGCTACTACGTGCAGTACTACCACCCGGCCGACATCGGCACGTACGACTCCTCGCTCACCGGCGCCGTGCAGGGCGGGCTCGACACCCTGGTGGCGAGCCCCCACTTCCTGGACGTCGCGGACGGCAACGGGCAGGTCGCCGGGCAGGCGATGATCCTCAGCGACAGCGCGAACCTCCAGGCCCACTACCTGAACACCTACAAGCGCGTGCTGAACGCGTACTCCAGCTCCTGGGACGCGTCCTGGTACATGGTGAACTTCGCGAACAGCGTGTTCACCCCGATCTTCCGCGGCCACCAGAACGACGACTACGTCGCGGCCGTCACCGCCGACCCGAGCATCATCACCACGCTCGACTCCTTCGCCCTGAACCACAAGGGCATGCTCGGCGGCACCAACTCCTTCCTCGTCTCCAACGCCGGTCTGGAGACGTCCCGGTACGTCGAGCACCCGGCACTGGCGGCGACCGTCCGGCCGCTGATCAAGGGCCTGCTGGACGTCTCGTCGATCACCGGCCCGACCGCGTCGCTGTGGGTCGGCGTCGCCGGCATGGCCGCGTTCTACGACAAGGCGAACTGCTCGTACTACGGCGTCTGCGACCTGCCGACGAGGCTCAAGGCCGCCGCGCTGCCGATCAACCACACCTGCGACCCCGCCCACAGCATCCTCGCGCAGAGCCTGACCGCCGCCGACCTCGCCGCCGTCTGCGCCAGCCTGCAGAACCAGGACCCGTTCTTCCACAACCTGGTCGGCGACAACGGCCCGATCCCCGGGCAGTACGAGAACTCGCTGCAGATGGTGGTGTTCGCCTCCCCGCAGGACTACCGGACGTACGCGGGCGGCATCTACGACATCAGCACCAACAACGGCGGCATGACCCTCATCGGCGACCCGAGCGACCCCAACAACCTGCCGATCTCGATCACCTACCAGAACGGCGAGGACGGCTTCACCGCGGGCGTCTGGAACCTCAACCACGAGTACACCCACGCGCTGGACGCCCGCTACGACATGAAGGGCAAGTTCGGCGAGCAGATCTCGGTGCCGGACGTCTGGTGGATCGAGGGCGTCGCCGAGTACGTCTCGTACAGCTACCGGGGCATCACCGACACCGGCGCGGTCGCCGAGGCGCCCAAGCACACCTACGCGCTCAGCACGCTGTTCCAGAACACCTACGACAACAGCGACACCACCCGCACCTACCCGTGGGGCTACCTGGCCGTCCGGTTCATGGTCGAGAAGCACCCGGACGTCATCCGCACCATGCTCGGCCACTTCCGCACCGGTGACTACACCGGCGGCTACGCGGCCTACAACTCCATCGGCACCGCGTACGACGCCGAGTTCAACACCTGGCTGGACGCCTGCGCCGCCGGCGCCTGCACCGTGGGCGGTGCCCCGACCGCCGCCTTCACCGCCGCCCCGACCGGCCTGACCGGCCTGACCGCCCAGTTCACCGACCACTCCACCGAGACCGGCGGCGGCCGGATCGCCTCCTGGGCCTGGAAGTTCGGCGACGGCGCCACCTCCACCGCCCAGAACCCCTCGCACACCTACGCCAAGGCCGGCAGCTTCGACGTCAGCCTCACCGTGACCGACGGCAACGGCAAGACCAACAGCATCACCCAGGCCGTCACCGTCGGCACCCTCAGCGGCTGCGCCGCCGCCGACACCCGCGTCCTGGACAAGAACTGCTCCCGCACCGGCCAGTCCGCGACCGCCGGCAACCTGGACTACTACTACCTCTACCTGCCCGCCGGCACCACCACCCTCAAGATCAACAGCACCGGCGGCACGGGCACGGCCTACCTGCTCTACAACCCCAGCACCTGGGCCACCCCGAACGCCTACACCAACGGCTCCACCACGTACGGCACCACCAACCAGAGCCTGACCGTCACCAACAGCACGGCCGGCTACCGCTACATCAGCCTCTACGCGCAGACCGACTTCAGCGGCGTGACCATCAGCACGCAGTACTGATCTCGCGGGCATGACGCGGCGGCGGTCCGGAGCACGACTCCGGGCCGCCGCTGCGGTGTTGAGGGGGCGACGTCAGCGACGCGACCGGCGCCTGAGGACGAAGCCGACGGCGCCCAGCGCGCCGACCAGGGCGGCGGCCGTTCCGACGACGGCCCAGGTGGAGGTGTCGTCCTTCGTCTCCTCGGCGGGCGCAGCAGGGGCGGCAGGCGTCTCGGAGACGGCGGGCACCGAGGGCGCCGAGGACGCAGGCGCAGGAGCCGCTGAGGACGCCGAAGACGAAGGCGCAGGAGCCGCCGAGGATGCAGAGGGCGCCGGGTCGGTGATCACGGCCGCCTCGACGTCCAGTTCGCGCTCGCCGTGGCCGAGGGAGGGGAAGGCGCAGTCGACGGTCACCTTCCAGTGCCCGGCGGGCAGGAGCTCCCGGGTGGTGTACGTCCCGGGCCGCCCCTGGACGGCGACCAGGCGCCAGGGCCCGGCCGTACGACCGTCCGCGGCCGTCGCGGAGAGCGTCCCGGCGAAGCCGTCGGTGACCGGGTCGTGGTCGTTCTCCCAGGTGGCGACGGCGCTCACATGGCCGTTGTCCACTCCCGAGACCTCCAGGTGGACGGTGTCGCCGTGGGCTCCGGCGGGTGCGGCGGCGGGCAGGACGGCCGCCGTGGCGACGGCGAGGGCGGTGAGCAGCTGGCGGGTTCGCATGGCCGGGGGTTCCTCCGAGCGATGGGAAGCCGGGCGCGGCCGCCGGGAAGGGGCGGCCGCGCCCGGCACTGTGGTGCGCGGGTCGAAGAAGGGTCGGGCTACGAGGTCTTCACCAGCGACCAGTTCTGGAACGCCCCGCCGTCCGGCTGCTGGAGCTCCAGCAGCCAACCGCCGTAGTACCAGCGGTCGCTGAGCCCGAGGACCAGGTTGCTGCCGTCGGCGGTGAGGGTGAACCCGCCGTCCGCCGCGGTGAGCCGGAACTTCTGCGCAGACGCGCCGGTGCAGGGCTGCTGCGCGACGTACTGGCCGGGCACCTCCGAGCCGCCGAGCTGCAGGCACTTGCCGGAGCGCACGGACTTGATCCGGAGGGCGCCGTCTCCGGCGTCCTCGAACTGCCACTTCTGGTTGGCGTAGCCGGTGCGCTGGTAGGCGATGGCCACGCCCCCGTCGTTCAGGGTGCTGCCCCACAGGTCGGCGGCCTGGCCGGTGAGGCCGTTGACCAGGGTGTAGTGGGCGCTCGGCTGCGGGTGCCCGGCGTCGGCGAGGGTGCGGAACTCGGCGTTGGCGCCCGGCTTTCCGACCGTTCCGGAGGCGTCGCGGACGGCGACGGCGACGGTGTAGGCGGTGCCGGGGGTGAGCCGGACCAGGCTGACGGTGGTCGAGCGGACGGTGCCGAGCGTGCGGCCGTTCAGCAGGACGTCGTAGCCGGACGCCCCGGCGGTCGCGTTCCAGCTCAACCGCACGGAGTTCTGGGTGATCTGACTGACCGTCACGGACGGCTCAGTACCACCCCTCGTGGGGGTCGCGGTCGGCGAAGGGGTCGGCGAGGCCGTCGGCGAAGCGGTCGGGGTCCCGGTCGGGGTCGGCGAGGGGGAGCCGGACCTGGTGGGCGTCGCGGTCGGACTGGGCGTCGGGGTCGGAGTCGGCCCCGTCCCGCCGCCCTTGCCCGCGATGAGGAAGCGGTTGTCGGCGACGTTCCAGTGCGTGGCGAGGTAACTACCGGGCTTGGGCGCGGTGTTGTAGTAGTCGTCGTGGTTGCAGTCGAGCCGGTCGTCGTGGGCGCGGTCCGGGCAGACCGTCCGCATCTGCGGGTAGTAGGGGGCGTCCGAGTAGCACATGATGTCCCACTCGTCCGTGCAGTGGCCCGCCTTGCTGGAGTTGGGCGCGCTGTTGTTCACCGCGCCCAGGTTGTGGCCGAGTTCGTGCGCGGCGGTGGAGCCGCTCCAGCAGCCGGAGTCGGTCCGGCCGTACGAGGGGCCGAAGTTGCTGAGGTTGTCCTGCCCCGGGCGCTCGTCGCCGGCGAAGGTGCCGATCCCGCAGTACACCTTGGCGTCGGTGAACATCATGTACTTGCGGTCCTTGCGGTTGAACCCCTGCGCGGCGAGGGCACGGTTGCTCGCGTTGAAGTCCTGGATCTCGGCGTCGGAGATCTGCACGTTCAACACCGAGGCGCTGCAGTCGGGTTCGGTGACGAAGCGGACGTGACGCTCGCCGCCGGTCTCCGCGGCGCTGGCGTCGTAGATGACGTCGACGTCGGCGGCCCACTTCTTGAACGAGCCGAGGTACTGGGCGAACCGGTCGTTGCCCGGGGTGTGCACGTACACCGCCTGGACCCGGTTGCCGCTGGAGCCGTCGCCCTCGCAGACCAGAGCGGACCCGGAACCCCCGGAGCCCCCGGAACCCCCGGAGCCCGCAGAGTTGCCGGAGCCCGCAGAGCCCCCGGAGCCGTCGAGCAGCGCCTTCTGCGCGGCGTCGAGGACGGGCACGCCGCCCTTCACCAGGTCGGACGCGGCGGGCGGGCGCACGTCGGCGGGCGGGGTGAGCGCCGGTGCCGGCGAGGCCGCGGCGGCGACCGGCGGGACGTCCTTGCGGATGTCCACGCCCTTGGGCGGCGCGTCCGGGCCGTGGCTGCACTGGCTGCTGCCGCTGACCTCCAGCATGCTGCCGCAGCGGTCGGTGGTGGGCAGGTTCAATCCGGCGTAGACCAGGCCGCGTTCGGGCTGGTCCTTGGGTATGGAGGTGGGCCGGGCCGCCTTCTCGTCCCGCTTGGGCGCGGCCGGGCGGCTGCCGCCCTCCGCCGTCCCGGTCTCCCCCGGCCCGCCGTCGTCGTCGGCCGCTCCGACGCCGTCGATCGAGCTGCCGGCCGCCGTGAGCGCGCCGCCGCCGGCCGCCGGGTCCATCGCGGTGCGCAGACCGAGCGTTCCGGCCACCAGTGCGGCCGTCACCGCTGCGGCGACCAGGATGCTCCTACGGGTGAGCTTGCGGCGCCTGCGCCCGCGAAGCTCCTTGCTCCGATGTCCCATCGGATTCCTCTCCTGTTGCGGGCCCGTGCTCCCCGTAGGGGGACTCGGGCCTTCCGACACACAGGAGAGCGATCGGGGAGGCAGGCGATAACGAAAACCTCTTATAAAAAGATTTTGGCGGCCCTCGTCGGGCCGCCAGATGCCGCAACCGTGCGGCGCAGCGCCGCAGGACGGTTGTCAGCCGGTAACGCGCCGGATCAGTCGATCAGCGCCTCGGGGTCGTCCGTCGTGTGCATCGCTGCCTCCTCCGCCGAGGCCGCGCCGCCGGAGATGCCGACGTCCTCGGCGATCAGGTCGCTGCGGGAGTTGGCGGAGAGCACGAGGCGGCCGGTGCGGACCTCACCGGCTTCGGGGTCGATGGGTTCGCCGTCCGTGCCGTAGCAGTCGCCGATGCCGTCGCCGTCGGGGGCCGTGACCTCGGGGAGTTCCTCGGCGAGGCGCTGGTCGAGGCTTTCGCGTTCGTGCTGTTCGGCGGCGGTGACTCCGTGGCGGCGTACGCCGAGCGGGTGCTCGGGGGGCGCGTAGCCCTCGTCGAGGGCCGAGGCGAGGCCGCGGTCGTCCAGGGTGTCCTCGGGCTCGAGCGGGCCGATGTCGTCCTGCTGCTCGGAACCGTCCGGCTGGTAGACCTGGTCGCCCATCAACGCTTCGTCCGACACGAGACTCCTCCTTGGGGTGCCACCTCCCCAGAGTCCCACGCGGCGGCGATCTCCGCAGGACTGCCGGGGAGGGGGCGGTGCCACCCCAGGGGTGGATCACATGTTGATCATGTGCCCGGCCAGGCCGTGGATGGCCTCCTTGACGGCCTCGCCGAGGGTCGGGTGGGCGTGCACGTTGCGCGCCACCTCGTGCACGGTGAGGTCCCACTGCTGGGCGAGGGTGAGCTCGGGCAGCAGCTCGGTGACCTCGGGGCCGATCAGGTGGGCGCCGAGGAGCTCGCCGTACTTGGCGTCGCTGATGACCTTGACGAAGCCGATCGGGTGGCCGAGGCCGTGGGCCTTGCCGTTGGCGGTGAACGGGAACTTCGCGACCTTGACGTCGTAGCCCTGCTCGCGGGCCTGGGCCTCGGTGTAGCCGAAGGAGGCGATCTGCGGCTGGCAGTAGGTGGCGCGCGGGATCATGGCGAAGTCGACCTCCATGGTCTCCGCCCCGCCGATCGTCTCGGCGGCGATCACGGCCATGGTCTCGGCGGCGTGGGCCAGCATGAGCTTGGCGGTGACGTCGCCGATGGCGAAGATGTGCCCGGCGCTGGTGCGGCCGCGGCCGTCGACGGCGATGGCGCCGCGGTCGGTGAGCTTGACGCCGGCGTTCTCCAGGCCGTAGCCGTTGACGCGCGGGGCGAAGCCGATGGCCTGGAGGACCTTGTCGGCCTCCAGCACCTGCTGCTGCCCGTCCTTGGTGACGGTAACGCGCACCTTGGCGTTCGGGTCGCTGTCGTCGATGGACTCGACGCGGGTGGAGGTGAGCACCTCGATGCCGAGCTTGCGGTACTGCTTGGCCAGCTCGGTGGAGACCTCGACGTCCTCGAGCGGCACCATGCGGTCCAGGAACTCGACGATGGTGACCTTCACGCCGTAGTTGTGCAGCACGTACGCGAACTCGACGCCGATGGCGCCGGCGCCCGCGATGATGATGCTCTCCGGCAGCTCCTCGGTGAGGATCTGCTCCTCGTAGGTGACCACGCGGTCGCTCAGCTCGGTGCCGGGCAGCAGGCGCGTCGTGGCACCCGCGGCGATGATGCAGTGGTCGAAGGTGACCACGTCGAAGCCGCCGCCGCTGAGCGCGACCTGCAGGGTGCGGTCGTCGACGAAGGTGCCCCAGCCGTCGTACTCGGTGATGCCGTTCTTCTTCATCAGGTAGTGGACGCCCTTGACGCGGCCGTCCGCGACCGAGCGGCTGCGCTTGAACGCCTCGCCGAAGTCGAAGCTGACCGTGCCCTCGACCTTGATGCCGAAGGTCTTGGCCTCCTTGGTGAAGATGTGCGCCAGCTCGGCGTTGCGCAGCAGGGCCTTGGAGGGGATGCAGCCGACGTTGAGGCAGACGCCGCCCCAGTACTTGGCCTCGATGATCGCGGTCTTCAGGCCCAGCTGCGCCGAACGGACGGCGGCGGTGTAGCCGCCGGGGCCCGCGCCGAGGACGACGACGTCGTAGTGCGTGCTCATGTTGCTGACTCCTCCGAGGGTGTCACGGTGTCGTGATCTCGGTCCCATGGTGTCAGGACCGGGTTCCGCGCACCCACCGGGTCTCGGTGGAGGCGCACCGCGCGGAACCGTACTCCTCCGGAGGCGAATTGTCAGGGGTGCGCCGGACGGGGCGGGAGGGGCCGCACGGCCCCGGCGCTCAGACGCCGGCGACCCCGTCGATGCTCTCCCGCAGCAGGTCCGCGTGGCCCGCGTGCCGGGCGTACTCCTCGATCAGGTGCAGCAGGATCCAGCGCAGCGAGACGGTCTCCGAGCCGACGGCAGCGGCCGACTGCGCGTCGAGCCTGCCGGGAGCGTCCAGCGGAGCTCCGGCGGTCAGTTCCCGGCCGCGCTCGATCTCCGCCCGCCACCCCGCCAGCGCCTCGGGCATCCCGCGCCCGGCCTCCAGGGCGAACCCGGTCCCCCCGTGCGGCGCAGGCACGTCCAGCCCGCCGAACACCCGCTGGTACCACTGCCGTTCGACCTCGGCGAGGTGCTGGACCAGCCCGAGCAGGGTCAGCTCGGAGCGCGGTACGGGAGCCAGCCGCACCTGCCGGTCGTCCAGCCCGGCCACCTTGGCGGCGATCGTCCCCCGGTGGAAGTCCAACCAGGCGTCCAGCATGGCCCGTTCATCGGCGTGAGCGGGCGGGACCACCCGACCGTCCGGCAGTGTCGTCATGTCCGCCACTCTGCCACACCGGCCGGGCCCATCCGCCGTGCCCCGACCAGGAGTTGGCGGCCCTGGCGAGCACCGCCAGCTGCACCACCGCCCCCACGGCCGGGCCGGCCCACACGCCGGTCACGCCGAGCGGGCCGGAGAGGGCCACGGAGGCGGTGAGCTGGGCGCCCAGGCCGATCAGCACGGAGAGCACCACCGGGCGGCCCGCGCCCATCCCCTGGTAGAGGCCGCCGAGGGCGACCACCAGGGCGTACGGGAGCAGGTACGGCGCCGCCGTCCGCAGGAAGAGGACGGACTGCCCGGCCACCTCCTGGTCCCCGGTGAAGAGAGCCGTCAGCGGTACGGCCGCCGCCGCGGCGAGCAGGGCCGCACAGCCGCCGGCCAGCAGCGACGACCACCGGACGGCCCGGCGCAGGTCGTGCAGGTCCTCGGCGGCGCCCGCGCCGGTGAGGCGGGCGGCCTCGATGGCGGCGGCCTGGCGCAGCGCGTAGAAGGCCATGGTGGCGACCAGCAGCAGCCGGTAGCCGAGCCCGTACCCGGCGACGGCGGCGACGCCGAAGCCCGCGGTCAGGGCGAGTTGGGCGGTTCCGACGGCCATCCGCGCGGTGAAGTCCAGGCCGAACGGGAGGCCCGCGCGCAGGATCCCGGCGGCCGCCGCGCCGGTTCCCGCGCCCGAGGGCGCCGCCCGGGGCCGCAGCCGCAGGGTGACGGCGAGGGCGACCGCCCGGGAGAGGGCCAGGGCCAGCGCGGCGCCGGGGACGCCGAGGGCGGGGACCGGACCGGCGCCGAGGATGAGCAGCGGGTCGAGCAGGAGCAGCAGGGCGTTGGAGAGCAGGGCCATCCTCATCGGGGTGCGGGTGTCCCCCGCGCCCTTGAAGAGCTCGTCGGCGACGCGCTGGCCGAAGAACAGGCCGAAGGCCGGGAAGGCGACGGCGAAGTAGTCGGCGGCGAGGGCGGCGGCCGAGCCGTCGAGGAAGGCTCCGGCCAGCGGCTCCCGCAGCAGCAGGCCCGCCAGGGAGAGGGCGAGGCTTCCGGCGGCGCAGAGCCGCCAGGCGGCGCGGGCCGTCCGGGCGGCCTCGGCGCCGTCGCCCGCGCCACGGGCCCGGGCGAGGCTGACGCCCGTGCCGGAGGCGACGACCAGGACGAGGCCGAGCAGCAGGTTCTCCACCGTGCCCGCGAGGGTGACGGCGGCGACGACGGCTCCGCCGAGGCGGAGCGTCCAGAACGCGGTGAGCACGGAGGCGAGGACACCGGAGAGCAGTTCGGCGTAGACGGGCCCGGCGAGGGCGCCGAGGCGTCGCAGGTGTCCGTGGATGTTCCGCCTGTCCTGCGTGTTCCTTCGCATGCCGCCCCCTCGACGAGCCCGGATGTGACCTCGAAAAGAGATACATCTAATCGATGCACATCGGCAAGAGGTAACATGGCGGCGTGCTGACCCTCGCGATCCTCGGCTTCCTCTACGACCAGCCACTGCACGGTTACGAGCTCAAGTCCCGCATCACCGGCCTGACCGGCCACGTCCGGCCCGTCAGCGACGGCGCGCTCTACCCCGCCATCTCCCGGCTGGAGAAGGCGGGCCTGCTCGTACGGCGCACCGAGCCCGGCAGCGGGGCCGCGCCCCGCCACGCCCTGGAGCTGACGGAGGCGGGCCGGGAGGAGCTCCGGCGGCGCCTGGCCGACCCGGAGCAGGCCGAGATCACCGACCAGATCCGCTTCTTCGCGCTCGCCGCCTTCCTCCACCACCTCGAGGACCCGGCGGCCCAGGCCGCGGTGCTGCGGCGGCGCCTCGCCTTCCTGGAGGCGCCGAGCAGCTTCTTCTACGACGGCGCGGGCGCGCCCGTCACCGCCGAGCGGGAGGCGAACCCGTTCCGCCGGGGCATGCTGCTGGTCGCCCGCGCCTCCAGCGCGGCCGAGCGCGCCTGGCTGGGCGAGACCATCGGGGAACTGGAGCGCGCGAGCCGCTGAGGGAGGGCGCGGCGCTCGGACGCGCGTCCACGCGCTGGTCCGTACGTGCGCGCCCTGTCGAACGGCCTACCGAGCGCGCGGAAATCGTCGGAAGTTCTGCCGTCCTACACCTGGTCCCATCAGGCCCCGGCGTGACTATGATGATCCACCCTCAGCTCCACGGCCCCACCGTGGCCCAGTCCGCCCCGCCGCGCCCGCGCGTCCCCTGGAGACCGCCGTGACCACCCCCGCAACCGCCTCCGCCCGGCCGGCGCCGCTGACGCGCGACGACATCCCCGGCTGGTTCTTCCGCCTCGACCGGGAAGCCTTCGCCCACCTGCTGTCCGCCCAGAGCGCCGCCGGGGTCACCGGCGACCTGCTGGAGCTGGGCAGCTACCTGGGCCGCAGCGCCGTCCTGCTCGGCGACCACCTGCGCGAGGGCGAGCGGCTCACGGTCTGCGACCTGTTCGACTCCGACGCGGGCGACGACGAGAACGCCGCCGAGATGGCCATGTCCTACCGGCGCACCCTCACCCGCAGCGCCTTCGAGGCCAACTACCTGGCCTTCCACGCCACCCTGCCCGAGATCGTCCAGGCCCCCACCTCCGTCCTGGCCGACGGCCGCATCCCGGCGGGCAGCTGCCGCTTCGTCCACGTCGACGCCTCCCACCTGTACGAGCACGTCGCCGGGGACATCACGGTGGCCCGGGCCGCGCTGCGCCCGGACGGGCTGATCGCCCTCGACGACTACCGCTCCGAGCACACCCCGGGCGTCTCGGCCGCCGTCTGGGAGGCGGTCTTCACCGGGGGCCTGCACCCGGTGCTGCTGACCCCGATGAAGTTCTACGGCACCTGGGGCGACCCGGCCGCCGCCCGCGAGATCCTGCTGGAGCGCGACTGGCGGTCCGAGGGCTACACCGTCGACGAGGACACCATCGCCGGCGCCCGCGTCCTGCGCCTCAACTACGAGGTGAAGTCCCCCGCCCAGCACTCCGCCTCCCGCCGCCTCGCCCTCGACCTCCTCCCCCCGGTCGCCACCCGCGCCACCCGGCGCGTCCTGCGCACCCTCCGCGAACGCCGCGCGAACGGCCCCGCCGCCTGACGCACCCCTCGCCCGGAGAACCCGTAGCCCGGCCGGGCTACGGCCGGGCTACGGCAGCGGCTCCACGCGGAACAGCCCTGGAAGATCAGGGCTCACCACCATCCGGTGGGCGCCGCGGATCCTCGCCTCGTCGAGTGGCGCGCCCAGCAGCAGGCTCTCCAGCACCGCGTACGGGGCGTGCTGCCAGTGGATGGTGACGGGGCCCGTCGCGTCGCCGGTCCTGATGGCCAGGAGGGCGCCCTCGAACTCGGCGACGGCGGCGAGGAGCGGATCGCCGTGGCGGCCCATGGCGGCGAGGAAGACGGCCGCCTGCTGCTGGTGGTAGGGCGTCGCGTCCGGCCGGTCGGCGAACCGGCCCGCCACTTCGGCGAAGGTTCCGCGCTTCTTCAACAGGGTCGAGGTCAGGACACAGGTTTCCTCGATCGAGAAGCTCCGCCACCACGCCGAGATCTCCCGGAGCACCGAGAGCCGCCCCGAGGCGTCGAGGTGACGGAAGTACGGGTGATCGTTCTGCGGCTCCTGCTCCCTCGACTTCAGCAGGGTCAACAGGCCGACCTGCAGTCCTTCCAGATTCATCGGACCGCCGCCGAGCCGGCGGTCCGTGAGGACTCGAGCATGTCCCGCACCCGGACCACCTCGGAGGCGATCAGGTCCATGCCGAGGACCGGCACCGCCTCGTCCAGCAGTTCGTAGGTGACGGTCTCCAGCCGGGGCGCCCTGCCCGCCACCTCCTGCGCCAGGTTCAGCGTCGACTCCTTCACGGGGCGCGAGTGCACGTCCAGCACCACTCCCCCGAGCTCGACGCCACCGGCGACGTGGATCTCACGCACGGTGGTGAGATCGAGTTCGTCGAGGAACTCCTCGATCCCGAAGCCGTTGTTCGCCCGGTCGCATTCCAGGTTGTAGACGTCGAGCAGGAGTCCGCACCCGGTGGCCGAGGTCAGCTCGTTGAGGAACTCCGCCTCCGTGTAGTCGCTGTCGTGGTCCGGAATCAGACGGACCACGTTCTCCAGGAGGAAGGGAACGCAGTACCGCTCCCGGACGGCCGCAGCACGCTCCACGACGAGTTCGAGCGCCTCCTTCGTGCGAGGCATGGAGAGCATCGTGCCGAGGAACTCCCCGCGCACCTTCGTGTAGCCGAGGTGTTCGCTGTGCCAGGCGACGTCCACGGTGTCCATGAGCTGGTCGAGGCACCGGATGTAGCCGTCCGACCAGCCGTCGTACGAACCGATGGACAGGCCGACCCCGTGGACGATCACGGCGGCGTCGCTCGCCACGTCCCTCAGCTCGTGCAGGGCGTCGAGCCGGAGGCTTCCTCCGTCGGATCTCTCGTCGACGAAGGTGTCGGGCGCCACTTCGAGGTAGTCCACCAGGGGCAGGAGCCGTTCGAGGCGGTCGCGATGACCGGGGGTGTACGTGGTCGCGACTCCGGGCCGCCGCCGGCTCCCCGCCGTGCCGTTGCTTCGCACTAGAACTGGACGTCAACGCCGATGACGTCGTCATGGTGGAGGAGTTCCTTGAGCCCACCGGAGAGTTCGGGGTCGCCGGCGCGGAGGGTCAGATCGATCCCCACCAGGCCGCAGTGCGAACATCCTCCCGGCTTCAACGTTCGGACGAGGTTCTCGACCGTGCTGTGGATCGTCTGCACCCCCACCTCCGGCCGGAAGGTGATGGTGACCTGACGTGCCGCCTTCGCGTTGCCCGCACCAGCCTGCTGTCCCATGTGACCGCTCCTTTTGTTCGTAGGGAATCGACCTGCACGAGACGGTAGCCGCCACCCGCGTACTCGCACAGGCGCTGTCCGGGTGAACCCGTCGGCCCGTGCTCGGCGCTCGCGGAGTGGCCCGTCGGGGAGCGGCCGGTCGGGGAGCGGCGCCGATCAGCCCACGTAGTAGGCGCGGTTGTGGGCGGCGACCGGGGCGGACTGGTAGGTCCAGACGCCGGCGGCGGGGGCGTCCGCGATGAGGTGGGCCAGGTCGCGGGCGGCTTCCTCGGCGGGGTTGCCGAGGGTGAGGTGGACGCGGTCGGCGGTGCGGTCGTCCAACGCGTAGTAGCGGTAGGGCTGGTAGACGTTGAGGGGACCGGCGAGGAGGCGGCCCTGGTCGTCGGTGCCGTAGCCGGTGATGGGGGTGTTGTTGACGGACTCGGAGGTGAGTCCGGCCAGGTTGACGTCGAGGGCGACCAGCTCCTCCTCGTACCGCTGGAGGCCCTCGGGCCCGAGGGCGGCCCGGCGGCAGGAGACGGACCAACGGTCCTGCACGGCGGCCGCGTTGAGCGAGGGCATGGTGGTCTCGAACCAGCCGGGATGCTTGGGCTCCGCGTAGAGGAGGCGCCCGGCGTCGATGGCGAGCGGGTTGTCGCACAGCACGTGCAGCCGGGCGATGCCGAGCAGCTTGGTCTGCTCCCAGCCCCGGGCGTACTGGCCGTAGTTGACGGCCGGGAGCCGCTCGCCCGCGAACGTCGGGTGGGCGATCAGGTTGATCTCCAGCTCCTGGGTGATGCCTCCGCCGTTCGGGTACTGGGCGAAGTAGAGCTGGTAGTTGAGCGAGACGCACGCCCCGCCGTCGAACTCGGCGACGCTCAGGCCGGGGTGGCGCTTGTCCAGCAGCCGGGCCGCCCGCTGCGGGTCGACGAGGTAGTCCACGCCGATGTTGTGCAGCGCCCCGTAGTGGAAGGGCAGGTGGTACGGCTCGGGCACGGGCGGCAGGGGCAGACCGGTCATGACGACTCCGAGGGAAGGGGCTCGAACGGGGAGGAGGGCGGGGTGAGGACGGCCGGGCGGTGCAGTTCCTGCAGGTCCTGCTGCATCCGCTCGGCGCTGCGCAGCGCGAGGGCGGCCATGGTGAGCGAGGGGTTGGAGGTGCCGAGGGAGGGCATCGAGCCGCAGCCGACGGCGTACAGGTTGGGGTGGTCCCAGCAGCGCTGCCACTGGTCGACCACCGAGGTGCCGGGCGCGCCGCCCATGACGTGGGTCCCGCCGGCGTGGCCGGCGCCCCGGTAGCCGTAGGCGACGCCCCGGTGTTCGAGGCGGCCGGGCCAGGCGGGGCCGACGGGGTAGGCGGTGTGGTCCTCGGCGCCGAGGAGGGCGAAGAGCTGGTCGGAGACGGCGCGGGCGGAGGCCATGCCCTCGCGCACGTACTCGTCGAGGTCGTAGTGGACGGCCGGGGCGGGCAGGCCCAGCGGGTCGCGCCGGTGCGGGTCGAGGGTGACGCGGTTGGCCGGGTCGGCGGGCTGCTCCAGCTCGAACTGGAGGGAGAACTGGCGCCCGAGCCGGTCGCCGAGCCGCTCCCGCAGCTCCTTGCCCCGTAGGCCGGAGCCGATCAGCGCGGCGGTCTTGCTCTCCACCCCGCCACCGGCCCAGGACCAGCCCCAGTTCCCGATCTCGATCCGGAACGGCGCGCGCCGCCCCCGGGCCGGGCCGAAGCGGAACGCCTCCAGGCCGCTGGTGGAGCCGGGCCCCCGGTAGGGGCCGACCGGCCGGGGCATCAGCCCCCAGGTGAGCAGCGCCGGGTGGTCCATGAGGTTGCGCCCGACCTGGTCGCTGCGGTTGGCGAGCCCGGACAGGAGCAGCAGCCGGGCGTTCTCGACGGCGTGCGCGGCGAGGACGACCAGGTCCGCGGCGGCCAGCCGGGCCCGACCGCGCTCCAGGTACTCGACGCCGGTGGCGCGCCCGGTGACGGGGTCGGCGAGCACCCGGCTGACGACCGCCTCGGTGCGCAGTTCGACGCCCGCCGCCCAGCGCGCCCGGGTGCGCAGCGGGGTGTACTTGGCGCCGGTCGGGCAGACGGGTACGCAGCTGGCGCTGCCCGCGCACACCGGCTCGCCCGCGGCGGCGTCGGGCCCGTTGCGCGCCTGCGGGGTGCCGGTGACGGCGAGGCGGGCGGGTGCGGCCATGGCGGGGTCGTGGACGGTGCGGCCGTCGAGGGCGTGGGCGAGCTGCCGGTCGAGGTGGCTGGCGGGGAGGGCCCGCATGGGGAAGGCGTAGTCGCCCGGGATGGGCAGGCCGACGGCGCTGCGCTGTTCCTCGGCGTCGGCGGCGACGCCGAGTTCCCGTTCCGCCGCCCGGTAGTACGGTTCCAGGTCCTCGTAGCCGATCGGCCAGTCGCGGCCGCGACCGAGGCCGCCGGTGCGGAAGTCCTCGGGGTGCATGCGCGGGGTGAGGCCCGTCCAGAGCAGTCCGGTGCCGCCGCCGGCGCGCAGGTAGCCGCTGGCGTAGGGCAGCGGGCCGTACTGGCGCAGGTGTCCGGTGGCGCGGAAGCCGCCGTCGGGCAGGCCCGTGAGGTCGCCGACGTCGGGTGAGGGCGCGTCGGGGTTGTGCGGGTACGGGGAGGTGGGCGGGCCGCCGCCGGCGGCGCGCAGGGTCTCGGCGGTGCGGGGTGCGTCGGGGGCCGTGCGGCCGGCTTCGAGGACGAGGACGCGCCGGCCGTGGGCGCCGAGGCGTTCGGCGACGAGGGAGCCGGCGAAGCCCGCGCCGACCACGATGACGTCCCAGCGGGTGCTCACCGGCTCTCACCCGCCCGGGGCTCCTCGGCCCAGCTGCCGAATCCGGGGGCGGCGCTGCCGGGCGGGTCTGCGCGGAAGGTGCGCCAGGCGAGGCCCTGGTCGTGGGCGCGGGCGGAGGTGGGGGCCTCGCCGGGCCAGGCGCCGACGTACCAGAGGTGGACGAGGGCGGCATCGTCGCGGACGGGGTGGGCGAGGGCGGTGCGGTGGTGTTCGCGGGCCAGGCCCGTGGCGCGCAGTTCGGGGACGTCGAAGCCGGTGAGTTCGGCGCTGACGCGCAGGAACTCGTCGAGGTCGGCCAGTTCGTCGTGCTCGAGGTGCCAGTCGGACGCGGCGAGGTCCTCGTCGCCTGCGGTGCGATCGTCGGACACGGACACGCGGGGACCTCCACGGTCGACGGCGGCTGGCCGGGGCATGACACGCCGGGGAGGTGTCATGCCCCGGCCGCGTCGGCGATCCTGCCCCGCGCGGCCGTCCGCCAGGCCGGGTTGCCCGAATGTGCCCGGTCTTGGTCGTCAGTCGATCGATCGGTGCCCCTTTTTGCACCGGCTGGAGTCCGCGAACGATCAGCCGAGCGCCCGCACCGCCGCCAGGACGTCCAGGCCCAGGTCCGGGTCCGCGCCGTCCGGCAGGTTGACGGAGAGCCGGGTGACCAGCCCCGCGTACCGCCGGTGGATCTCCCGCGCCGCCTCCTCGACCGTCCCGCTGACCGCGAAGGTGTCGAACACCTCGTCGTCGATCAGCGCGGCCATCTCCGCCCAGCGCCCCCGCACCGAGTGGGTGTGCAGCTCCTCCTGCAACGCCTCCCAGCCGTGCTGCGCCAGCACCGGCCGGTAGGCGGGGGTGGAGGCGTAGAAGGCGAGCCGCTCCCGGACGGCGGCCCGGTTGGCGGCCAGCTCCTCCTCCGTGCGCCCGGTGGCGGTGAGCACGTTGCCGACGATCTCGAACGGCCGGTCCGTCCACGGCTCCCCCGCCGCCTCGGCCTGTGCCCGGGCCCCGGTCAGGCCGGGCAGGACCTGCTGGGCGAGGTAGGCGGTGGAGGTGAAGGGGTGGCCCAGGAACCCGTCCGCCACGGCCCCGGCGGTGCGGGTCATCAACGGGCCGACGCCGGCGAGCAGGATGCGCGGCACCCCGGCCTCGACCGGGTCGGGCGAGAAGACCGGCGTCATCACCGTGTGGGTGTAGAACTCGCCCCGGAAGCGCAGCCGTTCGCCCGTCTGCCAGCTGTGCCAGATCGCCCGCACCGCGTGCACGTACTCGGCCATCCGGGCGGCGGGGCGGTCCCAGGGCATTCCGAAGCGCTTCTCGATGTGCGGCTTGACCTGCGAGCCGAGCCCGATCACCGCCCGCCCGCCGGAGGCCGCGTGCAGGCCCCACGCCTGGTAGGCGAGCGTCATCGGGGTACGGGCGAAGGCCACCGCGATGCCGGTGGCCAGCTCGATGGACTCCGTCCGGTCGGCGGCGCGGGCGAGCTGGAGGAACGGGTCGTAGGCCGTCTCGGCGACCACCAGCCGGTCCATGCCCCGCAGTTCGGCGCGCTCGGCGGCCTCCAGGATGCCCGCCGGGTGCCCGGAGGCGGTGGCGTCGAGCCCCAGGACGGACGGGCTGGTGCGGGCGGGCTGGTCCATGGCGGGGCTCCTGGCTGGGGCTGAACCGGTCGCGGGCCGAACGCGGTACCCGGGTAGCCTCCCACGCCCCGGAGTCGCACCCTGCCGCCTGCCCCGGAGTCAGCGACCGTACGGTGGAGCAAGACCCGAGGGAGGAACCGTCACCATGACCGATCTGCCCGAGCAGCCCGTCGTCCGCACCGCCGAAGGAGCCGTCCGGGGCCGACGCGAGCACGGACTCGCCGTCTTCCGGGGCATCCCGTACGCGCAGCCGCCGGTGGGGGCGCTGCGCTTCGCCGCCCCCGTCCGGCCGGAGCCCTGGGACGGCGTGCGGGAGGCCGCCGAGTTCGGCCCCGTCGTCCCGCAGTCCGGCCCGATGCCCGCCGACCCCGCCCCCGGCGGCACCGACTGGCTGACCCTCAACGTCTGCACCCCGGACCCGGGAGCGGCGGGCCTGCCCGTCCTGGTGTGGATCCACGGCGGCGGGTACCTGTCGGGCACCTCGGGCTACCCGCTGTACGACCCGACCGCGCTGGTCTCACCCGGGCCGGCCTCGGCCGGGCTGGTCGTGGTGACCGTCAACTACCGCGTGGGCGCGGAGGGTTTCGCCCTGCTGGAGGGTGCCCCGGCCAACCGGGCCTTCCTCGACCAGGAGGCGGCCCTGCACTGGGTGCGGCGCAACATCGAGGGCTTCGGCGGCGATCCGGATCTGGTGACCGTCGCCGGGCAGTCCGCCGGGGCCGGTTCGGTCGCCGCGCTGATGGTGATGCCCTCGGCCGAGGGCCTCTTCCGGCGGGCCGTCGCCCACTCCGTGCCGGGCAACCTCGCCACGCCCGCCCTCGCCGCCGAGGTCGCCGCCGCGCTCGCCGAACGCGTCGGCGCGGCCCCCACGGCCGCCGCCCTGGCCGAGGTCGACCCGTGGCGCCTCGCCTCCGCCGTCACCGATCTCGACGCGGAGTTGCCCCGGCACCTGGACCGCTGGGGCCGGCTCGCCCAGACGGGCATCGCCACCGTCCCGGTCGTCGACGGCGAGGTGCTGCCCGACGCGCCCTGGGCCGCCCTCGCCTGCGGCGCCGCCGAGGGGACCGACCTGCTCGTCGGCCACACCCGCGACGAGTTCCGGCTGTTCACCGTCCTCAGCGGGCGGCTCGGCACCTTCACCGAGGAGGAGGCCAGGACGGCCCTTCGCCTCCTCGCCCCGCCGCCCGCCGGCACCGAGGCGTACCGCGCCGCCTACCCGGACGCCACCTGGGAGGCCCTGCTCGAGGCCGTCGGCTCCGACGCGCTCTTCCGGATGCCCTCCCTGCACCTGGCCGAGGCCAACTCCGCCGCCGGCGGCCGCTCGTACCTGTTCGAACTGGCCCTGCGCGCCGCAGGGTTCGGCGGAGTGCTCGGCGCCTGCCACGGACTGGACGTGCCGCTCGCCTTCGGCACCCTGGACACCCCGGCCGCCCACCAGTTCCTCGGCGACCCGCCCCCGGCAGCGGCCGTCGAGGTCTCCCGGCAGCTCCGCAGCGCCTGGGTCTCCTTCGCCACCACGGGCGACCCCGGCTGGCCCGCGCACGAGGAGGACGGGCAGCTCACCCGCGTCCTGGACGCCGAGGCGCGGACCGCCCGCTACCCGGAGCAGGCGGCCCGCGCGATCTGGCGGGGGCACGCCCCCACCGCGTTCGACCTCACTTAGCGAGGATCAGCGGTGCGCGAGGATCAGCGGTCGGCGAGGACCAGCGGCTGACGCGGATCATCGCCCCAGGACCGCCTTCTCGAACTCCGCGAAGCCCCGCTCCCGCTTGCAGGAACGCGCCGGGCGAGGGTGCGGCCGTTCGCTTCATGACAACGGGGAAAACGCCTCGCGGCAATAGGAAAAGTAATGAGAGATATGCGGAACGGTGTAATTCGCAAAACGCCATTCCGTCACAAGGACACGGTTTCGCGAGGTAAGTCAAGACTTACCTTTCCGGGAACTTCGACCGTATGGTGTGGCTCGAATCGAAGGAGCCCCTCTTGTCGAAGTCGAAAACGATTGATCCCGCCGCGCGCGAACTTGACGCGGAACAGGATTACGTGTCCTCCCTCTACGCGTTCCTCACCGATCGGCTCTCCGAAGCACGCGTGAACCGGGCGGACCTGTTGCGGGCCCCGGCGGGCGGCGCCGGGGAGGCGTACGAGAGAGAAATCACCGCCGACCGCCTGGCCAGGGAAATCGGCCGGCTGGAGGGCGCGGAAAGGGGGCTGGTCTTCGGGCGCATCGACCGGGCGGACGGAACGGCCCTGCGCATTGGGCGGATCGGACTGCACACGGAGGAGGACGAACTGCCGCTGCTGGTGGATTGGCGCGCGAATGCGGCGCGGCCTTTCTACGAGGCGACGCCGGTCCACCCGATGGGCCTGCGGCGGCGCCGGCACCTGCGCCTCGAGGAGCGCACGGTCGTCTCGGTGAGCGACGAGCTGCTGGACGGCAGCGCCCCGACCGACGGGGACGTGGTGGGGGACGGCCCGCTGACCGAGGCCCTCTCCGCCCGGCGCACGGGCCGGATGCAGGCGGCGGTGGCGACGCTGCAGGCCGAGCAGGACGAGGTCGTCCGCTCCGCCCACCGCGGGGTGACCGTGGTGCAGGGCGGCCCCGGCACCGGCAAGACGGTGGTCGCCCTGCACCGGGCGGCCTACGTCCTGTACGCGTTCCCGCGCGCCGCGGAGGAGGGCGTCCTCGTGGTGGGCCCGAACGCCCGGTTCCTCGACTACATCTCCCAGGTCCTCCCCTCGCTCGGGGAGAACGACGTCGTCCTGGCGACCTGCCGGGAACTGGCCGGGGCACCCGCCGATGCCACGGACCCCTTCGACACGGCCCGCCTCAAGGGCGCCACCGACCTCGCCGAAGCCCTGGCCGCCCTGCTGCGCACCCGTCAGGCCCCCGCCGGCGACTTCACCGTCCGGGTCGGACGGGAGGCGGTCCACCTGGCCGCCGAGGAGGTCGCCACCGCGCGCCAGGCCGCCGTGACGGCCGTACCGGGGCACAACCCCGCGCGCCAGGTGTTCAAGGAGCTCCTGGCCGACGCCCTCACCGACGCGATGCAGCGGGACATGGGCGACCTCCTGGAGCAGATCGACGCCGACACCGAGAAGCTGACGGGCCTCGACCTCGACCGGTTCACCGGAGCCGCCCGGCGCCGCACGGAAGGCGCGGCCGCCCCGGGCCCGGCCCACGAGCTGGACCTGGACGCCGTCCGGGCCGACCTCCTCGACGACCCCGGCGTGGACCGGGCCGTCGAGGCCCTGTGGCCCAGGCTCGCGCCCGGCGACCTGGTGACGGCGCTGCTCACGGACGCCGACGCCCTCGCCGAGCACCTGCCACGGCTGACCGCGCAGGAGCGGTCCCTGCTGCTGCGCGCCCCCGGCGACCCGTGGACCGAGGCGGACGCCCCGCTGCTGGACGAGGCGGCGAGCCTGGTCGACGGCCCGCCCGAGCGGACGTACGGCCACGTCGTCGTCGACGAGGCACAGGAACTGACGGCCATGCAGTGGCGGATGATCGTGCGCCGCTGCCCGTCGAGGTCGATGACGCTGGTCGGCGACTTCGCCCAGGCGGGCCCGGTCGCGACGGCGCGCGACTGGAAGGAGGCGCTGACCCCGCACCTCGGACCGCGGTTCAAACCGCACGACCTGACCGTCAGCTACCGCACCACGCAGGAGATCCTGGAGAGCGTCCGGGGCCTGCTCGCCCGGATCGCCCCGGACCAGCGGCCCACCCGGTCACTGCGCAGCGGCGAGAGCCCCCGCACCGTGACCGCACCCGCGGAGGGGCTGGTCACCGCCGCCCTCGAGGAGCTCCGCGCCCAGGGCGCCGCGCACCCGGGCGAGTTGCTGGGCGTGGTCTGCGCGGACGCCAGGGCGGTCGAGCTGACGGCCCGGGGCGTCGCCCGGCTCGCCCGTGTCGTACCGGCCTCCGAGGCGCGCGGCCTGGAGTTCGACGGGGTCGTCGTCCTGGACCCGGAGGAGATCGCGGCGGCCCGCCCCGGCGGGGAGAGGGACCTGTACGTGGCCCTGACCCGGGCCACCAAGCGCCTCTGTACGATCGCCGCTCAGCCGCGGGCGGAGGCGCGGACGGAGGCCAGGTAGGCGGCCGTCAGCTCCGGTGTCGCCAGCCAGGCCGCGTGGTCGCTCGGCTCCGTGTACGTGTTCGCCAGTCGGCGCGCCACCTCCGGGTGCTCGGCCGCTGCCGCGAAGGCGCCCTGCACGTGTTCGGGCATCGTCAGCACGTCGGCGGTCAGCCGAACGCTGTGGCGGGTGTACTCCTGCCAGAAGCCCTCGGCGGTGCGGTACATCCAGTCGGCCGTGAAGGGGGCGTCGCCATGCTCGGCGATCGCCCGCCGGTAGGCGTCCGCGGCGCGGGCGGCGCTGTTGGAGCCCTGGCCGGTGATCGGATCGCTGACGGTCACCGCGTCCCCCAGGCCCAGGACGTGCACGGAGTCCACGCCCGAGCCGAGTTCGGCGACGGGCCGACGCACGACCGGGTTGACCGCACCCGAGAGCCCGGCGCCCGCGTCGGTCGGCTCGGCCTCCGTCCAGAGCTCCGCCTCCCAGGGCAGGTACTCGGCCATCAGCTTGCGCATCCGGTCGAGTTGGACCTCCGGCGCGGGGCTGTCGCCGAAGATGTCGAACGGCCCGCCGGGCACGGCCTCCCAGAGCAGCACGCCGCACGGACCGGACAGCGTGACGGCCGGCTGCAGGAACAGCTCACCGAGACCGGGCAGGGCGTACATCCGGGCGGCCGGCTCGGTCGCGGGGTCGGGCGAGCCGATGCCGTGCGCGTACAGGCAGGTCAGGGTGCGCTGCGGCCGGTCGAACGGAGAGCGGTTCGGGTCGCGCTCGAAGACCTCGGCGAGTTCGCCGCGCCCGGCCGCGACGATCGTCAGCTCGTGGCGGCGGGCAAGGTCGTGCAGGCCCTCGCGGCCGAGCGAGCGGAACTGGACGTCACCGCCTCGCTCGGCGAACAGCTCCAGCCAGCCGGCGAACTTGATCCGCTGGTCGACGGACTGCACGGGATCGTCGGGCGCCATGGTGAAATCGAGCGCCTTGACGCCGGGCGGTACGCACAGCGCGAAGCGGAACGTCCGTACGGACGGCGCCTCGTCCGCCCAGAGGTCCAACCCGGCCTCCGCCTCGATCCGCAGCGCCGGGCCGAACATGGCCTGACCGGAGAGCACGCGCCCGCCGCGAACCTGGTCCGGGGTCCGGTCGGCGACGAGCGTGACCTGGTGGCCGTCCGCCTGCAGCCCGAGCGCGAGCTGCAGGCCGGCCTGGCCCCCTCCGACGATGGCTATCCGACGCACGCGTCCTCCTGACATGTCTTTGACGATCTGTCAAGCGCGAATATTATCGGACCGGACGGCCCACGTCACCGGCCCGGGCACCCTCGGCTCCGGAATCCTCAGCGGTTCAGGTGCCCGAGGATCAGCGCGGTGACGGCCTCCACCTCGTCCGCCACGTAGAAGTGCCCGCCCGGGAAGACCCGCAGGTCGAAGCCGCCGGTGGTGTGCCCGGCCCAGGCGCCGACCTGCTCGAGGGTGGCGTTCGGGTCGGTCTCGCCGACCAGGCCCGTGATGGGCACGGGCACCGTCACGGCCGGCTCGCACCAGTACGTCTCGATGGCGGTGTAGTCGGCCCGCAGCGACGGCAGGATCACCTGGCGCAGCGCGGGGACGGCGAGGATGCGCTCGTCCGTGCCGCCGAGTCCGGCGATCTCCTTGAGCAGGTCGTCGTCCCCGAGCAGGTGCACGGAGGTCTCGCGGGGCAGCGAGGGCGCGCGTCCGGCCGAGACGAACAGCCGGTCGGGCACGCCGACGCCCTGGTCGGCGAAGCGCCTGGCCACCTCGAAGGCGACGGCCGAGCCCATGCTGTGGCCGAAGAAGTAGGTCGGGCGGTCGGCCCAGCCCCGCAGCTCCACGGCGAGCCGGTCGGCGAGTTCGGGCACCGAGAAGATGCCGGGCTCGGCCAGCCGGTTCTGCCGGGCCGGGTACTGCACGGCGAGCACGTCGGCGTACGGCGCGAGCGCGTTGGCGTACTCCAGGTAGTAGCTGGCCGAGCCGCCGGCGTGCGGGAAGAACACGATCCGCGCGGGGGCGTGGTCGGAGGGCTTGAACCGGCGGAACCACGGATTGTCGACGGCGGCAGTGCTGGACATGCGGGCGCTGGCCTCTCTACGAACGGATCTCTGCCGCCCCAGTCTCCCAGTGCCCGCCCACCGACGGGGTGTTGCGCAGGTCACGCCTCCCGGTCGTCCTCCCAGCCCTCCTCCTCGTCCTCCGATCCCCAGCCCGCGTACGGGTCGTGGGAGGGCTCCGGCTCGGTGACCCACCCGGCGGCGAGCACCAGTCCGGTGGTGCGGTGCACGGCGAGGAAGCCGAACGGCCGGCCGAACCAGACCCGCGCCTCCCGCACCAGGTACGGCGGTCGGCTCGCGGCAGAGCCCCCGGCCACGCCGAAGGCGGTGACGGCGGCGGCGCGGAAGCCGAGCCGGCCGAAGGTCGCGGTGGCGCGCTGGGCGGCGCCGCCGATGAACAGCGGCTCCCCGGCCTCCGCGAGGCCCGGCAGGCGGTCCTCGGTCCGCGAGGCGCTGCTCGCCGTCGCCAGGCCGAAGAGTTCGCGGCGCTCGAGCAGGTCGTGGTGGGCCTCCACGGTGAACTGCGGCACGTCGACGCGCAGTTCGTCCTCGGGGCGGTACGAGGGCAGCCGGTCGATCCGCAGGCCCGGGCCGGGCTCGCCGAACGGCAGCCGGTCGGCGCCGGTGCGGCGGTGCCGTCCGCCCAGGGCCTCGAACCCGCTCGCGAGGACCGTGCTCGCGGCGGCGTCCGCCTCGCCGAGGAGGAGCCGGACGTCGATGTCGCGGTCGCCGAGGACGCGCAGCTCGGTGACGGGCCCGTACGGGGTCTCCAGCAGCGAGGCGCGGTCCAGCATGCGGCCGGTGCGGCTGAGGTAGTGGACGGGCCGCGCCCACGTCTCCTCCCCGCCCCCGGGCGGGCCGCCGAAGTCCCGGAACGGCCTGATCCAGTCGGTGCGCAGGACGAGCGCGGTGGCGAGGACCAGCAGGGTGTCCTCGCTGACCTCCAGCGGCATGGCGTCGATCATTCCGTCCGTGCAGCGGGCCGCCCACTCGTCGAGCGTCTTGCGGTCCTGTCCGGCGTCGCCGGTGAGCCTCCAGTGCACGTCCGCCGGGAAGCCGGCCGCCCAGGCGGGGCGCAGCCGTACCCCGGGCGCCGTCCAGACGCCGAGCGCGGCCCGTACCGCCGGGATCTCCCGCAGCAGACCGAGGAGTTCCCGGGCCCGCTCGGCGGCGCTTGCGGGCGCCAGGCCGAGGGCCTCGGCGAGTTCGGCCCGCACCGGCCCGCTCCCGGCGGGGGCCAGCAGCCCGAGCAGGGGCCAGAGCCCGGCGGGCATCAGGACCGTGCCCTGTTCCCCGTCGACGGCCTGCCCGGCCCAGCGCGCCCCCAGCGCGTTCGCCGCCCGTACGGCTTCGGCCCTGCTCATCCCGCCCCCTCCACGTCGGTCCTCGCGGGCCCGAGCGTAGGGGTGTCGCCGCCCGTGCGGCGAGCGCATTTTCCCGCCGCATCACCGGCAGCCACACCCGCCCCAGTGGGCTACGCTGACGCACCGTCAAAATCGATCGAGGGCTGGGTCAGGACATGTCGGCGAACGCGGAGCCCACGTACATCGAGCTGGTGCTGGACGGCCTGGCGCGGGACCGGGCCCGGGTGGCCCTGTGGTTCGGCGAGGAGGCGTGGACGGCTCAGGAGTGCCTCGACTCGGTCTTCCGGATGGCTCGGGCGCTGGAACGGGCGGGCCTGGGCCACGGGGACGGGGTGACGGTGATCTCCGGGAACCGGCCGGAGGCGCTGCTGGTGCGCCTGGCCGCGAACCTGCTGGGCTGCCGGGTGGCGATGCCCTACCCGCTGGCGCCCCCGCGGCAGTCGGCGGAGCTGGCGGAGTTCGCGGGGACGGCGGCGCTGGTCTTCGACCCCGGCGCCTGCCGGCCGGCCGCCGAGGCGGTCGCCCGGGCCCTGCCCTCCGCGGGCCTGTTCGCGCTGGGGCCCACCGACCTCGGCGCGGACCTGCTGGAGCTGGCGGCCGACTGCTCTCCCGAGCCGCTGGAACCGCGCTGCGCGCCCGGGGACGTGATGGGCGTACGGTTCACCGGCGGCACGACCGGGCGGCCGAAGGGCGTGATGAGACGCTTCGCCCGGCCGCCGAGACCGGCTCTGCCCGGCGGCTCGGTGTTCCTGCTGTGTACCCCGCTCTGCCACGGCGGCGGCACCACCGCCGATCTGGCGCTGGCGGCGGGCGGCACGGTGGTGATGCAGGAGGGCTTCGAGGCGCAGGCCGTGCTGGCGGCGATCGAGCGCTTCCGGGTCTCGCGCACCTTCCTGCCCCCGCACCTGCTCTACCGGCTGCTGGACCATCCGCTGCTGCCCTCGGCGGACACGGGCAGTCTGCGGCTGATCGGCTACACCGGCTGCCTGCCCTCGCCGCGCCGGCTGGCGGAGGCGACGCGGCGGCTGGGCCGGGTGCTGCACCAGACGTACAGCCTGACGGAGTGCGGCCCGGTGACCAGGCTGGGCCCGGACGAGCACCTGGACCCGCGGCTGCTGTCGACGGCCGGGCGCGCCTTCCCGGACGTCGAGGTGAGGATCGTGGACGAGGAGGGCGCGCCGCTGCCGACCGGGGCGATCGGCCGGATCGAGGTGCGCACCCCGACCGCGATGGCCGGCTACTGGCGCGATCCGGAACTGACGGAGCGGGTGCTGCGGCAGGGGTGGCTGCGCACCGGGGACCTGGGCTCGCTGGATGCCTCGGGCTATCTGACGCTGGTGGGCCGGGGCGAGTCGATGGCCATCGTCGAGGGGCACAATGTGTTCCCCCGTGATGTGGAGGAGCCGCTGCGCTCCCACCCCGAGGTGCGCGAGGCGGTCATGTTCGCGACCGCCGACCCGGACGGGCTGGAGCGGGTGCACGCCGCCGTGGCCGTCGCGCCCGACTCCCGGGTGACGGTGGAGCAGCTGCACCGCTGGAGCGTCGAGCGCGGGGGCGCACGGCACGCGCCGCACTCCCTCCTGATCCTCCCGGGCATTCCCCTGACGGGCCTCGGCAAGCCGGACCTGGCCGCCCTCCGGGCCCTGCTGGACGCACCGAACACGCCGAACACGCCGAGCACGCCGGACGCACCGCGCTCACCCGGCGCACGGGCCGTCGCGGCCACGGGGGCGCACGAGGGGGTCTGACGCGCCCCCGAGTGCGTCGAGCGCCCGCGCGGGCCACCGCTCGTGCGGCAGCCTGCGGGAAGAACCGCCCCCGAACTGCTCGACCGGGCGGACCGGACTGCCGATGACCTCAGCGGCCGCACCGTCGTCCCCAGGAGGCCCGACCTTGAGCTGGCTACGCGTCCTCACCGCGCTGGGCATCCTCGTTGTCGCCGCGAGCGCCCTGCTCCTCTTCGCCCGCTTCACCGGAACCGCCACCGGCAGCACCGGCAGCACCGGCAGCACCGGGAACGCCCGGAACAGGAACGACCGCGCCCCCGACATCCGCACGGATGCCGAGGGCAGCGGCCTCTTCCCACGCCTGGGCGGGGACAAGGAGTGAAGGACTAGGAGTGCCCCGCCAGGTCGTCCGACCGCACCTCGATGTGGTCCGCCGCCAGGTCCACGGCCACTCGGTGCTCCATCCCCAGCGCCTCCAGGAACTTGACGGGCAGCTGCACCCGCCCGGTGCGGTCGAGCATCACGTACTCGCGCTCGTTGACCGACTCCTCGCCGTGCTCGTCCGTCACCGTGCGGCGCAGCACCTCGCTGCTGGTCCGCCCGTCCCGGATGGCGACGGTGCGCCGCACCTCGCCGGCCACCATCGGGTCGTGGGTGACGATCACGACGGTCGCGCCCAGCTCCCGGTTGACGGTGCGGAAGGACTCGAAGATCACCCCCGCCGTCTCGGAGTCCAGCTCACCGGTGGGCTCGTCCGCGAGCAGCACCGGCGGGTTGTTGGCCATGGCCACCGCGATCGCCACCCGCTGCTGCTGGCCGCCGGACATCTCGGCGGGCCGCCGGTGGGCGAGGTCGCCGATCTCCAGTGCCTCCATCAGCTCGGCCGCCCTCGCGGCCTGCCGGTTGGAGCTTCCGGCCCCGCCGCGGCGCCCGCGCAGCTGCATGGGCAGGGCGATGTTCTCGGCGGCGGTGAGGAAGGGCAGCAGGTTGCGGGCGGTCTGCTGCCAGATGAAGCCGACCACCTCGCGGCGGTAGCGCAGCCGCTCCTTGGCGGACATCTCCAGCAGGTCGCAGCCGGCCACGGTCGCGGTGCCGGCGGTGGGCACGTCGAGCCCGGCGAGGATGGTCAGCAGGGTGGACTTGCCGCTGCCGGAGGCGCCGACCAGGGCGACGAGGTCCCCCTGGTCGATGGTCAGCTCCAGGCCCTGGAGAGCCTGGACCTCGACGCCCTCGGCGCTGAAGATCCGCACCAGCCGGTCGCAGACGATGGCCGCGCCCTCTCCGTACGCCTTGGGCGAGGCGGCGGCGAGGGCCCGCTGCCGGAGCTCCTGCAGGCTGGGGGCCTCGGCGGCCGTGCGCTCCTTCTGGGTGCTTGTCACCGCTCGTCTCCTGTCTCGACTGTCTGCACGATCTGCTCGGTCTGCTCGGTCTGCTGCTCGGTCTGCTCGGTCCTGCACGTGTCCGTGTCCGTCCAGCTGTCCGTCCACCCACCCGACTCAACGAGCGGCACCGGTGGGGAAGTTCGCCGCGTCACGGGGTCTCCCCCGCCCGCAGCTCGGTGGCGATCTGGCGCCGCCCGGAGATCGCCGTCTCCAGCACCACCGCGAGGCAGACCACCAGGGTCAGCCCGGCGGTGGGCAGCAGCACCGGCGCCGGCGTGGGCAGCAGCTCGTCGTCCACCCGGGCGCCGACCAGCGCCGACAGGTTGATGGCCGATCCGATCAGCCCGACCGCCGCGAGGGCGACCAGCCCGCCGCCGACGGCGGCCGTCAGGGTCTGCGGCAGCGTCTCGGTGATGATCAGCGCCAGGCCCTGCCGGGGCCGCAGGCCCATGGTGCGCAGCCGGGCCAGCAGCGCCGTCCGCTCGGGCGCGGCCCGTACGAGCGTCAGCAGCACGGCCAGCAGGGCGAATCCGGCGCTCGCGAAGGCCGCGTACCAGAACAGCCGGCCGGCGGAGCGCTGGAGCGGGTCGGCGGCGAGGGCCGCCGCCTCCTCCTCGCTGCTGTGCACGGTGTAGCCGGGCGGCAGCCCGAAGGCGCCCTTTCCGGCGGCCGCGGCGTCGTCGTTGACCAGCTGGACGTAGCCGGTGGTCTTGGTCGGGCCGCGCTCCAGCAGCAGGGAGCGGACGGCGCCGGGGTCGATGTCGCCGACGGCGAACCACTTGTTCATCTTCTTGAACTCTGGGATCCGATCCCCGGCGGCCGCGGCGGAGACGACCACGAAGGACTGGCCCGGCTGGGCGAGGGCGGGCGTGGCGTCGACGATCCCGGCGACGGTGGTGTGCAGGTCGCTGCCGCCCGGCAGGTGCACCTGCGCGGGGCCGGTGGCGAGCCGCTTGGCCAGGTCGCGGCTGAACAGGGCGGGCACCGGGGTGTCCCGGGCGCCGGGGGCCGCGGCCAGCTTCGCCGGGTCGAACTCGCCGACCCCGAGGGTGCGGGCGATCTCGGCGTAGGCGTTGGGCTCGGCCGCGATGAGGACGGCCTTGGCGGAGTCGTGGTCGCCGCCGATGAAGGTGGCCTGGGTCTCGACCCAGGCGCCGGTCGAGGACCGGACGCCGGGCAGTTCGCCGGCGGCCTTGACGAAGTCCTCCGGCAGGGTGCTGTAGGTGGGGACGGCGATGGAGGCGTCGCCGCTGCTGGCGATCCGGGCGGCCTGCATCCGGGAGTTGTCGACGGTGTCGAGCACGGTGGCGCCGAACCCGGTGGTGGTGACGGCGATCAGCAGGGCCAGCAGCGGCAGGACGGACGGGCGGCGCCCGGCCGTGCTGCCCCGGGCGGCGCGGGCCAGCCCGAGGAAGCCGACCACGCCGCGGCCGCGCCCGGCGAGGGCGGACAGCCGGCCGACCAGCAAGGGCTGGAGTCGGGCCAGCACCATGCCGCCGGTGACGGCGAGCAGCAGCGGGGTGAGCACCAGCAGCGGGTCGATGCCGGCGCCGGGGGCGGCCACACCGCGGCGGCGGACCTCGGCCACGGCGGCCGCGGTGGCGGCGAGGACGCAGAGTTCGCCGACGAGCCGGCGCCGTCCGCCCGCCGCCCGGGGCTTGGACATGATCATCGCGGCCCGCACCGGGAAGGCCAGCACGGCCAGCAGCGTCGCGACCAGGGCGGTCAGCACCGCGTTGCCCCACCGGGGCGTGGGGAACAGCGCCAGGGCGAGCGCGGAGCCGAGCACCGCGGCGGGCACGACGGTCACCGCGCCCTCGCCGAGCAGGCGCAGCAGCACCCCGGAGCGCGAGCCTCCCCGGGCCTGGAGCAGCTTGATCTCTCCGGTGCGCCGGTCGGCGGTGAGCGCGGCGGCCAGGCAGAGCACCACGGCGGCGACGCCCGCGACACCGGCCGGGCCGATCGCGCCCAGCGGGGCGGCGGCCTCGTAGCGGACGGTGGCCCGGGTGAACACCTCCGGCAGCATCGAGTTGACGTGCATCTCGGGCCGGTTGGTCAGGACGGGCAGGGCGGAGGCGCCGCGCCCGGCGATGAAGGAGTTGACGGTGTCCCGGGTGTCGTCGAGCCGGTCCATGCGCAGGGTGCCGGCGTCGATCGGGATCCGCCAGAAGTTCTGGCCGACGGAGCCCCAGTTGGACAGGGCGCCCAGGCTCTCGCCGCCGACGAAGCCGGTGGTCCCCCAGTGGAGGTCGGCCGGCCCGCCGAACAGGCAGGCGCGGGCCGGGCAGCCGAGGTCCTCCCAGAAGGGGGCCCGGGGGTCGTTGACGCGGTAGAGGCCGACGACGGTCGTGCGCACCGGGCCGACGCCGTCTTCCCCGTTGTCGAGGACGTCGCCGAGCTTGATCCCGATGGTCCTGGCGGCCTTCTCCTCGAGGACGATCGGCAGCGGGGTGCCCGTGGGGGCGGCGCCGCCCGGCCAGGTGCCCGCGGTCAGGGTCACCTGGTCGGCGAGGCCGTGGACGTACAGCAGGCCGAGGCTCGGCGGGGTGCTGTCGGAGAGGCGGGCGAGGCCCGGGTTGAGCAGCGGGTGGCCGCGCTTGACCCGGGTGCCGTACACCTCGCCGACGGTGCTGAGCGGGATCCGGCGTCCGATCTCGGCGACCAGATTGTCCCGGGCGGTGTCCAGCTGCGCGGCCGTGTCGCCGGAGAGGGTGGCGCCCGTCGCGGAGAAGCTGGTCGCGTTGACGCCCAGGTTGTGCGTGAACTCGCGCAGTGCGGCGTCCGCGCCCCGGTCCGACAGCCGCGGGAACGCGGCCGCGAGGAAGGCGGTGACCAGGGCGAGGGCCGCCATGAGCAGGGCGGCGAGCGGGGTGGCGCGCAGCCGGGTGCGGACCCAGGGTGCGGGCCGGGCCGCCGGGGTGGCGGGGGTGGCGGCGGGTTCGGGCACGGTGGTGCCGGCCTTGGTGGTCACATCTCCTCCACGTGGCGCAGCCGGGCGGCCACGTCTCGACGGCGGCGTCCGATGAGGAAGGCCGACAGCAGCGGGACGACGGCGATCGCGGCCGTGAGCAGCAGCGCCCGTCCGAGCGGCAGTTCGACCAGCGCCTGGGGCGTGGGCCGGACGGCGGCGGAGGTGAGCACCACGTACGGCACGATCAGGTGGACGAGCAGGGCGCCGAGGGCGAGCCCCACCACTCCGCCGAGGCCGACGAGCAGGGCCTGTTCGGCGGCGACGGTCCGGGCGAGCACGCGGCGCGGCGCGCCGAGGGCGAGCAGCAGGGCGTTGTCCCGGGAGCGTTCGCGGGCCGAGCCGGCCACGGCGGCGGCGAAGCCGATGGCGGCGAGCACGGCGGTGACGATCGAGATCACCAGCAGGGCGCTCTGCGGGGCGGCGCCGACCGGGTCCTCCAGGAGGGCGTCGGCGCTCTCCCGGTAGAGGTGCAGGTCCTGGGCGCCGGGGGCGCCGCGCAGGGCGGCGGCGGCCTCGGCCGGGGCCCGGTCGCCCGGTCCGGCGGCGGGCAGCCACCATTCGGTGCGGGTGGGCAGGTCGCGGCCCTGGCCGGCGAGCAGATTGGCGGCGGTGGCGAGGTCGACGACGAGGGCGCTGCGGCCCGCGACGGGGACGGCCTCGATCTCGGCGGTGACCTTGACCCGCAGGACGACTCCGCCGTACGGCACCTGGACGGTGTCGCCGACCTTGGCGCCGACGACGCGCAGGTAGTCGTGGGTGGCGACGCCGGGGATGGCCGCCGGGGCCGACGGGCCGGCGGGGGTGAGGGTGGCGCGCAGGGACTCCCCGGCGAACCCGTTGGAGTTGCGGTAGCGCAGGTTGAACAGCCGGTCGGCGCCCAGGGGTTCGGCGCCGAGCGTGGCGGCGGGGCCGCCGTTGGCGTTGCCCATGACGCGCATGGGCGGGGAGTTCACGCTCCAGCCGAAGCCGGCCGGGACGGGCACGGCGGTGGCGGGGCCGTCCGCGGTGTCGGAGACGGCGAGGCGGTGGACGGTGACCTCGCCCTCGGCCCGGTCGCCGAAGGCGACGCTGATTCCGGCCAGGGTCAGCGGCGCGGAGACGGCGCCCCTGGGGGCGTCGACGGCGGCGCCCAGGTCGATCGAGGTGTGGACGTCCCCGGTCAGCGGCAGCTGGGGGAAGGGGACCTTGTGGATGAAGCCGAAGCGGTCGCGCAGCAGCACCCGGATCTCGGGGTGGACGGTGGAGGCGCCGAACACGGTCCGCTGCTTGATGTCGGTCTGAACAGTCTGGTTGACGGTCAGGTCGGCATCGATCCGCAGCGGCTTGCCGGGCAGCGGGATTCCGGCGGCGTTCCCGGTGGGGGCGTTCGCGGCGAGCGGGGGGAAGAGCTCGGCGGCGGTGTGCCCGTCGAGCAGGTCCTCGCGGACGGGGATGCGCTCGGCGAGGGCCTTGGTGTCCACGGCGAGCAGCTTGCCGGTGCCGCTGGGCAGGGCCTGGTCCTCCAGGACGGCCGGGACGATCCGGTCGCCGCCGGGCAGGGCGCCGTAGCGGCCGCCCTGACCGATCACGGAGCTCTGCGAGCCGCTGATGCGCAGGCCCCCGAGGGTGTCGAAGGCGGCCTGGTCGCGCTGGGAGGTCGTCCAGGTGGCGCCCTGTCCGATGGCGAGGACGCCGGTGGCGACGGCCATCACCAGCAGCAGGACGGGTCCGGTGGCGCGCGCGGGTCGGCGGGCGAGCTGCCAGCCGACCATCGCGGGCCCGAGCCCCCGGCCGCGGGCGGCCATCCGGGCGCCGAGCCGGGCGGCGAAGGGCAGCAGCCGCAGCACCACCAGGGTTCCGGCGCACAGGGCCAGGGTCGGGGTGGCGACGAGCAGCAGGTCCACGCCGAGGGCGCCCGAGGAGTCGACGGACATCCCGCTGCCGTACTGGCTGAGCTGCTGGTAGGCGAGCACGGCCAGGGCGAGGACGGCGAGGTCGCCGCCGTTGCGGGCGATGCCGGAGACCACGGCCTGGCGGCGTCCGGCGCGGCGGCGCAGGGCGGCTCCGGCCCCGCGCATCAGGCTGGGGACGGTGGCCAGGGCGATGCAGGCGAGGGCGCAGATCAGGGCGACGGGCCAGAGCGTCCAACTGAGGCCCGTGTCGAGGTCGAGCTGGCGGCCGGTGCCGAGCCCGGCGAGGGCGCGCACCAGCAGCGGCGTCAGCAGCGGTGCCACGAGGGCCGCGGGGACGGCGAGCAGCACGGCCTCGATGGCGGTGAGGGCGCCGAGCCGGGCGCCGGATGCGCCTCGGGCGGCGAGCAGTTCGTTCTCCGCCTCCTGCCGGGCCGCGATCAGGTGGACGACCAGGAGCAGCGCGGCGGCGGCGAGGACGGCCAGTTGGAGGGCGCCGATCAGCAGGGTGGACCGGGCGACCATCATGCTGGAGGACAACTCCCGCATGATGGCGGGCAGTTCGGTGGTGGCGTTGAGGGAGGCGCCGGCGCGCAGCTGGTCGCCGAGGCCCCGGGTACGGTCGCCGATGGCCTCGGCGGTGGACTGGTCGATGCCCGAGAGGTTCGCGTCGAGCAGCCAGCCCCGGCTGCTCTGGATCAGTCCGGCGGCGGTGAAGGCGCTCTGGTCGACCATCATCGGGCCGTAGGTGGTGAAGCTGGAGACCTGGATCTCGCGGCCGCCGACCGGGTCCATCCGCCAGTACGGGTCGGCCGGGTCCTGGGCCCGGTAGACGCCGGTGACGCGGACGGCCAGCTCGGCGCCGCCGAGCCGGTCGACGAGGCGGACCTCGGCGGGCAGGGACTGGGCGGTCAGGCCGAGCCGCTCGAGCATCGTCTTCGGGACGGCGACCTGCGGGGCGGCGGAGGCGACGGGCGCGGTGGAAGCCTCGGGCCAGGCTCCGCCGACCAGGTTCACCCGGGAGCGGTCGAGGTCGGCGAGGACGGTCAGGTCGGGCTGGGCGGCGGGGCCCGTGGCGGGGGGCGCGGTGGCGCCGGCCGTTCCCGCTTCGCCCGAAGTGCCGTTCGCTGCCGCGCCGTTGCTGCCGCCTGCTCCGCTGTTGGCCGCCGCGCTCGGCAGGGCGTACGAGCGGCTGCGCAGCATCGTCCGGGTGGTGACCGGCAGGCCCTCGAAGAGCTTGCCGCTGTAGTCGGCGAGCGCCTTCTCGTCCTTGGCCCGGGCGTCGAGCCCGTGCTCCCCCGTCACCACGACGGTGGTGCGGGCGTGGCCGGGGCCCTGCAGCGCCTGGCGCAGGCCGGCTTCGCCGACGCTGGCGTTGAACGCCACGAGCGCCGTGAGCACGGCCGTGGTGATCAACACCGCGAGCAGGACGGCGCCGGCCAGCGGCAGTCGCCCGCGCAGTCGGCGCACGACGAAGCCGAGCATGTGATTCCTCCCCCGCTTTACGTCCCCGGTTGCGTCCCGGGCTCGTTCACATTCCATTTCGGGCACAATCCAGCCCGCGACGGACACTCTTCGAGCACATCAAGTGCAGAGATCACCGGCTATCGGTCGCCGGATAGCGGACGACTCTGTCAGATTCGATCCGGGAACGGAAGGGACTTGCGCGAATCGAGTAAGTAGTGAGCAAATTCCTTGCATTGGAAGCCACTCCACCGAGGGGTTGCCTCTGATATGCCATGCACACTACAGACACACCCGGAAGCCACCGCCGCCACGCCCCCGCCGGAAACGGAATCCGACGATTCCGAAACTTCCACGGAAACGCGTGAACCGACCCCGCCGTCCCGGCCGTGGAACCGGGTAGAGACGTTTCACAGGGGGACGCCACATGACGCAGCACCAGGCCGACGACGCCACCGGCACGCCGATGGTGACCGTGACCGACCTGCGCCGCAGCTTCGGCACCGGCGAGCGGACCGTACACGCCCTGCGCGGCGTCTCCTTCGCCATCGGCCGCGGTGAACTCACCGCGCTCAAGGGCCGATCCGGCTCGGGCAAGACCACCCTGCTCAACCTGGTCGGGGGCCTCGACGCCCCGACCTCGGGCACCATCACCCTCGACGGCGTCGACCTCGGCGGCCTGGACGAGGACGGCCGGCTGGCCCTGCGCCGCGAGCGGATCGGCTTCGTCTTCCAGTCCTTCGGGCTGATCCCGATGCTCACCGCCGCCGAGAACGTCGGCGTCCCGATGCGGCTGCGCAAGGTCTCCCCCGCCGAACGCGAGGAGCGCGCCCACACCCTGCTCGCCCTGGTCGGCCTCGCCGACCACGCCAACCAGCGCCCCGGCGAGCTCTCCGGCGGCCAGCAGCAGCGCGTGGCCATCGCCCGGGCGCTCGCCAACGAGCCCGCCCTGATCATCGCGGACGAGCCCACCGGCCAGCTGGACTCCGAGACCGGCCGCTCCATCATGGAACTGCTGCGCGCGGTGGTGGAGAGCGAGGGCGTCACCGTCCTGGTCGCCACCCACGACCCGACGCTGATGGGCCTGGCCGACCGGGTGATCGAACTGCGCGACGGGCAACTCCTGGAGGCGGCCGCGGAACAGGCTGCCTGATTCTGCAGGAATTCCTCCCGGTCCCGGTCGTCGTCGCGGCCGGGACCATTTCCGTACGCCGATTCGTCGGCGAACTCTGAAAACGTACTTCCCTCTCCCCGAAAACGCGGATGTGGTGGCCGGCAACATCGCCGGCCACCACATCCGTATATCCGTTCTCAGGCCGTCACACCGGCCGTCGCACCGGTCATCACACCGGTCGTCACACCGCCGGGAAGATCTCCAGGTCCGGCTTGAGCAGCTGACCCGGCTGCGGCGCGGTGCCGTCCACCAGGTAGCGGGTGACGAGGCCGTTCAGGGCCTTGCTGCGGCCGACCGCACAGTGCTCGATCGAGTCGACACTGACCAGCACCGCGTTGCCCAGCTGCTGCTGCATCCGCTCGGCGAACTTGTACTGCGTCGCCGGGTCGTACAGGTTGCCGACGACCATCACGGTGTTGGAGGTCTTCCGGTTCCACGGACCCTTGAAGCGCTCGGCGTCGCGGGCCGGGGCCGGCCAGCTGGCGCAGGCCGGGGAGTCGAACGCCTGGTAGCGGCCGAAGGTCGGCGACTCCTTCTCCCACACGTTGGCCGCGTTGGCGAAGACGCTGTCGTTCGACGGGTACGGCTTGTCCTGGCAGTTGACGCCCAGGTACGAGTCGTCAGCGGTGTACTCGGAGTCGACGGGGGCCTCGCGCAGCGCGTGCTTCAGCGGCACGGCCAGCAGGTCCTCGTCCGGGTCCGCGGCGGTGGCCTTGGGCGCGAGCAGCGCGGCCGGGGCCGGCTTCATCGCCCGGTAGGACGCCTGCAGCGACTTGGCCAGCGGGGCCAGCTTGGCCTGCGAGTACAGCGCCCCGGCGACCTCGCTGGTGAAGCTGCTCAGCGTGACCTGCTGGCCGCTCGGCAGGGTGACCGGGCTGGTGCGCAGGTGGTCGCGCAGCTCGTCGAACTTGGCGCGGGTGTCGCCGTCGCCGAAGGCGCAGCGCGGGGCACCGGCGGTCTGACAGCGCTTGAGGAACTCGGCCAGCGCCAGCTCGAAGCCGCCCGCGCGCTGGCGGTCGTACTCCAGGCCGTTGTGCAGGCGCAGGTTGGGGTCGACGTTGCCGTCGACGATGATCGCGCGCACCTTGCTCGGGTACATGTTGGCGTACGTCGCACCGATGAGCGTGCCGTACGAGAACCCGGCGAAGGTCAGCTGGGAGTCGCCGACGGCGCGGCGCATCCGGTCGAGGTCGCGGACCACGTTGATGGTCGACATGTGCTCGATCAGCGGGCCGGCGTTCTGGCTGCAGGCGTCCGTGTAGTCCTGGTCGGCGTCCAGGGTCTCGTCGATCTCGGCCTTGGTGACCGGGACACCGACCATGCGGTTGTTGACCGCGTCGGCGTCCTCCTGGGTCTTGAAGCACTTGAGCGGGTTGCTCCGGGCCACACCGCGCGGGTCGAAGCCGACCAGGTCGAACTTCGCCTGCACCTCGGCACCGAAACGGGTGGTGGTCGCCCACATGTAGCCACTGCCACCCGGACCGCCGGGGTTGAGGAACAGCGAGCCGATGCGCTTGGACGGGTCGCTCGCCCGGTGCCGCAGCATGGCGATGCCGATCTTCGCACCGTTCGGGTCGTCGTAGTCGAGCGGGACCTGGTAGGTGGCGCAGTCGTAGACGCCTGGGTCCGGCTTGCTCGGGTCCGGGTTGCACGGGGTCCAGGCGACAGGGTCGACCTTCGCCTCGGACGCCGTGCCCGGCACCTGGTCGATCGGCGCAGCGGACGCGGCGACGGCGGTGCCGGTGACGAGGGCGAGCGCGCACGTGACGGCGCCGGCCAGCGTGGATATGCGGGTCAAGGAACCTCCTCCGTAGGAAAGGGCGGCCCAAGCCTGTCAGTCTGAGAACTCCGTGTGAAGACCCTCAAAGCACCGTAAATGTTCCAGGCGGCTTCCATTTAGAGGCCGGAATATTCTGTGAATAAACGGACTTGAGACTTCGTTGACCTGACCGGGCGCCAATCCGGCGCTCGGCCCACGGCCGCCCCTCCCCCGGGGTCGAGCCCCCTCGACTCCCGTCAGCCCGCGAGCGGCTTCGACAGGTCGTCCTCGGCGAGCACCTGGTAGACGGCGTTCAGGGTCGGCGGGCCGACCAGGCCCTTGATCCGCTCGAAGCGGCGCGCCTCGACCGGCGCCATCCGCTCGATCCACGCCTGCATCGACTCGGGCCCGTGGTCCCCCTCGATCAGGGCGATCGTGATGATCTCCCGCGAGTCCTCCAGTGCCGAGGCCGAGATCACCTTGGTGCGCGGGTCGTCCGGGAAAACCTCGTCCGGAATCCAGCCCTTGCGGAACTCCTCGTAGTCCACACCCTCGTTGAGCTTGCGCACCATTACGGCGACCAGTCGCATCGTCATCCCCCTCAGTGTTTTTCTTGCAGTGCAAGAAACTGACGTCGACTAGTGTTCTCTTGCACTGCAAGAATTGTCAAGCACCGATCCGCAGCCGGAGGAGCAGCAGATGCCGAGCCGAAGCAGCCGCCCCAGGACGGGCCTCACCCGCGAGAAGGTCATCGACGCCGCCCTCGCCCACGTCGACGAGTTCGGTCTCGCCGCGCTCTCCAACCGCAAGCTCGGCGCCGCCCTCGGCGTCGAGGGAATGACGCTCTACCACTACGTGCCCAGCAAGGCCGCCCTGCTCGACGGCATGGTGGAACGCCTCCTGGAACTCTCCGCCGGAGACCTCTTCGTCGACCCCACCGGCCCCTGGACCGACACCGTCCGCGACTTCGCCGTCGCCCTGCGCCGGATGCTCCTCGACCACCCCGCCATGCTCACCGTGCTCGCCACCCGCCCCGCCGCCACCCCCGCCGCTCTCGCCCTCCTCGAACGCGGCCTCACCGTCCTCGACCAGGACGGCGTCCCCCTCGCCGACGCCCTCGACATCCTCAACTCCGTCGTCCAGTGGACCCTCGGCAACACCCTCGCCGAAGCCGGCGAAACCCCCGACCACGAAGGCACCGAACCCGACCCCGCCCAGTTCGCCTCCCTGGACGCCGACACCTACCCCCACCTCTCCCGGGCCTTCACCACCGGGGCCGGACTCGACGCGGAACAGCGCTTCCACCGCACCCTGCGCATCCTGCTCGCCGGCTACGCGGCCGAACTGCGCGGCGCCTAGGCGCCCGTTCTCAGGGCGGCGGCCACCAGCCCCTCGATCTCCTCCACCCGCACCCCGCCCCCGCCCACCAGCCGGTCGAACACCAACCCGTCGACGCAGGCCAGCAGGGTGGTCGTCCGCGCCTCCGGATCGGGCACACCCTGATCGGCGAGGAACGCCCGCACGGCGGCGCGCCCCGCGTTCTCCCTGGGCACGAGGATCTCCCGCAACTCCGCGTCCCGCACGCTCTCCACCGCACACGCGTACCGGGCCAGCGAGCGGCGGCGCCCCTCACCGGTGAGCCGCCGCTCGATCAACTCGGCGATCCCGTGCACCAGTTCGGCGGACGATCCGATCGTGACCCGCTCCCCCGCCGCCTGCAGCTCGCCCTGGTCCAGCTCCACCAGGCGCCGCACCAGCGCCGTCAACAGCGCCTGCCTGGTCCGCAGATAGGCCGAGGTCGTCCCCACCGGCAGCCCGGCCGCCGCATCCACCGCCCGGTGCGTCAGCCCCCGCACCCCGGCATCCGCGAGCACCCCGATCGCGGCGTCCGCCAACACCGTCCGCCGATCACTCACCGCGCTTCGGCGCCGACCGCGCGCCACCCGTCCGCCACCGGCCGCTCCCCGCCGCCGACCGATCGCCGCAGCTCAGCCACCGCCTCTTCAACCAACGAACCATGGCGTACCGGGCGAACAGTCATACCCCCGACACTACCGCCCACCTGCCCACACGATTCCCGGCGAGCAGCCGCCCGCTCAACCCGAACGGCAGCGCACCGCCGGCACCGCAGGCCGGGGTCAGTTTCCCGGATGGGAGGCCGCCCAGCCGTGTTCGAGCAGCGCGAAGACCTCGTCGGCGGCCCGGCGCGGTTCGGCGTGCCCCAGGATCAGGCTGCGGGACTCCAGGGCGAAACGGGCCAGGGCCGCGCAGCTGACGTCGTCCTCGGGCGCGCCCACGGCCTCGGCGATGGCCCTGGTCAGGGCCGATTCGTAGCGCGTCCACATCCGTTGGGCGTAGTCCCGCAGCGCGGGGGTCTCCTGCACCATGCGCGCGAAGTCGGCGAACCGTGGATCGGCGGCATGGACGGCGAGTTGGCTCTGGCTCATCAGCAGGTGATCACGCAGCGCCTGCGGGATTGACTGGCCCGGGGGCCGGTCGCGCACGGCGGCGACGAGGGCCGCCTCCAGGTCGTCGTCCTGGTCGAAGACCAGGGCCTCCTTGCCGGTGAAGTGCTTGAACAGAGTCGTCACCGAGACATCCGCGGCGTCGGCGACGTCCTTGACGCCGACCTGGTCGTAGCCGCGTTCGAGGAAGAGCTCGAGTGCGGCGTCGGCCAGGGCCTGGCGGGTCTGGGCCTTCTTGCGCTCGCGGCGCCCGGTCGGTTCGGTCACTCTCCCACCGTACCTCAAGGTGCATTCGCTCCAAACACGTAGTCGTTGCACTTATTTAGCGAGTGTGCTTTTGTGGTGATGCCGGACCTCCCGGCAGCTCATCCACCTCCCGAGGAGCACTCCCGTGAACCTTTCTCCTGAACCCCGCATCGCGATCGTCGGCGCCGGCCTCGGCGGCCTCACCTGCGCCCGGGTCCTCCAGCGGCACGGTCGCGCCGTCACCGTCTTCGAACGCGAGGCATCCGCCGACGCCCGCCCGCAGGGCGGCACCCTCGACATGCATGCCGACACCGGCCAGGCCGCCCTGCGTGCGGCGGGCCTCCTCGACCGGTTCCACGACCTCGCCCGCCCCGAAGCCGACGAGTGGCGCGTGCTCGACTTCGCCACCGCCGCCCCCCTGGCGAAGCAGCCGCCGTCCGCCGGCGACGACCGACCGGAGATCGACCGCGGCCAACTGCGCGGCCTGCTCCTGGACTCGCTCACCGACAACACGGTCCAGTGGGACCGCGCCGTCACCGGGGTCATCCCCCTGCCGGACGGCACCTGTCGCCTCCTCTTCGCCGACGGCAGCGCCGAGGACTTCGACCTGGTGGTCGGCGCCGACGGCGCCTGGTCACGCGTCCGCCCGGCGCTGTCCCCCGCCGCACCCCGCTACACCGGCGTCACCTTCCTCGAGACCGGCTTCGACGACTGCGACACCCGCCACCCCGACCTCGCTCGCCTGGTCGGCAACGGATCGATGCTGGTGAAGGGCGCCGGCCGGTCCCTGGTCGCCCAGCGCAACAGCAACGGCCACATCCGCGCCTACATTGCGCTCCGCGAGCCGCAGGACTGGCACATGGCCGCCGGCGTCGACCTCGACGACCACCGGGCCGTACGGACGCAGCTCCTCAGGATGTTCGACGGCTGGGACGAGAGCCTGCGCTACATCCTGCGCAACGGCGACACCGGGTTCGTCAACCGGTCCCTGTTCGTCCTGCCCGCCCCCCACACCTGGGAGCACGTCCCCGGCGTCACCCTGCTCGGCGACGCCGCGCACCTGATGCCCCCGGTGGGGCTGGGCGCCAACCTCGCCATGCTCGACGGCGCCGACCTCGCCCACGCCCTGCTCGCCGAATCCACCATCGGCGCCGCCGTCCGCACCTACGAGAGCGTCATGCTGCCGCGCTCGGCCGAGGCCGCGACGGCCAGCGCACAGGGCCTCGACCATCTCGTCCCGGCGACGGCCCCCTGAACCGGCTCCCGTTCCCAGCGGCGTCACACCGAAGCCCACCTGGCATGCTGGCCGCATGGATGCTGACGATCTGACCCCGGTTCACCTCGACCAGGTGATGGACGGGTTGGCGACAAATTCCGCCCTGCCGGCTCCCATGGTCCGGCGACTGTTCGCATGGCGGCGGGGCGGGGGGAAGGTGGCGATGCGTCCGGACCTCACCGAGGACATGATCGCCGAGATCCTCGCGATCGACGACCACAGGCTCCTGCACAGCCTGGCGCTCAACGACCGGCTGCCGGACCGGTTCCGCCTCCGACTGGCCGCGCATCGGGACGGGGCGGTGCGGGCCGCGCTCGTCATCCACGCCGCGACCGCACCGAGGGAGATGCTGGAAGAGCTCATCGACGACCCCGATCCACGGGTCCGTACGTACCTGGCCCAGGGCCACGAAACGCCGCCCGACCTCCGGGCCCGCCTCGCCGCCGACCCGGACCCCGCGATCCGGGCCGCGCTGGCGAGGCACTGGCCAGGAGCACCGGAGGCGGTCCGCCGGATTCTGTTGACCGATCCCGAGGCCAGGGTCCGCGCTGCGGCCTGTTCGACCTACTACGCGCACGGGCCGCATCCGACACCGCCCTCGGACCTGCTGCCGGCGCTGTTGGCGGACCCGGTGACGCGGGCGGGCGCGGTCATCCGCGCCGTTCTCGACGCGGACACCCTCCAGCGGCTCGCCGCGGATCCGGACAGCAAGGTTCGCGCCGAGCTCGCCCGGCACCCTGACCTTCCGCCACCGGTTCGCGAGGCCCTTGCGGTCGATCCGGACTTGAATGTCCGTGTGAAGGTCTTCGCCCGGCCGGACACGCCCGAGCACGTGCGGGCGCAGATCCACGCCTCGGTCCACGAGCTGTCGCGCTCGGCGGCTGATCCGGACCCTGACGCGGACGACGAAGCGGTCCTCCAGTGGTACGAGAACGCGTTCGCGCCCACCGAACTGCGGATCCTGCGGCTGCCCTGGGTGACGGCCGATCCGCTGCCGCACATCGACTCGCCGTACGTCAGCTTCCGCGTCTCCGCGGCCATCGCCGGCAAGACCCTTCCGGCCGACGCGGTGGCCCGACTGCTCGACGACGAGGAGATGGTCCGCCTCACCATGGCGCACATTGCCCCGCACCTGGTCGATCTCGCGACCGCCGAGAGCATCGAGCGCCGCTACCGGCCCCGGCAGGACAAGTTCACGTTCTGGTGGGACGAGGCGGGGGTGCTGACGTTCCCGCCGGCAACCCTGCGCCGCTTCGCCACCGACCCTGAGCCCCGGCTCCGCTCCTTCGCACCCCGCGATCCGAATCTGCCCCTGGAACTCGCCGAGAAGCTGGCCGCCGACCCCGAAGACCGCGTCCGCCGCGCGGTCGCGCCCCACCGTAACCTCCCGCTCCCCTCCCTGCTCCGTCTCCTCTCCGACTCCTCGGAGCGCGTCGCGGAAGCGGCCGGCGCCTCACCCTTCCTTCCGGGCGAGCACATGGAGCGGCTGCTGAACAGGGCGGGTCTGTAGACCAATTCGCCCAGGCCCTGTACCGGGCCCGCACCGTACAGCCGCCGTGGCGAACCGAGCAGGAGGCGGCGCGCAAGGGCGGCCTCCAGGCCCGGGAGATCAGCATCGACGCCGGCTGGTACTTCGGCCACGGTTTCCGCGTCGTCGTCCTCGACCCCGACTGGGACCACGAGGCCGTCTCCTTCACCACCCCCGATCTCGGCGAGTTCGTCGCCACCCTCGAAGGGTGGATACGCATGATCACCCAGCGGGGGGGAGCTCCCCACGTCGTGAGGTCGGCCCGCGCAACAGGGGTCGGGGCCCGGAGCACCCGGTCACGCAGGCTCAGCGCGCAGAGCAGCGCGCCCACCAGCACGCACGCAAGCACGCCTTGTCCGGAATCCGCGCCACCCCCTCGGCCTCGCCGCCCGTAAGCGAGCAGTACGCTCCTTCTACATCTGTAGAAGACCTGTGGCGAACGAGGGGAAGGGCCGGTCATGAGCGGCAGGAACGCGGTGGTGGTCGGGGGCGGCATCGGCGGGCTGGCGGCGGCGATCGGGTTGCGGCTGGCCGGATGGGAGGTGACCGTGCTGGAGCGGGCCGCCGTCCTGGACGACGCGGGCGCCGGCATCTCGCTCGCCGCCAACGGGATGCGCGCCCTGCAGGCCCTCGGGGTCGGCGAGCGGATCGAGGCGGCCGCCCGGCGCCAGTACACCGGCGGCACCCGCACCCCCGACGGGCGGCAGCTGGCCCGGATGGACGGGCGGGCGCTGGAGCGCGAGCTGGGCGCGCCGATCGTCGGCATCCCCCGCGCGGAGCTCCACCGCGTCCTGCGCGAGGCGCTGCCCGCCGGCTCCCTGGTGGTCGGCGCGGAGGCGACGGTGGTCGCCGGCACCCCCGACCGGCCGCTGGTCCGCCACGGCGACACCGCGCTCGAGGCCGATCTCGTCGTGGCGGCGGACGGCATCCACAGCCGCCTCCGCCGCAACCTCCTCCCTGCTCACCCCGGACCGGTCTACAGCGGCTCGACCGTCCTGCGCGCGATCACCGAGCACCCCGTCGAGGGTCTGCGCACCGACTTCGAGCTGACCTGGGGCCACGGCGCCGAGTTCGGCCACATCGCCTTCCCCGACGGCCGCGCCGAGTGGCACGCCGTCCTCACCGCCCCCGCCGGGGTCCGCCACCGGGACCCGCTGACCGAGATGCGCCGCCGCTTCGCCCGCTGGCACGAGCCGATCCCCGCACTGCTCGCCGCCACCGACCCACGAGCGGTGCTGCACCACGACATCCACGAGCTGGCCACCCCGCTGCCCTCCTACGCGGTCGGCCGGGTCGCGCTGCTCGGCGACGCCGCGCACGCGATGACGCCCTTCCTCGGCCAGGGCGCCTGCCAGGCCCTCGAGGACGCCGTCACCCTCGCGGCGGCCGTCGCCGCAGGCCCCACCGTCGAGGGCGCGCTCGCCCGCTACGACGCGGCGCGCCGCCCGCGCAGCCAGACCGTGGCCCGCGACGCCCGGCGGGCGGGCCGGATGGGCCAGCAGCTCACCAACCCGCTCGCGGTCGGCCTGCGCAACGCCGCAATCCGGCTCACCCCGCCCGGCGCGATGATGCGCACCGTGCTGCGCCACGCCGACTGGACACCGCCCCGGATCGCCCCGCGCGCCGTATGAGTGCGCCCTAGCCACTTGACCGCAGATCTGATTAGGCGCCATATTAGATCCGTGACCGAGCAGCCGACCCCGGATTCAGCCGCCCCCAACCTCGACCAGGCCCGACGCCAGATCGCCCGCTACGGCCTGTCGGCCGACCCGCAGGCCATCCTGGTCGCCGCCCGGCTGATGGCCGCGGGCGCCAGGGTCGGCCAGGCCGGGGAGGTGCACTTCGGGCGCTTCGGGCTCTCCACCGGCCGCTACCGGCTCCTCGCCGACCTGGAGGACCACGGCGGCGAGAAGTCGCCCTCCCAGCTGGCCGCGAGCCTGGGCGTCTCCCGGGCGACGGTGACGGGCCTGGTCGACGGGCTGGAGCGGGAGGGCCTGGTGGCCCGGCGGCCGTCCACCGAGGACGGCCGGGGCAACGTGGTGATCCTCACCGCCCGCGGCGCGGACCGGCTGCGCGAGCTGGCCCCCGAGCACTTCGCCCGGATGCAGGCCATGGTCGGCGGGCTCTCCGTCGAGGAGCGCACGACCTTCCTGGACCTCCTGGGCCGGGTGGTCGCGGGCATCGACGCCCTGACCGCCGACTGACCGGAACACCCCGAGGCGGGCCGCCCCACACCGGCGGCCCGCCTTCCCTCAGCCCCAATACTTAGCCACCTAACCACAAATGCTTAGCCACCGAATCAAATCCCGAGAGGACACCGCATGAGCACCAAGGTCCCCGGCGCTCCCCCGCCCTTCGTCCTGTGGCGCGAGGTCCTGACCGCCTACGCCATGCCCGCCCTCATGGCGGGCGCGGGCGGGGCGATCACCCGACAGCCGGAACTGGTCGCCGCCGCCCTGACCACCATCGGCGGCACCTCCGCCCTCGTGGCCGCCACCCTCGGCGCCCTGCTGCGCCACCGCCCCGTCCGCACCCGGCCGCCGCGCACCCCGCGCGCCCTGGCCGCCGCCCTCCTCGGGCTGGTCTCCGCCGCACTCGGCCTCGCCGTCGGACTGGCGGCCGCGCACTGGCTCCCGCACCTCCCGCACCTGGCCGACAGCCCCTGGCCCCGCCGCCTGCCCATCGACCTCCCGCTCTCCTCGGCCATCGCCGCCACCATCGTCACCTGGCGCTGGCGCGGCAGCCGACGGATCCCCACCGACACCGCCACCACCCCCCTCCCCGAAAGGCAGAACGCATGATCGTCGTCATGGGCGCCACCGGCGCCACCGGAGGCGCCACCCTGCGCAGCCTCTCCGCCCTCGGCGTACCCACCCGGGCCCTGAGCCGCGACCCCGCCCGCCTGGCCGCCGCGCTGGACGGCCCCGCGCTCGCCCTCGCCCGGCCCGTCGCGGCCGACGCCGCCGACCCGGCCTCGCTCCGGGAAGCCTTCCAGGGGGCGAAGCAGCTCCTGCTCACCATGGCCAACGGGCCCCGGCAGGTGCAGTACGAGCTGAACGCCGTCGAGGCCGCGCTCGCCTGCGGGGTGGAGCACATCGTCAAGGTCTCGGCCCCCGCCGCCGAGCCGGACTCCCCCGTCGCCGTCTCGCGCGGACACCACCTCGTCGAGGAGCGGCTGCGCGCCTCCGGCGTCCGAACCACCGTCCTGCGGCCGTACGCCTTCATGCAGAAGCTGCTCCTGCAGGCCCCGGCGATCGCCGCAGGTGTCCTGCCCGGCGCGATGAAGCGGGCGCGGTGCAACTACGTGGACGTTCGGGACGTCGGCGAGGCGGCGGCCGAGGTGCTGACCCGCCCGGAGTCGGCCGGCGGCACGGTGCCGCTCACCGGCCCCCGGCCGTACAGCCACCAGGAGCTCGCCGCCCTGCTGCACGAGCTGCTCGGCCACCCCGTGCGCCACCTGGAGCTGAGCCCGTCCGAGTTCCACGCCCACCTGGCCGGGCGCGCCGGGATGCCCGACTGGCTGGCCACCCACGTGGTGGAGATCCAGCAGCTGGCCACGCTCCGTGAGGAGGAGCCCGACGACGCCTTCACCCGCCTGACCGGACGGGCCCCGCGCACGCTGGAAGCCTTCCTCGGCGAGCACCTGCACCACTTCCGCTGACCGTCGGTGACACCCCGGCGGGCCGGGTTACCAGCCGGTAGCCCGGCCCGCCGCCCGAAGGGAGCACCATTCCCTGTGGCATGGGTCACGATCAGAAAATCGACCTGACGATCCGTCAATTCGACTGACCCACCGTCACCATCGAGGCTCCGGGCCACAGTTGCGAACTGATGCTGCGTCAGATTCGGCCACGGAAGGCCCAGTTGGGCCGAGTGTCACCCTCTGCAACCAAGGCCGTACGGGTCTACCATCGGTCGGGTTGTCCGCTCCGGCCCTGGAGTGGGGTCACCCGATCCGGTGAGTGCTCCCACCGCCCCCAAGGGCCGGGCATCGATCGGGACGGGGCGAGGACGAGGAGCACGGACCGCCATGACCACCGAACCGAGCCAGACACACGAGAGCACGCAGCCGCCGCACAGCGCACCGCAGGCCGTGCCCCAGGCCGTGCCGCACACCGAGCAGGCCGAACCACAGGCTGAGCTGGAGGCCGAACCGAAACAGGCCCTCTTCCGGGGCCGCCCGGCCGCCGAGCCGCGCACCCTGGTCGACGTCCTGGACGCCACCGTACGCGCCCACGGCGACGAGCCGGCGCTGGACGACGGGCGCACCGTGCTCAGCTACCGGGCCCTGGCCGCCGAGGTCGAGCAGCTGCGCCGCCGCCTGACCGCCGCCGGGATCGGCGTCGGCGACCGGGTGGGCGTGCGGGTGCCCTCCGGCACCAACGACCTGTACGTCTCCATCCTGGGCGTGATCGCCGCAGGCGCCGCCTACGTCCCCGTCGACGCGGAGGACCCGGACGAGCGCGCCCAGCTGGTCTTCGGCGAGGCCGCCGTCGCCGCCGTGCTCGGCGCCGAGCGCGCCCTGACCGTCACCTGCGAGCGCGCGCCCGCCCTGGAGCGCCGCCCCACCCCGGCCGAGGACGCCTGGATCATCTTCACCTCCGGCTCCACCGGCAGGCCCAAGGGCGTCGCGGTCACCCACCGCAACGCCGCGGCCTTCGTGGACGCCGAGGCCGCGCTCTTCCTCCAGGAGGAGCCGATCGGCCCCGGCGACCGCGTGATGGCCGGACTGTCCGTGGCCTTCGACGCCTCCTGCGAGGAGATGTGGCTGGCCTGGCGCCACGGCGCCTGCCTGGTACCCGTGCCCCGCTCCCAGGTGCGCAGCGGCGCGGACCTGGGCCCCTGGCTGGCCGAGCAGGAGATCACCGTGGTCTCCACCGTCCCCACCCTGGCCGCGCTGTGGCCGGCCGAGGCGCTCAACGAGGTCCGGCTGCTGATCTTCGGCGGCGAGGCGTGCCCGCCCGAGCTGGTGCAGCGCCTGGTCACCGAGGGCCGCGAGGTGTGGAACACCTACGGCCCCACCGAGGCGACCGTCGTCGCCTGCGCGGCGCTGCTGACCGGCGAGGGCCCGGTGCGCATCGGCCTGCCGCTGGACGGCTGGGACCTCGCCGTCGTCGACGAGGCGGGCGTGCCCGTGGCCCCCGGCGGCACCGGACAGCTGGTGATCGGCGGCGTCGGCATGGCCCGCTACCTGGACCCGGAGAAGGACGCCGAGAAGTACGCGCCGCTACCCTCGCTCGGCTGGGAGCGCGCCTACCGCAGCGGCGACCTCGTCGAGGCCGACCCGGAGGGGCTGCTGTTCCTGGGCCGTACCGACGAGCAGATCAAGCTCGGCGGGCGCCGCATCGAGCTGGGCGAGGTCGACGCGGCCCTTCAGGCCCTGCCCGGCGTGGCCGGCGCGGCGGCGGCCGTGCGCACCGCGCGCGGCGGCAACCAGCTGCTGGTCGGCTACCTGGTGACCCAGGAGGGCTTCGACCGCGAGCTGGCCGTGGAACGGCTGCGCGCCGAGCTGCCCGCCGCCCTGGTGCCGCTGCTCGCACCCGTGGACACCCTGCCCACCCGCACCTCCGGCAAGGTCGACCGGGCCGCGCTGCCCTGGCCGCTGCCGGAGCTGGAGAGCGCCGGCCCGTCCGAGCAGCTGTACGGCACCGAGGCGTGGCTGGCCGAGCAGTGGTCCGAGATCCTCGGCGTGCAGGTCGGCGGCGCCCGCGACGACTTCTTCGCCATCGGCGGCGGCAGCCTGGCCGCCGCCCGGCTGACCACCCTGCTGCGCTCGCGCTACCCGAACGCCTCCGTGCTGGACGTCTACCAGCACCCGACGCTGCGCAAGCTCGCCCGGCACCTGGAGAGCACCGCCGCCGAGAGCGGCGAGGCGCGCACGATCGCCCTGGTGCCGACCAGGGCCAAGCTGCTGCAGCTGCTCCTGCTGATCCCGCTGTTCACCGTGGTGGGCCTGCGCTGGACGGTCGCCCTGCTGGCCGCCGGCAACCTGCTCACCCACCTGGGCGACTTCCCGTGGGCGCCCACCGCCTCCTGGTGGTGGGTCGGCGCGGGCGCGCTCGCCCTGTACACCCCGGCCGGTCGGCTGGCCATCGCCGCCGGCGGGGCGCGGCTGCTGCTGCGCGACCTGCGCCCGGGCACCCACCCGCGCGGCGGGTCCGTGCACCTGCGACTGTGGACGGCCGAGCGGCTGGCCGAGCTGAGCGGCGCGACCGGGCTGTCCGGCGCCTGGCTGACCCGCTACGCGCGGGCGCTGGGCTGCAAGGTGGCGCCCGAGGTGGACCTGCACTCGCTGCCGCCGGTCACGGGCCTGCTCAAGCTGGGCCGGGGCTGCGCCGTCGAGGCCGAGGTGGACCTGTGCGGCTACTGGCTGGACGGCGACCTGCTGGAGGTCGGCGCGGTGAAGGTCGGCTCCGGCGCGACCGTCGGCACCCGTTCGACGCTGCTGCCCGGCGCCAGGGTCGGCAAGCGCGCCCAGGTGCTGGCGGGCTCCAGCGTCGTCGGCCAGGTGCCGACCGGCCAGCGCTGGGGCGGCGCGCCCGCCGCCAAGCTCGGCCGCGCCGAGCGGAACTGGCCGAAGTCCCGCCCGCGTCGCCGGGCCCACTGGGCCGCGATGTACGGCGCCGGCGGCGTGGTGCTGGCCGCGCTGCCGGTGCTGCCCGCGCTCGCCGCGCTGGTGGTGCTCTCCCGCTTCGTCGAGCAGGGCACGGACCTCGGCGGGGCGCTGGGCGGCGCGATGCTGGGCCTGCTGCCCGCCACCCTCGCCTACGGCGCGGTGTACGCGGCGCAGCTCGTGGTGCTGGTGCGGCTGCTGAGCCGCGGGCTGACGCCGGGCGTGCACCCGCTGCACGGGCGGGTCGGCTGGCAGGCGTGGACGGTGACCCAGCTGATGGACCAGGCCCGGGAGGTGCTGTTCCCGCTGTACGCGGGGCTGGTCACCCCGCTGTGGCTGCGGGCCCTGGGGATGCGGGTCGGCCGGCACGCGGAGGTCTCCACGGTTCTGGCCCTGCCGAGCCTGACCACGGTCGGTGACGGCGCGTTCCTGGCGGACGACACCCTGATGGCCCCGTACGAGCTGGGCGGCGGCTGGGTGCGCCTGGGCGAGGCGAAGGTCGGCGAGCGGGCGTTCCTCGGCAACTCGGGGATGACGGCGCCGGGCCGCTCGGTGCCCAAGCGGGGCCTGGTGGGCGTGCTGTCGGCGACCCCGGCGAAGGCGAAGAAGGGCGGCTCGTACCTGGGCATGCCCCCGGTGCGGCTGCCGCGCTCGGCCGACGAGTCCGACCAGAGCCTCACCTACGAGCCCCCGGCGCGGCTGCTGTGGGCGCGCGGGCTGGTCGAGGTGACGCGGGTCGTGCCCGTGGTCGCCTCGGGGGCCCTGGGCCTGCTGACGGCGGCGGCGCTGACCTGGCTCACCGACACCTCCCCGCTGCTGGCCGCGGCGCTGTCGGGCCTGGTGCTGCTGGCGGCGGGAACCGTCGCCTGCCTGGTCGCGGTGGCGGCGAAGTGGCTGCTGGTCGGGCGGTTCCGGGCGGTGGAGCACCCGCTGTGGAGCGGTTTCGTGTGGCGCAACGAGCTGGCGGACACCTTCGTCGAGGTGCTGGCGGTGCCGTGGCTGGTCGGCTCGGTGCCGGGCACGCCGGTGCTGAACCTGTGGCTGCGCTCGCTCGGCGCCAAGGTCGGCCGGGGCGTGTGGTGCGAGAGCTACTGGCTGCCGGAGGCGGACCTGGTCACCCTCGGTGACGGCGCGACCATCAACCGTGGCTGCGTCGTGCAGACCCACCTCTTCCACGACCGGATCATGCGGATGGATACTGTGGTCCTCCGCGAGGGCGCCACCCTGGGCCCGGGCGGGATCGTGCTGCCCGGCAGCACGGTCGGCGCGCGCAGCACCCTGGGCCCGGCCTCGCTGGTGATGCGCGCCGAGTCCGTCCCCGCCGACACGCGGTGGCTGGGCAACCCCATCGAGGCGTGGCAGACCACGTCGTGACCACCCGTCCCGGCCCCACGAGCGCCGGCCCCCAGGAAGTGCACGCCCCCGTGAAGCCCAAGCACCTCCCGGCCGTCGCCGGCGCCCCGGACCCGTACTTCCCCGACAGCGGCGACCACCGCTTCCGGGTGCACCGGTACGAGCTCGCGCTGGACTACCGGCCCGGCCCCAACCGGCTGGCCGGGTCGGCCCGGCTCAGCGCAGTGGCCGACACGGCGCTGGACGCCTTCGCCCTCGACCTCGCCGAGTTCCGCATCGGCCGGGTGCTGGTCGACGGCAAGGCCGCGAAGTACACCCACCGCGGCGGCAAGCTGCGCATCCGCCCGGCCCGGGCGCTGGCGGCGGGCGCGGCCTTCACTGTCGAGGTGCACTACACCGGCAACCCGCGCCCGGTGCGCAGCCCCTGGGGCGGCGTGGGCTGGGAGGAGCTCGAGGAGGGCGCGCTGGTGGCCAGCCAGCCGATCGGCGCGCCGTCCTGGTACCCGTGCAACGACCGGCCGGCCGACAAGGCCACGTACCAGATAGCGGTGACCACGCCCTCGCCGTTCACCGTGGTGGCGAGCGGGCGGCTGCTCACCCGTACGACCCGGGCCTCCAGCACCACCTGGGTGTACGAGCAGAGCGCGCCGACCTCGCCGTACCTGGTGACGGTCTCCATCGGGCCCTACCGGCCGGTGCCGCTGGCCGCGCGCCCCTCCGTGCCGCAGACCGGGTACGCGCCGGAGCGGCTGACGGCCGACTTCGCGCGGGACTTCGCCCGGCAGCCGGAGATGATGGAGTACTTCGGCCAGGTCTTCGGGCCGTACCCGTTCGGCGAGTACACGGTGGTCCTCGCCGACGAGGAACTGGACGTGCCGGTGGAGGCGCAGGGCGTCGCCACCTTCGGCACCAACCACCTGGGCGGCGGCTGGGAGCGCGAGCGGCTGATCGCCCACGAGCTGGCGCACCAGTGGTTCGGCAACAGCGTGACCATCGCGAACTGGCGGCACATCTGGCTCAACGAGGGCTTCGCCAAGTACGCGGAGTGGCTCTGGTCCGAGCACGCCGGTGGCCCGGCGGCGGCCACCCACGCGGCGGCCGCGCACTCCCTGCTGGCCTCGCTGCCGCAGGACCTGCGGCTCGGCGACCCGGGGCGCAAGCTCATGTTCGACGACCGGCTGTACCAGCGCGGGGGCCTGGTGGTGCACGCGCTGCGCCACCACCTCGGCGACGACGCCTTCTTCGCGATGCTGCGGGACTGGACCGCCGTGAACCGGCACGGCGTGGTCTCCACCGAGGACCTGGTCACGCACACCGCCCGGTACGCCGGGGCGTCGCGGGAACCGCTGGAGTCGCTGTTCGAGGCGTGGGTGCACCGGCCCGAACTGCCGGAGCTGCCGGGCCGCGGCCCCGGGGAGTTCGTTCGCCGGCTGTTCATTCGCTGAGGCCGGGACGGGGCTCGGATTGCCCGCTGAGGCCGGGACGGGGCTCGGATTGCCCGCTGAGGCCGGGGCGCGGGCTCGGATTGCCCGCCGAGGCCGGGGCAGGGTCATTCGCTGAGGCCGGCGCGGGAGTTATTCGCTGAGGCCGGGATGCTGGCTCGGCTACTGTCGCCGGCATGCCGAACTTCGATCATCAGACCGACCTGCCCGCCGAGCTGCTCCCGGCCACCCAGCGCGCGCTGCTGCACCGGATCGCCGTCGCCCAGTCCGAGGGCCGCACCCCCTCCCTGGTCGCCGGCGTCCTGCGGGGCGGGCAGCCGGTCTGGAGCGGCGCCCGCAGCATGATCGACGGGCACGCGCCGACCCCTGACGTCCAGTACCGCATCGGCTCGATCACCAAGACCTTCGTGGCCGTGCTGGTCCTGCGGCTGCGCGACGAGGGCCTCCTCGACCTCGCCGACCCGCTGGGCCGCCACCTGCCCGGCACCCCCGCCGACGGGGTCACCGTCGCCCAGTTGCTCTCGCACTCCTCCGGGCTCGCCGCCGAGACGCCCGGGCCCTGGTGGGAGCGCACGGAGGGCTCGCTGCGGCCCGGACTCGGCGACCTGCTGGAGGACGAGCGCCCGCTCAAGCACCCGGCCGGGCGGCTGCACCACTACTCCAACCCCGGCTTCGCGCTGCTCGGCGCCCTCGTCGAGCAGCTGCGCGGCGAGCCCTGGGGCGAGGTGCTGCGGCGCGAGGTCCTGGAGCAGCTGGGCATGGACCGCACCAGCCTGCTGCCCGAGGCCCCGCACGCGGGCGGCTTCGCCGTCCACCCGTGGGCCGACGTCATGCTCCCCGAGCCCCTCACCGACACCGGGCGGATGGCCCCGGCCGGCCAGCTCTGGTCCACCGGCGCCGACCTGGCCCGCTGGGCGGCCTTCCTCACCGCCGGTGACGAGAAGGTGCTGTCCTCCGCCACTCTCGCCGAGATGCGCCGCCGAGGCGTCGCCCCCGGGGACGAGGAGTGGGCCTCCGCGTACGGACTGGGCCTGGCGCTGATCCGCCACCAGGGCCGGACGCTGTACGGGCACTCCGGCTCGATGCCCGGCTTCACGGCGGGCCTGTGGATCAGCGAGGCGGACGGTCTGGCCGCCTACGCCCTGTCCAACGCCACCACCGGCGACACCCCGCGGGTGGCGGCCGAGCTGATCGGCCTCGTCGCCACGCACGAGCCCCCGCTGCCCGAGCCCTGGCGCCCGCTCGAGACGGCGGACGCGGACGACGAGCTGCTGGCGCTCACGGGGCCCTGGTACTGGGGCGCCGCACCGCAGGCCCTGCGACTGCGGGCCGGACGCCTCCTGGAGCTCGGCCCGCTCGGGGGCGGGCGGCGGGAGTCGCGGTTCGAGCCGCAGGCCGACGGCACCTGGCTCGGGCTGGAGGGGTACTACGCGGGCGAGACGCTGAGGGTCGTCCGGGGCGCGGACGGAGCGGTCAGCCACCTGGACGTCGGCTCGTTCGTCTTCACCCGTGAGCCGTACGGGCCGGCCGCGGTGGTGCCGGGCGGGATCGACCCGCGGGGGTGGCACGCGGGCTGAGCCTCCCTCGGAGGGCCGCCGGGGGGCGACCGGTGGCCCCCGGAGAGCGGTCGGGGGGGCGGCTGGAGGAGTGCGGGGGCGTGCATGACAGGTGCGCGCCCCCGTTGTCCACCCATGCCGAACGGCCGTCCGGTGCCCGGGAGATGGCGTACGGGCCACGGGTGGTCCCATTCAGCAGTTGCACATCTGCGCTCCTCCGCGCCGCAACGTGGATGCCAACCGGCTCGGACATTCATACGGGGACCGGTTCGCGACCATGCCCGACACCTGCGAGCCGGGACGGTGCCTGGGGAGACCACGGCACCGCCGATCGTGCTGCCCTGGAGGGTCCGCCATGACCACCGTCCCCACGTACGCTCCGACCGCAGTCGCCCCCACCCACGAGACCCCGGCGGTCCCGGCCGTGCCGGCCCAGCGCCACCAGCCCGCCCCGACCGGCTACACCGTCTCCCTCGCCCGCGACGAGGACGACGTCCGCGCCGCCCAGCGGCTGCGCCACCGCGTCTTCGCCGCCGAGCTCGGCGCCGTCCTGAACAGCCCGCTCTCCGGGCTCGACATCGACCCCTTCGACGAGTTCTGCGACCACCTGCTGGTCCGCGAGCAGGAGACCGGCGAGGTGGTCGGCACCTACCGGCTGCTGCGCCCGGAGGCCGCGCGGCGGGCCGGACGGCTCTACTCGGACGGGGAGTTCGACCTCTCCGCCCTCGCCCCGATCCGCCCGGACCTGGTCGAGGTCGGCCGCTCCTGCATCCACCCCGACCACCGGGGCAACGGCGCCGTCATCAACCTGATGTGGGGCGGCATCGCCCGCTACCTGGTCGACACCGGCAACACCTGGGTCGGCGGCTGCTGCTCGATCGACCTCGCGGACGGCGGCGCCGAGGCGGCCCGCGTCTGGGACACCGTCAGCGCCAAGTACCTCGCCCCCGACGAGTACCGCGTCACCCCGCACCGCCGCTGGGACGCCACCGGGGTGCCGCGCGCCGAGCGCGGCGCGCTGCCCGCCCTGCTGCGCGGCTACCTGCGGCTCGGGGCCTGGGTCTGCGGCGAGCCCGCGTACGACCCGGACTTCGGCTGCGCCGACCTGTACGTGCTGCTGTCGCTGAAGCGCACCGACCCGCGCTACCTGCGGCACTTCCTGTCCGGTGCGGCCCAGGCGCAGCCCTCCGGCACGTCCGGCTCCTCCGCTCCCTCGGCCCCCTCGGTCCCGTGAGCGTCTGGCTGCCGACCGCGCCCTGCCGTCCGGAGACCTGCCTCGGCGAGCAGGCTCCGGCGGTACCGCACCCCCTGCGGGTCCTGCGGCTGGCCTCCTGCGTGGCGGTCGTCCTGACGGGCGTCGCGCTGAGCGTGCCGGTGAAGCTGCTGCCGTACGCGGCCCGGACGCCGCTCACCCGGCTCTGGGCGCGCGTGCTGCTGCGCAGCCTCGGGGTCACGGTGCGGCTCAGCGGGGCGGGCGGCAGCGGCGGGGCCCTGGTGGTCGCCAACCACGTGTCCTGGCTGGACATCCCGCTGCTCGCGGTCGGGCGGCCGGGGCGCTCCCTCGCCAAGACCGAGGTCCGCAGGTGGCCGGTGCTGGGGCACCTGGTCGCCTGGGGCGGCACCGTCTTCCTCGACCGGGACCGGCTGCGGACCCTGCCCGACACCGTGGCGGCGGTGGCCGCGGTGCTGCGCTCCGGGCGTCCGCTGATCGTCTTCCCCGAGGGGTCGACCTGGTGCGGCCGGGAGAGCGGACGCTTCCGCCCGGCGCTGTTCCAGGCTGCGGTGGACGCGGGCGCCGTCGTCCAGCCGGTGACGATCCGTTACCGACTGGAGGACGGCACGCCCACCAACGCCGCGGCCTTCATCGGGGACGACGGGCTGCTCACCTCCCTCGCCCGGGTGGTCGCCGTCCGCGGGCTCGTCGCCGAGGTGACCTTCCGTCCGCCCATTCCCCCACCCGGACCGCAGCCCACCCGGGCGGGCGCCCGCCGCCAACTCGCCCGCGCGGCCCAGGCGTCGGTGGTCGGCTTCCACTGAGGTGCGCGCCGGATCACCGGATCACCGGATCGCCGGATCGCCGGGTCGCCGGATCGCCGGGTCGCCGGATCGCCGGGTCGGGCGGCGAGGCGTGGCCGCCGCCCGACCCCGTTCGGGACTCCTGCGAGCTGGGCTGGGGGCGGGTGGCCCGGCCGAGGAGGACGGCGACCAGGGCGGCGGTGACGGCCAGCGCCACCGAGCCGCTGCGCAGGGCGAGATGGATGCCGTCGACGAAGGCCCCGTCCACCGCCTGCCGCACCGGGCCGGGCCAGGCAGGGCAGGGCAGGGCAGGGCAGGGCCACGGTGGCGGCTCCTGCCCCGTGGGCCCCGCCGGTGGGGCGTTCGCGATCGGGCCGAGGGCCTCCGGCGGGCCGCCCAGCCGGTGCAGCGAGGAGGTCAGTTCCTCCGTCATCCGGCTGACCATGAAGGCGCCCAGCAGCGCCCCGCTGAGCCCGCCGTCACGGAACCACCCGAGCTCCAGCATCGGTTCGGCCAACCGCAGTTCGAGCACCAGGAAGGCGACCAGCAGGACAACCCCGGCGGCGCCGCAGCCGAGCACCACGGCACTGGTCCAGCCGCGCGAGGTGCCCTCGATCAGGGCGTAGACCAGCAGGCCCAGCCCAGCCGAGGACAGTACGAAGCCGCCGTAGTCGATCTTCCGGGCGCGCGACGGGATCTCGGGGAGGACCTTGGCCGCGAGCACCACCCCGGCCACGCCGATCGGCGCGTTGATCCAGAACACGCTGGACCAGCCGAGGTGGTCGACCGTCGGGCCGCCGATCACCGGGCCGACCGAGACACCGAGCGCGGAGACCCCGGACCAGAGGCCGATGGCCTTGGCCCGTTCGGCCTCGTCGGTGAAGACGTGGCCGAGCAGACTGAGGCTCGCGGGCGTCAGCAGCGCGGCCCCGACGCCCTGGACCATCCGCGCCACGACCAGGTCGAATTCCCTACCTGCGGATTCACCCGCGAAGCCGCCGTGGCCCTGTTGATGCGCCGCACCGCACGATCGGCGCCACCGCACCGATCCGCTCGACCACTGGAGGCGTCCGAACAGCCATGCCGGAGAATGACCACGCGACACCCGCCCTGACCAGGGACGCCCTCGCCCAGGCAGCGCTGCGCGTGCTCGAGCGGGGCGGCCTCACCGGACGGTCGATGCGCAAGATCGCCGCCGAGGTGGGCGTCAAGGCTGCCTCGCCGTACTGGCACGTCCGCAACAAGGAGGAGCTGCTCGACCTCCTCAACGACGCCGTCCTGGCCAAGGCCGCCCCCCGCCCCGCGAGGGCGGCTGGCGCGAACAACTCGCCGAGTGCTGCCACCGCTACCGCCGGCTGCTCCTCGACAACCGCGACGCCGCCAAGGTCATCTCCGGTCGGCTCGTCCCGGGCCCGTGCATGTTCGACCTGATGGAGGACAAGCTCGACCGGCTCCGCTCCACCGGGTTCTCCGCTCCGACACTGCCGACGTCCGCTTCGAGTTCTGCGTCCAACGCGTCCTCGACGGGCTCTCGCCCGCACTCCTCCCGCCGGAACGCCGCTGACCACCAGGCCCGACCTGCGGTAATGCCCCCAGAGCACTGCTACCATGACCCGAAGGTCAAGGGCAGGCAAAGAATGGCGGGGGCATGAGCGACGCTCAGGCGGGCACGGCCGACCCCGATGTCGGTCTCTCAGGTGTCGGTCCCTCAGGTGCCGGTCACTCCGGGGCGGGCGAAGGCGAGCCGACCGGCCATCAGCCGGGCGACCCGACCCCCGTCCCCGGCGGGCAGGTCGGCCCTATCACCTTCGTCGCCCGGAAGGCCGGCGGCTGCCTCGGCGAACTGCTCCTCGAGCTCGTCGGCGGCGCCCTCGCGATGGCGCTCACCACGGCCGCGCTCGCCGCGGCCTTCTACGGCGTCAAGCTCCTCCACCGCGCCAGCGCCGTCGGCGCCTACGGAGTGGCCGCGCTCGGCCTGCTCGCCCTCGTCCACGGCATCCGGCAGCTGCGCCGGCCCAGGGAACGGCGCAGCCGTGCCGGGCGCACGGCGCAGCCGTGCCGGGCGCACGGCGCAGCCGTGCCGGGCGGTTCACCGCCACCGCCACCTCCGTACTCGGCGGCTGGCTGCTCCTCTGCGTCGGCTACGCCTCCTTGGACGCCGCCTTCGGCCTCAACATCGGGCTCTGACACCCGACTTACGACCCCTGGCCTGTGACCCCGACTCGGACCCACCGTGCTGCGCCTACGATACGAGTCATGATCGCCTACCTCCCTGCCGCCTTCTTCTTCCTGTTGTTCGGCATCGGGGTCCTGCGAGACCGCCGCCGGTTCAGCAACGCCGTCCTGCTCGGCATCGCCGTCTCCCTCCTCTCGCTCGCCCTGCTCGCCGAGCTGCGCCACGCGCCCACCCTGGTCGTGGAGTTGGCGGCGGTCGCGATCGTGCTTCTCCCGGCCATCGGCACGGTCGCCCTGGTCTGGTTCCTGATCGCCAACGGCCTCACCATGATCCGCAAGGAGGGCCGCCGACCCGCCAACCTGCTGTCACTGCTCGCGGGGCTCGGCATCGTCGCCCTGCTCGCCCTGATGGCCGCCGCCATCGCCACCCGCTCGCCCCGCCTCGCCATCCTCGCCGGAACCGCGCTCCTGGTCGTCGGCTACATCTCCTTCCTGTTCGTCTGCTTCGTCGGCTACGCCTTCCTGTACGGCCGCCACCGGCCGCGCCGGGACGTGGACTTCGTGGTCGTCCTCGGCTCCGGACTGATCGGCGGTGAGCGCGTCCCGCCGCTGCTCGCCAGCCGGATCGACCGGGGCCGGGAGGTGTACGAGCAGCAGGCCGCCCGCGGCAACCCGCCGGTGCTGATCACCTCGGGCGGCCAGGGCCCGGACGAGAAGCTGCCGGAGTCCCACGCGATGGCGAACTACCTGACCGAGCGAGGCTTCCCGGCCGAGCACGTCGTACGGGAGGACCGCTCGCGCACCACCGAGGAGAACCTGCTGTTCAGCAGGGCCCTGATGGAGCAGGCCAAGCCCGACTACCGCTGCGTGGTGGTCACCAACAACTTCCACGCCTTCCGTGCGGCCCTCCTCGCCCGCAAGACCGGGGTCAACGGCCACGTCTTCGGCTCCCCGACCGCCGCCTACTACTGGCCCAGCGCGACGATCCGCGAGTTCGCTGCCGTCTTCCTCTCGCACAAGTTGATCAACTTCGGAATCTGCGGCCTCCTCGCTCTCTGTGGTCTCCTCGCCATCCTCTGACCGGCACCGACGGCACCACCCGCGCCGTTCGGGCCCGGTTGACGGGCCGGGGCGTCCGGCCCGACAACCAGGCCCGACAACCGGCCTCACAACCGGCCCGACAGCCGGCGCCCTCTCAGGCCGCCGGACGCGGGGCCAGGATCGCGCAGGTCGTGGTGCCGTGGGCGTAGAGCTTGCCGTTCTCCACACCCACCACCCGGGCCTCCGCCGTCGCCATCGTCCGCCCCAGGTGCAGTACCTCGCCCTCGCACCGCAGCAGCCCCGAATCCGCGAACAACGGGCGCAGCATATGGACGTTGAGCTGTGTGGTGGTGTAACCGACCCCCGCCGGAAGCCGGCTCAGCACCGCGCAGCCGAGCGCCGAGTCCAGCAGGGTGGCCAGGTAGCCGCCGTGCACGGTGTTCATCGGGTTGTACAGGTGCTCACCCGGCTCGCCCTCGAACACCGCGATGCCCGGCTTCACCTCGGTCACGTGGAAGTCCATCGTGCTGCAGATCGCGGGCTCCTGAATCCGCCCGGCGATCATCTCCAGCAGAATCTCCTCTCCAGTCAGATGGGTGTACTCCGCCAGCGGCGGGCCCACCGTCCAGGTGTGCGTCCGGGAGCGCGGCTCCCCGCCCTCCGCAGTGCCCTGCCCGTCGTCACCGATCTCATGGTTCGTCATGGGATCAACCTGCCCTGACCGTCCGCCGCTCTCAAGTGCCCCCTGCGGGAGGGCGAGTGGCCAAGCACCGCGAAACCGGACCATGTCGGCCCGCACCATTCCGGGGCGGAGGACCCCGGCTCACCGTCACATGGCTCCCGGCCGCGGCCCGCGCCACCCTGCAAGGGATCGGCCCCCACGCCGACCCCACCCAGGAGCCCCCATGTCCCTGTGTTCCACCCTGCCCCGGCTGCGCCCCGCCACCGCCGCGTTGCTGACCGCCGTCGCCCTCACCATCGGCGCAGCCACACCCGCGCCGACCTCCGCAACCACCGCCGAACCCTCGACCGCCACCACCGCCAACGCCACCAACTCCGAAGCCACCGACGCCACCGACGCCTTCCAGCAGGTGACCGGATTCGGCGCCAATCCGGGCCATCTGGCGATGTACACCTACACGCCCGCCGCCCTGCCCACCGGCACTCCCCTCGTCGTCGCCCTGCACGGCTGCACGCAGAGCGCCACCGACTACTACCGCAACTCGGGCTGGACCACCTTCGCCGACCGCTACGGCTTCGCGGTGGTGTTCCCGCAGACCGACAGCACCAACAACCCCCTCTCCTGCTTCAGCTGGTTCGACACGACCAAGGACGCCCGGGGCGTCGGCGAGGCCGAGTCGGTGGCCGAGATGGTCGCCAAGGCCGAAGCCCTGTACGGCTCGGACGCCCACCGGGTGTTCGTCACGGGCCTCTCGGCCGGCGGCGGGATGGCCGCCGACCTGCTGGCCGATTACCCCGACGTGTTCGCCGGCGGGGCGATCGACTCCGGCCTGCCCGCCCGCTGCGCCTCCACCCAGGCGGCGGCGAGCAGCTGCCAGAACTCCGACCAAGGCTTCTCGCCCGCCCAGTGGGGCGACAAGGTCCGGGCCGCGTACCCGGGTTACACCGGGCCGTGGCCCCGGGTGGCGATCTGGCAAGGCAGTGCCGACACCGTGGTGAAGCCGGTGAACGCGACCGAGCTTCGCGATCAGTGGACGAACGCCCAGGGCTTCGGCCAACAGGCGAGCGGCACCCACAGCCTGCCGGGCGGCACCACGGAGGAGGACTACGCAGCCTCGAACGGACGGCCGGGCGTGGCGCTGTTCACCATCCCCGGGATGGCCCACGGACTCGCCGTCCACCCCGGCACGGGCCTCGACCGGTGCGGGGCGACCGGCACCTATTACCTCGACACGATCTGCTCCAGCTACTACACCTCGCTCTTCTGGGGACTGGACGGCGCCGGCCCTGGCACCCCCGGCCTCCCGGCACCGACCGGGCTGACCGCGACCCCGGTCGGACAGGACTCGGCCGCCCTCAGCTGGCAGGCCGTCAGCGGAGCCTCCTCCTACCAGGTCTACCGGGACGGCTCCCCGATCGGCAGCAGCACCGCCACGTCCTACACCGACACGGGCCTCTCCCCCGCCACCGCCTACGGCTACGCCGTGGCCGCCGTGGACTCGGCAGGAGTCACCGGCGCCCGCTCGCCGGCCGTGACGGTCGCCACCGGCGGCAGCGCGCCGCAGTGCTTCACCGACAGCAACTACGGCCATGTCCAGGCGGGCCGGGCCACTCAGCGCTCGGGCCTGACGTACGCACTCGGCTCGGGCCAGAGCATGGGCCTGTGGAACGTGTTCGTCACCCACACCCTGAAGCAGACCGGCCCGGGTTACTACGTCCTCGCCGACGGTCAGTGCTGACCGGGGGACGATCGAACGGCGGTTCATCCACTCCCCTCCTTACTGTTCTCGCCCGTGCCCTCCGGGCGCAGCCCCTCGAACAGGTCCGTCTCGACCCGCCCGCCCCCAGTGCCCGGCGCCGCCACCAGGCTCCGGGCCAGGTGGTAGTCCTCCGTCGGCCAGACCTCGCGTTCGAGGTCCCGGGGGTGGGCCATGAAAGCGACGCCCGCCTGCACCTGGGTGGCGTGGGCCAGCAGTGCCGCGTCCCGTACGGCGAACTGCTCGGCGCAGGCGATCCGCGTGGTGGTGGCGAGGGCGGGCGGGGTATCGGGCCAGCCGGCGAGCAGCTCGCCCATGGGCGAGGGCGTGCCCCTGGCCGTCATGGCGTCGTGCAGGGTCTGGAACCAGGCCCGCGAGAGAGCCAGGTGGTAGTACAGCTTCGCCACCTGCCAGGGCTCCCCCGCCGCCCGGTACCGGGCGGCGTCGGCCGCCGCCTCGACGGCCTCGAGCGTCACCCGGTGCGTCATCACGTGGTCGGGGTGCGGATAGCCGCCCGTCTCGTCGTACGTGATCACCACCTGCGGGCGGAACTCCCGGATCAGCGCGACCAGTGGACCGGCCGCGACCTCCACCGGTTGGGCCGCGAAGCAGCCTTCGGGCAGGGGCTCGCCCGGGCCGGGCATCCCGGAGTCGACGAAGCCGAGGAACCGCTGTCGCACGCCGAGGATCTCCCGGGCCGAGGCCATCTCCCGGCGCCGGATCCGGGCGAGATCCGCTCTGACCTCGGGCGTGTCCATGGCCGGGTTGAGCACCGATCCGCGCTCGCCTCCCGTGCAGGTGGCGACCAGGACGTCCACCCCCTCGGCCGCATAGCGGGCCAGGGTGGCCGCGCCCTTGCTGGACTCGTCGTCGGGGTGGGCGTGCACGGCGAGCAGGCGCAGTCGGGTCTGGTGCTGGATCAACATCGGGGCCTCCCAGGAGGTTCGGTCGGCGGCCACGGTGGCCACCCGAGGAGAACTTAGGACGGTCCCAGTCATTAGGTCAAGACAATTAATTAGGTCGAGCATAAATAGTGTGCTCGACCCAGAGAAGTGCGCTATGGTCGCGCCATGACGAAGCCCAGCCCCGAATCCGCCCCCGAATCCGCCCCCGGAACCGCGGCCGCCCCCAACCTCCGCGAGCTCAACAAGCGCCGCACCCGCGAGGCGATCTCGCACGTCGCAACCAGGCTCTTCATCGACCAGGGCTTCGACCGGACGACCATCGCCGAGGTCGCCACCGCCGCCGGCGTCGCCAAGATGACCGTCACCAACCACTTCCCGCGCAAGGAGGACCTGCTGCTGGACCTTCACGAGGAACTCGTCGGCCGACCCGCACGAGCGGTGGCCGCCCGCACGCCCGGCGAATCCGCGCTCGCCGCGCTGCGCCGCGACTGCCTCTCCGCACTCGACCGACACGACCCCCGACTCGGCTTCGCCGACCAGGCGTTCGCCCGCACGATCGCCGACAGCCCCGCCCTCCTCGCCCGACTCCGCGAGCTGCACGAGCAGGGCGAGACGGCCCTCGCCGAGGCGCTCGCGGAGGCCGCCCACCCGACACCCACCGCCAACCACACCGACACACCCCACACGGACACACCCCACGTCGACTTCGAGAGCCGGGTCGCCGCTGCCCTGCTCGCCGCCGTCGACCGGTCGGTGTTCACCGAGGTGTTCCGCCGCATCCTGGCCGGGGAGGAGCACCCCGCCATCACCGCGGCGGTGCGCCCGTCAGCCGTCCTGGCCTTCGACCGACTGGAGGGTGCCCTCGGAGGCTTCGCCGTCCGCCCCACGGACTGACCCCACCAACCACTCGGGCCCCCAATAGCCCGCCTTGACGAAAGGTTGACCTGTTCACGGCAGAAGCTATAAGCACACCAGACCTATCGTCGGCCCATGCCCCCACAGCCCCTGCGTCCCGCCACCCTGCCGGTCCTGCCCTACCGCAAGCCCACCCGCGGCCGGGACTACTGGGTCCTCGACAACGTCCTGGCCGACCCCGACGCCGTCCGTGAACGCTGCCTGGCGCGAGGGGACTGGACCGAGGGCTACCCGTACCGTCCCGAGACGTGGCCGGGCCTGCGCACCATGCCCGGCCTGGAACCCGAGGAGCTGACCCGGGTCGAGGCGCTGGTCCGCAAGGCCACCGGCGCCTCCCGCCTCTGGGTCCAGAGCACCCCGGGCGGCGGCACGCTCAACCACAACTGCATCCAACTCGTGGGCGCGGGAGAGTCGGAGTCCCGTCCGCACACCGACTCCCGCGCACTCTGCCGCTACGCCGCCGTGCTCTACCTCAGCCCGGGCGCCCCCAAGGACGCCGGCACCAGCTTCTACCGCCAGCAGTTCCCCGGCGGCCGCCTCGGGGGCAACCTGGTCGACGCACCGCACAACAACCTGGTCGAGGCGCTGGGCACCCGGCGCGTACCCGCAGACCACTTCGTCGAGGACGTCCGCGTCCCCAACCGGTACAACCAACTGCTGCTCTACCACGCCAACCTCATCCACAGCGCGACGAGTTACTACGGCGTCGAGCTGCCGGAACGCCGAATGACGGCCGTCTTCTTCTGGATGGCCTGACACCCCGCTCCCCGGTCGGCCCGGGCGGGAGCCGCCTCCCTCGGCCCCGCCTGGAACCCGAACCGTTCGCCCTCGCCCTCGCCTTCGCCAGCCCGGCCGCCCGTCTCTCCACCCTCGGGCTGGTTCGGACGCGTCGTGTCCGGGGACGGTGACGGCATGGAGAACCCCGAGCCGCTTCCGGCCACCGAGGCCGTCCACCCTGCCTGGGTGGGCATCGACGAGTTGGCCACGCTCGATCTGCTTCGGCTGATGAACGCGGAGGACCGCACCGTCCCACTGGCCGTGGGCGCCGAGTTGGAGGGGATCGCCGTCGTGGTCGATGCGGCTGCGGCTCGGATGGCGGCCGGTGGGCGGCTGATCTACGTGGGTGCGGGAACGGCGGGGCGGCTGGGGGTGCTGGATGCCTCTGAGTGCCCGCCTACGTTCGGCACCGATCCGGGGCTCGTGGTCGGTCTGATCGCGGGTGGGCCGTCGGCCCTGACCACCGCGGCCGAGGGTGCCGAGGACCGCCCGGACCTCGCAGAGGCCGACCTCGCCGCTCTCCGCCCGACCCCGGCCGACACGGTGGTGGCTGTGTCGGCCTCGGGGTGGACGCCCTACGCGGTGGCCGCCGTGCGGGCCGCCCGCGCGGCGGGTGCGCTGACGGTGGCTCTTGCCTGCACCCGTGGCTCGGTCCTGGCGCAGGCTTCCGAGCTGGCCGTCGAGGTGGTGGTGGGCTCGGAGGTGCTGGCCGGGTCGAGCCGTCTCAAGGCGGGCACGGCGCAGAAGCTGGTGCTCAACCTGCTGTCGACCGCCGTGATGATCCGCCTGGGCCGGACGTACGGAAATCTGATGGTCGATCTCCGGGCCGCCCCACCCCCCGCTGCCCCGCCTCACCCCAACCGCAGTTCCTCCGCCGCCACGACCTCGCCGAGGCGCGGGAAGTCCAGCTCCACCGAGGCCCGGTGCTCCTCCGCCGTGAGCGCCGCCATCGCGTCCTCGACGAACACCACCTCGTAGCCGTGGTCGCTGGCCACCCGCGCGGTGGATTCCACGCCCAGGTTGGTCGCGATCCCGGCGAACACCAGGGTGTCCACCTCCCGTGCCGTCAGCAGTTCGTGCAGCCCGGTGCCGTGGAAGCCGCCGATGGTGCGCTTCACGACCACCTCGTCGGCCACCGCGGCGACCTCCGCCGCCAGGTCGCTGCCGGGCGGCTGTTCGGCGACGTTCGGCCGCTCGACCCGCACCGCGACGACCAGCCCGCCGGCCTCCCGGAAGGCGCGAGCGAGGCCGAGGGAGGCGGCCAGCACCTCCGAACCGGGGCGCGGCGCCAGCTGGTTGGCGATGATCCGGTCCATCAGGTCGATCAGGACGAGGGCCGTACGGCGGGCTTCGAGAGTGGTCACCCGCCTCACGCTAGCGCACCCCCGAATCACCCTCCCCGCCCACACCCGCGTTCCCGCCCGCGTTCCCGCCCGAGCCCGCGCCCTCACGCGCGATCTCGAACCGGAAGCCCTCGATCAGCACCCGCAGCCCGTACTCGAAGTCCGCGTCGTGGTCGGTCATCCGCAGCACGTCCACGGCCTCGCTCAGCAGCGGCAGTCCCTCCAACGCCTCGTCGGGGAAGGGCTCGCGTTCGGCCGCGTTCTGGAGCCACGCCTGTTCCTCGGCGACCCAGCCCATGATGTACCGGTCGACGGTGAGCAGCAGCCGCAGCGCCGTCCGGGGCCGCAGTCCGGCTTGGCACAGGGCGCTCAGCTGGGCCTCGACGGCGGGCAGTTCGTCGGCCGTGGGCAGGGTGCCGGCGTGCACCCGGGCGCCGTCGCGGTAGGCGAGCAGCCCGTTGCGCTTGGCGCGGGCGTCGGCGGCGATCCACTCCGGCCAGCGGTCCGGTTCGGGGGTGCGGTCGGGCGGCAGCGCCTCGGCGAGCATGGCCTCCGCCATGAGGTCGAGCAGTTCCCGCTTGTTCTTGAAGTGCCAGTACAGCGCCGGGGACTGGACGCCGAGCTCGCGGGCGAGCCGCCGGGTGGTGAGCCCGTCGATGCCCTCCTCGTTGAGCACGCGCAGCGCGGTGCGCACCACCTCGTCGCGTTGCAGCACCATCCGCGACCACTCCTTCCCGCCTACGAGACCGAGGCCGAACCCCTGCGGAGGAGCAGAAGAAATCGACTTGCCCCCTCACCTTATCGCCGATAAGTTCCCGAGCTGGAATTTATCAGCGATAAGGACCGCCGTCGCGCCCACGCCAACGGCACCGAAGGGATCGACTCCCGCATGTCCTCACGTCCGTCCCCACGTCTCTCCTCACTCCTGTCCGCCCTGTCGTCCGGCCTGTCCGGACTGCTGCCGAACACCGCCCCCTGGCGCGGCTCCCGGGACTTCCGACTGACCTGGACCTCCGGCACGGTCACCATGCTCGGCTCGATCTTCACCATGACCGCGATCCCCCTGCAGATCGCCCACCTCACCGGCTCGCCGCTCGCCGTGGGCGCCGTCGGCGCGGTCGAACTCGTGCCCGTGATCCTGTTCGGCCTGTACGGCGGCGTGCTCGCCGATCGTGCCGACCGGCGCACCGTCGCCCTGGTCACCGAGATCGCGCTCGCCGGGCTGAGCGCGCTGCTGCTGGCCAACGCCCTGCTGGGCACCCCCGCCGTCTGGCCGCTGTACGTCGCCGCTGGGGTGGCGGCCGCCCTCCAGGGCATCCAGCAGCCCTCGCTCGATGCGATGATCCCCCGCCTGGTGCCGCACGACCAGCTGGTGGCGGCGGGGGCGCTGCTGTCTCTGCGCGGGAGCATCGCCACCGTGGCGGCCCCGGCCGCCGCCGGGCTGCTGATCGCGGGCGCGGGCGTCCCATGGGCCTACCTGGTCGACCTCGTGACCTTCCTGGTCTCGATCGCCCTGCTCGCCCGCGTCCGCCCGGTGCCCTCCGAGCGCGACGCCGAGGCGCCGCAGCTCGGCGAGTTCCTCGAGGGCGCCCGCTACGCCGCCCGTCGGCCCGACCTGATGGGCACCTACCTGGCCGACTTCGCGGCCACCGCCTTCGCCCTGCCCACCGCCCTGTTCCCCTTCCTCGCCGAGGAGTTGGACGCGGTGTGGGCGCTCGGCCTGCTCTACTCGGCGGCGGCGGTCGGCAGCCTGCTCGCGGCCGCGACCGGCGGCTGGACGGAACGCGTCCACCGGCACGGCCGCCTGGTGCTGCTGTCCGTCGCCCTGGTCGGAGCGGCCACCGCCGCGGCCGCTCTCGCCCCGAACGTCTGGACCGTCCTGCTCTGCCTGGCCCTCGCGGGCGCCGCCCACTGGATCGGCGACACCTTCCGCGGCGCCATCTGGAACCAGTCCATCCCGGACGAACTCCGCGGCCGCGCCGCCGGGTTGGAGATGCTGATCGGCTCCGCCGGACCCGCCCTCGGCGACCTGCGGGCCGGGGGCCTGGCCGCCCGGCAGGGCATCCTCGCCTCGCTCCGCACCGGGGGCCTGCTCTGCCTCGGCGGCGCCGCCGTCCTGTCGGCCGCGTTCCCCGCCCTGTGGCGCTACGACCAGCGCGCACGCGGGCACCGCGCACACGACCAGCGCGCGCACGGGCAGGACACACACGGCCAGGACGCGCACGGCCAGGAGCCGGAGCCCGCAGAGCCCGCGGAGCCCGCACACTGACGTCGGCTCAACCGCAGCGCCGGACACCCAAATCCCATACGCATACGAGCCATCCGCCCACCGCCCACCTCGGCAAGCCGCCCCGTGAACCAAATCGACGTGGCCGCGTCAAGCGAAGACTTGCCCACGGATTGCCGACTGATGCTTCGTCAATCGTTCACCACACGAGGTCTACCCGCATAGACGATCCAATGATGCCATGGACACATCGCCCGGCCGCCCGAGCCCGGCCCACTCCAGGAGCCCCCATGCCTCGCCCCCACCGTCTGGCCACCGTCCTCGCCACCGCCGCCCTGACGGGCGCCGCCCTCACCACCGGCGCCGCCGCCCACGCCGCCCCGGCCGCCCACACCGCCGGCTCCACCCTCGCCGCGAGCTGCTCCCAGGCGTACCTCCCGCTGCCCGACCCGGCCTGCACCCCCGGCGCCACCAACCCGGACGTCAGCCAGGACACCATCGACTCCACCATCTGCGTCGGGGGCTACAGCACCTCGATCCGCCCGTCCACCAGCTACACCAACCGCCTCAAGATCCAGCAGATCGCCCAGTACGGCTACGACGACACCAACACGGCGGACTACGAGGAGGACCACCACATCCCGCTGTCCCTCGGCGGCCACCCGACCGACCCCCGCAACCTGTGGCCCCAGCCCCGCTACGCCACGGGCTCGAACGGCAACACCGCCGCCGACAAGGACACCGTGGAGTACAAGCTCTACAAGGCCGTCTGCAACCACCAGGTGGACCTGGTGCCCGCCCAGCAGGCCATCGCCACCGACTGGACCACCGCGCTGTCCGTCCTCGGCCTCGGCTGATCACCCCAGCGCCCGCCCTCAACGGCGCCCGATCACCACTGCGGCTCATCACAACTGGCGCGCGATCACAGCCGCGCCTGATCACAGCTGCACCTGATCACAGCCGCGGCTGATCACACCTGCAAGGGTTCACAGACCGAGCGCCCGCGCCGACGCCCCGATCGGCGCGGGCAGCTCGGTCCACCCGCGCAGATAGCGGTCCACCGCCGCGGCCACCGCCCGGCCCTCCGCGATCGCCCAGACGATCAGCGACTGCCCGCGCCCGGCGTCTCCGGCCACGAACACCCCGGCCGGACCGGCGGCGAAGCCCTCGTCCCGCTGCAGGGCGCCGTCCGGCCCGGTGGCGAGGCCGAGTTGGGCGAACAGCGCGTCCGGCTCGGGCCCGGTGAATCCCAGCGCGAGCAGCACCAGCCGCGCCGGCACCACCCGCTCGGTGCCGGGTCTCGGGCCCCGGTCCCGCGGGTCGGCCTCGGCGAAGCGAACGGCGCCCAGCCGACCGTCCGGCCCCGGCTCGAAGCCGACCGTGGCCGCCGCGAACACCCGGGCACCGGCCTCCGCGGCCCCGCACTCCTCGTGCGAGGTCGTCTCCCGCTCGACCTTGGGATGGACGGGCCAGGGCTGCCCTGCCGCCCGGCGCCCGGGCGGCCGGGGGTTGATGTCCAGTTGCGTGACGGAGGCCGCGCGCTCGCGCAGCGCCGTGCCCAGGCAGTCCGCCGCGGTGTCCCCGCCGCCGACGATCACCACGTCCAGCCCCTCGGCGGACAGGGGCGAGACCGGGCGGTCGCCCTCGGCCACCCGGTTCGCCCAGGTCAGGTACTCCATCGCCGGATGCACCCCGGGAAGGTCCCGCCCCGGCACGGGCAGCTCCCGGCAGGCGGTGGCACCCACGGCGACCACCACCGCGTCGTACCCGGCGCGCAGCTCCGAGCCCGGTACGTCCCGCCCCGCCCACACCCCGGTGCGCAGCACCGTCCCTTCCTCCCGCAGCTGGTCCAGGCGACGGTCCAGCCGGTCCTTCTCCAGCCGGAACGGCGGGATGCCGTACCGCAGCAGGCCCCCGGCCCGGTCCTCCCGCTCGTACACCGTGACGGCGTGCCCGGCCCTGGTCAGCTGCTGGGCGGCGGCGAGCCCCGCCGGGCCCGAGCCGACCACCGCGACCCGCCGCCCGTCACCCCGCCCCGCCCATCGCTCCACGGGCAGGGGACGGTCCCAGCCCTGCTCCCACGCCCGGTCGGCGAGCGCCAGTTCCACGTTCTTGATCGCCACGGCCTTGATCGTCACCGCCGCGCTCTCGATGGCGAGCACGCAGGCGCTCTCGCAGGGCGCCGGGCAGAGCCGCCCGGTGAACTCGGGGAAGTTGTTCGTCGCCAGCAGCCGCTCCGCCGCCGCGTGCCAGTCGCCCTCCGCCGCGAGCCGGTTCCACTCGGGCACCAGGTTCCCCAGCGGGCAGGCGCTGTGACAGAAGGGCAGTCCGCAGTCCATGCACCGCGCCGCCTGCGCGCTCACCACCGGCAGCGGCGGGCCCGGCCGGTACACCTCGCGCCGGTCCCCCAGCCGTTCCCGGGCGTCACGCCGCTCCCGCTCGCTGCGCGGGGTGGTGAGGAAAGCCATCCGGTCCGCCATGAGAGCCTCCGGCGGGGGCGTGCCGACGTCGTGCCCGGCGGCCCGCGCGGCGGCGCGCCACCGTGAGGCAACCGTACGCCCTCGAGGTACTCCGCAACACCCCGAGCGCGGGCCCGAGCGCAGGCCCGAGCGCGGGCCCGAGCGCAGGCCCGGGAGCAGGCCCGAGAACACCCGGACGCACCCCGAGCGCACCCCGAGTGCAGGCCGGCGCGCACCCCGAGCCCCCACACCAGCCCCCACACACGCCCCCGGCGCGCGCCACCACTCCGTACGCCCCCGAAGCACCGCCCAAAAGCCGCATCCGAGCCCGAAGCCCCGACCCGCCCTCACCCGTCGTGGCCACGCCAGGGAGAATCCCTCGTCATGAGCCACACCGTGCTGATCGCCGAGGATGACCGGGCCATCCGCGACTCGCTCACCCGCGCGCTCACCCTGGAGGGGTACCAGGTCCGCACCGCCCCGGACGGCGTCCAGGCCCTCGCCCTCCTGGCCGAACATCGCCCCGACGTCCTGATCCTGGACGTGATGATGCCCGCGCCGGACGGCCTGGAGATCTGCCGCCGCCTGCGCGCCGCCGGCGACCGCACCCCCGTCCTGATGCTCACCGCCCGCGTCGAAGTCCCGGACCGCATCGCGGGCCTGGACGCCGGGGCCGACGACTACCTCGTCAAACCCTTCGACGTGGACGAGCTCTTCGCCCGGCTGCGCGCCCTGCTGCGCCGCAACCCGCCCGACCCCGCGCCCGGGTCCGGGCCCGGATCCGGCCCCGCCGAGGAGGTGCTCACCGTCGCCGACCTGCGCGTGGAGCCCTCCGCCCGGCGCGCCTGGCGGGCCGAGCGCGAACTGGAGCTCTCCCGCACCGAGTTCGACCTCCTGGAGCTGCTGGCCCGCAACGCCGGCGCCGTCCTCGACCAGACCACCCTGTACGAGCGCATCTGGGGCTACGACTTCGGCCCCGGCTCCAAGAACCTCGCCGTCTTCATCGGCTACCTGCGCCGCAAGCTGGACCTGCCCGGCCTGGCCCCGCTGATCCACACCGTCCGCGGCGTCGGCTACACGCTGCGCGAGCCGTGACGGGCCCGCGCCGCCGCCTGGTGAGCCTGCCGCGGCCGGGACTGCGCACGACCGTCGCCCTGGTCTTCGCCGCGATGGCCGCCCTGGTCGCGGTCCTGATCGGCACCCTCGGCTACCACTCCGCCGCGCGGCTGATCCGCGACGACGAGACGGACGACTTCACCTCGGCCGTCCGGGCGGTGAGCGGCCAGGTCCAGAGCCAGAAGCTGTTCCCGGGGGACTTCAACGGCCCGACCGGGCTGGGCGAGCAGCTGCTGCACCCGGTCCGGGTGACCGCCCAGGCCCTCGACTCCCACGGCGCCGTCCTCCCCGGCACCTCGCACTTCGACCTGCCGACCACCGCGGAGGACCGCGAGCTCGCCGGCTCCCAGGATCCCGGCCGCACGGCGACGGGGGTGCGCAGCCCCAACGGTGTCGTCTGCCGGGTGGGCGTGATCTCGCTCGGGAACGGCCGGGGCGCCGTCCAGATCGTGCAGCGGCTCGACGACATCGAGGAGCTGCTGGCGGAGCTGCGGCGACAGATGATCGCGGTGGTGGCCGTCGTCGTCCTGGTGGCGGGAGCGGCCGGGTGGCTGGTCGCCGGTCGGATCACCGGCCGCCTGGTCCGGCTCACCGACGCGGCCGAACTCGTCGCCGCCAGCGGCCGGTTGGACGTGTTCGTGCCCGCCCGAGGGACGGACGAGGTGAGCCGGCTCGCCCGGGCCTTCGACCGGATGCTGGTCCGCCTGGCCACGGCCAAGGAGAATCAGCGCCGGCTCGTCCAGGACGCCGGACACGAGCTGCGCACCCCGCTGACCAGCCTGCGCACCAACTTGTCCGTCCTGCCCAGCCTGGACCGGCTGCCGCCGGCCGAACGCAACGCGCTGATGGCCGATCTCGCGGACGAGGCGCGGGAGTTGACCCAGCTCGTCGAGGAGCTGGTGGCCCTGGCCGCCGACCGCAAGGCGGACGAGGAGCCGACGCGGGTGGCGCTGGCCGAACTCGTCCGCACCGCCGCCGCCCAGGCCCGCCGGCGCAGCGGCCGGGAGATCACCGTGGACGCGGACGACTCCGTGGTCACCGCCCGCCCGGACGCGCTGGCCCGCGCGGTGGCCAACCTCCTGGAGAACGCCGCCAAGTTCGACCCGGACGGCACCGCCCCGATCGAGGTGGTGGTGCGCGACGCCCGGGTCGAGGTGCGCGACCGGGGCCCGGGCATCGACCCGGCCGACCTGCACCGGGTCTTCGACCGCTTCTACCGCGCCACCGCCGCCCGCAGCCTGCCCGGTTCGGGCCTCGGCCTGGCCATCGTCCGCGAGGCCGCCCGCTCCCACGGCGGCTCCGCGTTCGCAGCCAACCGCGAGGGCGGCGGCGCGGTGATCGGCTTCACCCTGGACCCACGCTGAGGACGTGCCGGCCGCCACTGCCCTTCCGGGCGTGCCGGATCGACGGGCCCCGGCGGCGAATCGCCGGGGCCCGTCCCCGCGGAACCGGACCGACCCGTCGTCAGACGGCGGCCAGCAGCCCCCGCCCGAGCCAGTCGGCGTTGTCCTTCACTCCGGGCAGGACGAAGAAGTACCCGCCGCCGGTCGGCGAGATGTAGTCGACCAGCGGCTCGTCGATCAGCCGGGTCTGGGTGGCCTCGAACTGCCGCACCACGTCCTGCTGGTAGCAGCAGAACACCAGGCCCATGTCGAGGTTGCCCGCCTTGTCCACGCCCCGGTCGTAGTTGAACCCGCGGCGCAGGATGCGCGAGGTGTCGGTATCGGCGGTGCGAGGGTTGGCGAGGCGGATGTGCGCCTTGAGCGGGATCGCCTTGCCGTCCGGGTCCTTGGCGTAGTCCGGGGTGTCGTTCTCCGCGTGCCCGTCCAGCGGCGCGCCGGTGTCGCGGCGGCGGCCGAACATCTTCTCCTGCTCGGCGAGGGTGACGCGGTCCCAGAACTCGATCAGCATCCGGATGATCCGGATGACCTGGTAGCTGCCGCCGGTGGCCCAGGCGGGCTCGCCCGCGCCGTCCTGCACCCATATCAGCCGGTCCATCTCCCTGGAGGAGGTGGTGTCCGGGTTGACGATGCCGTCCTTGAAGCCGAGCAGGTTGCGCTGGGCGCCGTCCGGGCGGGACTGGTTCTGGAAGCCGTCGATGCGCCAGAGGATCTGCAGGGCGCCGCGGGTGTGCCGGGTGATGTCGCGCAGGGCGTGCAGCACGGTGTCCTGGCGGTCGGCGCAGATCTGCAGCGAGAGGTCGCCGTGCAGTTCGGCGGCCTGGAGGTTGTCGTTGGGGAAGGTCTTCATCGGCGCGAGCTTGACGGGCTTCGCCTTGGCGAGGCCGTAGCGGTCGTCGAAGAGCGAGGCGCCGACGCCCACGGTGACGGTCAGGTTGTCCGTGGTCACGGTCGGGCCGAGGATGCCGCTGTCCGCGGGCGGCGCGCCGACGCCGAGGTCGGGCGGGGTGCCTCCGGCGGTGAGGAAGCGGATGCGCTCGGTCAGGGTCCTGAGGAGGTCCTCGAGGCCCTTGCGGTCCTGGGCGATGACCTGGCAGGAGACGAAGGCGGCGTAACCCGGGACCGGGGTGGTGACGCCGGCCTGGTGGGCGCCGTGGAAGGGCACGAGGCCGTTCGACGCCTGCTTGGTGTCCCCGGCGGCGGCCGTGCCCGTACCGAGGGCGAAGGAGGCGCCGCCGGCGATGACGGCGGCCCCGGCGCCCGCGCCGAGCGCGGCGCGCATGAAGCCGCGGCGGGCCGGTCCGGCCTCTGCCGCCGTCGGGGCGGCGTGGGCGAACGGGCAGGTGCCTCCGGCGGCTGCGGTGTGGTCGGTCATCAGGCGGCCTTCCGGATCTCGAGCAGGGCGGGGACGGGCGAGAGGTCTTCGAGCAGCTGGCCGGTGGCGCCGTTGATCTGGCGGCGGGTGTCGGCGGGCAGCTTGTCCAGCGGGGTCCAGCCCTCGGGCTTGTGCGCGGCCGCGACGAGGTCGCCGACCCGCTTCATCCCGGCGTTGACGCGCACCAGCACCTGCGGGTCGCGCTCGTCGAGCAGCGGCTGCAGGACGGTCAGCAGCTCCTGGGTGCCGGCCAGGTTGGCCTGCGTGGTGGCCAGGTTGGTGCCGCTGCCCTGGTCGGTGTCGCCGGTCAGCTCGAACTGCAGGGTGTTCTCGAGGATCTCGTGGGCGCGCAGCGGCAGGTCTCCCGGGTCGAACTGCTGCCCGGGGAAGTCCTGCACGAGCTTGGCGACGTCGCCGGAGAGCTGGTCGGCGACCCCCGTCAGCTCCTCGGCGGACTGGCCGTGCCACAGGCCGTACTCCAGCCGCAGGAATCCGGAGAAGTCCTTGTCCTGGGCCTTGTCGGCGAGGCCGTCGGGGCGGCCGTTGATCTTGCCGTCGAGGTCGGCGAAGGTGCCGTAGGCGGCGCCGAGCGAGGCGTACTGGAGGTGGGCGGTGAGCCAGTCGGCCTTCGCGGTGGCGAGGTCGCCCGCGTGGATGTCGGCCTGGAGCTTCCCCGTCTCGGTCAGCAGGGTCGCGAGGCCCTTGTTGACGTAGCCCTTGTAGGTGTCGAGCGGGCCCTTGAGGTCGTCCTCGGCGACGGGCTTGACGGCCTTGACCTGGGCGCCGCCGGTGACGTGGACGGCGGCCGAGGTGACGGACTTCCCGCCGGTGGGCACGCAGCGCCAGGCGTAGTCGCCGGAGCCGATGGTGGCGGTCAGCGCCCGGGTGGTGCCGGGGGCCAGGCCCTCGATCTCGCCGTAGACGGCGCCGGTGCCGGGGTTGACCAGGTACACCTCGGAGACCTTGTCCCCGGTGTTGTGCATCTGGAAGACCTGCTGGCCGGGCAGCGGGGTGGTGAAGCCGTGGCCGCACTCCGCCTCGGAGACGGAGACGGTGGAGGAGCTGTCCCTCTTGCCGTCACTGGCCGCGATCACCACTCCGGCCACCACCACGGGGACGGTCACCAGCGCGGCCGGCACCACCCAGCGCGGACGCCCGGAGCGCACGGGCTCGGCGGGCTCGGCCTTCGACTCCGGCTCCGACTCGGCCGGAGCGGCAGCCGGAGCAGCAGCCGGGGCGGCCGGAGCAACAGCCGGCTTGCGCACGCCCTCGACGAACAGCGTCATCACGACGCACAGGTACGCGACGTACCCCAGCACCTGCAGCACCGTCATGGTGACGGTCAGGTTGAGCGTGCCCTGGACGAGCGTCGCGTACCAGGACGAGGCGTCCAGGTGCCCGCTCAGGTCGACGGCGTACGTGCTGCCGCCGCCGACCAGCCCGGACTCCTGGAGGTCGCGCAGCCCGTACCCGAGCACGCCCGCCGCGACCACGATCAGCCCGGCGCCGGTGATGGTGAAGAACCGGGTGAGGTTCATCTTCAGCGCCCGCCGGTACAGGCCCCAGCAGAGCCCGGCGGAGAGCAGCAGGCCGACGGCGGCGCCGAGGAGCGGGCCGGTGGACTCCCCGGCGGTGCGCACGTTGGTCCAGAGGAAGAGCGAGGTCTCCAGCCCCTCGCGGGCGACGGCGAGGAAGCTGGTGAGCACCAGCGCGCCGGCGCCCACGGCGAGCGAAGCCTGCACCTTCTCCTTGAGGTCGGCGGAGAGGGTGCGCGCCGAACGGCGCATCCAGAACACCATCGCGGTGACGAAGCCGACCGCGATCAGGCTGAGCACCCCGCCGAACGCCTCCTGGGCGTGGCCGGAGAGGTTGGCCGCGGTGAAGGTGAGCACCGCTCCGAAGCTGAGGCTGAGCGCGACGGCCGCCGCGACGCCGGTCCACACCTGGGGCAGTCGGGCCCTGTGGCCGAAGCGGACGAGCGTGGCGACGAGGATCGACACGATCAGTCCGGCTTCCAGGCCCTCCCGAAGCCCGATCAGAAAGCTCGGAAACGCTTCATCCCACATGCAGCGGGCTCCTCCCCCGGGCCGCCCCGGGTCGTACCGGTCCTGAAGCCCCCGACGCCGGCTGCGGGAGGGGCGGCACAACCGAACGCCCCGGACGGCAACGGTCCAGGGCGTCACGGATTAGCTTAGGCAAACCTTAGGGCCGGGCCGGTCAACTGCACCCCTCGATCGAGTAAGAGTTCGGTATGAGAATGCCCGTGCGATGGTCAAAACCGCAGGTCAACACCGTGCCGCGCGTCTCACCCCCACCACTGCCCGGGGAGGGCCTCCGGCTCGTCCGGCACGGCCGCGCTCACCGCCAGGGGCTCGGCGGCGGTGACGAGCAGCCCGCCGTCCGCCGTCCCGGCGACGAGATGGCCGCGCTCGCGCAGCACCGCCGCGGCGGCCTCGACGACCGCCGCGCGCGCCGCTCCGGACGGCGGTCCCTCGGGCCCGTCGGCGAGCCGCCACCCGACCACCACCCCCTCGGGGCCCGGGCCGATCCGCAGCGGTGAGGCGCCGGGCGCGGTGTCGAAACCGGCGCGGGCCAGGGCCTCGGTGACGTCCTCGCAGAGTTCAGGGTGTTCCACCATTGGCGCAGCGTAGGCCCGAGCCCGTGCGACCCCTCGGAGCCGCGCGCGCCGGAGCGCCGCAACGGCACCCGACCGCAGCAGCCGCACCCGTACGGCCGTCCGGCGGACGCCCGATCGGGCGTCAGGGACCCCCGTCCGGCCCGACACGAGCCGCCGGACGGGCCGATGGACGTGCACAGTCGGCCCCCTGCGGACAGCATGTCAGAGTAAGCGCTTCATCACTCTGAGCAGCGGGACCGGCGGATCGGGCCGATCCGCCCGCCGGTGCGTCCGGCGGGTCCCGCATCGAGAGGTCCCATGATCACCACACTTCGTCGGCCGGCCGTCGCGCCGGCGGGCCTCCCCGTCGGCACGCGGGCTTGTACGCCGAGGACGCCGGGGAGCCAGTCGTGAGCACCGACCAGCAGTCGAAGCCGGGACCGGTCACCAGCACCCGCGCCAAGCCGGCGAACAAGGCCGAGGCCCTCGCCGACTGGACCGACGGCCGGCTCGGCGTCTACTCCCTCGCCAAGGCGAACCTGCGCAAGATCTTTCCGGACCACTGGTCCTTCATGCTGGGCGAGATCGCGCTCTACACGTTCGTCATCATCATCCTCACCGGCGTCTGGCTGACCCTGTTCTTCAAGCCGAGCATGGGCGAGGTCGTCTACGACGGCTCCTACGTGCCGCTCAAGGGCATCCGGATGTCGGAGGCGTACGCCTCGACGGTCGACATCAGCTTCGAGGTGCGCGGCGGCCTGCTGATGCGCCAGATCCACCACTGGGCGGCGATCGTCTTCGTCGCCTCGATGCTGACGCACATGCTGCGCGTCTTCTTCACCGGGGCGTTCCGCAAGCCGCGCGAGATCAACTGGGTCTTCGGCGCGCTGCTGCTGTTCCTCGGCATGTTCGACGGCTTCATGGGCTACTCGCTGCCCGACGACCTGCTCTCCGGCACCGGCATCCGGTTCATGGAGGGCGCCGTCCTGGCCGTCCCGATCGTCGGCACGTACCTGCAGTTCTTCATGTTCGGCGGGGAGTTCCCGGGCGTCGACATCGTGCCGCGGCTGTTCACCGTCCACATCCTGCTGATCCCGGGCATCATGGTCGGCCTGCTCGCGGCCCACCTGATCCTGGTCTTCTACCACAAGCACACCCAGTTCGCGGGGCCCGGCCGCACCAACGACAACGTGGTCGGCATGCCGCTGCTGCCGGTCTACATGGCCAAGGCCGGCGGCTTCTTCTTCCTGGTCTTCGGCGTGGTCGCGGTGATGTCCGCGATCGCGACCGTCAACCCGATCTGGGCGTACGGCCCGTACCGGCCCGACCAGGTGTCCACCGACGCGCAGCCCGACTGGTACATGGGCTTCTCCGAGGGTCTGGTGCGCGTGATGCCGGGCTGGGAGATCAGCGTCTGGGGCGGGCACACCCTCAACCTCGGGGTGTTCGTCCCGCTGGTGATCTTCCCGAGCGTGCTGATGGCCATCTGGTGCTGGCCGTTCCTGGAGGCGTGGGTCACCGGCGACCGCGGCGAGCACCACATCGCCGACCGGCCGCGCAACGCCCCGGTGCGCACGGCGTTCGGCGCGGCCTGGATGAGCCTCTACCTCATCCTGCTGGCCGGCGGCGGCAACGACCTGCTGGCCACCCACTTCCACCTGTCGATCAACGCGATCACCTACGCGGTGCGCGCGGGCTTCTTCGCCGTACCGGTGATCGTCTTCGTGATCACCAAGCGGTGGTGCCTGGGCCTCCAGCGGCGCGACAAGGAGAAGGTGCTGCACGGCCGGGAGACCGGCGTCATCGAGCGGCTCCAGCACGGCGAGTTCATCGAGATCCACGCGCCGCTGCCGCAGGGGCGGCTGCACACCCTCACCTCGCACGACCAGCCGCAGCCCTCCGAACTGCCGCCCGCGGTGGACGAGAACGGGGTCGCGCGCAGGACGGGCCTGCTGACCCGTGCGCGGGTGAAGCTGTCGCGCGGCTTCTACGGCGAGGGCAGCCAGATCGCCAAGCCGACCAGCGAGGAGCACCACGAGATCACCAGCGGCCACGGCCACCACTGATCCCGCCTCGAACACACCTCGAACACAGCGAAGGCCCGCCGCACACGCGGCGGGCCTTCGTCAATGGAGGGTCAGCCCCGCAGGACGGCGGGGACGACGGCGAGCAGCGCCGCCGCCAGGGTCACGGACAGGCAGAGGGCCGCCCAGCGGCCGCAGATGCGGCGGCACTCGGCGCGGTAGCGGGCGGCGAGGCGGCGGCAGCGCTCGACCGCGCGGTCCACGACCTCCTCGGCGTAGCGCAGGCGGTCGGCGGTGTACGCCTGCTCGAGGCTCTCCCGCTCGGCGGCGGGCAGCCAGGGGAACTGCTCCGCGAAGGCCCGGGCGTCCCGTTCGGCCGCCGCGACCTCGGCCTCCCAGGCGAGGAACCCCTCCAGCCTGGCGAGCCCCAGCCGGGACTCCCCGCGGCCGCCGCCCGTCGGCCCGCCCTGCCGCGGGGCCCGTGCTCTCGGCGGACGCCGTCTGCCAGCCATGACCGCTCCTCGTGTCCTGTCGGGTCGTCCCGTCGGCACGCCGTCCGGGACTCGCTCCTGCGGTGGATCGCTCCGCGACCACGCCACTACTACCAGTGACCACGTGCAGCCCACCGCCCGACTCGCCGACCCCTTCGGCGGCGCCGCCGATCCGGGCCGACCGGCAGTTCGAAGTTGCGTGCTGCGCATACTTGCGCGGCACGCAACTTTCCCGTCAGAGTGGGCGCATGACGAAGGAGCAGCCCGGTCTACGGGAACGGAAGAAGGCCGCGACCAGGGAGGCGATCACCTGGGCGGCGCTGTGCCTGGCCGTCGAACGCGGGCTGGAGAACGTCCGGGTGGAGGACATCGCGGCCAGGGCCGGGGTGTCCCCGCGCACCTACAACAACTACTTCTCCAGCAAGGCGGAGGCGATCGTCGCCCGCCACCACGACCGCATCGCCCTGGCCGCGGAGGAACTGCTCGCCCGCCCGGCCGAGGAACCGCTGTGGGAGGCGCTGACCCACGTCCTGATCGCGCGCTTCGAGGGCGCGACCGAGGACCCGGACCCGGAATGGACCTCGGCCGTACGGCTGGTACTGAGCCGACCGGCCCTGCAGGCCGAGTTCGCCCGGGGCGGCGCGGTGGCCCGCACGGGCCTCGCGGCCGCGGTGGCCGCCCGCACCGGCACCGACGCCACCCGCGACCTCTACCCGAGGCTGGTCGCCGCCGTGGCGCTGGCCGCGGTCGCCGCCGCCAACGAGCAGTACCTCGCCGCCGACCCGGTGGTGCCGTACCGGCCGCTGCTCGCCGCCGCGCTGCGCCAGGTGGCGGCCGGGCTGCCTGCTCCTCCGCCGTCCCCGTGAAGTCCCATGAAGTCACCGTCCCTGAAGGGGGATACGAGATGCGCACGAACTCGACCACCGCCGACATCACCGACATCACCGACATCGACGACGCCGACGACACCGACGACACCGCCGACGTCGTGGTCGCGGGCGCCGGCCCCGTCGGCCTGATGCTGGCCTGCGAGCTGACCCTGGCCGGGGTCCGGCCGGTGGTGCTGGACCGGCTGACCGAGCGTTCGACCGAGCAGAAGGCCAACGGCATGGTCGGCCAGGTGGTCCGGCTGATGGACCGGCGCGGCCTGTACGAGCCGCTGGGCGGCACCGGCACCCCGCAGCCCGTTCCCCGGTTCGTGTTCGGCGCCTTCCCGCTCGACCTGAGCCCGGTGCCGGACAACCCGCTGAGCATCCTGATGACCCCGCAGGACCGGATCGAGGCGGTGCTCGAGGAGCGGGCCCTCGAGCTCGGCGTCGAGTTCCGCCGGGGCTGCGAGGTCACCGGCTTCAGTGAGGGGGCGGACGGCATCACCGTCGAGTACCGGGGCCCGGACGGGCAGGGGCGGCTGCGCGCCCGGTACCTGGTCGGCGCGGACGGCGGGCGCAGCACCGTCCGCAAGCTCGCGGGCATCGGCTTCCCCGGTGTCACCTCCACCGACCCGGTCTCGTTCACCGGGCACGTGGCACCGCTGGAGGGCCTGCGCACCACCGGGACCGGCGCGCTGCTGCTGCCCGGATGCCCGACGCCGATCGCGCCGTTCACCCACACCCGTACCGAGCACGGCGTGGTGATCGTCGCCCCGGTCAGCCCGCAGGCCACCCTCCTGGCCGCCGTGGAGTGGGGCCGCCCGGCTCCCGAGGAGGCCGAACCCGCCACCCTGGAGGACCTGCGCGCCGCGCTGCGGCGGGTCACCGGCGCGGACCTGGAACTCGCCCCCGCCCCCGAGGGCTTCCCGCGGGGCGTACGGCTGCAGGCCGGGCACAACACCCGGCTGGCCGAGCGCTACCGGCAGGGCCGGGTGCTGCTGGTCGGCGACGCGGCACACGTGCACGCCGCCGCCGGAGGCCCGGGCCTCAACCTCGGGCTGCAGGACGCGGCCAACCTCGGCTGGAAGCTGGCCGCCGACATCCTGGGCTGGGCGCCGCAGGGCCTGCTGGACACCTACGAGGGCGAGCGACGGCCCGTCGGGGAGCGGGTGTTCATGCACAGCCAGGCCCAGATGGCGCTGATGGCCCCGGGCGACGGCATCACCGCGATCCGGGCCCTGTTCGGCGAACTGCTCGCCCACCCGGACAACCTGGGCCGGATCGCCTCGCTGATGGCGGGCAGCGACGTCCGCTACGCCGTCGACTGCGCGCACCCGCTGGCCGGGCGCTTCGCCCCGGACCTCACCGTGACGACCACCGAGGGCACTGCCCGGCTGGCCGAACTCACCCGCACCGCACGGCCGTTGCTGCTCGACCTCACCGGCGGGCCCACCGGCGGTCCCACCGGCGACTCGCGCGGCCTCGCGGACCGGGCGGCGGGCTGGAAGGAACGGGTGGACGTCGTGGCGGCGCAGTGCGAGCAGGCGCCCGCCGACGCCCTGCTGCTGCGCCCGGACGGGTACGTCGCCTGGGCCGCCGGGCCCGACGCGGCCGACCCGGACGGGCTGGAGCGTGCACTGAGCACCTGGTTCGGCGCGCCCCGGGCCTGAGCCCCGCCGCTGAAACAGGCCGCGCGAGCGGCCCGGCGTCAACTATCGTCGTCGCGGCCCGTGCCGCCAGGGGCGGGCCGTCATCTGACGGAACGACGGGACGGGGACGCAGTGCGCGTCGGAATCATCGGCACGGGCATGGTCGGGCAGACGCTGGGGAGCAAGCTGGTCTCCCTCGGCCACCAGGTCACGCTGGGATCGCGGAGCAAGGACAACGAGAAGGGCCTGGCCTGGGCCGAACAGGCGGGCCCCGACGGCCACACCGGCACGTTCGCGGAGGCCGCGGCCTTCGGCGAGGTGGTACTGAACGCCACCGGCGGCACCGTCTCCCTGGCGGCGCTGCGCGCGGCCGGGGCCGAGAACCTCGACGGCAAGCTGTTGATCGACATCTCCAACCCGCTGGTGTTCGGCCCGGACGGCCAGGTGAGCCTCGACCCGGTGAACACCGACAGCGTCGGCGAGCAGATCCAGCGCGAGTTCCCCGGGGCGAGGGTGGTCAAGACCCTCAACACGGTCAACCGCGAGCTGATGGTGGCCCCGGAGAAGCTGGCCGGCGAGCACAACCTCTTCGTCGCCGGGAACGACGAGGCCGCCAAGGCCGAGACGGTCGCCCTGCTCGGCGAGTTCGGCTGGCCGGCCGAGTGGATCATCGACCTCGGGGACATCGCGGGCGCCCGCGCCACCGAGATGATGATGCCGTTCTGGCTCCGGGTGATGGGCAGCCTCGGCACCGCCGAGTTCAACTACCGTATCCAGCGAGCCGGTTGATCCGAAAGGCACGCCCGACGACACGCCCTGAGCCCGCCCCCGCGCGCACACCGCCGCCGGGGGCGGGCCCGGCGCGTCCACGGGCGGCCGGTGGGGGAGAATGGGGGCATGTCCCGACGTCACCCCGAGCCCCGCCCGGCCGCCCCCCGGCTGCTGCCCTCCTCCCCCTGCCCGTGCGGGCTGCCCGGCACGTACGGCGACTGCTGCGGCCGGCTGCACCGCGGGGCCGCGGCGGCGAGCACCGCCGAGTCGCTGATGCGCTCGCGCTACAGCGCCTTCGCCGCGCGGGACGAGGCGTACCTGCTGCGCACCTGGCACCCGGACACCCGGCCCGCCGAGGTGGAGCTGGGCCCGGGGCTGCGCTGGACCGGGCTGGAGGTGGTCGCCACCACGGAGGGCGGGGCCTTCCACTCCCAGGGGACGGTGGCCTTCCGGGCGCACTGGACGGAGGGCGGCGAGGAGGGCGTGCTCACCGAGAACAGCCGCTTCGTCCGGCACGAGGGCGCCTGGGTGTACGTCGACGCCCTCTCGCTCGGCTGATCCGACCGACCGCCCCTACAGGTAGTCGTCCAGGCGGGCCAGGGTGAAGCCGGCCGCGGTGACGTCGTTGACGACCTTGCGCAGCAGGTCCGGCATGGTGGCCTTCCAGATGTCGGTGCCCCGGAAGTGGGTCAGGATGATGTCGCCCGGGTGCAGCTTCTGGTCGTCGTAGCGCCAGTCCATGCGGTCCGGCCACGCCTCCTCGTTCCACATCGGCACCGCCTGCACACCGCAGGAGGCGGCCGCGCGCAGGGTGTCGTCGTTGTACTCGCCGTAGGGCGGGCGGAAGAGGCGGGGGCGGGTGCCGATCTGCTGCTCCAGCTGGTCCTGCTGGCGACAGATCTCCGCGCGCTGGGTCTCGTAGTCGAGGACCTTGAGGTTGCGGTGGTTGATGGTGTGGTTGTTGATCTCCACGCCCTGGGCGTGCAGGTCGCGGAAGTAGCCGTAGTTGTCGCGGGCAAGGTAGTCGGAGACGAACGCGCTGACGGGGACGCCGAGTTCGTCGAGCATCCGGTTGAACTCCGGGTCCTTCTCGGCGCCGTCGTCGACGGTCAGGAAGACCACCTTGTCCTCGGTGGGCACCCGGTAGACGACGGGCGGCCGGCCCTCCTTCATCTTGACGCCGGTGGTCGGGCTCAGCGCGACCCTGGCCGCCGGGTGCGGCGCCTTGAGCGGCGGAGTGGTGACGCCCCAGCGCTGGGCGGTCTCGAAGGCGGCGCGCACGGTGGCCTCCTGTCGGGCCACCGCCTCGCTGCTGCTCTCCTCCTCCTTGCGGGCGAGGCCCGGCAGCAGCGGCGGTGCGGCCGGCGGGCGGGCGGTGCCGCGCTCGGCGACGGCGGGGGCGGCCGCGTTCGCCCCGGCGTTCGCGCCCGCGTTCCCCCCGGCGTTCGCCCCTGCCTTTCCCCCGGCCTCCGCGGCGACGGCCGCGGTGGCGCCCGCCGCGGCCGCGGGGGCCGCCGGGGCGGGCTGGGGCCGGTCGGGCGCGGCCGGGCCGGCGCAGCCGGAGACGACGGCGGAGAGGCAGACGGTGGCCAGCAGCCCGGTTCGCGCCGCTCTCCTCTGACTCCCCCTCAACCCCCCATTAATCCGACTATCTGATGGTCTACTCATGAGGGCACTGCTCCCCCGTCTCGAGCCCCCGCCAACCCTCCATCACCCGTGCGGGGCAACGACGCGCCGGGCACCTTGCCCATCCTTTGCCTGGCCCCACCTGCGGAGAAAACCCGATTGCGGCCGACGGGCAGGACCGGCGATCATGCGCGCATGACCGACACCGCGCGCCCGACCGACCGCTGGACCGTCACCCCGGAGGACGTGACCGCCCCCGAGGCCCAGCGGCTCCTGCGCGACTACTACGACGACGTGGCCAACCGCTACTACCGCCTCCACCTCGGCCGCGAGGGCACCCCCGAGGAGCTCGAGACCGGCTTCGCCGACTCCCCCAGCGACGACCTCGCCGCGCCGACCGGCGTCTTCCTGCTCGGCCGCCACGACGGCACCCCCCAGTCCTGCGCCGGGCTGCGCCTGCGCGAGGACGCCACCGTGGAGCTCACCCGCGTCTTCGTCCGCCCCGCGCTGCGCGGCACCGGCGGAGGCGCCCGGCTGCTCGCCGCCGTCGACGAGGCCGCCCGGGCGCTGGGCGCCCGCCGCATCGTGCTCGACACCCGGCTCGACCTGGTCGAGGCCCGCGCCCTGTACGGCCGCCACGGATACCGCGAGATCCCCGCCTACAGCGACGGGCCCTACGCCGAGATCTGGTACGCCAAGGAGCTCACAGCGTCGGCGAGTTGAGCTCGCCCGCACCCCGCAGGGCCGCCTCCAGCTCCGCCGCCGAGGGCGGGTTGGCACCGGGACGGGAGACGGTGAGGGCGGCGGCCGTCACAGCCTCGGCCAGGCAGCCCGCCAGGTCGGTGCCGTCGGCGCGGGCGTGCAGGAGGGCGGCCATGAAGGAGTCCCCGGCGCCCACCGTGTCCGCGACCCGCGCGGGGACGGCGGGCACCCGCAACTCCTCGCCCTCCGAGGTGAGCGCGAAGGCACCCCGCTCGCCCAGGGTCACCGCGACCACGGACGGGCCGAGGGCCAGCCAGCGCCCGGCCACCGCCTCGGGCCGCTCACCCGGGTACAGCCAGGCCAGGTCCTCGTCGCTGGCCTTGACCAGGCCGCTCAGCGCCACACAGCGCTCGACCCTCCGCACGGCCCCGGCCCGCTCACCCATCAGCGCGGGGCGCACATTGGGGTCGTAGCTGACCGGCACCCGGCCGCGCCAGCGCTCCACCAGGGCGACCACGGAGGCGGCTCCCGGTTCGGTGACGGCGCCGATCGAACCGAGGTGGACGGCGGCGGGCGGCGCCTCGAGGTCCACGGGCGGCAGCGTCCAGCCGATGTCGAAGGTGTACTGCGCGCGCCCCTGCCCGTCCAGGCGGACCACGGCCGAGGGCGTGCGCGCCGACTCCGCCGCCCGGACCGTCACTCCGGCCGACTCCAGGTGCGCCCGGATCAGCCGCCCGTTGGCGTCCGGACCCAGCTCCGTCAGCAGCACCGCCGGGCGGCCCAGCCGGGCCAGGCCGTACGCGACGTTCGCCGGGCTGCCGCCGGGGTGCACCACGTCCGGGGCGCCGTCCGTGCGGACGATGTCGGCGACGCACTCACCGATCACCAGGACGGGGGAATCGGGGCTGGTCACGGGCAGGCTCCTGGCGTCCGGTGCGGGCGGCGGTCGGGCGCCAGCCTACGGCGTGCCGGGTGCGGTCACAGGAGGGCTGCGGGCACAGAAGTACGGCCGCCGGATCTGGCCAGGAGCTCCGGCGGCCGTGACCCCGTCCGTCAGGGGACGAAGTGATTCCGACACTAGGCACGGCACGGGCGGGCCGCCAGCACGGTGGGCCGTCCGGGGGATCACCGCGTGTCGCGGGGAGCGATTGGCTAGGGTCCGGCGGTGTGCTGACCCGTCTGCGCAAGGCCCGTGCCGTCCTCGCCCTGGTGCTCGGAGGACTACTGCTGTCCGGCGCCGTCCCGGTGGCGAATGCGGCGGACGGGCTGGGCGACCCCGTCTTCCCCGAGCTCGGCAATCCCGGTTACCGGGCCCTCGCGTACGACCTCGCCTTCGACTACCGGGGCGACACCCGCACCGTGGAGGCCACCGCCGCCGTCACCGCGCGGATCGACCGCGCCCTCGCCGAACTGCGGCTGGACGCCCTCGGGTTGGCGGTGCACGCGGTGCGCGTCGACGGGCGGCCGGCCCGGTTCGCCATCCGGGACGAGAAGCTGGTCGTCACCCCCGAGCGGCCGCTGCGGCGCGGCCGCACGGCCCGGGTGAGCGTCGAGTACACGGCCGATCCCCGCGCCCGGCTGCCGCACACCGCCTGGGTCCCGACGCCGGACGGCTTCGCCGTCGCCCCGCAGCCGGACACCGCGCACACCGTGTTCCCCTGCAACGACCACCCCGGCGACAAGGCCCGCTTCACCGTCGCCGTCACCACCCCGGACGGCCTGACGGGTGTGGCCGGCGGGGAGTTGACGGCCACCGAGCCCCTGGGCGACGGCCGCACCACCCGCCGGTACGTCTCGCGGGCGCCGATGGCCACCGAGCTGCTCCAGCTCTCCGTCGGCGACTACACCGTGCGCGAGCGCACCGGCCCGCACGGGCTGCCGGTGCGCGACGTCGTCCCCACCGCCCGCGCCGCCGACCTCGAACCGGCGCTCTCCCTCACCCCCGGCCAACTCGCCTGGGCGGAAGACAGGTTGGGGCCCTTCCCGTTCGAGACCTACGGCCTCCTGCCGGTGAACACCGACGACCCGGCCGCCTTCGGCTTCACCGGACTGGAGACACAGACCCTCACCCTGTACAAGCCCGGCTTCCTGCTCAAGCCCGAGCCGGCGATCGGCTCGCACATGATGCACGAGATCGTCCACTCCTGGTTCGGCGACAGCGTCACCCCCGCCACCTGGGCCGACCTCTGGCTCAACGAGGGCCACGCCGACTACTACGGACTGACGTACCGCTACGAACGCGGCTGGCCCGACGACGCCGGGCACACCACCCTCACCGACCGGATGCGGGAGGTCTACCGGCAGGGTGACCGGTGGCGCCGCGAGGCCGGGCCGGTCGCCGCGCCCACGGCCGAGCACCTCTTCGACGACCAGCGCTACCTCGGCGGCGCGCTGGTGCTGTTCGCCCTGCGCGAGAAGGTCGGCGAGGAGACCTTCTCCCGGATCGAGCGCGCCTTCCTGACCCGCTACCGCCACGGCAACGCCGACACCCGGGACTACGTGCGGCTCGCCTCGGAGATCTCGGGGCAGGACCTGGACGGGTTCCTCGGGGCATGGCTGTACGGGCGCCGCACCCCGCCGATGCCGGGGCACCCGGACTGGACGGTCGGGTAGCGGAGCAGGTAGCGGACCGGGCCGCGGGGCTCCGCGCCCGTACGCCGGGTTTGCGTCCGCGCGCCGGTGTGCGCCCCTGGCCGGACAGGTGGCGCGTGGCCCATCGTGGTACCCACGGCCCGCCCGCCGCCCGGCCTTGCCCCGGTCGGCTCGCGGGCCGTCCACCTTCCCCCCGGTCCCTGGCGGGGTGATGATCAATTCGGTCGAGGGGGACCGGCCCCTCCGAGTAGCCTCGCCGCATGGACGATCAGGAGCAGTACGCGCTGTACCGGGCGGACGCGAAGGTGCTGGCGGCGATCGGGGAGCACGTCCACGCCCAGGTCGACCGGGTGCCGCTGCGGCTGCCCCGGGCGCTGGCCCAGGCCGCAGTGGACGCCTGGGAGCGGGACGACGAGGGCGACCTCGGCGAGGAGACCTTCGAGCAGTACGAGCTGCGCGGCCAGGCCGGTGATCTGGCGCTGCTCGGCCTCACGATCTCGGAGCGCGGCCGCTGGGAGGGCGAGGAGGTCGTCGTCGACCTGCACGTCTCCTACGCCGGGGCCGCCTTCGACGCGTACGTCGAGGCGGCGGGGCCGGCGTTCCGGCGGCGGGAGTGACCGTTCCGCGTAACTCGGGCGGCGGAGTCTCGTTGGACCGGCCATGAAGAAGCGCAGCATGCTCGCCGTCGCCTCCCTCGCCGTGGGGGTCGTCGCCTCCCTCACCGCTCCCTCCGCGCACGCCAGTGCCGTCGGCGGGCAGGAGGGCCTGCCCGGGCCGCTGAGCGGCGCACCGGAGGTGCTGCCGGGGCAGGTCGGGGACGCCGGCGGTGTGGTCGGCTCGGCCACCGGGTTCATGACGGGCTCGGCGCCGGGTCTGACGCCCGCGTAGGTCGGGGCACCTGGTCAGGCCATCGGCGCGGCGAGGTCCTGCGTCCAGTAGGTGGCCGTCGGAGTGGTCGCGAAGCCGACGCCGACGTCCTTGAAGGCGCAGTCCAGCAGGTTGGTCTGGTGGATGCCGCCGTCCATCCAGCGGGAGACGACGGCGGCGGGGGTGGTCGGGCCCCGGTCGAGGTTCTCGCCCCACTGGGACCAGCGGTAGCCGGCGGCGGTGATCCGGGCGTCGGCACGGACGCCGTCGGGGCCGACGTGGTCGAAGTAGCCCCGGGCCACCATGTCGTCGACGTGTTTCTGGGCCGCGGCGTGCAGGCGCGGGTCGATGCGCAGCGGGCCGCAACCGGCCTTCGCCCGCTCGGCGTTGACCAGGTCGACGAGCTGGCGCTCGGGGTTGGGCGGCGGGGCGGTCGGCTTCGCGGTGGTCGCCGTGGGTGTCGGGGTCGGTGTCGGCGACGCGGTGGGCGTCTCGGCCGGGGCCGGTGTGAGGGCTGCCGCGGCGGCGGTCGCCGGAGCGGTGTCGGGGGCTGTGGCCGGGGTGGTCGGCGCGGGTGCGGCCTGCTGGGGCGGTTCGCTGTGCGGCCAGACCAGGGCGAGGGTGGTGACCGCCAGGACGGCGGCCGTGCCGCCGGTCAGGGCGGCCTTGCGGGTGACGAAGCCCGTCCAGCCGCTGTGCCCGCCCGCGGTGCTCCCGGCGTGCTGGGCCGCCGTCGAGGCGGCGGTGGCCGCGGTGTGCTGGAGGGGCAGCGCGGTGGGCAGGCTCGGCGGGAGCGGCACCAGGGCGAGGCCCGCGAGCAGCCCCTCGGCGGGGAAGAGGTCGCGGCCGAGGCGGTCGCAGTCGGCGCAGCCCCGGACGTGGCGGGCGATACGCTTGCGCCACACCGAGTTGGGGGTGCCGTCGAACCCGGTGGTCAGTTCGGCGAGTTCGGGGCAGCGCGGGTAGGCGCCGAGTGCCCGGACCACGACGCGGCCGGCCTCCAGCTGCTTCTTCATCCGCTGGACGCGTACGGCGGTGTGCTGCGGGCTCAGGTCGAGGGCTTCGGCGAGTTCGGCGCGGGTGAGTTCGCCGGACGCCTCCATCCACCAGAGGGCGAGCAGTTCGCGGTCGTCCGGGTCGAGCCAGCGGGTCGCCTCGGCGACCTCGCGGCGCTGCCCGGACAGGCCGAGGCGCAGGATGGTCAGGTCGGTGAAGTCGGCCCGGGGGTCGGCGAGCTCCCAGGTCTCGTCGAGGCCCCCGACGGTGGGCTGCTGCCGGCCGTCGGCGTGGCGGCGGCGGATCTGGTTCATCGTGATGGCGACCAGCCAGGAGCGGAAGGCGTCGGGGTCGCGCAGCCCGTCCAGGCCGTCGAGGGCGCGGATCATGGTCTCCTGCGCGACGTCGTCGACGTCGGCGTGGCCGCCGAGGGCCCGGCCGGCCACGTTGTAGACGAGCGGCAGCCAGGCGGCGGCCAGCGCCTCCTGGGCCTGCCGGTCACCTGCTTGGGCCGCCCTGACCAGGGTGCTCCCGGTCCGGTTCCGCACGTCCCTGCCGTGCACCTCAGCGTTCATGGTCCGCACTCCGTCTTGCCGTGTTTCCGTCCGCCGCTGCCTCCTCGGAGACTCGTGGGGAGTGATCAGATAACAACAATGTGCGCGGAATCGGAAAATCGGCTCTGCTCGGCATCCCCGGATAGGGGCCGCACTCAGGACGGGGAGGCGAACACCTGGGTCCACCAGGGGCCGCCGGAGCCCGTGCGCACGCCCACCCCGAGCTGCTTGAAGGAGCAGTTCAGGATGTTCGCCCGGTGGCCGGGGCTGTTCATCCAGGCGTCCATCACGGCGGCCGGGTCCTTCTGGCCCCGGGCGATGTTCTCGCCCCAGGTGCTCCAGCGGTAGCCGGCGGCCTCGATCCGCTGGTCGGCGTGCTGGCCCTCGGGGCTGGCGTGGTCGAAGTAGTTGCGGTCGGCCATGTCGTCGCTGTGCACCTGGGCGGCACTGGCCAGTCGGGAGTCGGCGGTGACCGGGCCGCAGCCGGCCTTGGCCCGTTCGACGTTCACCAGGTCGAGCACCTGCTGGGCGTAGCCGGGGGACGCCCCTCCCCCGGCCGGGGTCGCCGGGGCGCCGGTGGCGGAGCGCTGGGCCGTGCCCGTACCGGTGGCCCGGGCGGCGGTCGGGGTCGGCTTGGCGGAGGCGGTGGTGGCTGTGGGCGTCGGGGTGGCGGTCGCGGTGGAGGACGCCGGGGCGGTGGCCGTCGGTACGGCCGTCGGGCTCGGGCCCGCCTGCGTCGGCACGACCGCCGTGCCGAGCGCTCCGGCCCCGGGCACCTGGATGCCGTCGTGGGTGCCGACCTCGGCCTCGATCAGGGAGTCCGCCGCCAGCGACTGGGCGGCGGAGTCCCGGTCGGTCTGCTTCCCGCCGAACGCCGCGTACCCGGCGCCGGTCAGCGCGGCGACCAGCCCGGTGCCCGCCACCGCCGCGACCACCGCCGCGACCGGCAGCAGGGCGCCCCGGCGCTTGCCCCGGCGCCCCCGGCCCGCCTGGCGCCGGTCCGCACGCCGGGAGGCCCTGCCTTCGACGGCCGGGAGGATGGTCGTCCTGTCGTCGCTGTTCACGTGGTCACGCTTTCTGTCCGGGCCGGCTCGATCGGGTCCTGGGGTCGGGTGCCGACACCTGGGAGACCCCTGCGCGGCGCGCCGATAACAGAAATGTCCGAACGGATGTCCGGGAGCTTCCGACGTACGGCCTCGCGAGTGGCCTGCGGGGCTTCGACCTGTCCGAGTGACGTCGATTCAAACCTCCGGTTCCGCCCAACCGTTCCGGATGGGGGCGAATCGGCCATTCTCGACAAGACCCCCGACGGGCGATCCGTGGACGGACGGATGGCGGTTAGGTTGGCAATGACAACGAGAGGCGCTCGCCCCCAGGTCGGCGCCGCATCGACGAGAGGTGCCCGCCCATGCAGGTGAGCGTCGACCGGGACCGCTGCTGCAGCTCCGGCATGTGTGTCACCAACGCCCCCGACATCTTCGACCAGGACGACCGGGACTCCCTGGTGAGACTCCGTCAGACCTCCTTCCAGCCCGAGCAGTTCGCCGCCCTGAGGCTGGCCGCCGACCTCTGCCCCGGCGGCGCGATCAGCGTCACCGAGGACGACCGGCAGAGCTGAGCACGACTCCGCAGGCACCCGGCCCGTTCCGCCGCCCGCCCCGCTCCCACCAGAACCCAGGACTCCGCGACGCGAGGAGACCCCCGTGACCACCACACCCACCGCCCCCGAGCCCCCCCGCCACCCCCCCCCCCCCCCCCCCCCCCCCCCCCCCCCCCCCCCCCCCCCCCCCCCCCCCCACAAAACCCAGGGCT
>NZ_JOCF01000041.1 GCF_000720635.1 Streptomyces sp. NRRL WC-3742 | reverse complement strand
CGATGGTACTGCAGGGGGGACCCTGTGGGAGAGTAGGACGCCGCCGAACAATTCTTCTGAAAAGCCCCTGATCCGATTCGGATCAGGGGCTTTTCGCATGTCCGGATCTTTCCGGAAGCCGGCTCCGGTGCTGCTCGGTCCACCGGCAGGTGGTGTTAGGTCCACCCCGGAATTGGGGTGGCACGGCCAGTGTGCGCGGCGGGTCGTTCGTGAACACTGAGGGTCGACGATCCCGTACCGGCATCAGGAGCTTCCGTGACGACAGAGACTCGACCGAGTGGTGCGTCGATGCGCACCCAGACCGAGGCTGCCCTCACGGCGGGCGGTCAGGCGTTGGTGCGGCTGGCCGTGCTGTGTCTGACGGCCGCGCCGGGCTTCCTGGTGCCGTTGGCCGCCGGCTGGCTGGCCGGGGCCGCCGTGGTCAGGGTTTTCCGGAGCACCGACTCGGTGGTGCTCCTCGCCCTGGTCGCCGGGCTGCTGGGGACCGCCGTCGTGGCCGGTCGCTTCGTGCGCCGGACGGCCTCGGGCACGCGGCGGCAGGTGGAGCGCTGGTACGGCATCCGGATGCCGGTGGCGTACGGGCCGCGCGCGGAGCTGGAGCTGGACGCGCGGGGGCACTGGTGGACGGGGTACTCCTACCACCGCTCCCAGACGGTCGCGAAGGTCGTGCAGCTGCTGCACTGGGCGTTCCGGGACAAGGCGACCAGGGGCGAGATCCTCTGGCTGTTCGTCAATCCGGCGGCCCTGTTCGCCCTGGCGGGCCCGGTGGCGTTCCTGCTGCTGACGGGGACGTACTACCTGCCGATCTGGTCGGAGCTCATCGGCCGCGGCCGGCCGAGCCCCGACCCGGGGTCGATGGTGATGAACCTGGTGGTCGGACTGGCCCTGATCGGGGCCGGCGTGCTGCTGGCGCCGTACGCGGTGCGGGCGTACGTCACGGTCGCGCGTCGGGTGCTGGACCAGGACGGCCGGGCGACGCACGCCCAGCTGACCAGGCGGGTGGCCCAGCTGACCGAGACCCGGGCGGACGCGGTGGGCGACCAGGCGGCCGAGCTGCGGCGGATCGAGCGCGACCTGCACGACGGGGCGCAGGCCCGGCTGGTGGCGATCGGCATGACCCTGGGCACGATCGAGCACCTGATGGAGACGGACCAGGGCGCCGCGCGCACCCTCCTCGCCGAGGCCCGGCAGTCCTCCGAGCGCGCCCTGCAGGAGCTGCGGGACCTCGTCCGTGGCATTCACCCGCCGGTGCTGGCCGAGCGCGGGCTCGGGGACGCCGTCCGGTCCTTGGCGCTGGACTGCGCGCTGCCGACCGAGGTGTTCGTGGACCTTCCGGACCGCCTGCCGGCTCCGGTCGAGGCGGCGGCCTACTTCAGCATCTGCGAGCTGCTGGCCAACGCGGCCAAGCACTCGGAGGCGGAGCAGGTGTGGGTGGACATCCTCTACCGGGCCGGGTCCCTGCGGGTCACGGTGACGGACGACGGCGTGGGCGTGGCCGATCCGTCGAAGGGGAGCGGGCTGCGCGGGATAGAGCGGCGATTGGGTACCTTCGACGGTGTTCTCACCATCGACAGTACGTCGGGCGGTCCCACCACCATCACCTTGGAGTTGCCGTGCGCGTTGTCCTCGCCGAGGACCTCTACCTCCTCCGCGAAGGTCTGAGCCGGCTGCTGGAGGCGCACGGCTTCACGATCGCCGCGGCCGTGGAGACCGGCCCGGAGCTGCTGGACGCACTGCTGACGCACCGCCCGGACGTGGCAGTGGTCGACGTGCGGCTCCCGCCGACGCTCACGGACGAGGGGCTCCAGGCGGCCCTCAAGGCGCGGCGGGAGATCCGGGGCCTGCCCGTGCTGGTGCTGTCCCAGCACGTCCAGCAGCTCTACGCCCGGGAGTTGCTGGCGGACGGCACGGGTGGCATCGGCTACCTGCTGAAGGACCGGGTGTTCAACGCCGGGCAGTTCATCGACGCCGTCCGCCGGGTGGCCTCCGGCGGTACGGCGATGGACCCGGACGTGATCGCGAAGCTGATGGAGACCACCGCGCGCCGCCCGGGCCCGCTGCTGCGGCTCTCCCCGCGGGAGCGCGAGGTGCTGGAGCTGATGGCCGAGGGCTGTTCCAACTCGGCGATCGCGGCCCGGCTGTCGATCAGCGACGGCGCGGTGGCCAAGCACATCGCCAACATCTTCAGCAAGCTCGAACTCGCCCCGGACGAGGACGCCAACCGGCGCGTCCTGGCTGTTCTGGCCTACCTCAACGGCACGGCCGGTCGAACCGTCTGACGACGGTCACGGTGACGTTCCAGGCTGCGGAAACGCTGGTACAGGCGTACGAGTAAACTCCGGTGGGCCGAGCCCGGAGGGACGCTCAGCGCCGCCGGTGGCCCGACGAAGCGGGTACCGGCCGCCGAGCAGCGTACGGGCCGCAGCCGACATCCAGGGGTTGATAGACGTAATGGCACGCCCAACGCTCACCAAGGCCCATCGGGCCCTGCTCGGCCTGGTCGCGGCCGGCGCCTTCATCATCTCGGGCATCGGCTTCGCGGGTTCGTACAACGCGGTGCGCGAGCTGGCGGAGCAGAAAGGATTCGGTTCCTTCTCCTACGCCTTCCCGATCGGGGTCGACGCCGGCATCGTCGTCCTCCTCGCGCTCGACCTGGTGCTGACCTGGCTGCGGATCCCCTTCCCGATGCTCCGCCAGACCGCCTGGCTGCTGACCGTCGCCACCATCGCCTTCAACGCGGCCGCCTCCTGGGGCGATCCGCTAGGGATGGGGATGCACGCCGTCATCCCGGTGCTGTTCGTCGTCGTGGTCGAAGCCTCCCGGCACGCGGTGGGCCGGATCGCGGCGATCACCGCGGACCGGCACATGGAGTCGGTCCGGGTGATGCGCTGGATACTCTCCCCGGTGCCGACCTTCCGGCTCTGGCGGCGGATGAAGCTGTGGGAGCTGCGCTCCTACGACGAGGTCGTGCGGCTGGAGCAGAACCGCCTGGTCTACCGGGCGCAGCTGCGCTTCCGGTACGGCCGGGGCTGGCGGCGCTCGGCGCCGATCCAGGCGCTGCTGCCGCTGAAACTCGCCAAGTACGGCGTCCCGCTGGACCCGGCGCTGCTCGACCGGCTGGACGACGAGGGTCGCGAGCGCGGGATCGAGGGGGCGGCCGCGGAGGTCGTGGAGACCAGGGTCCAGGCGCGAGTCCAGACGGCCCAGGTCCCGCAGCCCCAGGCCGAACTGACGGCGGGGGAGCCGGAGACCGAGGAGGCCCACGCTGCCGTGGCCGTCGCCCCGGCAGCGGCGGAGGCCCAGCAGGAGCCGCAGCCCGAGTCCGTCCCGGCCCCGGCGGCCGAGCAGGCCCAGGCGCAGGCCCAAACCCAGGCCCAGGCCCAGACCCCTGCCCCGGCACCCCAGCCGCAGCCCCAGCCCGTGGGTGCCGCCCCGGCGGTGCCCGTCGAGGTGGCCGGGTCGATGCTGGCGAAGCTGGCCGCCGCCCGTCACCGCGTGGCGGCCGAGCGGGAGGGCCTGCCGGTGGCGGAGGGTGCCCCGCAGGCGCGCCACGACGTGTCGGACGTGTGGACCGCGCGCCAGCCCCGCGCTGTCGAGGAGCCGGTCCCGGCTCCCGCCCCGGCGCCCCGGGCGCCCAGGCAGGGCTCGCCCTGGTTCAGTGCCTCCCCGGCCGTCGAGGAGCCCGAGCCCGCCGACGCCGCCGAGCAGTTCGTGGAGCCCGAGCCCCAACTGCAGCCCCAACTGCAGCCGCAGCCGCAGCTCCAGCCGCAGCCCCAGGCGCAGGAGCGCCCGGCGTCACGCCGGTCGTCCTCGAGCCTCGACCCCGACCTGGCCTTCGAGGCCCTGCTCTCGTACGTGGACAACCACGAGGGCCAGCAGCCCGACGCCCCGCGTCTCGCCGAGTGGCTGACCAGGGAGTTCGGCGCCACCGGGAAGGGGCCGGACGGTTCCGTCCACCCCAAGGAGGTCGAGGAGCTCGTCCCGACCCTGAACGCGCGCTACGCCGCCGCCGGGAGGGACTGACCGAACTCGCACCTCCCGCGCGGCCATTGACGCCCGTCCCCACCCGGACTACCTTCGCCTCAACAATTTGTTGAAGCACTGGTCCGGCATGGAGGGAACGCGATGTCGCAGGTCGAGGTCGACGGTCACGGTCCGACGCACGGGGCCTCCTTCTCCGCGGAGGCCCGCGCGGCCGTGGAGGCGCTGCTCGCCCCGGTCGACGCCGACCTGGCGCGCCGCTACCCGGGCGACCCGGGCACCCGGCAGCCGGTGCACACCGTCTACGTCCCCGCCGACGCCTTCGGTGCCGACACCGTACGGGACTGGGGCCGCCGGGCTCTGGAGGTGTTCGACACCCACGCCGCCACCCCGGCCGAACTGGCCCGTGCCCTCGGCACGGCCGAGGACGCCCTGCTCGCCGACGTGCACGCCCGGGTCCGCGCCAAGCTGGAGCGCGAGCCGGTCGAGGACCTGAGGATCGACTTCGAGGACGGCTACGGCCCCCGCCCGGACGCGGAGGAGGACGCCGCCGCCGTCCGCGCCGCCGAACTGGTCGCAGCCGCCGTGGCCGAGGGCACCGCGCCGCCGTACGTCGGCATCCGCGTCAAGTGCCTGGAGGCGCCCGTCCGCGCCCGGGGCATCCGGACGCTGGAACTGTTCCTCACCACCCTGCTCGCGAACGGCGGCCTGCCGGACGGGCTGGTGCTCACCCTGCCCAAGGTCACGTACGCCGAGCAGGTCACCGCGCTGGTCCGGCTGCTGGAGGACTTCGAGCGCCGCGCCGGGCTGCCCGCGGGCCGGATCGGCTTCGAGATACAGATCGAGACCACCCAGGCGATCCTCGGCGCGGACGGCAGGGCCACCGTCGCCCGGATGATCGAGGCGTCCGAGGGCCGCGCCACCGGGCTGCACTACGGCACCTTCGACTACAGCGCCGCCTGCGGGGTCGGCGCGGCCCACCAGAGCATGGACCACCCGGTCGCGGACCACGCCAAGGCCGTCATGCAGGTGGCCGCGGCCGGTACCGGCGTCCGGCTCTCGGACGGCTCGACCAACGTGATCCCCACCGGCCCGGCCGAGCGGGTGCACGCCGCCTGGAAGCTCCACCACGACCTGGTCCGCCGCTCGCTGGCCCGCGCCTACTACCAGGGCTGGGACATGCACCCGGCGCACCTGCCGACCCGGTACGTCGCCGTCTACTCCTTCTACCGCGAGGGCCTGGAGACCGCCGCCGCCCGGCTGGCCGCGTACGTCGCCAAGGCCGGCGGGGACGTCATGGACGAACCGGCCACCGCCCGCGCGCTCAGCGGCTACCTGCTGCGCGGCCTGGACTGCGGCGCCGTCGACCTCGCCGAGGTCACCGCGCTCACGGGCCTCGACCGCGCCCGCCTGGACGCCCTCGCCGGCCGCTGAGCCCGGCCGCCGATTCCGGCCGCCGAACCCCCGGGCCCTGGCCAACTAGGCTGGCGGTGCCAGCCTCCGCCGTCCTTCGGGAGAACCACCGCGCATGTCCGCCACGCCGGAACCCACCGCCAGGCCGTACCTCACCATCCGGCGGGCCGGCACCCACGAGATCGAGATCAAGAAGTCCCGGTTCATCTGCCACCTCGCCCGCGTCGCCGACGAGGAGGAGGCACAGGCGTTCATCGCCGGCATCCGCAAGCAGTACTGGGACGCCCGGCACAACTGCACCGCCTTCGTGATCGGCGACGAGCAGCGCCGCGAGCGCTCCAGCGACGACGGCGAGCCCGGCGGCACGGCGGGCGTGCCGATGCTGGAGGTGCTGCGCCGGCGCGGGCTGACGGACACCGCGGCCGTGGTGACCAGGTACTTCGGCGGCATCAAGCTCGGCGCGGGCGGCCTGGTGCGGGCGTACGGGAGCGCGGTGTCGGAGGCGGTGGACGAGATCGGCCTGCTGGAGCGGCGGCCGGTCGCGCTGCTCGCGGTGACGGCCGACCACGTGCGGGCCGGGCGGGTCGAGAACGACCTGCGGGCCGCCGGGTACGCGGTGAGCGGCCTGGAGTACGAGGCGTCCGGAGTGCGGATCGAGGTGGGCGTGCCGGAGCCGGAGGTGGCCACCTTCCACACCTGGCTGGCCGAGGCGACCGGCGGTACCGCGGTTGCGGTCCCGGCCGGGCGGACGTACGTCGAGGTGCCGGTCCGAGGACGCGGGTGACCGGCCCGCACCGATTTTCGGACAGAGATTCGGCCAGTCGCCCCCGGCCCGTTACGACGCCCCGAGGCACCTGCCTAGCCTGATCCGGCCGTCGATCAGTCGATGACTCGATGAGCCGACGAGTCGATCAGCCGACCAGGGAGCAGGAGGGCCGGGTCCGCCATGCCCCACGTCCAGACCATCACCCTGCCCCCGGGCGCCGGCACCGGCTGGCACTACCACCCGGGCCGGGTCGACGTGGTGGTGCTCTCCGGCACGCTGACCCGCACCCTGCACGACGGCCGGACGGTGGTCAGCCGGGCCGGGGAGTCGCTGGTCGAGGAGGCCGGACCGGTCCACATCCACCAGGGCCGCAACCTCGGGACGGAACCGGTGGTGCTGATCGCGAGCTACGCCGCCCCGGAGGGCCACCCGCTGGCCGTACCGGTCCCCGAGCCGGCCTGGAGCCGCAGCGGCCCCACGGCCTGAAGCCGGCGCCGCATCCGGTCGCTCCGCGTAGCCGAGAGGCCGCGCCACGCGGAGAGCGGCTTGAACAGATTCACCCGAACGTAGGGACGTACCCCGGAGTCGGAACTTCGGCTCCGGGTCGTGGCGTTTCCTGAGCAAGGTTCCGGCAGAACCGGACGAATGACCCATCGATGGAGGACACAGGACCCCACGCCGCACCACGGAGGTACGCGCATGACCTCAGACCGCTTCCCGACGTACACCGGCGCCGACCACCCCGGCCCCCGCGGGCCCGCGACGCCGTACCGGATGACCGTCACCACCGCCCTCCCGCACGCCGAGGCCGTCGCCCTCGCCGACGAGCGACTCGCCTCCTGGCTCAAGGAGGAGGGCCGCGAAGAGCCCCCGCCGACCCCCCGCGGCGCGCCCGGACAAGCCCTCGGACAGACTCCCGGACAGGCTCCCGTACCCACCCCCGGACAACCCCCCGCCGGGCGACAACCCACCGCTGAACGCCTCAGGCTCGGCGACCGCGTCCTGCTCGACCGCGACCAGGGCCCGCTGCGCGGCGGCGCGGCCTCCGGGCGCTACGACCGCCGCCGACTGCGCACCCCGGCCCCGCACGGCACCCACCAGCTCACCCTCACCGTGGCCACCGCCGCCGGCGGCCCCACCTGGGTCCGGCTGGAGGCCGAGACCCACAGCACCGGCAGCGGCGTCCGCACCCCGTGCCGGGTGCCGGTGCCCGACCTGGCCCGCACGCTCCTGCCGCTGCTGGACGCCACCGACGGCCCGGCCGCCGTCCACCCCGGGCCGCGGGTGATCACGGCCGGCGAGGTCGACGACCTGATCGACGAACTCTGCGACCCGGAGCGCCGGCTGCCCACCGTGGTCGCCAGCGTCCCGGTGAACCAGCCGCTGGACCTGTGGGTCGAGCGGGTGGTCCGCCCCCTGTGCCGGAACCTGCCCGGCCTGGCCACCGCCTACGTGCTCGACGCCGAGGCCAGGGTCGGGTTCAACGTCGCGCTGGAGTACCACAGCGTCTACGGCGGGGCCGTGCGCACCTACCTGCCCGAGGTCGACCCGGCCTCCCGGCAGGACGGCGCCCGGCACCCGGTGCTCGTCCGGGGCCGAATAGAGGAGGACGTCCGCCGCGCCGCCGCGGTCATCGCCAGGGAGCCGCGCCGGCTCGCCGCGGACCTGCCGCTGCCGCCGACCCTCGCCGCCGTCCCCGTGCTGCGCGTCACCGCCGCGCCGCCGAACCCGCCCGAGGACCGGGAGGCCGCGCTGGCCCGTGAGGAGCAGCAGGACCGCGCCGAACAGCAGGCCAGGGCCGACGAGTTGGAACGCGTCCGCCACACCCTGCGCCAGGAACGGTTCGACCGCCAGGACCGCCGCGAGGCGCGCGAGGCCCACGAGGGCCGCCTGCGCTCCGCCGCCCGCGCGCTGACCGGCCGTCACTGCACCGCCCCCGGCACCGTCGGCCGACCGGCCGCGCAGCCGCCCGTACCGGCGAAGCGGACGAGGCAGCAGCTCGCCGACCACGGCGGCAAGCCCGAGAGCTTCACCGAACTCATGGCCAGACTCGGCGAGTTCCCCCTTCTCAGCTTCACCGGCGACCAGAAGGCCGCACTCGCCCTCGACGAACTCCGCTGCGCCGGCACCGGCTGGGCCCGCCTCACCTGGGACGGTCTCACCGCCCTCCAGGAGTACGCCGAGGCGGCCGTCCGCGGCGCCGCCCGCGGGGACTTCAAACAGTGGTGCGAGCACACGCCGGACGGCTGCCACCACTTCCCGCCGCGCAAGGCGGTGCGCGGGGAGTCCCGCACGGTGTTCAGCCACACCAAGTGGAAGAAGGAACGGATGCTGCCGGTGCCGGAGACCGTGGACGTCTCCCGGCGCGCGTTCATGGGCGCCCACCTGCGGATCGGCGGCGGCCGCACCGCACCCCGGCTGCACTACCTCGACGACTGCTCCGGCAGCGGCCGGATCTACGTCGGCTACATCGGCCTGCACCTGACCAACACCCGGACCAACTGAGACCGGTCGGCCGGTTGCCGCCCGGCAACCGGCCGAAACCCATGACGACCGCGACGAACCGGGAGGCTTGGCTGACCACCGGACCGCGTTCGGTGGACAATGTCCGGCAGGGGCGGGGCCGCACGGCCATCGGTGGCCCCGGGCAGGTGCCGGACGAGCATGGGGGAACGACGACCGATGCAGTACTCAGCAGACGGCCAGCCCGACGGCACCGCCACCGTCGAATTCCCCCAACCCGGCTTCCTCGCCTCGGTGTTCCGCGACCTCGGCGCCGACCCGGGCCCGGACACCGGCCCCGACCCGGCCTCCGTGTCGGCCTCCGCGTCGGCCCCCGCCGCCCCGAATCCCGCGACCCCCGGCGAGGGCCAGGACGAGGCCGTCGCCGCCCACGCCCGCGCCGCCGCGCTGACCCACCACCGCACCGTCACCGTCCAGGCCGAGCACGACCGGCTGGCCGACCTGCTGCGCCGCGCCGCCCTGCCCGTCTCGGCCATGGACTTCGAGAGCCAGCTGCGCCACTACGAGCCCCGCCCCTACCCGGCGGACGGGCCCGTCGCCGAGGCCGAGGCCGAGCCCCGCTGGGAGGACTTCGCCCCCGCCGAGCCGCCCGCCGACCCGGACGCCACTCCTACCCGCCGCCTCCTCGACTCCGGCTACCAGCGGGAGCTCGCCCAAGCCCGGCTCACCCACCAGCGCACCCTGCGCGAGTGGCGCACCCGGCGGGCCGAGGCCGGGAGCCCGGCCGTCGACGACGCGCGGCGCGCCCACCAGGCCGCCGAGGAGGCCCGCGCCCGCGCCGTCCACGAGTACAACGAGAGCCTGGAGGAGTGCCGCCGGGCCTACCGCCAGGCCGAACCGGCCGCCGTGGAATCGCTGATGGAGCGCGCGCTGGCCTCCGCCGAGACCGCCACCCAGGACCTCCCCGCGCCCTGCCGGGCCGTCTTCCGCCCGCTGACCCGCACCGCCGTCCTGGACCTCGACCTGCCCCCGCTGGACCTCGTGCCCTCGCTCTCCGGCTACCGGCTCGACCCCGGGGGAGAGATCGTCCCGGTGCCGAGGCCGCCGGCGGACCGCGCCACCGACTACCTGCGGCTGGTCGCCCGCCTCGCCCTGCGCGCCCTCCAGGCCGCCGACGCCGTCGACACCGACGAGATACTCGCCGGCGTCGTCCTCAACGGCTGGCTGCGCGAGCCCGGAGCGGACGGTCCGCTCTGCCTGGTCAGCGTGGACGCCGACCGCGACGCCCTGGCCCGCACCCGGCTGCTGCCGCCCGCCGCGCCGTACGAGGAGCGCGACGACGAGGGCGTCTACGCCGACGCGGAGCAGGACGAGGCCCTCGTGCGGCTGCGCCAGCTCGGCGCCGCCGTCACCCCGGACCCGTACGCCCGCATCGCCGTGCAGCCCGCCGCCCTCGCGGGGGCGACCGTGCCCGCCGCCGCGGACCTGTCCGCCAACGAGTTCGCCCAGCTGGTCCGCGACCTGCTGACCAGGGGCGGGCTCGCCGAGTGGAGCGTGCGCCTGCGCGGCCCGGCCGGTCTGGTCGCCACCGCCGAGGGCGCGCCCGCCAGCGCGCTGCCCGGGCGCTGGGTGGTCTGGGCCTCCCGGGGCGCCGAGCCCGTCACGGCCGAGCAGATCGCCACCCTGGGCGAGGCCGTCCAGGAGGAGTCCGCCGAACGCGGCCTGCGGCTCACCACCGGGCGGTTCGCCGAGGACGCCCTGGACCTCACCGCCGAGGAGAGCCACCGGCACCTCCACCTCATCGACGGCGACGGCCTGCGCGAACTCGCCCGCACCCACCTCGGCCTGCCCCTCACCGCCGGGCAGTGACCCCTCCCCGCTCACCCCGACGCCGCTCACCCTGACGGCCCGCCCGGCGGGCGCCGCACCCCCACCCGGCCGGAGGCTGGGCCTCGGGTCCGTCCGGAGGACGGCACCCTGACGATCTCGCTCGAACGGTCGTCCGGTACGGTCGGCGGTCGGCCCGGCCACGGGCGGACCCCGGGGGGAGAGGGATGGGCATATCACGCAGAGGTGCCGGGCCGGCGACGGAGGCGGCCCGATGACCGCCGTAGCCGTCGCCGCCGCGGCGTTCCTGATGACGCTGATCGGCGGCCTCGTCGCCCAGCGCACCGGCGACCGCCGTCACCTCGTCCTCGGATTCGCCGCCGGCCTGATGCTCGGCGTCGTCGCCTTCGACCTGCTGCCCGAAGCCCTGCGCCAGGCCCCCGGGGAGGTGCACGGGGTGCCGCAGGCGCTGCTGCTGTTCGCGGCCGGCTTCCTCACCATCCACGTGGTCGAGCGCGCCGTGGCCATCCACCGCGGCCACGAGAGCGAGTACGCCGCCCACACCCACGGCCACCACCACGGGCACGGCCACCACGAGCGGCACCAGGGCGTCGGCCTGACCGCCGCCCTCGCCCTGGTCGGCCACAGCCTGATGGACGGCTTCGCGATCGGCGCCGCCTTCCAGGCCGGCACCACGGTCGGCACCGTCGTCGCCATCGCGGTGGTCGCCCACGACTTCGCGGACGGCTTCAACACGTACACGATCACCCGGCTCTACGGGAACAACCGCCGCCGCGCGATCACCCTGCTCGCCGCCGACGCCCTCGCCCCGGTCTCCGGCGCCGCCATCACCCTGGCCTTCACCATCCCGGAGCACCTGCTCGGCCTCTACCTGGGCTTCTTCTCCGGGTTCCTGCTCTACCTGGCGACCTCCGACATCCTCCCCGAGGCCCACAGCCCGCACCCCTCCCGCAGCACCCTGCTGTGCACCCTCGCGGGGGTCGGCTTCATGTGGCTGGTCATCGGCCTGGCCACCTGAGAGGCGTCAGCGCGGGGGGCCCTCCGCCAGGAAGCGGGCCTCGGCCGCGCGCAGCGCCCTCAGCACCACGGCCTGGTCGCCGGGGCTGACCTCGCCGAAGTACTCCTGCGCGACCTCGTCCCTGACCTGCCCGATCCGCTCCACCGCCGCCCGCCCGGCCTTGGTGAGCAGGATGCGCACGGCGCGCCGGTCGGCCGGGTCGGGGCTGCGCTCGACCAGGCCCGCCTCCTCCAGGGCGTCCACCACCGTGGTGGCCGAGCGCGGGGCGATGTGCAGCTTGTCGGCGAGGTCGCTCAGCCGCATCGCGTCCGGCAGCTCGCAGCCGGGGGCGTGCGCCAGGGTGCGCAGGGCCCGCCCCTGGCCGGGGGTGATGCCGTACGGCTCCAGCCGTGCGCCGGTGCGGCGGCGGATGCGCTTGATCGCCCGGGTCATCGCGTCCGCCAGCTCGGCGGCGTCGGCCTGGTCGGCTGCCTGGTCGGCGCGCTGGCCGGCTGCCTTCTCGGCCGCCTGGTCACCGGCGTGGCCGTCGGTCGGCGTGGTGGTCATGGGCGGTCTCCTCGGCAGGCGTTCGCCCAAGCGTATCGGCGCCGGTCCGGGGGCACGGAGGCCGCCGGTCGGGCGGGACACCGGGCCGGCCGGAAAGATGTTGAGCCAGGCTCAGTATCTGCGCTAGCGTGGGGCCCTAGTGAGGGGACCCTAAGTTCCCTCCCCGAACCTGGAGGGCTCATGCCCCGCTCCGAGGCGCGCGTCGCCACCGACCGCCCCGCCCGCTACGCCAAGCAGCTCGCCGCCCACATGGGCCGCAAGATCGAAGCCGTCTTCTCCGAGGAGACCGGCCGCGGCACCCTCGTCTTCGGCGCCGGCACCGCCACCCTGGAGGCCCAGGCTGGCGCCCTGCTGCTCACCGTCGAGGGCGAGCGCGAGAACCTGCCCGGCCTCGAGGACGTCGTCGGCCGCCACCTCGTCCGCTTCGGCGCCCGCGACGAACTCGTCGTCGCCTGGCATCGCGACAACGGCGAGCCCGGCCTCGTTCACCGCAACAACGAGGACCCCGAAGCCTGACGCCCCCCGGCGCCCGGCCGGGCCAGCCACCGGTCGAGCGCCCACAGCACCAGGGCCGCCAGGCACCAGCTCGCCACCACGTCCAGCAGCCAGTGGAAGTCGCTCCACACCAGCCCCGCGCCCACGCCCACCGCCAGCAGCGCGGCGCCCGCCGTCAGCCACCTGCCCGGCCCGGGTCGCGCCGCCCGGGCCAGCAGCAGCGCCGCCACGCCGTACGACAGCGAGGCCGTCGCCGTGTGCCCGGACGGGTACCAGCCGAACTGGTCCGGCAGCAGGGGATCGCCGAGCGGGCCCGGCCGGGCGAACGCCGTCTTCGCCGGGACCACCAGCAGCGGGATCAGCCCCGCCGTCAGCGCCGCCACCGGCAACGGCAGCCACCAGCGCACCGCCCCCGCCCGTCGCCACCACCGGGCGGCCAGCACACCGGCCGCCAGCAGCACCGGGATCGCGGGAAGACTGCTGCCCAGATCCGAGAGGGCGTGGCCGAGGGGATCGAGCAGGGAGTTCGGACGGGCGCCCAGCACTGCCCGGCGGACAGTGCGGTCCACCCCCAGCAGAGGCCCGTCCACCGCCACCTGCCAGGACACCGCCAGCAGCACCACGGCCGCCACCAGCGGCACCACCACCGACCGCGCCGCCCGCCCCAGGACAACGGACAGCCGCCCCGGAGCCGGGGGGATGGCTCCGGGGCGGCTCTGATGATCGCCGTTCCGCGCGCCCCGGGGGGTGTGGGTCGGACGGTCGGTCGATCGGTCCGTCGATGGCATGGGCTCGCTGTCCATCTCTGATGACACTACGTCAACCGTCCTTCCGCGCCGAGCGCCTTCAGCGATTCCCCACATCATCTTCACCCGGCCCCGGACGACCGAACGGCCCGCGGGGACCGGAGTCCCCACGGGCCGTTCAGCGCTGTCCGGACAACCCTCCGGAAGGGGATCACGACCTGACGGACGCCACCGCTCAGACGGCGGCGAACGCGCCCTCCAGGATGTCCAGACCCTCGTTGAGCAGGTGCTCCGGGATCACCAGCGGCGGCAGGAAGCGCAGCACGTTGCCGTAGGTGCCGGCGGTCAGCACCACCAGGCCCTCGGCGTGGCACGCCTTGGCGATCGCCGAGGTGACCTCCGCGTTCGCCTCCTTGCCGCCCGGCTTCACCAGCTCGATCGCGATCATCGCGCCGCGGCCGCGGACCTCACCGATGACGTCGTACTTCTCCTGCATCGCCCGCAGGCGGCCCAGCATGATCTCGCCGATCCGCTGCGCCTTGCCGTTGAGGTCCTGCTCCTTCATGGTCTCGATGGCGCCCAGCGCGGCGGCACAGGCCACCGGGTTGCCGCCGTAGGTGCCGCCCAGGCCGCCGGCGTGCGCGGCGTCCATGATCTCGGCGCGACCGGTCACCGCGGCCAGCGGCAGACCGCCGGCGATGCCCTTCGCGGTGGTGATCAGGTCCGGGACGATGCCCTCGTCCTCACAGGCGAACCACTGGCCGGTGCGGCAGAAACCGGTCTGGATCTCGTCGGCGACGAACACGATGCCGTTCGCCTTCGCGAACTCCACGATCGCCGGCATGAAGCCCTTGGCCGGCTCGATGAAGCCGCCCTCGCCCTGGATCGGCTCGATGATGATCGCCGCGACGTTCTCGGCGCCGATCTGCTTGGTGACGACCTCGATCGCCTGCGCGGCGGCCTCGGCGGCGCAGTTCTCGGCGCCCGTCAGCCAGCGGTAGGGGTAGGCCACCGGCACCCGGTAGATCTCCGGGGCGAACGGGCCGAAGCCCTGCTTGTACGGCATGTTCTTCGCCGTCAGGCCCATGGTCAGGTTGGTGCGGCCGTGGTAGCCGTGGTCGAACACCACGACGGCGGTGCGCTTGGTGTAGGCGCGGGCGATCTTCACCGCGTTCTCGACCGCCTCGGCGCCCGAGTTGAACAGCGCGGTGCGCTTCTCGTGGTCGCCCGGGGTCAGCTCGTTCAGCTGCTCGGCGACGGCCACGTAACCCTCGTACGGGGTCACCATGAAACAGGTGTGCGTGAAGGCGGCCAGCTGCTCGGACGCCCTGGCCACCACGGCCTCGGCACTGTTGCCGACATTGGTCACGGCGATGCCGGAACCGAAGTCGATCAGTGAGTTGCCGTCCACGTCCTCCAGCACACCGCCGCCGGCACGGGACACGTACACCGGCAGGGTCGTGCCCACGCCGGCCGCCACCGCACCCAGCTTGCGGGCCTGCAGCTCCTGCGACTTCGGACCGGGGATCGCGGTGACCAGACGGCGCTCCTGCGGGAGCGGCGTTGCGGCGCTCATGGTGTTCTCCAGACTTCTCGGCTCGGTGCTTCGCAGGCTACGGCCGCCCCCGACACCCGGGCATGCGCCACTCGGTAGCACTGCGCCGTCCGACTTGTCCGGCACGGCCATCCCTGCCGGTGCGACTACCCCGAGACCCCGCTCCACTACCCTGAGCGCGGGCGTGTCGCCGCCGCGGCGACATGGGTATGGCGGCACCGACGACGGTCGGGCCGGGCGTGCGAGGGAGCGGGGCCGTACATGGCACAGGACGGGGCACACCACCACCGACACACCACCACCAGCCCCCCACCCGCCCTACCCCACCAACGCCCCGGGACCCCCACCTTCGACCTCCCCACCTGGGCCTGCGCCCCCCGCCCCACCGTCGAACCGGGCGTCTTCCGGCTCGGCTACCGCCGGATCGACCCGGACAAGGCGGAGGCCGCCCAGGTCGCGGCGTGGCCGCTGCTGCTCCGGGCGGGGCTGAACGCTCTGGTGGGGTGGTTCGCCTACTTGTACGGGACTCAGGTCCTGACGTACATCCTGGTCTGGTTCGGCGGACAGGCGGGCATCGGGCCACTGGCCTCGCCGTCGGAGGCCGAGGCCATGTTCACGCTCCTCGTCGTCAACATCGTGGTCGTCGGCATCGTCATCAAGGTCTTCGGCCGCATGGGCCGCTGGCCCGAGGTGTGGCGCCGTTACGTGGCGCCGCTGCTGTCGCGGACGGTGACGCAGGAGCAGCCCGCCGAGCAGCAGGAGGGGCCGGGGGTGGAGGCCGGGCGTCTGGACCCGTGGGACGGGCTGCGCCGGGGCGGGGCGGCGGACGCGGCGGCGCGGCTGGACGTGGAGCCGGTGGGGGACGTCGACTACGTGCGGATCCAGCGGGCCTGGGAGTCGGCGCAGGCCGACCGGGTGTTCGTGCCCGCTTTCGTCGAGCAGGTGGCCGCGCGGGGTGCGGCGGCCTTCGCGCACCCGTCGGAGGTGCGCGAGCTGCCCGGCCGCGCCGAGCACCACGACCTGCTGACGGCCCAGGTGCGGATCGGCACCGCCCAGGACGTGCCCAAGAACCCGGTGAGCCACCGGGCGGCCGGCTTCGCGCTGGACCAGTCGGTGCTGGGCACCTCCCTGCTGGCGGTGGGCCCCGCGGGCACCGGGAAGACGGCCCGGTTGGCCCGGCCGGTGGCCGAGGCGCTGTGCCTGCAGGCGCTGTCCGGTACCGCCTGCGCGGTCGTGGTCGGGGCGGCGGACGCCGATCTGGGCCCGGACGGCTGGTACGACGTGGTGATCGCCCCGGGTGATCCCGCCTCGGTGTACGGGCTGGACCTGTACGGCGCGGCGCAGGACCCGGACGAGGGCGCCGCCCGGCTGGCCGAGGCGCTGCTGCCGGACGAGCTGACGGCCCGCGCCGAGAACTCCCGCACCGCGCTGCAGCAGGTGGTGGGCCCGTTCCACGCCGCGTACGGCCGCTACCCGGGGGTGCGCGAGCTGCGTGCGCTGCTGGCCGGGGACCAGGACGCGCTGGCGGCCCTGGTGAAGGCGCTCGGGACGGTCGGCCGGCTGGCCGTGTACGAGCGGGACCTGGACCACCAGGAGCGCCAGCGCGGCCGCGCGGACGATCCGGGGGCACTGCTCGCGGACCGGCTGGCCCTGTTGGACCGGCCCGCCTTCGAGGGGGCCTTCGCCACGGACGGCGCGGGCCGGCCCCCGTTCGCGATGCGGGTGCTGGACCATCCGCTGAGGGTGCGGGTGAAGCTGCCGGAGCGCAGCCACCCGGAGGCCGCCCGGATGCTGTCCCGCCTGGTGGTGGGTCAGTTCGTGCAGGCGGCCGGGGCCCGCGAGGACCGTTCGCTGTTCGCCGGGCTGGTGGTGGACGACGCCTCGGCGGCGCTGGACGCGCTCGCCGTGCGGGGTCTGCAGCGGCTGCGCGGCGCGAACGCGGGCGCGGTGCTGCTGCTGCGCACCCTGGTGGACCTGCCGGAGGCGCTGCGGGCGCCGCTGTTCGGGGCGGTCGGCTGCCGGATGGCGTTCCCGGGGATCGCGCCCTGGGACGGCCGGCTGTTCTCGGAGGCTTGGGGCACGCACCTGGTGCAGGAGACGGCGGTGACCCACACCCCCGACACCTCCGGTGGCGTGATGCGCCGGGCCGGGCGGTTGGGGCGGAAGGCGTTGTCGGGGACGACGGCGCAGACGGAGTCGGTGACGACGCGGGATGTGGAGCGGTTGCGGTGGTCGCCGTCGGATCTGGCGCACGCGTTGCCGGCGGGGCATGCGGTGGTGTCGTTGACGGCGGTGTCGGGGGAGCAGGTGCCGCCGTTGTTGGTGGATCTGCGGGGGTGAGGGGGTGGGGCGGCGGAAGTCGCCTTCGAGGTGGATTCGGCAGTGCGGGTTGTCCGGGGCGTCCATAATGAAGGGGAGAGACCCTCATCTGTCCCACGTCCCTCTCCTCGCCCGGCCGCAACGGCGCGGTCAGGTCGAAATCCCTCGAAGGTGCCATGCCCCCCACACTCGCCTCCGTCGTCCGTAACAGTTCGCTCCATCTGACGGTTCTCGCCGGTGCGGACCATCTGGAGCGGCCGGTCCGCTGGGTGCACACCAGTGAGCTGGACGATCCGACGCCGTTCCTGGAGGGCGGCGAGCTGCTGCTGACCACCGGGATCAAGCTGGGCCGGACGGCGGCGCAGTTGCAGGCGTACGTGCACCGGTTGGCCGATGCCGGGGTGGTGGGGCTGGGGCTGGGTGTGGGGTTGTCGCACACGGAGGTGCCGCAGCCGTTGGTGGAGGCGGCGCAGCAGCGGGGGCTGCCGTTGCTGCGGGTGCCGGAGCCGACGCCGTTCATCGCGATCAGCAAGGTGGTGTCGGCGGCGCTGGCGGCGGAGCAGTACGAGGCGGTGACGACGAGTTTCGAGGCGCAGGAGGAGCTGACCCGGGCGGCGCTGGGCAAGGACGGTACGACGGCGGTGGTGCGTCGGCTGGCGGCGCGGCTGGGGGGCTGGGCGGCGCTGTACGACGGGTCGGGTGCGCTGTCGGTGGTGGCGCCGGACTGGGCGGCGCGGCGGGCGGGGCGGCTGGCGGCGGAGGTGGACCGGTTGCGGCGGCGGCCGGCGCCGTCGAGTGCGGCGTTGCAGGGGCGTTCGCCGGGGATAGACACGGCGGACGAGGACTACGTGGTGGTCCAGTCGCTGGGGGCGGACCGGCGGGCCCGGGGTTTCCTGGCGGTGGGGACCGAGGACCGGATCACGCCGACCGAGCGGTACGTGCTGAACGCGGCGGTGGCTCTGCTGACCCTCACGCTGGAGCGCTCGCGGGAGCTGCGGCAGGCGGAGGAGCGGATGGGCGCGGCGCTGCTGCGGATGGTGCTGGCCGGTGAGGTGGCGACGGCGCGTCAGGTGGCGGCGGGGCTGTTCGGCGGGTTGCCGGAGGGTACGGCGCGGGTGCTGGTGGCGGGGGCCGGTTCGGCGGCCGCGGATGCGGCGGAGGCGCTGGGCGAGCTGGGGGACCGGGCGGAGCAGGCGGGCGGCCGGGTCGGGGAGAAGCTGCTGGTGTCGCGGGAGGACGGGGCGCACGGGCCGCGGCTGGTGGTGCTGGCGCTGGACAACGGCGCGGTGCACCGGGCGTGTCTGGGCGCGGTGGAGGAGAACGAGAGCCTGTCGCTGGGCGTGTCGGCGCCGGCGGCGCTGGAGGACGCGGGGACGGCGTACGCGCAGGCGGAGCGGGCCCTGGCGGTGGCGCTGCGCGGGGGCAGACGGTCGGTGGACCACGAGGAGGTCGGCGCGGGTTCGCTGCTGCCGCTGCTGGGCGAGGACGCGGTGACGGCCTTCGCGGAGGGGCTGCTGCGGCCGCTGCGTGACCACGACCGGACGGCGCGCGGCGATCTGGTGGCCTCGCTGCGGGCGTGGCTGTCGCGGCACGGGCAGTGGGACGCGGCGGCGGCGGACCTGGGGGTGCACCGGCACACGCTGCGTTACCGGATGCGCCGGGTGGAGGAGTTGCTGGGCCGTTCGCTGGACGACACGGACGTGCGGATGGAGCTGTGGCTGGCGCTGCGCTCCGGCGAGGAGTGAGAGCCGCCTAGGACGGGATGGAGTGGCCCCGGAGCGGAACGCTCCCAGTTGGCCAATCCGGTCGGCGCGCCGCCGCACCTACCCTCGGGTTCGGGTCCCACGCCCCGTGGGCCGTACGACGACGAGGAGAGGGCCGGTACCACGGTGACCACCACGTACGAATTCTGGCTGGCCGGCCGCCGGGCGAGCGGCGACGCCGACTTCGAGGTGCACAACAGCTGGGACGGCCGTCCGGTCGGCAGGGTGAGTGTTCCGACCGAGGCGCAGGTCGAGGAGGCGCTGGACGCCGCCGTCGCCGCGCTGCCGGTGTTCGCGGCCACCCCGGCCCACCAGCGCGCCGCCGCGCTGGACCACGTGGCGAAGCGGCTGACGGAGCGCACCGAGGAGATCGCGCAGCTGATCACCGCGGAGAACGGCAAGCCGATCAAGTGGGCGCGCGGCGAGGTCGGCCGCGCGGTGTCGGTGTTCCGCTGGGCCGCCGAGGAGGCGCGCCGCACCAACGGCGAGACGATGCGCCTGGACACCGACCCGGGCGGCACGGGCCGCTTCGCGGTGGTGCGCCGTTTCCCGCGCGGCGTGGTGCTGGGGATCGCCCCGTTCAACTTCCCGCTGAACCTGGTGGCGCACAAGGTCGCCCCGGCGATCGCGGTGGGTGCCCCGATCATCCTCAAGCCGGCCCCGGCGACCCCGCTGTCGGCGATGGTGCTGGGCGAGATCCTGGCCGAGACGGACCTGCCGGCCGGCTCCTGGTCGGTCCTGCCGGTGCCGAACGACCGGATGCCGGCCCTGGTGCAGGACCCGCGCCTGCCGGTGATCTCCTTCACCGGTTCGGACAAGGTCGGCTACCAGATCATGGACTCGGTGCCGCGCAAGCACTGCACCCTGGAGCTGGGCGGCAACGCCGCGGCCGTGGTGCTCGCCGACTGGTCCTCGGAGGCGGACCTGGACTGGGCGGCCACCCGGATCGCGATGTTCGCCAACTACCAGGGCGGCCAGTCCTGCATCTCGGTGCAGCGGGTGATCGCGGACGCCTCGGTGTACGACGCGCTGCTGGAGAAGGTCGTCGCCAAGGTCGCCGCCCAGGTGACCGGCGACCCGAACGACGCCGCGACGGACGTCGGCCCGCTGGTGGACGAGAAGGCCGCCGAGCGCGTCGAGTCCTGGGTGGAGGACGCGGTCGCCAAGGGCGCCAAGGTCCTCACCGGCGGCACCCGCGAGGGCGCGACCTACGCCCCGACCGTGCTGGCCGAGCTGCCGGCGGACGCGATCCTGGCCAAGGCCGAGGTGTTCGGCCCGGTGCTGTCCCTGCACAAGGTGGACGGCGTGGACGAGGCGTTCGCGGCGGTCAACGACTCGGCGTACGGCCTGCAGGCGGGCGTGTTCACCCACGACCTGCAGACCGCCTTCCGGGCGCACCGGGAGCTGGAGGTCGGCGGTGTGATCATCGGCGACGCGCCGTCCTACCGCGCCGACCAGATGCCGTACGGCGGCGTCAAGGACTCGGGTGTGGGCCGCGAGGGCGTCAAGTACGCGATGGACGACTACACGGTCGAGAAGGTCATGGTCCTCACGGGCCTCGACCTCTGAGGGATTCTGAGAGCTCGCGTGGGAGATCGCGTGGGAGATCACGTGGAGATCAGGTGAGTGAAGGGCCCGGTTCGGTGACGAACCGGGCCCTTCAGCCGTCGTGCCCGGCCGCCGCGGCCACGGCCTCCTCGACGGTGGCGTTGCCGGCGACCAGTTCCAGCGTCTGCCCGGCCGTGCCGGGTTCGTGCAGCAGCGCGGCGAGGACGGCGGCCACGTCGGCCCGGTCGACGGCGCCGCGGTCCACGGAGGGGGCGAGGCGCACGAGGCCCGTGGCGGTGCCGTCGGTGAGCCGTCCGGGGCGCAGCACCGTCCAGTCCAGGGTGGTGCGGGCGCGGACGGCGTCGTCGGCGGCGCCCTTGGCGCGCAGGTAGGTCTCGAAGACGGGGTCGGCGGGGTGGTGGGCGTGGGCGTCGGCGCCCATCGAGGAGACGATCAGGTACCGCCGCACGCCGGCGAGTTCGGCGGCGTCGGCGAGCAGGACGGCGGCGTCGCGGTCGACGGTGTTCTTGCGGTCGGCGCCGCTGCCCGGGCCGGCGCCGGCGGCGAAGACCACGGCGTCGGCGCCGGCGAGGAGTGCGGCGAGTTCGGCGGGGGTGGTGGCCTCCAGGTCGAGTACCAGCGGCTCGGCGCCGGCGTCGGTGAGGTCCTGGGCCTGTTCGGGGCGGCGGATGATTCCGGCGGGGCGGTCGCCGCGGTCGGCGAGCAGGCGTTCGAGTTTCAGGGCGATCTGGCCGTGGCCTCCGGCGATGACGGTACGCATGGCTCCGACGGTAGCCCCGGCCGTACGAACCCGTCCTGGCGAGGGACGCGGACAGGACACAATGGGCGCATGACTTCGCTCGCCCACCCGCAGCTGCGTTTCACGCCCACCGTGGCGGACCCCTCCGGCCCCCGGGAGCTGGTGATCCTCGGCTCCACCGGCTCGATCGGCACCCAGGCGATCGACGTGGTGCTCCGCAACCCGGACCGCTTCCGGGTGGTCGCCCTGTCGGCGGCAGGCGGCCGGGTGGAGCTGCTCGCCGAGCAGGCGTTCCGGCTGGGCGTGCACACCGTGGCGGTGGCCGATCCGGCGGCCGAGCCGGGGCTGCGCGAGGCGCTGGCGGCCAAGGCCCAGGGGCGGCCGCTGCCGGCCGTGCTGGTGGGCCCGGACGCGGCCACCGAGCTGGCCGCCATGGAGTGCCACTCGGTGCTCAACGGCATCACCGGCTCGATCGGTCTGCGGCCGACGCTGGCCGCGCTGGAGGCGGGCCGGGTGCTGGTGCTGGCCAACAAGGAGTCGCTGATCGTCGGCGGCCCGCTGGTGAAGGCCGTGGCGAAGCCGGGGCAGATCGTGCCGGTGGACTCCGAGCACGCCGCGCTGTACCAGGCGCTGGCCGGCGGCACCCGCGCGGAGGTGCGCAAGCTGGTGGTCACCGCCAGCGGCGGCCCGTTCCGCAACCGCACCCGCGAGCAGCTGGCCGGGGTGACCCCGCAGGAGGCGCTGGCGCACCCGACCTGGGCGATGGGCCCGGTCGTCACGATCAACTCGGCCACCCTGGTGAACAAGGGCCTGGAGGTGATCGAGGCGCACCTGCTGTACGACGTGCCGTTCGACCGGATCGAGGTCGTGGTCCATCCGCAGTCGGTGGTGCACTCGATGGTGGAGTTCACCGACGGTTCGACCCTGGCGCAGGCCAGCCCGCCGGACATGCGGATGCCGATCGCGCTGGGCATCGGCTGGCCGGACCGGGTGCCGGACGCCGCCCCCGGCTGCGACTGGACGAAGGCCGCGACCTGGGAGTTCTTCCCGCTGGACGACGAGGCGTTCCCGGCCGTGGAGCTGGCCCGCGAGGTGGGCACCCTGGGCGGCACCGCCCCGGCCGTGTTCAACGCCGCCAACGAGGAGTGCGTGGACGCCTTCCTGAACGGCCGCCTCGCCTTCACCGGAATCGTGGACACTGTTGCGAAGGTCGTCGCCGAGCACGGACAGCACGACGGCCGGGTGGCTTCGGCGGGAACTTCCCTCACCGTCGAGGACGTCCTGCACGCGGAGGACTGGGCCCGCGCCCGGGCCCGCGAGCTGGCGGCGGGCTGAACGGCCGCCGTACAGCGGCAGGGACCGAGACGATGAGCGGAGCGGCATGACGGAGGAGCATCGGTGGTAGCGGTGATGACGGCGGTCGGCATCCTGGTCTTCGTGATCGGGCTGCTCATCTCGATCGCCTGGCACGAACTCGGCCACCTCTCCACGGCCAAGCTGTTCGGCATCCGGGTGCCGCAGTACATGGTCGGCTTCGGCCCGACCCTGTGGTCGCGCAAGAAGGGCGAGACCGAGTACGGCATCAAGGCCATCCCGTTCGGCGGGTACATCCGGATGATCGGGATGTTCCCGCCCGGCGAGGACGGCCGGATCACGAAGCGCAGCAGCTCGGCGGTGCGCACGATGATCGAGGACGCCCGGGAGGCTTCGTACGAGGAGCTCCAGGAGGGCGACGAGACCCGGCTCTTCTACACCCGCAAGCCGTGGAAGCGCGTCATCGTCATGTTCGCCGGGCCGTTCATGAACCTGATCCTGGCGTTCGGGCTCTTCACGACGGTCAACATGGGCTTCGGCGTGCCGACCGAGCTGCCGACCATCGGCTCGGTCTCCCAGTGCATCGTCAAGGCCGGCGACCCCACCGACAAGTGCCCGGCCGGTGCCAAGCCGACCCCGGCCGCGGAGGCGGGCCTCAAGCAGGGCGACAAGGTGCTGTCCTTCGACGGGGACCGCATCCGCGACTACAAGCAGCTCCAGGCGGACATCCGTAAGTCGGCCGGCCGTCAGGTGGCGATCGTCGTCGAGCGGGACGGGCAGCAGCTCACCCTCAACCCGACGATCGCCGTCAACCAGGTGCAGATGTACGACGCGGACGACCGTCCGGTCAAGGGCCAGACCGTGGAGGCGGGCTTCCTGGGATTCAGCCCCAAGCGTGACATCGTCCAGCAGACGTTCGGGCAATCCCTCGATCGGATGTACGACATGGGCGAGAGCGGCGTGAAGTCGCTGGCCGCCCTGCCCGGCAAGATCCCCGGACTCTGGAACGCCGTCGTCGGCGACGGCCCGCGCGACCCGGACTCCCCGGTTGGCATGCTCGGCGCCGCCCGGGTCAGCGGCGAGGTCTTCTCCTCGGACATGCCCGCCAGCCAGCAGGTCGCCGACTTCGTGTTCATGCTCGCGGCGATCAACCTGTCGTTGTTCCTGTTCAACATGCTGCCGCTGCTCCCGCTGGACGGCGGCCACATCGCGGGCGCCCTCTGGGAGTCGGTCCGCCGCGGCGTCTCCAAGGTCCTGCGGCGGCCCGACCCCGGCCCCTTCGACGTGGCGAAGCTGATGCCCTTCGCCTACGTGGTGGCCAGCATCTTCATCGGCTTCACCCTGCTGGTGCTGGCCGCGGACCTGGTGAACCCCGTCAAGATCAGCTAGTCGGTTCGGGTACGGCGGGTGTGCTGGCGCCCGCGGCGGTGCCGTACCGTGGAGGCCGGGTGCGCGATCGTTCGTGCGCCCGGCCTCGGCCGTCCCTGCGGCCGGGCGGTCGACCACACCTCAACCCCGGGGAACCCTGCGCACATGACCGCGATCTCGCTCGGTATTCCGTCCCTGCCGCTCAAGCCGCTCGCCAAGCGCCGCTACTCCCGGCAGATCATGGTCGGCAACGTCCCGGTCGGTGGCGACGCCCCCGTGTCGGTGCAGTCGATGACCACCACGGTCACCTCGGACATCAACGCCACGCTGCAGCAGATCGCCCAGCTGACCGCGTCCGGCTGCCAGATCGTCCGCGTCGCCGTCCCCTCGCAGGACGACGCCGACGCGCTGCCGATCATCGCCAGGAAGTCGCAGATCCCGGTCATCGCGGACATCCACTTCCAGCCGAAGTACGTCTTCGCCGCGATCGACGCCGGCTGCGCCGCGGTGCGCGTCAACCCGGGCAACATCAAGGCGTTCGACGACAAGGTCGGCGAGATCGCCAAGGCCGCCAAGGCCGCCGGCGTGCCGATCCGCATCGGCGTCAACGCCGGTTCGCTGGACAAGCGCCTGCTGGAGAAGTACGGCCGGGCCACCCCGGAGGCGCTGGTCGAGTCTGCGCTCTGGGAGTGCTCGCTGTTCGAGGAGCACGACTTCCGCGACATCAAGATCTCGGTCAAGCACAACGACCCGGTCGTGATGATCAACGCCTACCGCCAGCTCGCCGCCGCCTGCGACTACCCGCTGCACCTCGGTGTCACCGAGGCCGGTCCGGCCTTCCAGGGCACCATCAAGTCCGCGGTCGCCTTCGGCGCGCTGCTCGCCGAGGGCATCGGCGACACCATCCGGGTCTCGCTCTCCGCCCCGCCGGCCGAGGAGATCAAGGTCGGCAACCAGATCCTGGAGTCCCTGGGCCTGCGCGAGCGCGGCCTGGAGATCGTCTCCTGCCCGTCCTGCGGCCGCGCCCAGGTGGACGTCTACAAGCTCGCCGAGGAGGTCACCGCCGGCCTCGAGGGCATGGAGGTGCCGCTGCGCGTCGCCGTCATGGGCTGCGTGGTGAACGGGCCCGGCGAGGCGCGCGAGGCGGACCTCGGTGTGGCCTCGGGCAACGGCAAGGGCCAGATCTTCGTGAAGGGCGAGGTCATCAAGACCGTGCCCGAGTCGAAGATCGTCGAGACCCTGATCGAGGAGGCGCTCAAGCTCGCCGAGCAGATGCAGGCCGAGGGCGTGGAGGCCGGGGAGCCGGTCGTCGTCGCGGGCGAGTAGGAGCCCGCTCGTCGGAATTCCGGAGGCGGGGCCGTTCCGTTCGCGGACGGCCCCGCGGCCGTAGCCGGGTGGGGCCACGGAGTAGGGTGCGGCGAAGTCGTCTCAGTGAGGTGCTGTCTCGATGCTCGATCGAGGTGTGATGCTCCCCGGCGCGTTCCAGGCCGCCCGGGCCCTGGCCACCACCCGCGTGCTGGAGCCCGCCGATCTCGCGGACGCCCTGGAGATCCTTCACCGCGACCCGGTCGCCAACGCGTTCGTCGCGACCAGGGTCGAGGCGGTGGGGCTGGACCCGTGGCGCCTCGGCGGCGAGATGTGGGGCTGGTACGACGGCGACGGCGTGCTCGACGCGCTCTGCTACGCCGGGGCGAACCTCGTCCTCGTCAACGCCGGGACGGCGGCCGTGACGGCCTTCGCCGAGCGCGCCCGGCGGCAGGGGCGACGCTGCTCCTCGATCGTGGGCCCGGCGGAGGCGACGGCCTCGTTCTGGGCGCTGATGGAGCGCAGTTGGGGCCCGGCGCGTGAAGTCCGGGGCCACCAGCCGCTGTTGGCCACCTCCGTGCCCTCGCCGGAGATCGCCCCCGACCCGCTGGTGCGCCGGGTGCGCCGCGACGAGGTCGACGCGATGATGCCGGCCTGCGTGGCGATGTTCACCGAGGAGGTGGGGGTGTCCCCGCTGGCCGGGGACGGCGGGCTCCTCTACCAGGCGCGGGTGGCCGAACTCGTCACCACCGGGCGGTCGTTCGCCCGCTTCGGGGAGGACGGCCAGGTGGTGTTCAAGGCCGAGATCGGGGCCGTGACGGCGGGCGCCTGCCAGATCCAGGGCGTCTGGGTCGCCCCCGAGCACCGGGGACGGGGCCTCTCCGAGACGGGGATGGCGGCGGTGCTGGACGTCGCGCTGCGCGAGGTGGCACCGGTGGTCTCGCTGTACGTCAACGACTTCAACCTCCGGGCGCGGGCGGCCTATCGGCGGGTGGGCTTCCGCGAGGTCGGAGCCTTCATGAGTGTGCTCTTCTGACCGCCGGTGATCTCGTGGTCACCTTCTCCAGCGGGGGCGGGCGGCTGGTAGTAACGTCCGGGGCATGGATCAGCTGACCGGGGTGACGATCGGGGCCATCGACCTTGCGGCCTGGGCGCCGCAGGCGCTCGACGTACAGGCGGTGGCGTTCGGGCTCACACCGGAGGAGGTGGCCGTCCGGCTGCACATCGTGGGGCGCCACGCCCGCCAGGCCGGGGTGATCGCCTTCGGGGCGATGAGCGAGGGCCGGCTGGTCGGCTTCGGGTACGGGATGCCGAACCGGCGCGAGCACTGGTGGAGCACGGTGATCGAGCCGTACCTCGACGAGCAGGGCCACGGGGACTGGCTGGACGGGGTGTTCGCGATCACCGAACTGCACGTGCTGCCGGAGTTCCAGGGGCAGGGGATCGGCTCGCGGCTGATCCGGCTGCTGTGCGACTCCTCGGGGCTGGACCGCAGCATCCTCTCCGCGATCGACGCCGAGACCCCGGCCCGCAGGCTCTACCGGGCGCTGGGCTACCAGGACTTGGCCCGGGCGGTGCGCTTCCCGGCGACGGACCGGCTGTACGCGGTGATGGGCGCCCGGCTGCCCCTGCGCGAGCCGCACTGAGCAGCGGCTAGGGCAGCGCGCCCGCGAACTCCAGGTACAGCTGTGCGTCCTGCTCGCGGTCGGCGGCCAGGTGGCGCAGGGCGAGGTCGACGGCGCGCAGCAGGGTCCAGCCGCGCAGGCGGTCGCGGTCGACCTCGAGGGCCTCGGAGAGCTGGGCGAGGCGGCGGCGGACGGCGCCGGGTGCGCCGGGGGAGCCGATCAGGGTGTCGGCGCGGTCGAGGACGAGGCGGGCCAGGTCGTAGGCGCGTTCGCCGGCGACGGGGCGCGGGTCGATGGCCAGCCAGGGGGCGCGGTCGGCGGCGAGGACGTTGCCGTGGTGGAAGTCCCCGTGCAGGAGCAGGGTTTCGGGCGCCTCGGCGGCGAGCGCGCCGGCGGTCTCCAGGGCTTCGGCGGTCAGGGGTTCGGCGGCCGCCACGACGGGGTGCGCGCTGTGGGCGGCGAGCCGGGCGGCGGTGTCCGCGAGCCGGTCGGCCACGGATGGGAAGGGGTGCTGTTCGGGCAGCGGCGCCCAGAGCCGGTGGAGCAGGCTGGTGGCCTCCAGCATCGCCTTGGGCTCGGCGAGCGAGCGCAGCGGGATCTCGCCGTGGAGGCGTTCCAGCAGCAGGACGCCCTGGGCCGGGTCGGCGTCCAGGAGCAGGACGGCCCCCCGGCCCGCCCAGAGGGCGAGGGCCTGGTGCTCGTGGACGGTCTCGGGGGTGGGCAGGCCCGTCTTGAGGACGGCGGGGGAGAGGTCGTCGCGGTGGACGTACGTGATCAGGCTGAGGCTGCCGCCGGGGTCGAGGGTGCGTTCGGCGGTGAGGTTCCAGCGGTCGAGGTGGTCGGCGACCAGGCCGGGGAGGGCGTCCAGCCAGCGGCGGCCCTCGTCGCCGTGGGTCGCGGTGACGGTGCGGGTCAGCCGACTGGGGACGGTGGGGTGTGGCGTTGCTCCCGACATGTCGTCCATTGTCGTCGCTACGGGGTCGCGGCGGCGGCGGAGGACGCGGCCGGTGAGGCGGGCGAGGTGGTCGGGGCGGCGTCGGGGATGCCGGGGAAGGGTGTGGCGGGGGCGCCCCAGCGGCGGGCGCGGACGGCCGCCTCGTGGAGGGCGGCGGCCGCGGCGGGGCGGTGCGCGGCGGGCAGGGCGCCGACGAGGTCGGCGTAGACGCCGGTGAGACCGGTCTCGAGGTGGGCGGCCAGTTGGGCGGCGGTGGCGGCGTCCTGGACGGGGAAGGGCAGGCGGTAGCCGCCGGCGGCGGGGGTGGGGGCGGAGCCGAGGGTGGTGAGCAGGCGCTGCCAGGAGTCGCGGCGGGCCTCGTGGGCGGCCAGGGCGGTACGGGCGTCGGCGCGCTGCTGGTCCTCGGGGAGGCGGGCGCCGACGATGCCGTAGCCGTAGACGGCGGCGTGCTCGGCGCCGAGGGCGCTCTGGAGGGCGGCCAGGCCGGCGGTGCCCGCGGGAGCGGCGGGGGTGGTGCTCGGTGCGGGCGTCGCGACCGGCGTCGAGGCGGCGGGGGCGGTGTCGCCGAGGGCGGCGGCGTGCAGCAGCCGGGAGGCGGCGACGGAGGCGAGCAGCCGGGCGAGGGGCCCGGTGGCGGCGGCCAGGTCGGCGAGGTGGGCCTGGGCCGCCCGGCGCTCCTCGGCGGCGGGCGTTCCGGCGGGCGTTCCCGGGGGCGCGGCCGTCGGGGAGGCGGAGGCCGTGGTGGCCGTCGGGCTCGCGGCGGCCGGGAGCCCCTCGGCGAGGGCGGCCCGGTGCCGGATCGTTTCGGCGCGCAGTTGCTGCAGCAGCGCCGCCTGCTGGCCGGGCGCGGCGAGGGCGGTGTCGTACGCGGCGAGGACGGCGTCGGTGGCGGCGACGGCGCGTCGGCGTACGGGCGCGTCCGGGTCGGGGGTGGCGGCGGGGGAGGAGGGGTCGTCGGTTCCGGTGCAGGCCGTCAGGGCGGTGAGGCTGGTGAGCAGGCCGAGGGCGAGCAGGGTCCGTCGGCTGGGTGGCTGCATCGGGGTCACTCCGGGGTGGGTACGCGAGGACGGCCTCCCCGGCCCCGTTGGCGTGAATGATTACAGAACCCACACGTTCGGGTGGCGGGTGGAGGGAGGTGTGAGGTTGCTCGCAGTGTCTGGCGTGTCCGGGGCCCGGGATGGTGCGGAATCGGTGGTTGGGGGTTGCACCGGCTAGGCTTTGGGCCGAGCTGCCGTGACCCGTGGGGTACGGAGCGACCTTCTGACAACAGCAGACGCGGCCGAGGAGTCCACCCGGATGAGCACCACCCACACCGATCGGCTGCGAGAGTTGTTGGAGCCCCTGGCCGCGCAGGCCGGGCTGGACCTCGAGGACGTCAGGGTCACCAAGACGGGCAACCGCCGGCAGGTGCAGATCGACGTCGACACCGATGAGGGTGTGGACATGGACGCCGTCGCCGAGTTCAGCCGGATCGCCGGTGACGCCCTGGACGCGTCGGACGTGCTGGGCGACGAGCCCTACCTGCTGGAGGTCGGTTCCCCGGGTGCTGAGCGCCCGCTGGTGCTGCCGCGCCACTGGCAGCGGGCCGAGGGCCGGCTGGCGAAGGTCCACCTGGTGGACGGCGCCGAGCTGGTCGCCCGCGTACTGGCGGCCGACGAGGACGGCGTGCTGGTCGAGGTGCAGCCGGTGAAGGGCCGCGGCCGTCCCAAGGAGCGCCGCCTGGAGTACACCGAGGTCGCCCGGGCGCGCGTGCAGGTCGAGTTCAACCGCAAGGACGACGACGGGCTCGACGAGGCCGACGCCCTCGACGAGGACGGGCTCGACGGGGTGGACGACGGTGAGCAGTGACCTCACCCCGGGGAGCGGACCCCGGACCGGCATGACGAACGTGACGAAAGACGAGGAGGCGTAGCCGTGGACATCGACATGAGTGCCCTGCGCACGCTGGTCAACGAGAAGAACATCCCCTTCGACCTGCTGGTCGAGTCCATCGAGTCGGCCCTCCTCACCGCGTACCACCGCACCGAGGGCTCGCGCCGCCGCGCCCGGGTGCACCTGGACCGCCAGAGCGGCCACGTCACCGTGTGGGCGACGGAGGACCCGGCGGAGCTGGACGAGGGCGTCGAGCCGAAGGAGTTCGACGACACCCCGAGCGGCTTCGGCCGGATCGCGTCCAGCATCGGCATCCAGGTGATGATGCAGCGCCTGCGCGACGCCGCCGACGACCAGACCTTCGGCGAGTACGCGGGCAAGGAGGGCGACATCGTCACCGGTGTCGTCCAGCAGGGCAACGACCCGAAGAACGTGCTCGTCGACATCGGCAAGCTGGAGGCCATCCTCCCGCCGCAGGAGCAGGTGCCGGGCGAGGACTACCGGCACGGCACCCGTCTGAAGTGCTACGTCGTCGCGGTGCGCCGCGGCGTGCGCGGCCCGTCGGTGACGCTGTCGCGCACCCACCCGAGCCTGGTGAAGAAGCTCTTCGCGCTGGAGGTCCCGGAGATCGCCGACGGCAGCGTCGAGATCGCCGCGATCGCCCGTGAGGCCGGTCACCGGACCAAGATCGCGGTCTGGTCGCGCCGGGCCGGTCTGAACGCCAAGGGCGCCTGCATCGGCCCGATGGGCTCCCGGGTGCGCGCCGTGATGGGCGAGCTGCACGGTGAGAAGATCGACATCGTCGACTGGTCCGAGGACCCCCGCGAGATGGTCGCCTCCGCGCTGTCCCCCGCGCGGGTGAGCAGCGTGGAGATCGTCGACCTGGCCCAGCGCTCGGCCCGGGTGATCGTGCCGGACTACCAGCTCTCGCTGGCGATCGGAAAGGAGGGGCAGAACGCCCGCCTGGCCGCCCGCCTCACCGGATGGCGCATCGACATCCGCCCGGACACCGAGGGCCAGCCGGAATCCGACGGCGAGTAGTCGGCGCGCAGTCGGCGAGCAGTCCGTGTCGTCGTAGCCGTCCTGCAGGTCCACCGTGATCGGCGGGGCGGCGCCATGTCCCTTCGGAGGGGTAGACTTGCCTTCGTCTGGCCGGACGCATGTCCGAGCACGCCCGGAACGCACCTGCGTGGGCTGCCGCAAGCGAGCGGCCAAGCACCAGCTGTTGCGTGTCATGGCGGTCGAGGGCGAGTGCGTCCCCGATCCCCGTGGCGCACTTCCGGGCCGGGGCGCGCATCTGCACCCCGATCCGGCCTGCCTCGACCTCGCGGTCCGTCGCCGGGCGTTCCCCCGGGCCTTCCGGCTCCAGGGCACGCTCGACACGGCGCGACTGCGCGGGTTCATCGAGGAGCGGGCGGACGGCGCCTCGGATTCCCAGGAGTCCTGAGGGGCCACGCCACAGCACCGCCGCCACTCGAAGCGGCGGGAGAACCACCGCAACAAGCACGGCGGGCAGCCGCACGCCGTGCCACCAGCCAGGTACCTCGCGATGTGGAAGTAGGTCGAGATTGCGATGAGCACTCGATGAGTACGCGATGAGTACGCGATGGGTACGCCCATGAAGTAGCGACAGTCCGGCGGACGAGACCCCCGGACTCATAGACAGGAGTGAAGTGGCTAAGGTCCGGGTTTACGAACTCGCCAAGGAGCTTGGTTTGGAGAGCAAGGCCGTCATGGCCAAGCTCACCGAGCTGGGTGAGTTCGTCCGTTCGGCGTCCTCGACGATCGAGGCGCCGGTCGTGCGCAAGTTGACTGACGCGCTTGGTGTGGCGCCCACCGGTGGTGGTTCCGCTGCCAAGCCGGGCCCGCGGAAGACCGCGGCGCCCTCCCCCGCCGCTTCGGGTTCCCCGAAGCCGGCTCCGACCCCGGGTCCGCGCCCTGCCGCGGCCCCCGGTCCCCGTCCGACCCCCGCTGCCGCGGCGCCCGCCGCCCCGGCCGCACCCTCCGCCGCCCCGAAGGCCGGCGCGCCGACCCCGGGCCCGCGCCCGGCCGCGCGTCCCGCCGCCCCGGCGGCCCCGGCCGCGCCTGCGGCCGAGTTCTCCTCGCCGGCTCCGGCCGGTGACGCCGAGCGTCCGGCCGCCCAGGCCCCGCGTCCGGCGGCCCAGTCCGGCAGCGGCGCCCGTCCGGGCCCGCGTCCGGCCGGCCCGCGTCCGGGCAACAACCCGTTCACCTCGGGCAGCGCGACCGGCATGGCCCGCCCCGGCGACCGCCGTCCCGGCGCGCCGGGTGGCCGTCCGGGTGCTCCCGGTGCGCAGGGCGGCGACCGCCCGCGTCCCGGTGGCGACCGTCCGCGTCCGGCCGGTGCCCCCGGTGCCGGTGCCCCGCGTCCGGGCGGCGACCGTCCGCGTGCGGCCGGTGGTCCGGGTGCCGGTGCCCCGCGTCCGGGCGGCGACCGTCCGCGTCCGGCCGGTGGTCCGGGTGCCGGTGCCCCGCGTCCCGGTGGCGACCGTCCGCGTCCCGACGGGATGCCGCGTCCGGCCTCCCCGCGGCCCGGCGGCCCGACTCCGTCCGGCATGCCGCGCCCGAACCCGGGCATGATGCCGCAGCGTCCGGCTCCGGGCCCGCGTCCGGGCCCGGGTGGCCGTGGTCCCGGTGGCCCCGGCGGCGGTCGTCCGGGTGGTCCGGGTGCCGGCGGTGCCCGTCCCGGCTTCCAGGGTCGTCCGGCCGGTCCGGGCTCGCGTCCGGCCGGTGGCGGCGGCTTCGGCGGTCCGCGTCCCGGTGGCGGTGCCCCGGGTGGCGGCGGCGGTGGCTTCGGCCCGCGTCCCGGCGGCTTCAGCGGCCGTCCGGGCGGCCCGGGTGCCCGTGGTGGCACGCAGGGCGCCTTCGGTCGTGGCCCGGGCGGTCGCCCGGCTCGCGGTCGCAAGTCGAAGCGGGCGAAGCGCCAGGAGTACGAGGCCATGCAGGCCCCGTCCGTCGGCGGTGTGATGCTCCCTCGCGGCAACGGCCAGACGGTCCGCCTGTCGCGTGGTGCCTCCCTGACGGACTTCGCGGAGAAGATCAACGCCAACCCGGCCGCGCTCGTCTCCGTCATGTTCAACCTCGGTGAGATGGTCACCGCGACCCAGTCGGTCTCCGACGCGACCCTCGAGCTGCTGGCCGGCGAGATGGGCTTCGTCCTGGAGATCGTCAGCCGGGACGACGAGGACCGCGAGCTGCTGGAGTCGTTCGACATCGACTTCGGCGCCGACGAGGGCGACGAGGAGCAGCTGGCCCCGCGCCCGCCGGTCGTCACCGTCATGGGTCACGTCGACCACGGTAAGACCCGACTGCTGGACGCGATCCGCAAGTCCAACGTGGTGGCCGGCGAGGCCGGTGGCATCACCCAGCACATCGGTGCCTACCAGGTGGCGACGACGGTGAACGGCGAAGAGCGCCCGATCACCTTCCTCGACACCCCGGGTCACGAGGCGTTCTCCGCCATGCGTGCCCGTGGTGCCAAGTCCACCGACATCGCGATCCTGGTGGTCGCGGCCAACGACGGTGTCATGCCGCAGACGGTCGAGGCGCTCAACCACGCCAAGGCCGCGGGTGTGCCGATCGTGGTCGCCGTCAACAAGATCGACGTCGAGGGCGCCGACCCGACGAAGGTCCGCGGTCAGCTGACCGAGTTCGGCCTGGTGGCCGAGGAGTACGGCGGCGACACCATGTTCGTCGACATCTCCGCCCGCCAGGGCCTGAACATCGACCAGCTGCTGGAGGCCGTGGTCCTGACCGCGGACGCCTCGCTGGACCTGCGGGCCAACCCGGAGCAGGACGCGCAGGGTATTGCGATCGAGGCCCACCTCGACAAGGGCCGCGGCGCCATGGCGACCGTCCTCGTCCAGCGCGGTACTCTCCGCGTCGGCGACTCGATCGTCGTGGGCGACGCCTACGGCCGCGTCCGCGCGATGCTGGACGAGAACGGCAACAGCCTCTCCGAGGCCGGCCCGTCCCGCCCGGTGCTGCTGCTCGGTCTGACCTCGGTGCCCCGCGCCGGCGACAGCTTCATCGTCGTCGACGAGGACCGCACCGCCCGCCAGATCGCCGAGAAGCGCTCGGCCCGCGACCGCAACGCCGCCTTCGCGCAGCGTCGGGTCCGGGTGTCCCTGGAGGACCTGGACAAGGCCATCGCCGCCGGCTCCATCGAGCAGCTCAACCTCATCATCAAGGGTGACGTCTCCGGTTCCGTCGAAGCCCTCGAGGACGCCCTCGTCAAGCTCGACGTGGGCGAGGAGGTCGAGCTCCGGGTCCTGCACCGCGGTGTGGGTGCCATCACCGAGTCCGACGTGGACCTGGCGATGGGCTCGGACGCCATCATCATCGGCTTCAACGTGCGCGCCGAAGGCCGTGCGCGCACCGCGGCCGACAAGGAAGGCGTGGACGTCCGGTACTACTCGGTCATCTACCAGGCGATCGAGGAGATCGAGAACGCCCTCAAGGGCCTGCTCAAGCCGGAGTACGAGGAGGTGCGCCTCGGCGCCGCGGAGATCCGCGAGGTCTTCCGCTCCTCCAAGTTCGGCAACATCGCCGGTGTCCTGGTCCGCGACGGCATCCTCCGCCGCAACGCCAAGGCCCGCCTGCTGCGCGACGGCAAGGTCGTGGCGGAGAGCCTCACCATCGAGGGTCTGCGCCGCTTCAAGGACGACGCGACCGAGGTCCGCGAGGGCTTCGAGGCCGGTGTGACCCTGGGGTCGTTCAACGACATCAAGGTCGAGGACGTCATCGAGACCTACGAGATGCGCGAGAAGCCGCGCGCCTAGTCGGTGTCGGCCGGGGCCGGTCGACGGGTGGAATTCCCGTCGACCGGCCCCGGTCTCGCTGTGTAGGGTCCTGGGAAGTCGCCCCGGTTCGGGGCGCTTCCCCTAGGCCCCCAGGTCGGCGAGACCTGTCATACATGTTCGTGGGAACACTCACCTTCGACCTGCTCCTGGGCGACGTCCACTCGCTCAAGGAGAAGCGTTCGATCGTGCGGCCGATCGTGGCCGAACTGCAGCGCAAGTACAGCGTGTGCGCTGCCGAGACCGGGAACCAGGACCTCCACCGCAGGGCCGAGATCGGCCTGGCGGTGGTCTCCGGTGACGCCGCGTACGTCACCGAGATCCTGGACAGCTGTGAGCGGCTCGTCGCCGGCCGCCCCGAGGTGCAACTCCTCTCCGCGAGGAGGAGGTACCACAACGACGACGACGAATGAGGACTGTGGAGCCGGTCGGCGGAAGTCGCCGTTCTCACACAGATCAGGACCGAGAGCGCCCGCAAGGCCGGGCGCGGGCCGGTACTTTGGGGCGTGGGCCCCTACGGGTGCGCAGCTCGCCCGGGTACCGCCCACTGCACGAGGAGGCAACGTGACCGACACCGCAAGGGCGCGCAAGCTCGCCGACCGCATCCAGGTGGTCGTCGCCCAGACCCTGGAGCGGCGGATCAAGGACCCGAGGCTCGGGTTCGTGACCATCACCGACACCCGGGTGACCGGCGACCTGCGCGAGGCCACCGTCTTCTACACCGTCTTCGGTGACGAGACCGACCGCGAGGCCACGGCCGCCGCGCTGGAGAGCGCCAAGGGCGTCATCCGCTCCGAGGTCGGCAAGATCGGTGTGCGCTTCACCCCGACGCTGACCTTCGTCGCGGACGCGCTGCCGGAGAACGCACGGAACATCGACGACCTGCTCGACCGGGCGAAGGCCATCGACGCGGCGGTGCGCACCACCGCCGCGGGCGCGACCTACGCCGGTGACGCGGACCCGTACAAGGTCCCCGCGTCCGAGCGTGACGACGAGGACGAGTAGTCATGGCGGGTGAGCCGGCTCGGGCCGCCTCGCGAGCCGGATCCGCCACGGGGGCGTCCTCCACCAGCACGGTGGAGGGTGCCCTCGCGGCGCTCCCGGGTCCGCGGGCCGAGGAGAGCGGCTTCGAGCTGGTCTGGCAGCGGGTGGTGGAGGAGATCGGCCGGGCCCGCTCGATCGACCTGATCTGCCACATCTGCCCGGACGGCGACGCGCTGGGCTCCTCCCTGGCGGCGGCGCTGGCGCTGCGGGCGCTCGGCAAGGAGGTGCGGGTCTCCTTCGGGGACGACCCGCAGATCGTGCCGGAGTCGCTGGCCTTCCTGCCCGGCCAGGAGCTGATCGTTCCGGCGAGCGAGGTGCCGGACGTGCCCGAGCTGGTGCTCTGCTTCGACGTGGCCGCGCAGAGCCGGCTGGGCCTGCTGCACGACAAGGCGTTCGCCGCGCCCGTGCTGGTGGTCATCGACCACCACGCCTCCAACCCGGGCTTCGGCACCCACCAGCTGATCGACCCGGCCGCGCCGGCCACCGCCGTCCTGGTGGACGAGCTGCTGCGCCGCCTCGGTGTCGAGCTCGACCAGGAGCTCGCCACCTGCCTCTACACCGGGGTCGCCACCGACACCGGCAGCTTCAAGTACCGGGCGACCACGCCCGCCACCCACGAGCTCGCCGGGCGGCTGCTGGCCACCGGCATCCGGCACGACCTGATCTCCCGGCAGCTCTGGGACACCTCCTCCTTCGGCTACCTCAAGGTGCTCGCCGCCGCCCTCGACCGGGCCGTGTACGAGCCGGAGGCGGCCGACGGGCTGGGCCTGGTGTGGACCTGGGTCCCGTACCAGGACCTGGCGCTGTTCAGCGTCACCGTGGAGGAGATCGAGGGGCTGATCGACATCCTGCGCCGCCCGGCCGAGGCGGAGGTGGCGCTGGTGCTCAAGCAGGACCCGGACGGCACCCTGCGCGGCTCCTCCCGCTCCAAGGGCGTGGTGGACGTGGCGGCGGCCTGCGCCGAACTCGGCGGCGGGGGGCACGTCTTCGCGGCCGGGTTCAGCACCCGGGAAGGCGTCGCCGAGGCGGTCGGGCGGTTCAGGGCCGCCCTGCGGCCGGTAACTTGAGCACCTGCGAATGCCGTTGGACAGAAAGAACCCGATGAAGCGCAAAGGCACCGGCCCGGACGGCCTGGTGATCGTCGACAAGCCCGAGGGCATCACCTCCCACGGCGTGGTCGCCAAGATGAGGTGGCTGGCCGGTACGCGGAAGGTCGGCCACGCCGGCACGCTGGACCCGATGGCCACCGGCGTGCTGGTGATCGGCGTCGAGCGGGCCACCCGGCTGCTCGGCCACCTGATGCTGACCGCCAAGACGTACGAGGCGACCATCCGGCTCGGCCAGACCACGGTCACCGACGACCGGGAGGGCGAGGTCACCGCCTCCGCCCCGGCCGACGCCGTCACCCGGGAGGCGATCGACGCCGGGATCGCGGCACTCACCGGCGAGATCATGCAGGTACCGTCCAAGGTCAGCGCGATCAAGATCGACGGCAAGCGCTCGTACGCGCGGGTGCGCGAGGGCGAGGAGTTCGAGCTCGCCGCCCGGCCGACCACGATCCACTCCTTCACCGTGCACGGGCAGCGCTCGGCCGTCGCCGAGGACGGCACGCCGGTGATCGACCTGGACGTGACCGTCGAGTGCTCCTCCGGCACCTACATCCGGGCGCTGGCCCGGGACCTGGGCGCCGGGCTGGGCGTCGGCGGGCACCTGACGGCGCTGCGGCGCACGAAGGTCGGGCCGTACGGGGTGGAGTCGGCGCGGACTCTGGAGCAGCTCGAGGCCGGAGTCACCGGCGGCTCCGCCGAGGGGCTGGAGGTGCTGCCGATCGGCGAGGCCGCGGCGGCCGCCTTCCCCCGCTGGGACCTGGACGAGTCCTCCGCCGAGAAGCTCTCGCACGGCGCCCGGCTGAAGGCGCCCGGGATGGGCGTGGACGGGCCGATCGCGGTCTACGGGCCGGACGGGCGCTTCCTTGCGCTGGTGGAGGAGAAGGACGGGCAGGCGAAGCCCGTCGCGGTCTTCGTCGGCTGAGCTGTCGCAGGGCCCCGACCCCCGCCGGAAGATCCTTCCGGCGGGGGTTCGCCGTTTCCGGCCGATCGCGCTGATCCGACGGGATCAGCCGGACGGGGCCTCGCCGTTTCCGGGGGCGCCTTCACCCCTGCGGGGGAGCGCGCGAGGTGAACGCCGGTGGTGAGCGGCGCAGGCGCGGTCGGGCCGCCCTCCCGGTGGGCAGGCTCCCGGCGGTGGACGGGCGAGCGACAGGGGGACGGGCCATGCCGGGCTGGCACGAGGGCGATCCGGGGTGCCATCTGCTCCGCATCTGCGACCTCAACGGGCGGCTGCACGGCCTGGGGTTCGTCGCCGATCCGCAGGGCACCGTGCTGACCGCCCACGAGGCCGTCGCGGGCCTCGACCGGCTCCTCCTGCACACCCCCGGCGGCCAGAGCCGGGTGCTCGGCCCGGAGGCCGTCCTGCCGCTGCCCGCGCACGGGCTCGCGCTGCTGCGCACCGAGGCGCAGGGCGGGCTGCCGGTGCCGCCGCTGCCGGTGGCCGCCGCCGGGGGCGGGCACGAGGTGCTGCTGCCCGTACCGGCCGGGGACGGGGAGCGGGTGGTCGCGCTGCGCTGCGGGCTGCTCGGCGCCTCGGACGGGGTGCTGCTGCTGGACGTGCCGGTGCTGAACACACGGGAGTCGGCCGGGGTCGAGGTGCCCGCCGGGGCGCCGGTGCTGGACGCCCGCAGCGGCGCCGTGGTGGCCCTGGCCGCGCCCGGGCTGCGCTCCCCGCGGTACGGCGGCGCCCTGCCGGCCGTGCCCGCCGGGGGCGGCGCGCTGCCCGCCGCCGGGGCGCTGGCGGAGGTGCTGGCCCGCAACGCGGCGGCCGTGCCCGGGTACGGCGCCGCCCTCAACCTCGCCGGGGTGCTCCGGCTGGCCGCCGCCCAGCTGGCCGCCGCCCCGGGGGTGGCGGGCCTGGCCGCCGACCGGGTGGACCGGCCGGACGCCTCGGTGGGGGAGGAGCCGGAGTCCACCGTCACCGCGCTGGTCGGCGGGCCCGGCAGCGGGCGCTCCACCGAGCTCGCCGCGCTCGCCCTGCGCCGGGCCGCCGCGGGCCTGCCCACCCTGTGGCTGCGCGGCGCCGACCTGCGCGCCGGGGACCGCTCGCTGGCCGAGCCCGTCGAACGGGCCCTGGCCGGGGCCGCCGCCGCCCTCGGCGTCCCGGCGCCCACGCCCGAACCGGCCGCCGCCCTGTGCGCCGCCGCCGGACGGCCGCTGCTGATCGCCCTGGACGGCCCCGAGGAGGCCCCCGTCCCACTGGAGGCTGACCGGCTGTACGGCGCCGGGCAGTGGCTGACCGGCTGCGGCGCCCGGCTGCTGACGGCCTGCGGGGAGGAGACCTGGGAACGCCTCGCCGAACGGCCCTGGCGCAGCGGCCCCGGCCCCGGGCTGCCGCGGGAGGAGGAACCGGCGCGGGACGGGGACCTCGCGGCCGCCCCGACCGTACGGATGGACGGCGGCGGCCCCGGCGGGCCCACCCTGGCCGGGCTGCGGCTGGGCCCGCTGCCCGCCGAGGCGGCCGAGCGGATGCGCCGCCGCTACGGGCTGCCGCCCGGCCGTCCGGAGGGGGCCGGCGCCCGGCACCCGCTGGCCGTCCGCCTGGCCGGCGAGCTGTGGGCCGAGGGCGTCCAGGGGGAGGCGGCCCGGCGCGCGGAGCTGTTCTCCGCCCACCTGGACCTGCTGTGCCTGCGCACGGCCCGGCGCCTGGCCGACGGCGGCCGTACGCGCGGCGCCCACCGCCGGGGCGCCGCCAGGGCGGCCGAGCCGAGGCCCGGCCGGGTGCGGCGGCTGGCGGCGGCGGTGGCCGGGCGGGTGCACGAGGCGGCCCGGCGGATGCTCGGCGGCTCGGAGGCCGGGGCGTTGGGCCGGGCCGCCTTCGAGGAGTTGTTCCCCGCCGAGGGCGGCTGGGGCGCGGCCGTGCTCGCCGAGGGCCTGTTCGTGCCCGCCGGGCCCGGATTCCGGTTCGCCCACGGGGAGTTCGCCGACTGGCTGCAGGGCCTGCACCTGGACCTGGACGCGGCCCTGCGGCTGCTGCTCGGCGAGGCCGAGGACATCAGGCCCGGCGCCGGGGCGAACTCCGTGCCCCGGCACCGGATCGGCCCGGTGGCCGCCGCGCTCACCCGGGTCGCCGACACCTGGGGCGCCGACTCGCTGGACCCGTGGCTGCACCGGCTCGCCCGCGCCCTGGAGCTGCGACCGGCGGGCAGCGAACCCGCCTGGTGGGCCGCCCGGTTACTCGCCGACGCGCTGGCGGGCAGCCCCGACCCGGCCCAACACCGGGACCTGCTCGGCCGGTTGGCCGAGCGGATCGCCGAACGCGCCGCCGAGGCGGGCGGGTTCGCGGCGCTGCCCGCCGACGGCCTCGGCCGCTTCGGCCCGGCCTTCTGGACGGGCCTCGGCCTCCCCGTCGGGGACGAACTCGCCCTGCTGCGGCGCCTGGTGACGGCCGACCCGGGCTTCCTCCGGGCCGTCGCCGAGCGGCTGCGGGCCGCCCCGGTCGCGGTCTTCCCCCTGCTGTGCGCCTGGTTCGACGAGGGCGCCGCCGACCTCGCCCACGAACTGCTGTACGCCCACCGCCGCCTGGCCCTGGACGAGTTGGCCGACGCCCTCGCCGACGCCGCCCACCCCCGGGCGGACGCCCTGCTCACCGTCCTCGCCGCCGAGGAGCCCTCCGCGCTCTGCCGCGCCGTCGACCGGTGGAGCCACGACCGGCGGCCCGAACGGCACGTCGCCGCCGCCGTGCACGCCCTGAGTACCGCCCCGTACGCCGGCGGCCCGGGCACCGAACTGCTGCGCTACACCGCGCTGACCCTGCTCGCCCGCGAGGACGAACCCGGGCTGCACGGCGCCGCCCTGGCCCTGCTGGTGCGCGACCCGGACACCCGCGCCGAGCACCTGCCCGCCGCCCTCGCCCTGCTGCGCGCGGGAGGCGACGCCTTCCTCACCCCGCGCGCCCTCGCCCCGGCCCTGGAGAGCGACCCGGAGCCCGTGCTGGCCGTGTTCGCGGAGCTCCCGGCCGCCCCCGAGGTGCTGCGGGTGCTCGCCGACACCCGCGCCCCGAGGACCGCCCGCCGCGGCGCCGACCTCGCCGCCCGGCTGCTGCGCGCGCACCCGGAGCAGGCGGGCCCCGTCGCCCTCGACTACCTCGGCCGCCGACTGGCCGGCGGGGGAGCGGGAGCGGCCGCCCGGCTGGAACTGCGGATGCTGCTCGCCGCCGCGCTCGGCGCCCGTACGCCCGAGGTGCGTCGGCCTTTCGCCGAGGTGCTGTCCGTCCCGGTGGCCGACCCGGCGGCGGACGCACTGCGCTGCGAGCTGCTGGACGACCTGCTCGCCGCCGAGACGGACCCGGAGGTGCTCACCGCCGCCGTCGAACGGCTGGCCGAGCACTGCGCGGCCGAGAAGCCCGCCCGGGTGCGCGCCGTCCTGGCCCGGGCGACTCCGGGCCTGCCGGGCGCGGACCAGCTGCTGGTCCACTGCGCCGGCCGCTCGGCGGCCTTCGCCCGGCTGCTCGCCCGCTGGCCGCGCGACGCCGCCCCGACCGCGCCCGACGGCCCCCGGCTGGCCCGGCTGAGGGCCCTCGTGGCGGCCGGGCGGGACCCTCAGTACGCGGCGGCGGAGGCCGAGCGGGCGCCGCTCGAACCTGTGATGCGCCCAACCCGTATTCCGGTGCCGGAGCCGGGGCAGGCGCATGGCACGCTATAGGGGTTCGGGTTTTGAGCGTTTGAGCGTACTGAGGGTACGCACCGTACGGAACAAGGAGCACTCGGGTGCAGCGCTGGCGTGGCCTGGAGGAGATCCCCGGTGACTGGGGGCGCGGCGTCGTCACCATCGGTTCGTTCGACGGGGTCCACCGCGGGCATCAGCTGATCATCGGACGGGCGGTCGAACGGGCCCGCGAACTGGGCCTGCCCTTGGTCGTGGTGACCTTCGACCCGCACCCGCGCGAGGTCATCCGCCCCGGCAGCCACCCGCCGCTGCTCGCGCCGCACCCGCGCCGCGCCGAGCTGATCGCCGAACTCGGCGTGGACGCGGTGCTGGTGCTGCCCTTCACCACCGAGTTCTCCCAGGAGTCCGCGGAGACCTTCGTCCAGCAGGTCCTGGTGGACGCGCTGCACGCCAAGGTCGTCATCGAGGGCCCCAACTTCCGCTTCGGGCACCGGGCCGCCGGGGACGTGGCGCTGCTCGCCGAGCTGGGCCGGGCCGACGACTTCGAGGTCGAGGTCGTCGACCTCCAGGTGTGCGGCACCGCGGGCGACGGCGAGCCGTTCTCCTCCAGCCTGATCCGCCGCCTCGTCGGGACCGGGGACATGGCCGGCGCCGGCGAGGTGCTCGGCCGCCCGCACCGGGTCGAGGGCGAGGTGGTGCGCGGCGCGCAGCGCGGCCGCGAACTCGGCTACCCGACCGCCAACGTGGAGACCGTGCCGCACAGCGCGATCCCGGCGGACGGCGTGTACGCGGGCTGGCTGACCGCGAACGGCGAGAGGATGCCCGCCGCGATCTCGGTCGGCACCAACCCGACCTTCGACGGCACCGCGCGCACCGTCGAGGCGTACGCCATCGACCGGGTCGGCCTGGACCTGTACGGGCTGCACGTGGCGGTGGACTTCCTGGCCTACCTGCGCGGGATGGAGAAGTTCGACTCCATCGACGCGCTGCTCGACCGGATGGCCGACGACGTCAAGCGCGCCCGGGAGCTGACGGACGGCCTCTGAGCGCCGGTGACACGGGGAAGGGCCCGCCGAACGCGATGTTCGGGCGGGCCCTTCCCCGTTCGTCACTGCTGGGGAGGCTGCGGCGGCGGGTAGCCGTAACCGGGCGGCGGCGGGGGCTGGGGGGCCTGCTGCTGCGGGTCGGCGTACGGCTGGGGCTGGCCGGGGGCGGGATACACGCAGTCGTAGTCGATCCCCGGCCGCGGTGTGCTCTGCGGCGCGGGCGCCTGCTGCTGCGGTTGGGGCTGCTGCGGCTGCGGCTGCGGCTGCGGCCAGGCGTAGCCGGGCTGGGGCGCCGCCTGGCCGGGCTGCTGCCCCCAGGGCGCACCGGGCGGCACGGGCTGCTGCTGCGGGTCGGCGTAGGGCTGCGGGGCCGTCTGGGCCTGCTGCTGCCAGCTGGGCTGCTGGGCGGCCGCCTGCTGGGCGCGGACGATGTCCTCGCCGACCAGGGTGGCCAGCTCGAAGTACGCCTCGCGGACCTTCGGCCGCATCATGTCGAGGTTGACCTCGGCGCCGGCCGCCAGGCTCTCGTCGAAGGGCACCACCACGACGCCCCGGCAGCGGGTCTGGAAGTGCGCGACGATGTCCTCGACCTTGATCAGCTTGCTGGTCTCGCGCACCCCGGAGACCACCGTGATGCTGCGCTGGACCAGGTCGGCGTAGCCGTGGGCGGAGAGCCAGTCCAGGGTGGTCGAGGCGCTGGAGGCGCCGTCCACACTGGGGGTGGAGACGATGATCAGCTGGTCGGCCAGGTCCAGCACCCCGCGCATCGCGCTGTAGAGCAGGCCCGTGCCGGAGTCGGTCAGGATGATCGGGTACTGGCGGCCCAGCACGTCGATCACCTGGCGGTAGTCCGAGTCGTTGAAGGTCGTCGAGACGGCCGGGTCGACGTCGTTCGCCAGGATCTCCAGGCCCGAGTTGAGGTCCTGGGAGGTGAACTGACGGATGTCCATGTAGCTGCGCAGGTGCGGGATCGCCGTCACCAGGTCGCGGATGGTCGCGCCGGTCTGGCGCTTGACCCGGCGGCCGAGCGTGCCCGCGTCCGGGTTGGCGTCGATCGCGATCACCTTGTCCTGGCGCTCGCTGGCCAGGGTCGCGCCGAGCGCAGTGGTGGTCGTGGTCTTGCCGACGCCGCCCTTGAGGCTGATCACGGCGATCCGGTAGCAGCTCATCACCGGGGTGCGGATGATCTCCAGCCTGCGGGCCTTCTCGGCCGCCGCGGCCTTGCCGCCGAACTGGAAGCGGGGCTGCTGGCGCTGCTGCTTGGGCTGGCTGCGCAGCAGCCGGTCCGAGGACAGCTCGACGGCGGCGGTGTAGCCGAGCGGCGCGCCGTGCGCGGTCTGCTGCGGGGCGGCGGCCTGCTGGAACGCGGCGGGCTGCGCGGCGGCGGCTGCGGACTGCTGGCCCCACGGCTGTTCCGGCCGGCCCTGCTGTCCGGGCTGGGCCGGCTGTCCCGGCTGCTGGTAGGCGGCGGGCTGGGGCCAGCCGCCCTGGCGCGGGTCCACCGGCGGCGCGACGGACTGCGGCTGCTGCGCGGCGGCGACCGCCTGCTGGGCGGCCCACGCGGCCTGCGGGTCCACGGGCGCCTGCGCCTGCGGCTGCGGGACCTGCGGGGGCTGCGGCGACGGCGGGGCCTGCTGGACGGGCGGCTGCGCGGCCCAGGGCTGCTGCTGTGCGACGGGCTGCGCTGCGACGGGCTGGGGCGCGACCGGCTGCGGTGTGACGGGCTGCAGCATGACGGTCTGCGGAGTGGCCGGCTGGCTCGGGGCGGCCTCGCCCGGGTACGGCTGCGGGCCCGGAACGGGCTGGGGCTGCGGCTGCGGCTGGGGCTGCGGCTGGGCCACCGCCTCCGCGCCCGGCCAGCGCGGGGCGGCCTGCGGCTGCCACTCGGCGGCGGGCCCCGGGATGTGGGCGGGCGCCTGGGCGACCGGCGGGACGGGCGGGACCGGCGAGGACGGAACGGCCGGCGGAACCGGAGCCGACGGCAGAGCGGGCTCGGCGTGCACGGCGGGCGGCTGCGGCGTGGGGAACGGCACGTGCGGCGCCTCGCCCTGCACCGGCGCCACGGGCGCGGGAACGGGCGCCGGAGCCGGGGTAGGGGCAGGGGCCGGAACAGCCGCAGCCGAAGCCGCAGCCCCAGCCTGAGCAGGCTCCGGAACCGCCGCCGAAGTCGCCGAAGTCGCCGGAGTCACGGGAGCCGCAGCCGACGTACCGCCCCCCTGGGCATCCGTCTGCACGTACCAGGACGGGGGAGTGTAATCGGGCGCGTCGGACCAGTCGTCCTCGTCCTCCGCCGCGTTGTCGCCGACGTAGACGCCGTCCCGATCGCTGCTCACTGGAGCTCCCTCGTGTTCGCCGCCGCTTGTTCAGCGGTGCCGTTGCCGCAACAAAGACTAGGCCGTACGGCAACCCCGGAAGAAGGCGCCCGTGTTCCCGATCGAGGCTCAGTCCATCCGTCGCGGCCCGCCGAGCACCTGCTGTTCGGCCTGCCCGGCCACCGCCCGGACGTACTGGCGCCGCATCCGCGTGGACCACAGGGTGAGGTCGTCGCCGAGGGTGGGCAGCGCCGCCACGTCCTCGGGCGGCAGGGACAGCACCCGGCCCGTCAGTTCCGCCTCCTGCGGGGAGATCCGCTGGACGCCGACCAGGTCGGCGGCATTGAGGACCCGGCTCGCGTTGGGGCCCAGGTACGGCAGCAGGGTCAGGGTGGTCTGCCAGGGCGCGGCGGAGAGGCGGCTGCGCGGCGGGCGGGCGCCGAGGTCGCGTACGACCAGCACCGGCGAGGCGACGGAGGCGCCCTGCGGGCCGAGCCGCCCGACCTGGTGGACCGTCACGCAGGGCTGTCCGCCGCCCGCGGCCTGCGCCATCGGGCCCCACAGCTGGGCGCGGGCGGTCTCCACCGCGACCCGGGCGCCGATCGCGGCGGCCCGCAGCGCGATGATCTGCGCCGTCCACACGCCGCCGACCAGCACCAGGTCGTACGCGCTGGGGCGGAAGAGGCCGAGCACGGCGGGCAGGCCCTGCGGGTCGACGCCGATCACCACGCCGTCGTCGCCGACGGGGAAGGCCATCGCCGCGAGGTCGGAAGCCTCCAGCACGTGCTTCTCGCGGCGCGGGCCGCGCAGCCCGAAGCCGGGCAGCACGCGCGGCCGTACGCGGGGGCGTTCGGCGCCGGGCGTCGGCCCGGGGGAGGGGTGGGTCTGGTAGGCCATCAGGACGTTCCTCCCAGCGGCAGGGTGGCGAGCATGCCGGGGGCCTGCTCCAGGTCGAGCCGGAGGAGGCCCAGGCCCGCGCTCTGCGCCCTGGTCTCCACCTGGCGGCCGAGCTCCCCGATCTCGTCCTCGTTGCGCCCGGTCACCCGCAGGTGCCCGCTGACCGTCACCGAGCCGCCGGTGCCGTGTCCGGCGGTGAGGCTGAAGGTGCTGGCCAGCGCGGGGGAGCCGGTCATCAGGTTGACGAGGTCCGGGGCGCCGATCCGGCCGGGGGCGCCGTTGGGGCGGCCCAGCTGCGGCCAGCGGGAGATCCAGTAGGTGCTGTGCCAGCGGTCGTCGATGCGCCAGAAGCGGTTGCCCTCCTGGGTGCGGCGGGTGGTGCCGCCGCCGCTGCCGGTGCCCCGGCGGCCGGCGACGGCGATCGGGTTGGCGCAGGTGGAGATGGCCAGGGCGGCGATGAGCTCGCGTTCGTCGAGCACGGTCGCGTTGAACCCGGAGCTGTTGAGCCGCCCGGCGAGCTGGTCGGTCACCCGCTGGAGGGCCTTGCGGGCGCCCTCCTCGCCGCCGCCCCTGGCCCGTACGGCCGCGGCGGCGCGTTCCGGGTCGAGCTTGAGGGCGATCCAGGTGAGCCGCAGCCCGGGGGTGGCGGTGCCGTCGGGCAGTTCGCGGTAGGCGCGGGCGGCGAGCGACTGCTCGGGCAGGTGCTTGGCGGGGGCGGGCTGGGTGTGCTGGACGAGCTGCACCGACTCCAGGGCGATGTCGTCGACGGTGAGCGCCGAACAGATCACGTCCAGCGGCAGCGGCAGGGTGGTGCGCACCGGGCGCAGCGGCTGGTCCTTGGCCTGGACGAGCAGCACCGAGGTGAGGAACGTCCCGTCGCCGACCATGCCGGTCTCGCGGCGCACCGGGCGGCCGCCGAAGTCGGCCTCGGTGGCGTGGGTGCAGGTGCGCAGCGCGGGTTCGAGCTCCAGGACGGGAGCCAGGGCCGGGTCGGTGCCGGCCGGGGGCAGCAGCGTACGGGCCTGGCGGCGGCGGGACTTGAGGTCGGCGCGCACCCGCAGCAGTTCGGGCAGGCTGCGGCCGCGCAGCCGGAGCACGGCGATCAGGAGCAGCACCAGGGAGACAGCGCCGAAGCCGGCCGCGACGGGGCGGCTGATCGTCCAGCCGACGGCGACGAGGGCGGCGGCGACCTCGACCAGGACGAGCTGGTGGAGCCTCAACCTGCCGCCGAGCAGCCCGGGTCGGGGGTTGACCCGCACGCTGACGGGCCCTCCGCCGGGGCTTCGCGGCGAGGTGGGGGCGGGTGCCGGAGCCGGTGCGTGCGCGGCGCGGCGCGACCCCTCCTCCCGGGCGTTGCCGCGGCGTCGTCGAGCGGTCTGGCTAGGCATCCCCCGGTGGCCCTCTCTGACTCGGTTGTCGCGGCCCGGCTGGCTGGTTCGTGGACCGTACCCGTACCGTACTCACCGTCCGCTGCCGCATCGTAGAGGGTTCGGGTCCGACGGTCCGACAAGGGGCAGGTGCGGCAGGCAAGTCCGACAAGGGGGACGACGAGCACATGGCATCGCGCCGGGACGAGCTGAACGCGTACACCTTCGCCAGGAAGCGCACGGTGGGGGCCTTCCTGCTGCCCTCCGGCGGCGGCAGCGACGAGGACGCGCCGCGGCCGGTCAAGGCGGTGCTGCCGAGTGTCCTGGCGGGGACGCTGATCGTGGCCGGCTTCGGCGTCTGGGGGGTGTTCAAGCCGAGCGCGCCGCTGCACTGGGACGAGGGCAAGGCCATCATCCAGGGCAAGAAGTCGACCACCCGGTACGTGATCCTGACGGACCCGGACGGGAGGACGAAGCGGCTGCACCAGGTGTTGAACATGTCCTCGGCGCGGCTGGTGCTGCCCGCCGACGCCAAGGTGGTGGTGGTCGACGACGACGTGCTGGACCGCTACCCGAACCACGGTCCGACGATCGGGATCCCGTATGCGCCGGACAAGTTGCCGAGCAAGGACAACGCCGGCCAGTCGATGAAGTGGTCGGTCTGCGACCGCCCGGGCTCGGACGACAAGCAGGCGACCGTCAACCAGGCGGTGTTCGTGGCGGCCGGTCAGGACGCGGCGGCGCTGGCGGCCAGGGACCGCATGCTCGCCCCGGACCAGCTGCTGCTGGTGCAGCAGGCGGACGACCAGCAGGTGTCGGCGGGTTCGGCCCAGGGCCAGGGCGCCGCGCCGGTGTTCCTGGTGGACGCCCAGGGCCGTCGGCACGAGATCGGGCCGCAGTCGGGCGACGTGGAGCGGAAGTCGCTGGTCACGGCCGTGTTCGGGCCCAACGCGGTGCCGCAGCGGGTCAAGCGGGAGTGGCTGGAGACGCTGGTGCCCGGCACCCCGATCACCTTCCCGGACGTCAAGGAGGTGGGCGACACCCAGGGCGCCAACTCCCGGGTGGAGCTGGACAACCTGGCGGACCGCAAGGTCGGGCGCCTGGTGCACTACCAGGACCGCCACTACGTCGTCGGCAAGGACCAGCTGTACGTGATCACCGCGTTCCAGGCGGAGCTGATCCGGCAGAACCCGGCCTACGGGATGCTCTACAAGTACGACCAGGACAAGCAGCCGCGCAGCGACGCGATGACCCCGGCCGACCAGTCCCTGCGCGGGAGCGACGTCAAACTGCCCGGCACGGGGGACGACTGGCCGCTGCGGACCGGGGCGCCGGTGAACAACTGGAAGGACCCGCAGGAGGACCGGCGCCGCCAGGTGGTGTGCAGCACCTACGACGGCGTCGCCGAGGACGGGAGGACGGACCGGCGCAGCGTCTGGGCGGGGCCCGCGTACCCGGCGCCGTACAACAACGGCGCCGGCGCCGCCTACGTGACGCCCGGTCACGGCCTGTTCTACCGCGCGGTGGACGCCTCCGCGGGCGGCTCCGGCACGGACTTCCTGATCACCGAGACCGGGCTGCGCTACTCGGTGCCCTCCAACGGCGACGGGCCGACCGCTCCCTCCGGTGGCGCCAAGTCGCCGACGGCGAAGCCGAGTTCGGCCGCACCCACGCCGGTCGCGGGCGATCAGCAGCAGCCGGCGCCGCAGCAGGACGAGCCGGGCGGCAACCAGGCGAGGCTGGGCTACCAGGGCCTCCAGCCGCTGCCCGTACCGCTCAGGTGGTCGAACCTGGTGCCGGCCGGTCCGCCGCTCACCGCCAAGGGCGCGGCGCAGCCCCAGAACGCCTGACCGACCGCTCTGGGCAACGGAGTTGGCCCTGTGTCATGGTCTGGTAACTGCCGGAGCAACTGTGTTGGGTGAGCTGCGTATGCCGACTACAGTGCTCCTGGACATCACCAGGGTGATGCTGCGGGCAGGCCACTCCCGGCCCGTCCGTACACAGGATGTTTCTCATGGGGGACGTGGAGCATGTCGGGTTCGGGCCAGTTCACGATGACCGCGCAGGAGATGACCGCTTTCGCCAAGCGGATCGGTGAGGCGATCCAGAAGATCCAGCAGGAGCAGACGAAGCTCATCAACACGGTCAGCAACATCACCGGCGGCTGGCAGGGCCAGGCGGCGACCGCCTACAAGAACCTGCAGCACTCGTTCACCGAGGACGTGAAGGCGCTGAACGCGTCCCTGCACGCGATCCAGGAAGCGATCGAGCGGACGACCCAGCAGTACGCGCGCACCGAGGCCGAGCAGGCGCAGCAGTTCACCGGCGCCCAGGGCTGATCGCCGCACCCGTCCGCATTCGTCCGCACCCCCGCTCCACCGGGCGTCCTCCATCGCCGGCGCCCGATCCTCGTCCAGGGAGAACATCGTGACCGACCACATCCTCGTCAACTTCCAGACCGTCCACCACGCCGCCGAGGAGGTGAAGGGCGTCGCCTCCCGGATCGACCACCTGCTCAACGACCTCAAGGGCGACGTCAAGCGCATCGCCGCCAGCTGGCAGGGCGCGGCCCAGGAGGGCTACCAGGCCCACCAGACGCAGTGGGACACCAAGGCCGCGCACATCCAGACCGTCTGCGGGCAGATCGCCACCTCGCTGGACCAGGCCGCGCTGAGCTACAAGAACACCGAGGACGCCAACGCCAAGCTCTGGCAGGGCTGATCCGGCCAGGGCTGATCGGGTAGCCCGGGCGGGAACGACGACAGGGGGTGGGTACCCGGTTCACGGGCGCCCGCCCCCGACGCGCGACACGGGGTGGACGACATGAGGAGTGGCAGGGTGTCCGGACACGGCTACCGCAGGGCCGCCGCGGCACTGGCCGCGCTCGCAGTGCTGGGCGGCCCGCTCGCCGCCCCCGCGCACGCGGACGGCCCGGGCATAGCCGCCGCGGGCGACTGCCCCAAGCCCGCCCCGGACGTGCCGACCGTCCCCTGGTCCCTGCAGCGGCTGCTGCTGGACGAGCTGTGGCAGGACGACAAGCCCGTGGGCGAGGGCAAGCCCAAGGGCGAGGGCGTGACGGTCGCCGTCATCGACACCGGCGTGGACGTCCGCAACCCGCAGCTGAAGGACGCGGTCGTCGAGGGCCGCAACCTGCTGGTCAACAAGGAGACCAAGCAGCCGGTCGAGGGAAAGTCCACGGACGACCCGGTCGGCCACGGCACCAAGGTGGCCGGCATCATCGCCGCCCGCAGGATCCCCTCCTCCGGGTTCGTCGGGCTGGCCCCGATGGCCCAGATCCGTTCGATCCGGCAGAACGACGCCGAGGGCAACGGCGACGTCGCCTCCCTGGTCGCGGCCATCCACGAGGCGGTCGACAGCGGCGCCAGGGTCATCAACATCTCGCAGGACGTGCGCGGCGCGGGCGACACCCGCTTCGGCGGCTACGCGGACCTCCTGGCGGCCGTCCAGTACGCCGAGCAGAGGAACGCCGTGGTCGTCGCCTCCACCGGCAACGACGGCAAGGAGGGCGACACCTACCCGGCCGCCTTCCCGACCGTCCTGGCGGTCGGCGCCTCCGACCGCAACAACGAGCGCGCGCCGTTCTCCCAGTACGGCGCCTTCGTGAAGGTCGCGGCGCCCGGCGTCAACATGCTCTCCACCGTCCCCGGCGGCGGCCAGTGCGTGGACAACGGCACCAGCTTCGCCGCCCCGTACGTCTCCGGGCTGGCCGCGCTGCTCGTCGGCGCCCATCCGAAGTGGAGCCCCGCCCAGGTGCGCGCCCGGATCGAGCAGACCGCCCAGCGCACCGAGCGCGGCCCGAACCGCTTCATCGGCTGGGGCGTGGTCGACCCGGTCAAGGCCGTCACCAAGGCGCCCGCGGACCCGCCGTCCGCGCCCGTCGAGGACGCTCCCGTGCAGCTGGCGGCCGCGCCGATCGTGCCGCAGCCGGTGGGCCTCGGTGAGACCCAGGCCGACCGGGACGGGCGCACCGCGACGTACGTGCTCGGCGTCGGCGCGCTGCTGGTCGCCCTGCTGATCGGCGGCGGCGTGGTGCTGCGCGACCACCGTCGGCGCTCCTCCGAACAAGGCTGAGCGGAACAGGGCCGAACGGGTCTGTAACACCGGCCGCCGCTCACCACGTCCTAGACGTGTCAGAGCGTGGGGGCACGGACGGCGGGGGAGCGAAGGCATGGGGTGGATCAAAGGCGGCGGCCGGGAGGCCAAGGACGCCGAGTTCCTGGAACTCGTCTCCAGCCGAACCTCCCACCTCTACCGCTCGGCCTGCCTGCTCACCAGCGGTGACACCCACTACGCCGAGGACCTCGTGCAGGAGGCCCTCAGCCGGATGTACGTGCTGTGGCGCCGCAGCGCGTTCACCGGAGGCCGGGGCCGGATCGACAATCCGGCGGCCTACACCCACACCGTGATGGTGCGGGTCTTCCTGTCCCAGCAGCGCCGCCGCTCCAGCGGCGAGCGCCCCACCGGCGACCTGCCGGAGCCGCAGGGGCGGGAGGACGCGGACAGCGCCCTGCGGCTGACCCTGATCGAGGCCCTCGGACGGCTCCCGGCCAAGGACCGGGCCGTCCTGGTGCTGCGCTACTGGGAGGACCGCAGTGTCGAGGAGACCGCCGAGACGATGCGCGCCTCCTCCGGCGCCGTCCGCACCCGCACCACCCGGGCACTGGCCCGGCTGCGCACCCTGCTCGGCGACGAGCTGGCCGAACTCGCGGCCCGCTGAACGCCGTTCGGCCGAGCCTGCTGTCGTCATCCACTCTCGCACCATCCGTGATCCGAGGAGACGGTGATCAACCATGTCCGATTCCGAGAAGTTCGAAGACGATCTGATCGTCGCGATGAGCCGCACCGGTGAGGGCTTCGAGCCCGGCCGGGCCGACCAGGGTGCCCTGGTGGCGGGCGGCTACGAGCGCGGCCGGCGCCGCTGGCGCCGCCGTTCGGCCACCGCGGTGGTCGGCGGCGCGGCCGCGCTGGCCCTGGTGGGCGGCGGCGCCTTCTACCTGACCGGCACCCAGGCGAAGAGCGAGGGCACGGTGGTCGCCGCCGCCTCCCCGGCGGCCTCCGCCGCCTCCGGGATCACCCCGGGCTCGGCGCCCTCCACCGCGGCCGCCACCAAGAAGGCGACCCCCGTCAGCGGCGACGAGGTGCTGGCCGCCTTCAAGGCGCTGCTGCCCGCCGGCCAGACCACCGACGCCCACGGCAGCGGCACCGAGCCGCCGGCGGGCAAGCCGGACGCGGTCGGCTTCGCGGGGGCCCAGGTGGTCTTCGACGACGGCCAGGGCAAGGCCGCCATGGGCATCTCGATCACCCGCCTGGCGGAGAACAACCCGAACCGCTCGCAGAACACCTGCCCGGACAGGAAGCTCGTCCCGTACGACGCCTGCGCCACCACCACGACGGCCGACGGGGGCACCCTGACGATCCTCCAGGGCTACGAGTACCCCGACCGGCACGTCAGCACCAAGTGGTGGAACGCCAAGCTGATCGGCAAGGACGGCCGCCAGATCGAGCTGTCCGAGTGGAACTCCCCGGCGGAGAAGGACTCGCCGGACAGCCGTCCGAACCCGCCGCTGTCGCCGGAGCAGCTGAAGGCGATCGTGACCGACAGGTCCTGGGACAAGGTCGTCGCCTCGATCGCCGAGCCCAAGCCGATCAAGGTACGCGACACCAGCAAGGAGTACACGGCGAAGGAGATCCTGGCCGTCACCGCCGGTCTGCTGCCGGCCGGCCTCCAGGAGACGGAGACCTCCGGCGAGGGCCTGGGCTACGCCAACTTCGTCGTGAACGACGGCAAGGGCAAGTCGCTGGTCCAGCTCAACGTGCAGGACTGGAGCAGCAGCAAGGACGTCAAGGGCGAGCTGTTCGGCGGTGTCGAGGCAGGGCCGGACGGCGTCAAGGTGGTGATCCGCCAGGAGGGCGGCAACCCGGCCATGTGGACGGTCGACACCCTGCACCCCGACGGCCTGCGGGTGGTGATCAGCTCCTTCAACAGCGGCACCCAGAAGACGCCGGCCACCCGCCCCGCTCCGGTGCTGACCGACGACCAGATGAAGGCGATCGCCGCCAGCCCGCTCTGGAAGCTCAAGAAGTAGCCGCGCCCGTAACGCGGCGGTGCCCCGGGCTGGGGGAGGCCCGGGGCACCGCTGTGTGGGGGGAGGTGTGGGGGAGGGGGAGGGACTGGGGGAGGGCTCAGCCCTGCTGGTCCTCGGGGAGGCTGATCACCCAGCGGGTGTCCTGCCGGGGGCGCAGGTAGAACAGCCAGTAGAGGGTGGCGGCGGCGGTGATGCCGCCGGTCCACAGCAGGGGCTCGGTGTCCAGCTTGGTCATGACGTACAGCAGGACGGCGACCAGCACGGCCGGGATGACGGGCCACAGCGGCATCCGCCAGGCGGCGGCGTGCTTGTGGTGGCCGCGGCGCGACAGCAGCGCGGCGACGGCGACCAGCAGGTACATCCCGGTGACGGCGACGCCGGTGATGTTGCTCAGCAGCTCGCCCTTGACGAAGCACAGCGCGGCGCCGGGCAGGCCCACCGCCAGGGTGGCGACCCACGGGGAGCCGAAGCGGCCCAGGGTGGAGAACGCCTTGTTGACCGGCTCCGGCCACGCCTTGTCGCGGGCGGAGGCGAACAGCACCCGGGAGTTCTGGATGACCATGACGATGCCGGCGTTGATGATGGCCAGCGCCACGCAGAGGCTGATGAAGGTGCCGACCGCGGAGTTGCTCCAGGCGGTGACCATCGCGGACAGGTCGCCGGAGGTCAGGGTCTGCAGGTCGGGGGCGCCCACGGTGATCGCGACGACCGGGACGAGGATGATCGCGGCGGAGATGCCGAGCGTCCACAGCACGGTGCGCGAGACGTTGCGGCGCGGGTTCTCCATCTCCTCGGAGAGGTAGACGGCGGTGGAGAAGCCCTGGGTGATGAACAGGGCGATGCCCATCGCCCCGACGATCGCGCCCACGCTCACCGTGGTGGTGGCGCCGGCGTCCCCGGCGACCACGCCGTGCAGCAGGCTCGGGGCCCCGCCGTGGGCGTGGGAGAAGCCGAGCACCGAGACCACGCCGGCCGCGATGACCTCCAGCACGAGGAAGACGCCGGTGATCCAGGCGTTGGCGCGCAGGTCCAGCAGGCCGGCCAGGGTGGCGGCCAGCATCACGGCGGCGCCGGTCATGGCCTTGTCCAGGTGCAGGACGGGCGCGAGGTAGGCGGCCGTGCCGAGGGCGATGACCGAGGGGACGATCATCACCACGATCAGCGAGAGCACGAAGACCAGCCAGCCCATCAGCCGCCCGGCCAGGGTGCCGACCATCGCGTACTCGCCGCCGGCGCTGGGGATCAGCGTGCCGAGCTCGGAGTAGCAGAAGGCCACGGCCACACAGAGGACGGTGCCGATCGCGATGGCCAGCGCGGTGGCGCTGCCTATGCCGGCGAAGAGCTCCGGCACGATCACGAACAGCGTGGAGGCCGGGGTGACGCAGGACAGCGTGAGCAGGGTCCCGCCCACGACGCCGATCGAGCGCTTGAGTTGCTGGGGTGCGGCCGCCCCGGCCGCCGTGGCGGCTACGGACTGTGGCGGGCGAAGCGTGTCGGTCATGCGGCTTCCGATCGACTGTGCGGTCCTGGGATGGGAGCGGTATCGCCTCCGCTGGCTCGCTGCTCGGGTTCTGGTCAGTGCGCTCCCGGGCCGCAATGGAACCTCCGGCGTACGGACGGCGTCAACGCCGCGAATGCTGCGGAATTCGTTGCGGACGAGCGCATGAACATGCGGCGACGGCCGCCCCCACCCGCCCCCGCACCAGCCCCGCCGGGTACGGGAACCGCAGCAGTACCCCCGAAATATCCGCATAACGTTTCGGAACCCGAGACGCCGAAGGGGCCGGACTCCGCGGAGCCGACCCCTTCGATCACTTTCCGTCACCATTCCCCGACGTTTCGGGCCCGCAGCTCCGGGGGGAGGCGGGGGAGGCTCACGCCACCGGCAGCCAGCCCGTCTGCACCATCTGCCCGGCGGTCACCCGGCGCGAGACGAACACCCCGCGCCCCGGCGGCAGCGCCTGCGGCCGTACGTTGCCCAGCAGCGCGCCCTCGTCCCGGTTGCCGGACAGGACCACGCCCTGCCCGCCCAGCTCGCGCATCCGCTGCATCACCGGCTCGTACATCGAGCGCCCGGCGCCGCCCGCGCTGCGGGCCACGATCAGCCGCAGGCCGATGTCCCGGGCGAACGGCAGGAACTCCGCCAGCGGCGCCAGCGGGTTGCCCGAGCTCGTCGCGACCAGCTCGTAGTCGTCCACGATCACGAACATGTCCTTGCCGCTGTACCAGCTGCGGTTGCGCAGCTGCTCGGCCGTGACGTCCGGGCCCGGGAGGCGGCGGGCGCAGGCCCCGCGCAGCATGTCGACGATCGTCGCCATGGCGGGCTGCGCCGCCGCGTACTCCACCAGGTACTCCTCGGGCACCGTGCCCAGCAGCGCGCGCCGGTAGTCGCCGACCACGATGCCCGCCTGGTCCGGCGTGTAGCGCTCGGTGATCTGCTTGATCAGCAGGCGCAGCATCGCCGACTTCCCCGACTCGGTGTCGCCGAAGACGATGAACAGCGGGTCCGTCTCGAAGTTGACGAACACCGGCGCCAGCTCGGCCTCGTCCACGCCGAAGGCCACCCCGCGCTCGGGGTGCTCGAAGCCCTTCGGCAGCGAGAAGCCGTCCAGCACCGCCGGCAGCATCCGCACCTGCGGGGCGCGCGGGCCCGCCCAGGCGCCGTCGACGGCGGAGACCAGCGCGGCCACCCCGTCCTGGAGGTCCACCACCGTCGAGGCGCCGTCCAGCCGGGGCAGGCCCGCCAGGAAGTGCAGCCGCTCCGGGGTGATGCCGCGCCCGGCCGAGGCCGGCACGTTCTGCGCCACCCGGCGGTCCACCTCCGACTCCATCGCGTCGCCGAGCTTCAGCTCCACGCGGTTCTGCAGCAGGTCCTTCAGCGCCGGACGCACCTCCGCGTACCGGGCCGCGGTGACCACCAGGTGCACGCCGTAGCCGAGGCCCCGCTGGGCGATGTCGGCGATGACCTGCTCCAGCACCTCGAACTCCTGCTTGAAGGTGTTCCAGCCGTCGATCACCAGGAACACGTCGCCGAACGCCTCGTCCGGCAGCTGCCCCGCCCCCCGCCGGGCCCGGTACGTGGCGATGGTGTCGATCCCCGTCGCCCGGAACAGCTCCTCGCGCCGGTTCAGCACCCCGTGCACCTCGGAGACCATCCGGCGCACCTTGTCCACGTCCAGCCGCCCGGCCACCCCGCCGACGTGCGGCAGCCCGGACAGCGAGCCGAAGCTGCCCGCACCGAAGTCCAGCAGGTAGAACTGCGCCTCGCGCGGGGTGTGGGTGACGGCGAAGGAGGCCACCAGCGTGCGCACCACCGTCGACTTGCCCGAGCGCGGACCGCCCACGATCAGACCGTGGCCGGCCGCCCCGGAGTAGTCGACCTCCAGGATGTCCGTCTTCTGCTCGCGCGGCTTGTCCACGACGCCGATCGGCACCCGCAGCCGCCCGCCCGGGTACGCCGGCGCCGTCAGCCCGCGCTCGGGCACCACCTGCAGCGGCGGCAGCAGGTGGTCCAGGCTCGGCGCGTCCTCCAGCGGCGGCAGCCACACCTGGTGCGCCGCCGGGCCCTGGCCCGTCATCCGCTGCACGAACACGTCCAGCACCGTGTCCACCAGCGCGTCGTCCTGCTCCGGCGCCGCCGGGGCCTCCTCCTCCACCGGGTCCGGCAGGTCCACGAACGCCGCCGTGAACTCCACCGGCCTCGCGTTCAGCCGCCGCCCGCCCGTCGACCGCTGCTGCCCCGGCGCCCGGTACGGCCCCGAGACGTACGCGGCCTTGAACCGGTCCATCACGTCCTCGCCGAACTTCAGGTACCCCACGCCCGGCACCGGCGGCAGGTGGTACGCGTCCGGCACGCCGATCGCCGCCCGCGACTCCGCCGCCGAGAAGGTCCGCAGACCGATCCGGTACGACAGGTACGTGTCCAGGCCGCGCAGCTTGCCCTCCTCCAGGCGCTGCGAGGCCAGCAGCAGGTGCACGCCCAGCGACCGGCCGATACGGCCGATCTGGATGAACATCTCGATGAAGTCCGGCTTGGCGGTGAGCAGTTCGGAGAACTCGTCGATGATCAGCACCAGCGAGGGCAGCGGGTCCAGCGCCGCGCCGGCCGCCCGGGCCCGCTCGTACTCGTGGATGTTCGCGTAGTTGCCCGAACGGTGCAGCAGCTCCTGGCGGCGGTGCAGCTCGCCCTCGATCGCGTCCCGCATGCGGTCCACGAGGGTCAGCTCGCCCTCCAGGTTGGTGATCACCGCGGAGGTGTGCGGCATGTCCGCCATGCCCAGGAACGTCGCGCCGCCCTTGAAGTCGGCGAGCACGAAGTTCAGCGTCTCCGAGGAGTGCGTCATCGCCAGCGCCAGCACCAGCGTGCGCAGCAGCTCCGACTTGCCCGAACCGGTCGCGCCCACGCACAGGCCGTGCGGGCCCATGCCCTCCAGCGCGGCCTCCTTGATGTCCAGGTACACCTGCTCGCCGTTGGCGCCCACGCCGATCGGCACCCGCAGCCGCTCGTGCTGCGCCCTCGGCCGCCAGCTGCGCGCCACGTCGAAGGAGCCCGGATCGCCCGAGCCCATCAGGTCGGTGAAGTCCAGGTTCGACAGCAACGGCTCGTCGTCCCCGCCCGCCGACACCCGGTACGGCGCCAACTGCCGCGCCAGCGCCTCGGACTGCCAGGTGGACAGCAGGTCCGGCCTGCCCGTGTACGTCGCCCCCGAGGCCGAACGCAGCACCAGCTCCTCGGAGTTGACCGTCACCATCAGGTGCCCGGTCGGCTCGTCCACCTCACCGGGGACGACCTCGATGACCGTCACGCCCTGCAGCCCCTCCGGGCTCGCCAGCAGCGAGTCGTGCGGCACCGCGGCGCCGTCCATCACCACCACCAGGTGCGGCTGGTCCGGCTGCGCCGCCGCGTCCCGGACGAACCGCTGGCGGCCGGACAGCTCATCCTGCAGCAGGAACTCGAGATCGCCCAGGTCGTGGGCCGTCAGCCGGCGCGAACCCGCGCCGTCGCCCTCCTTGCGGTGCTGGTTGTGCGGGAGCCACTTCGTCCACTCCCACTCCTCGGCCGCGCCCGGGGCCGCCGCGACCGCCACCAGCAGGTCGTCCGGCGAGTGCAGGGTCGTCAACTGGGCGATCATCGCCCGCACGTTGCCGTACACCGAGTCCGGGTCCCCGCACACCGTGATGTGGTAGAACGCCCGCAGCGACACCGCCAGCGGCAGGTCCTGCAGCGTGCCGTGCGCCTTCAGGAACGAGTGCATCGCCGCCGAGGACAGCGGCTCCAGCTCGTCCCTCGGCGCGGTCTGCGGCGCCACCAGCGGGGTCGACAGCTGCACCGGCCCCAGACCCACCCGGATCTGCGCGAAGTCCCCGTCCCCGGAGCGCCGTTCCCACAGCCGCCGCCCGTCCGCCACGATCGACCACAGCTGGTCCGGCGCCGGGTTCAGGAACAGCAGCGCGCCGCGCTGGCTCTCCGCCGTCCGGCGCACCTGACGGCGCATCTGCTGCAGGTACTTGAGGTAGTCGCGCCGCTCGTCCGCCAGCGCCGTCGACCCGCCCTTACGGGCCCGGACCACCTGCGCCAGCACCATGCCCAGCGTCGAGGCGACCATCAGACCGCCCATGATCTGCATCACCGGCTGCGCACCCGGCGCGAAGAAGAACACCGCCGAACCGCCCATGCCCAGCATGGGCAGGATGCTCATCAGCCAGTCCTCGCCGCCGTGCCGCGGAATCTCCGGCGGGCTCTCCAGCTCCACCGGATCGTCCGGCACCGCCGGCGGATAGGCCCTGGCCGGGCGCTTGACCGTGATCACACCCATGTGTCATCCACCCCGCGGCGTCGATCGATCACTTCGGCATCAGCCCTCACGCAACTGGACTCGTACGGCTCGTACGGAACTTGGGCTCCCCCCGCCACCGACGGCCCCCGCCCCCCACGCGCAGGGGCCGATCCTAACGGTCGCCCCCGCACCGTCCGCCAGCGCCCGGGCTCCGACGCGCCCGGGCACGAACCGACCCGGTAGGGTAACGCCGCGCCAACTCGCGGCCAGGCCCACCCCGTTCACCGGTCCACCGGCCGCCGCGCAGCAGCCACACCGAGCGCCGCCGCGCGGCGGCGCCGTCAACGAGGGGGAGCGCCCAGTGCGTCGAAGGATCGAGGGGCGGCCGTGACCAGTCCCGCCGCGACCGGCTACTGCCGGGTCACCGTCGTCGCGCCGGACCGCCGGATCGACGTCGCCCTGCCCGAGGACGTCCCGCTCGCGGACGTCTACCCCGAGGTGCTGCGCCTGGCCAACCAGAGCCAGCCCGACGGCACCCCCACCGGCTTCCACCTCGTGCGCCGCGACGGCACCGTCCTCGACAGCGGCCTGCCGCTCGCCGCCCAGCAGGTCCGCGACGGCGACCTGCTCGCACTGCGCCCCTTCGCCGAGTCCCTCCCGCCGGCCGTCTACGACGACGTCGCCGACGCCATCGCCAGCGCCGTCCAGGCCGACCACCGCTTCTGGACCGCCGAACTCATGCGCGCCTTCGGCCTCATCGGCGCCGGCGTCCTGCTCACCCTGCTCGGCTTCGCGCTCTGGTTCTCCGACCTGCGCCACGACATGCACGGCCTGCCCGGCGTCCTCGCCGGCGTCACCGCCGTCGTGCTCACCGCCCTGGCCGGCGTGCGCGCCCGGGTCTACCAGGACGCCCACGCCGCCCTCGCCCTGGGCCTCGGCGCCCTGCCGCACGCCCTGATCGGCGGCAGCGGCCTCCTGTCCGTCGCCCACCGCGGGGACGGACCGGGCCGCCTCCAGTTCCTCGCCGGCTGCATCGCCGTCCTGGTCCTCGCCGTGCTGCTCGCGGGCCTGCTGCCCGAGAAGGACGCCGTCTTCGTCGCCGCCGCCCTCGTCGCCGCCGCCGGCTCGCTCGCCACCTTCACCGCCGTCCTGATGCCCCGCACCCCCGCGGGGAACATCGCCGCCGTCACCGGCGTCACCGCCGTCGCCGCGATCGGCTTCCTGCCCAGCCTCTCCGCCCGCTTCGCCCGCCTGCCCGTCGGCTTCAGCGCCCCCGGCCAGAGCCGCACCCGCAGCCGCGACTACGACGAGGAGGCCGAGCGCGCCGAGGCCGTCCAGTACGAGCGGATCGCCCACCAGGCCCGCCGCGGCCACGAGGTGCTCGTCGGCCTCGTCGGCGGCTGCGCCGCGGTCGTGGTCGGCGCGAGCGCGGTCCTCGCCTTCACCGACCGGACGTACCCCGAACTGCTCGCCCTGGCCCTGGGCCTGGCCACCATGCTGCGCGCCCGGCTCTTCCGCTACACCGCGCAGGTGCTCAGCCTCACCGTCGCCGGACTGCTCGGCCTGTGCCTGCTGATCGTGGGCCTGTCCCTGCACACCCCGCAGTTCCTGCTGCGCGCGGCCGGCTCCACCACCGAACTCGACCTGCGCACCGTCTGGCTCGGCGCCTCCATCGCCCTCGGCGCCGCGCTGCTCACCGCCATCGCCCTGGTGGTGCCCCGCAGCGGCGTGTCCCCCTTCTGGGGGAGGGTGCTCGACCTGGTCGACAGCCTCACCCTGATCGCCCTCGTCCCGCTGGCGCTCGCCGTGCTGGACGTGTACCGGCTGGTCCGGGGCGCCACCGGCTGAGCACCCGCCCCGGGGCGGCGGACGGGGCGGCGGACGGGGCCTGGGCGGGCACTGGTACGCTTGGCCTTCGAGCGCAGCCGTGTGTCCGCCCCCAGGGGCGCCGACCACCGGCCTCGCTCCCGACACCGAGTTCTCGTTGAGTCCTGTGCTGTCGACCAGGACCGCTCGGTAGACCCTGAAGGAGTTGCAGTGGCTCTCGCCTCTGACGTCAAGAAGCAGATTTTCGCCGAGTTCGGCCAGAAGGAGGGCGACACCGGCTCCCCCGAGGTCCAGGTGGCCATGCTCTCCCGTCGCATCTCGGACCTGACCGAGCACCTCAAGACCCACAAGCACGACCACCACTCGCGCCGTGGCCTGCTGATCCTGGTCGGCCAGCGCCGCCGCCTGCTGCAGTACCTGGCCAAGAAGGACATCGAGCGCTTCCGTACGCTCGTCGACCGCCTGGGCATCCGCCGCGGTGCCGCCGGTGGCGCCCGCTAAGACCGCCGCACGGGGCGGCTCCCCACACCGGGGAGCCGCCCCTCGCGCGTATGCCGCGGCCTTCCGGCCGCGGCGCCCGCGCATAACAACTCGCGCGCACCTCCCCAGGTGGCCGAGGATTGCACCGTAGGGTTGTGGGCATGCCGGGTGATGGCGCAGCAGCGCGCCACCCGAGCAGAAGGACCCGAACCCCCGCGGGACGAAGGCTTCAAACGGAAGCCGCCCGCATCCGAGAGAGCGTCCAGACGCGGACCGCCCACCCGGCCCGGCAGCCGAAGCCGCCGGTCCTCGGTAGTGGCCCCCGGAAGCCCCGCAGACGAGCGGGGCGCACCGGAGGCTTCGATCGAAGACCGGCCCGACTGCCGCCCTCCCAGAGGGGAGGGCCCACCGGGCCAACCGCAGGCAGGACGCGGGGGCGCTCTCCCGGAGACGTACGAAAGAGGAGATCTTCCAGGTGGAAGAGAACGTGTTCTACGCCGAGGCCGTCATCGACAACGGCGCCTTCGGCACCCGTACCATCCGCTTCGAGACCGGCCGCCTGGCCCGTCAGGCCGCCGGTTCCGCCGTGGCCTACCTCGACGACGACACCATGGTGCTGTCGGCCACCAGCGCGTCCAAGCAGCCGAAGGAGCACTTCGACTTCTTCCCGCTGACCGTGGACGTCGAGGAGCGGATGTACGCCGCGGGCCGCATCCCCGGCTCGTTCTTCCGTCGCGAGGGCCGGCCCTCCGAGGACGCGATCCTCACCTGCCGCCTGATCGACCGCCCGCTGCGCCCGTCCTTCGTCAAGGGCCTGCGCAACGAGGTCCAGGTCGTCTGCACCGTGATGGCGCTCAACCCGGACCACCTGTACGACGTGGTGGCCATCAACGCGGCCTCCGCCTCCACCCAGCTGGCGGGCCTGCCGTTCTCCGGCCCCATCGGCGGCGTGCGCGTCGCGCTGATCAAGGGCCAGTGGGTCGCGTTCCCGACCCACAGCGAGCTCGAGTCGGCCGTCTTCGACATGGTCGTCGCCGGTCGCGTCATGGCCGACGGTGACGTCGCGATCATGATGGTCGAGGCCGAGGCCACCGACAAGACCATCAAGCTGGTCGAGGGCGGCGCCGAGGCGCCGACCGAGGAGGTCGTGGCCGCCGGCCTCGACGCCGCCAAGCCGTTCATCAAGGTGCTGTGCGCCGCCCAGGCGCAGCTGGCCGCCCAGGCCGCCAAGCCGACCGCCGAGTTCCCGGTCTTCCTGGACTACCAGGACGACGTGCTCGCCGCGCTCACCTCCGCCGTCAAGGACGAGCTGGCCCAGGCCCTCACCATCGCCGGCAAGCAGGAGCGCAACAACGAGCTCGACCGCGTCAAGGCGCTCGCCGCCGAGAAGCTGCTCCCCGAGTTCGAGGGCCGCGAGAAGGAGATCAGCGCCGCCTACAACGCGCTGACCAAGAAGATCGTGCGCGAGCGCGTCATCAAGGACAAGGTCCGCATCGACGGCCGCGGTGTCACCGACATCCGCACCCTGGCCGCCGAGGTCGAGGCCATCCCGCGCGTCCACGGCTCGGCCCTGTTCGAGCGCGGCGAGACCCAGATCCTGGGCGTCACCACGCTGAACATGCTCCGCATGGAGCAGCAGCTCGACACGCTCTCCCCGGAGACGCGTCGCCGCTACATGCACAACTACAACTTCCCGCCGTACTCGGTCGGCGAGACCGGTCGCGTCGGCGCCCCCAAGCGCCGCGAGATCGGCCACGGCGCCCTGGCGGAGCGGGCCCTCATCCCGGTCCTGCCGACCCGCGAGGAGTTCCCCTACGCGATCCGCCAGGTCTCCGAGGCGCTGGGCTCCAACGGCTCCACCTCGATGGGCTCGGTCTGCGCCTCCACCATGTCGCTGCTGAACGCCGGTGTGCCGCTGAAGGCCGCCGTCGCCGGCATCGCCATGGGCCTGATCTCCCAGGAGATCGACGGCGAGACGCACTACGTCGCGCTGACCGACATCCTCGGTGCCGAGGACGCGTACGGCGACATGGACTTCAAGGTCGCCGGTACCCGCAACTTCATCACCGCGCTGCAGCTGGACACCAAGCTGACCGGCATCCCGGCCTCGGTCCTGGCCGCCGCCCTCAAGCAGGCCCGCGACGCCCGTCTGCACATCCTCGACGTGATGAACGAGGCCATCGACTCGCCCGACGAGATGTCCCCGAACGCGCCGCGCATCATCACCATCAAGATCCCGGTGGACAAGATCGGTGAGGTCATCGGCCCCAAGGGCAAGATGATCAACCAGATCCAGGAGGACACCGGTGCCGAGATCACGATCGAGGACGACGGCACCATCTACATCGGTGCCTCCGACGGTCCGGCCGCCGAGGCCGCCCGCACCACGATCAACCAGATCGCCAACCCGACCATGCCGGAGGTCGGCGAGCGCTACCTGGGCACCGTGGTCAAGACCACGACGTTCGGCGCGTTCGTCTCGCTCATGCCGGGCAAGGACGGCCTGCTGCACATCTCGCAGATCCGCAAGCTCGCCGGTGGCAAGCGCGTGGAGAACGTCGAGGACGTCCTCGGCGTCGGCGCCAAGGTGCAGGTCGAGATCGCCGAGATCGACCCGCGCGGCAAGCTCTCCCTGATCCCGGTCGTCGAGGGCGAGGAAGCCGGCGAGGCCGCTTCCGAGTGAAGCGCCGCTAGCTGACCCTTGCGGCCCGTACGCCTCCCGGCGTGCGGGCCGCACCCTGTTGTCCACGCGTCCTGATCCACGCGTTCGTCCGCACGTGCCTTCCCGCGTGCGTTTCCTCTGGAGGTACCCCCCGTGGCCGAGGCCCCGGCGGTAACGCAGCGTCCCGGAACCACCCGGACCCTGCTCAAGGGCGTCGACGGCGCCGGCACCGTGCGCCGCACCGTCCTGCCCGGCGGCCTGCGGGTCGTCACCGAGACCCTGCCGACCGTGCGCTCGGCGACCTTCGGCATCTGGGTCGGCGTCGGCTCGCGGGACGAGACCCCGCAGCTCAACGGCGCCACCCACTACCTGGAGCACCTGCTCTTCAAGGGCACCGAGCGGCGCAGCGCGCTGGACATCTCGGCGGCCCTGGACGCGGTCGGCGGCGAGATGAACGCCTTCACCGCGAAGGAGAACACCTGCTACTACGCGCGGGTGCTGGACACCGACCTGCCGCTGGCCGTCGACGTCGTCTGCGACATGCTCACCGGCTCGCTCATCCGCCCCGAGGACGTGGAGGCCGAACGCGGCGTCATCCTCGAGGAGATGGCGATGGCCGAGGACGACCCGGGCGACGTGGTGCACGACCTGTTCGCCAAGGTGATCTTCGGCAGCGGCCCGCTCGGCCGCCCGATCCTCGGCACCCAGGAGACCATCAACTCCCTGACCAGGGAGCAGATCGCGGGCTTCTACCACCGCCGCTACCGCCCCGAGCACCTCGTCGTCGCCGCGGCCGGCAACCTGGACCACCGCAAGCTCGTCCGGCAGGTCGAGAAGGCGTTCGCCCCGGTGCTCGCCCGCTCCAGCGCCGTGCCCGCCGAGGCCCGCCGGGGCGTCAAGGCCGTGCGGGCGGCCGGCAAGGTCGAGGTGCTCAACCGCTCCACCGAGCAGGCCCACCTGGTCCTCGGCGTGCCCGGGGTGCCGCGGCACGACGAGCGCCGCTGGGCGATGGGCGTCCTCAACGCGGCCCTGGGCGGCGGGATGAGCTCCCGGCTGTTCCAGGAGGTCCGGGAGAAGCGGGGCCTGGCGTACTCGGTGTACTCGTACTCCTCCTCCTACGCCGACAGCGGCCTGTTCGGCATCTACGCCGGCTGCCAGCCCAAGCGCGTCGAGGAGGTGCTGCGGATCTGCCGCGAGGAGCTCGCCAAGGTGGTCGCCGACGGCATCACCGAGGAGGAACTGCACCGGGCCATCGGCCAGATCTCCGGCTCCACCGTGCTCGGCATGGAGGACACCGGCTCGCTGATGAACCGGATCGGCAAGGCCGAACTCAGCTACGGGCACCACCTGTCCGTGGACGACATGCTGGAGCGCATCGCGGCGGTGACCCTGGAGGACGTCCACGCGGTCGCCCGTGATGTCCTGGGGGCGTACCGGCCGTCGCTGGCGCTGATCGGTCCGGTCAACGACAAGCGGGCCGCCAAGCTCGCCGATCTGCTCGTCTGACTTTTCCGCTGGGTTCCGCAGAGAGGACTTTCGCTATGACGCTGCGTGTCGCCGTGATCGGCGCCAAGGGACGCATCGGCTCCGAGGCGGTCAAGGCGGTGGAGGCCGCGCCGGACATGGAGCTGGTCGCCACCCTCGGCCGCGGCTCCGACCTGGAGGAGCTGACCCGCTCCGGCGCCCAGGTCGCCGTCGAACTCACCCACCCCGACGCGGTGATGGGCAACCTCGACTTCTGCCTGCACCACGGCGTCCACGTGGTCACCGGCACCACCGGCTGGACGGACGAGCGCCTCGCCACCGTCCGCGGCTGGCTGGCGGAGGCCCCCGAACTCGGCCTGCTGATCGCCCCGAACTTCTCCATCGGCGCGATCCTCGGCATGCGGTTCTCGCAGATCGCCGCGAAGTACTTCGAGTCCGTCGAGGTGGTCGAACTCCACCACGACAACAAGGCCGACGCCCCCAGCGGCACCGCCACCCGCACCGCCCAGCTGATCGCCGCCGCCCGCGCCGAGGCCGGCCGCCCCAAGCAGCAGGACCCGACCACCCACAGCCTGCCCGGCGCGCGCGGCGCCGACGTGGACGGGATCCCGGTGCACGCCGTACGGCTGCGCGGCCTGCTCGCCCACCAGCAGGTGATGTTCGGCGACACCGGCGAGACGCTCACCATCCGGCACGACTCGCTGCACCACAGCAGCTTCATGCCGGGCATCCTGCTGGGCGTGCGCAAGGTCGTCGAGACCCCCGGGCTTACCCTCGGCCTCGAACACTTCCTGGACCTGTGAGCCCTGAATGACCTCTCGTACCGGCTTCTTCCTCCTCTCCGGCGTGCTGCTGCTGGTGGCCCTCCTGTGCGTCGGGGAGGGCGTCCAGCTGATCGCCACCGGCAAGCCGCTCGGCATCGGCATCGGGATCTGCGCCTTCGTGATCCCGGTGATCGGCGTCTGGTTCCTGCGCCAGACCGTCCGCTTCGGACGCGACAGCGAGCGGCTCGCCCGTGAGCTGGAGGCGGAGGGCGGGCTGCCGGTCGACGAGCTCGCACGCAGCAAGGGAGGCCGGATCGACCGCGCCTCGGCCGACGCGGTGTTCGCCCGCCGCCAGGCCGAGGCGGAGGCCGCCCCCGGCGACTGGCGCGTCTGGTTCCGCCTCGCCGTCGCGTACGCCGACGCCGGCGACACCCCCCGCGCCCGCAAGACCATGCAGCACGCCATCAAGCTGCACAGCACCGAACCCGCAAGGAGTAGTACCGCGTGAGCGAGGAACAGAAGGCCCCCGCCTTCCGCAGCGACGTGACGGTGGAGCTGGTCCGCAGCGCCGCCGCCGACTCGGACGTCATCTGGGCCGCCCGCGTCTCGACGGCGGGGGAGCAGTCCCTGGAGGCGGTCCAGCAGGACCCGGAGAAGTCCAAGGGCCTGATCAACTTCCTGATGCGCGACCGGCACGGCACGCCCTTCGAGCACAACTCGATGACCTTCTTCATCAGCGCGCCGATCTTCGTCTTCCGCGAGTTCCACCGCCACCGCAGCGGCTGGTCGTACAACGAGGAGTCCGGCCGCTACCGCGAGCTGGAGCCGGTGTTCTACGTCCCCGCCGAGGACCGCAAGCTCGTCCAGCAGGGCCGCCCGGGCAAGTACGAGTTCCACGAGGGCACCCCGGAGCAGCACAGGACCACCACCGAGGCCATGGAGGCTTCGTACCGCGAGTCCTACGCCCGCTACCAGGAGATGCTGGCGGCCGGCGTGGCCCGCGAGGTCGCCCGCGCGGTGCTGCCGGTGGGCCTGTTCTCCTCGATGTACGCCACCTGCAACGCGCGCTCGCTGATGCACTTCCTCTCGCTGCGCACCAAGCGGGACAACTCGGCGGTGCCGTCCTTCCCGCAGCGCGAGATCGAGATGGTCGCCGAGCGGATGGAGGAGCAGTGGGCGCAGCTCATGCCGCTCACCCATGCGGCCTTCGAGAAGCACGGTCGGGTCGCCCCCTGACCTGGGACGACGGGCATCCGGCAGAGTGTCCGGCATGTCTGGATTGCGGCTTTTCCGACCGCTCCCTACATTCATGAACACGGATTCCGGTGCTGCCCGAACCCCCGAGCGGGCAGCACCGGAATCCCATGTCCGGGCCGTACGACCCCTCTGACCTGTCCGAACCCTGGACCGGCATGGGTGCCGCCCCACCGCCTACGAGTAGCTTTGGACGCATGGCTCCGACCTCCACCCCCCAGACCCCGTTCGGCCGGGTCCTGACCGCCATGGTCACCCCGTTCACCGCCGACGGCGGGATCGACCTCGACGGCGCCCAGCGCCTCGCCGCGCACCTCGTCGACTCCGGCAACGACGGCCTCGTCGTCAACGGCACCACCGGTGAGTCCCCGACCACCACCGACGCCGAGAAGGCCCAGCTCGTCCGCGCCGTGGTGGGGGCGGTCGGGGATCGTGCCCACGTGGTGGCCGGAGCCGGCACCAACGACACCCGCCACAGCGTCGAGCTGGCCCGCCAGGCCGAGGCTTCCGGGGCGCAGGGCCTGCTGCTGGTGACGCCGTACTACAACAAGCCCCCGCAGGAGGGCCTGTACCGGCACTTCACCGCCGTCGCGGACGCCACCGGGCTGCCGGTCATGCTGTACGACATCCCGGGCCGCAGCGGCGTCGCGATCGCCCACGAGACGCTGGTCAGACTCGGCGAGCACCCGCGCATCGTCGCCAACAAGGACGCCAGGGGCGACGTGGCCGCCGCCTCCTGGGCGATCGCCCGCTCGGGCCTCGCCTGGTACTCCGGCGACGACGTCCTCACCCTCCCGCTGCTGTCGGTCGGAGCCGTCGGCGTGGTCAGCGTCGCCGGGCACCTCGTCGCCGGCGAGGTGAGGACGATGATCGAGGCTCACCTGGCCGGCGATGTGGCCAAGGCCACGGCCGTCCACCAGAGCCTCCTGCCGGTGTTCACCGGTATCTTCCGCACGCAGGGCGTGATCCTCACCAAGGCCGCCCTCGAACTCCAGGGCCTCCCCGCCGGGCCGCTGCGACTGCCGCTGGTCGGTGCGACGCCCGAGGAGATCGCGAAATTGAGGCAGGATCTCGCCGCCGGCGGGGTACACCTGTAGCAGACACAGACGTGCGTGCCCCGGCTCGCCGGACCCTCACGGGCCCGCCGCTGGACCGGACAGAAGGCGCGAGAGCACAGACCCAGTAGGAAGAACGCCACTGAGAACGCACGCCATATGTCTCCAGGGGGAGGACCCCGGGCATATGGCGTGCGTCGTGAGGAGAGTCTTTTGAGCCACCCGCATCCCGAACTCGGCGCACCCCCGGCACTCAAGGAGGGCGCCCTCCGCATCACCCCGCTCGGCGGTCTCGGCGAGATCGGCCGCAACATGACGGTCCTGGAGTACGGGGGCCGCATCCTGATCATCGACTGCGGCGTCCTCTTCCCCGAGGACGAGCAGCCCGGCGTGGACCTGATCCTCCCGGACTTCACCTACATCCGGGACCGCCTCGACAAGATCGACGGCATCGTCCTCACCCACGGGCACGAGGACCACATCGGCGCCGTCCCGTTCCTCCTGCGGGAGAACCCGGACATCCCGCTGATCGGCTCGAAGCTGACCCTCGCACTGATCGAGGCCAAGCTCGCCGAACACCGCATCCGCCCGTACGTGCTGGAGGTCAAGGAGGGCGAGCGCGAGCGCATCGGCCCCTTCGACTGCGAGTTCATCGCGGTCAACCACTCCATCCCGGACGCCCTCGCCGTGGCCGTCCGCACCCCCGCCGGCATGGTCGTGGCCACCGGCGACTTCAAGATGGACCAGCTGCCGCTCGACGGCCGCCTCACCGACCTGCCGACCTTCGCCAAGCTGGCGGAGGAGGGCATGGACCTGCTCCTGGTGGACTCCACCAACGCCGAGGTCCCCGGCTTCATCCCGCACGAGCGCGACATCTCGGCGGCGCTGCGCAACGTCTTCGCCAACGCGGACAAGCGCATCATCGTCGCCTCCTTCGCGAGCCACGTGCACCGCATCCAGCAGGTGCTGGACGCCGCGCACGAGTACAAGCGCAAGGTCGCCTTCGTGGGCCGCTCGATGGTCCGCAACATGGGCATCGCCCGCGACCTCGGCTACCTCAAGGTGCCCGGCAACATGGTCGTGGACGTCAAGCAGCTGGACGACCTCCCGGACAAGGAGGTCGTGCTCATCTGCACCGGCTCGCAGGGCGAGCCGATGGCCGCGCTGTCCCGGATGGCCAACCGCGACCACCAGATCCGCATCGTCGAGGGCGACACGGTGGTCCTCGCGTCCTCGCTCATCCCGGGCAACGAGAACGCCGTCTACCGCGTGATCAACGGCCTGACCCGCTGGGGCGCCAAGGTCGTGCACAAGGGCAACGCCAAGGTGCACGTCTCCGGCCACGCCTCGGCCGGCGAGCTGCTCTACTTCTTCAACATCTGCAAGCCGCGCAACCTGATGCCGGTGCACGGCGAGTGGCGCCACCTGCGGGCGGCCGCCGAGCTGGGCATCGCCACCGGCATCCCGCGCAACCGGGTGGTCATCGCCGAGGACGGCGTCTGCGTCGACCTGGAGAAGGGCGTCGCCCGGATCGTCGGCAAGGTGCAGGCCGGTTACGTCTACGTCGACGGCTCCTCGGTCGGCGACATCACCGAAGCCTCGCTCAAGGACCGCAGGATCCTGGGCGAGGAGGGCTTCATCTCGGTCTTCGTCGCGGTCGACTCGACCAACGGCAAGATGGTCGGTGGCCCGACCATCCAGGCCCGCGGCTCCGGCATCGACGACAACGCCTTCGTGCCCGTCGTCGCCAAGCTCCAGGAGGCCCTGGACCGCTCGGCCAGCGACGGCGTCCTGGAGCCCCGCCAGGTGCAGCAGCTCGTCCGCCGCACCATCGGCAAGTGGGTGGCGGACAACTACCGCCGCCGGCCGATGATCCTGCCGGTCGTCGTCGAGGTTTGAGCCTGCTGAGGCTGGTTTGACGTGGGGCAGCCCGGTGCGTAATGTTCTCCGGGTTGCCCCACGGGACGAGCCCCAAGGAAGTTCTCGAATTTGAATTCGAGAAGGACCGGGAAAACGGACCGAGAAGCTCTGATAGAGTTCGGGAGCGCCGAAAGGCGAAAGCCAAATCGGATGAATGAAACTCCGGAAAACGGAGCGGAAAACATCTGATAAGCTGGAAACACGAAAGAACGAAGCGCCCGGAGGGCCCGCTGGAAGGCGGTCCGAAG
>NZ_JOCF01000040.1 GCF_000720635.1 Streptomyces sp. NRRL WC-3742 | reverse complement strand
GGGGGGGGTGCGTTCGGTGGGGTCGGGGAAGGTGTGGGCGATGAGGTTGAGGAGTTCGGCGGCGCCGAGGCCGTTGTCGCTGGTGGGGACGGCGGGGTGGAGGGTGCAGGCGAGGACTTCGCGGCGCAGGCCGGCTTCGAGGGCGTCGGGGTCGAGGGTGTCGCCGGTGAGGTAGCGCTCCAAGAGGGTGTCGTCCTGGCCGGAGATGGCTTCGACGAGGCTGTCGTGGGCGGGGCCGGTGTCGGGGGCGGCGCTGGTGTCGCCGTAGGTGTCGCCGGTGATGAGGTCGACGCTGCCGTCGGGGTGGCCGTCGTGGAGGACGGGCAGGAAGAGCGGCCGCAGGGTGTCGGGGCCCAGGTCGAAGGCGTCGTGGCAGAGGTTGAGGATGTCGTCGATGCCGGTGCGGGCGAGGTCGAGTTTGGCGACGGCGATGGCGCGGGGGATGCCTTCGGCCGCGCATTCGCGCCAGAGGGCGCGGGTGGGGGCGGTGACGGGGTCGGTGGCGGAGACGACGAAGACGGCGGCGTCGGCGGCGTGGAGGGCGGCGCGCAGGTCGGCGGTGAAGTCGGGGTGGCCGGGCGGGTCGATCAGGTTGATCTTGACGCCCTTCCACTCGAGGGGGAGCAAGGAGAGCTGGACGGAGCGCTGCTGCTGGTGCTCGATGTCCTCGTGGTCGGAGACGGTGGTGCCGTCGGTGACGCGGCCGGGGCGGCCGGTGGCTCCGGCGGCGAGGGCGAGGGATTCGGCGAGGGTGGTCTTTCCCACACCGCTCGCTCCGACGAGGGCGACGTTGCGCAGGTCCTTGGGGCCGGTGACGGCGGGTGCCTGGCCGGCTCGTGCCGTGCTGCGGTCGGGCATCGGGGTCTCCTCCCGTGGCGCCGAGGCTGTCCTTTCGCAGTGTAGGGGCGGTCCGCGCGAGGACGCTCGGGGACGGCGGGCCGTGGGCGGTGTGCCGTGCGGCGGTGCGTGCGACGGAGGGTGTCCCGGGCGTGGCTACGATGGGTGGGCCGGTCGGGCTGATCCGTCCGGCCGTCTGCCGCGTGTCCTGCGCCAGGCGGGTACCAGGAAGATCGGAGCGGCTGGGAAGGCCATGCTCAACAAATACGCGCGTGCCTTCTTCACACGTGTCCTGACCCCGTTCGCCGCGTTCCTGATCCGCCTGGGTGTGAGCCCGGACGCCGTGACGCTGATCGGTACGGCCGGTTCGGTGGCCGGTGCGCTGGTGTTCTTCCCGCGTGGGGAGTTCTTCTGGGGCACGGTCACGATCACCCTCTTCATCTTCTCGGACCTGGTGGACGGGAACATGGCCCGCCAGCTGGGCCGGACCTCGAAGTGGGGGGCCTTCCTGGACTCCACGCTGGACCGGGTCGCCGATGCGGCGATCTTCGGCGGGATCGCGATGTGGTACGCGGGCGGGGGCGACAACGACCTGCTGTGCGCGGTCGCGATCTTCTGCCTGGCGAGCGGGCTGATCGTCTCGTACACGAAGGCGCGGGCGGAGAGCCAGGGGCTGCCGTGCGACGTGTCGGGGCTGGTGGAGCGGGCCGAGCGGCTGGTGATCAGCCTGGTGGCGGCCGGGCTGGCGGGTATGCACACCTTCGGGGTGCCGTACGTGGAGTGGCTGCTGCCGGTGGCGCTGTGGCTGGTCGCGGCGGGCAGTCTGGTGACGGTGGTGCAGCGCATGGTGACGGTGCGCCGTGAGGCGTTCGAGGCCGACCGTGCGGCGGCCGGGAGCTGATGGGGGGAGTCCGGCGGTGACGGACCGACTGGTGTACTGGGCGTACGCGGCGGGCTGGGCGGTGCTGAAGCACCTGCCGGAGTCCTGGGCGCGGGCGCTGTTCGACGGGCTGGCGGACTACGCGTGGCGTCGGCGCGGCAAGCGGGTGCTGCAACTGGAGACGAACCTGCGCCGGGTCCGTCCGGGGCTGGACGAGGCGGGGCTGCGGGAGCTGTCCCGGGCCGGGATGCGCTCGTACATGCGCTACTGGATGGAGTCGTTCCGGCTGCCGGTGTGGAGCCGGGAGCGGGTGGCCAGGGATGTCCAGGTGGACGGCTTCGAGCTGCTCAAGGAGCACCTGGAGAACGGCCGGGGCGCGGTCATAGCGCTGCCGCACATGGGCAACTGGGACCTGGCGGGGACGTGGGTGGCGCAGCAGGGCCACCCGTTCACGACGGTCGCGGAGCGGTTGAAGCCGGAGCGGCTGTTCGACCGGTTCGTGGAGTTCCGGGAGGGCCAGGGCATGGAGGTCCTGGCGCTGACGGGCGGCTCGGTGAACGTGATCGGCACACTGGCGCGGCGGTTGCGGGCGGGGAAGATGGTCTGCCTGGTGGGGGACCGCGACCTCTCGGAGGCGGGCATCGAGGTGTCGTTCTTCGGTGAGGCGACCCGGATGCCGGCCGGTCCGGCGGCGCTGTGCCAGCGGACCGGGGCGGCGCTGCTGCCGGTGACGCTCTGGTACGAGGGCCGGGTGCTGCGCGGGCGTATCCACCCGGAGGTGGTGGAGCCGCAGGTGGGCGACCGCAAGGAGCGGACGCTGGCGATGACGCAGGCGATGGCGCAGGTGTGGGAGCGGGGGATCGCCGAGCACCCGCAGGACTGGCACATGCTGCAGAAGTTCTGGCTGGCCGACCTGTCCGTCCGCGGGACGGTGGCGGGGAAGGCCGTGCCGGTGCCGGCGGGGGAGCCGGCGGCCGAGGCGACCGGGTCGTGATCCGGCCCCTTTCACCTTTCACAAGGAATTTCACAAGGAATCCGAGGAACTCGTGAAGATCGGCATCGTCTGCCCGTACGACTGGGACGTCCCCGGCGGGGTGCAGTTCCACATCCGGGACCTGGCCGAGCACCTGATCGGCCTGGGGCACGAGGTGTCGGTGCTGGCGCCGGCCGAGGACGACGAGGCGCTTCCGCCGTACGTGGTCTCGGCGGGGCGGGCGGTGGCGGTGCCGTACAACGGGTCGGTGGCGCGGCTGAGCTTCGGCATCCTGTCGGCGGCCCGGGTGCGGCGGTGGCTGCACGACGGCCGGTTCGACATCCTGCACGTGCACGAGCCGGCCTCGCCGAGCCTGTCGATACTGGCCGCGTGGTCGGCGTCCGGGCCGATGGTGGCGACGTTCCACACCTCGAACCCGCGTTCGCGGGCGATGATCGCGGCCTCGCCGATCCTGCAGCCGGGCCTGGAGAAGATCCGGGCGCGGATCGCGGTGTCGGAGTACGCGCGCCGCACGCTGGTGGAGCACCTGGGCGGGGACGCGGTGGTGATCCCCAACGGCGTGGACGTGGGGTTCTTCGCGGGGGCGGAGCCGGACGAGCGCTGGACGGGCGGTGCGGCGGCGGGGGAGCCGGGCACGATCGGGTTCATCGGGCGGATCAACGAGCCGCGCAAGGGCCTGCCGACGCTGCTGGCGGCGCTGCCGAAGATCCTGGAGCAGCGCCCCGGGGTGCGGCTGCTGGTGGCGGGCAAGGGCGACGAGGAGGAGGCCGTCGCGGGCCTGGCGCCGGAGGTCCGCCGGCAGGTGGAGTTCCTGGGGATGGTGTCGGACCGGGAGAAGGCGCGGCTGCTGCGCAGCGTGGACCTGTACGTGGCGCCGAACACGGGCGGCGAGAGCTTCGGGATCATCCTGGTCGAGGCGATGTCGGCGGGGGTGCCGGTGCTGGCGAGCGATCTGGACGCGTTCAAGCAGGTGCTGGACGGCGGGGACGCGGGGGAGCTGTTCCCGGTGGAGGACGCGGACGCGCTGGCGCGGTCGGCGGTGCGGCTGCTGGGGGACCCGGGGCGGCTGGCGGAGTTGAGCAAGGCGGCCTCGCGGCACGTGCGGCGCTTCGACTGGTCGACGGTGGGTGCGGACATCCTGGCGGTGTACGAGACGGTGACGGCCGGGCACGCGGCCGTGGTCGAGGAGGACGTGCGAGGCGGGCGGCGCGGCCGCTTCGGACTGGCCCGCGACTGAAGCCCCGCGTCAGGGGGTCTAGGGTCGGGTCGACCGCACAACGTTCGATCCGCATGGGGGCAGTTCGATGCCGCAGATTTCCGTGGAGTACTCGTCGTCGCTGGCCGGGACCTTCGACCGCCGGGGCCTGGGGCTGGCGATCAACCGGCTGGCGGTGGAGGCGATCGACGCGAAGCCGGACGCGTGCAAGACGGTGTTCCGGCAGGTGGAGGCGCTGGTGGTGGGCACCAGCGGGCGGGCCGCGGACGCGCAGGTGTATGTGCAGTTCCAGATCTTCCCGGGGCGGACTCCGGAGGCGAAGGCGGCGCTGAGCGAGGGCGTGGTCGAGCTGGTCGCGAAGTTCGTGCGGCCGGAGCGGGGCGGCCGGCTGTTCACGGCGGTGAACGTCGAGGACATCGACCGGGACAGCTACCGGGTGACGTCCGTCGAAGGGTGAGCCGGTGACACCCGGTAACGTAGCGGCCCGTGACTACCTGGATCTGGGCCGGCGTGGCCGTGGTGCTGTTCGGCATGTACCTGAGTTGGACGGCGGGCCGGCTGGACCGGCTGCACGCCCGGATCGACGCCGCGCGGGCGGCGCTGGACGCGCAGCTGGTCCGTCGGGCGGCGGTGGCGATGGAGCTGGCGACGTCCTCGCTGCTGGACCCGGCGGCCTCGCTGCTGCTGCTGGACGCGGCGCACGCGGCCCGGCAGGCGGAGGACGAGCACCGCGAGGTGGCGGAGAGCCAGCTGAGCCTGGCGCTGCGGGCGGTGCTGGAGGAGCCGGAGCAGGTGGCGGCGCTGCGGGCGGAGCCGGGCGGCGAGGAAGCGGTTCGTGAGCTGACGGCCACGGTGCGGCGGGTGCCGATGGCCCGTCGCTTCCACAACGACGCGGTGCGGGCGGCGCGAGCGGTGCGCGAGCACCGTCTGGTGAGGTACTTCCGGCTGGCGGGGAGTGCGCCGTTCCCGATGGCCTTCGAGATGGACGACGCCCCGCCGCCCGCCCTCACGCCGGAGGGCGCGCCGGCTTAGGGCCTGTCTTCGGGCTCCTGTCTTCGGGCTCCCACAGACGGGAGCCCGAAGACAGGCCCTAAGGTGTCCCCCGGATACGGCCCGTTTGTCGCATCCCGTCGTCCGGGCTGGACTTGGTGGCGCATCGTTGGGCCATCCGTTCTGCCTACCATAGGGCGATAGCACTGGTTCATCTTCGAGTGAGGTCTCACGTGTCCACCACCCCCACCACCGCAGACCAGCCGCAGATCGGCACCGCCCGGGTCAAGCGCGGTATGGCCGAGCAGCTCAAGGGCGGTGTGATCATGGACGTGGTCAACGCCGAGCAGGCGAAGATCGCCGAGGATGCCGGAGCGGTGGCCGTCATGGCGCTGGAGCGGGTTCCGGCGGACATCCGCAAGGACGGCGGCGTGGCCCGCATGTCCGACCCGAACATGATCGAGGAGATCATCGCCGCGGTCTCCATCCCGGTGATGGCCAAGTCCCGCATCGGCCACTTCGTCGAGGCCCAGGTGCTGCAGTCGCTCGGCGTCGACTACATCGACGAGTCCGAGGTCCTGACCCCGGCCGACGAGGTCAACCACTCCGACAAGTGGGCGTTCACCACCCCCTTCGTCTGTGGCGCCACCAACCTGGGCGAGGCCCTGCGCCGCATCGCCGAGGGCGCGGCCATGATCCGCTCGAAGGGCGAGGCCGGCACCGGCAACGTCGTCGAGGCCGTGCGTCACCTGCGCCAGATCAAGAACGAGATCGGCCACCTGCGCGCGCTGGACCACAACGAGCTGTACGCCGCCGCCAAGGAGCTGCGCGCCCCGTACGAGCTGGTCAAGGAGGTCGCCGAGCTCGGCAAGCTGCCGGTCGTGCTGTTCTCCGCCGGTGGCGTGGCCACCCCGGCCGACGCCGCGCTGATGCGCCAGCTGGGCGCCGAGGGCGTCTTCGTCGGCTCGGGCATCTTCAAGTCGGGCGACCCGGCCAAGCGCGCCGCCGCCATCGTGAAGGCCACCACCTTCTTCGACGACCCGAAGATCATCGCCGACGCCTCCCGCAACCTGGGCGAGGCCATGGTCGGCATCAACTGCGACACCCTGCCGGAGACCGAGCGCTACGCCAACCGCGGCTGGTAGCCACCCGTCCCCGCCGAGTCGGCCCGCCGTCGCGCTTCGGCGCGCGGCGGGCCGCGCCACTACGCCGGTAGTGGCACTACGCCCGTAGTAACGATCGATAGAGGTTGAAGACCGTGAGCACTCCAGTCATCGGCGTCCTCGCCCTGCAGGGCGACGTCCGCGAGCACCTGGTGGCGCTGGCCGAGGCCGACGCGCTCGCCCGTCCGGTGCGCCGTGCCGAGGAGCTGGCCGAGGTCGACGCGCTGGTGATCCCCGGCGGGGAGTCCACCACCATGTCCAAGCTGGCGCTGCTGTTCGACGTGATGCAGCCGGTGCGCGACCGGGTCGCCGCCGGGATGCCGGTCTACGGCACCTGCGCGGGCATGATCATGCTGGCCGACAAGATCCTCGACGGCCGGGACGACCAGGAGAGCGTCGGCGGAATCGACATGACCGTGCGCCGCAACGCCTTCGGGCGCCAGAACGAGTCCTTCGAGTCCGGGATCTCCTTCAAGGGCCTGGGCGAGGAGCCGGTGCACGGCGTGTTCATCCGCGCCCCCTGGGTCGAGGAGGTCGGCGCGGGCGTCGAGGTGCTGGCCGAGCTGCCCGCCGCGGACGGCCCGGACAGCCGGATCGTGGCCGTGCGCCAGGGCAACCTGCTGGCCACCTCCTTCCACCCGGAGCTGACCGGCGACCACCGGGTGCACGCCTACTTCGTGAAGATGGTCGAGGAGCACCTGGCTGCCGCCTCGTAGCCGTGTGCGCTCCACCGGTGACGACACCGGTAAGATCTCATCTGTTTCATTTCCATTTGGCGACGTAAAGGAGCTGGCGATGTCCGGCCACTCTAAGTGGGCTACCACCAAGCACAAGAAGGCCGTGATCGACGCCAAGCGCGGCAAGCTCTTCGCCAAGATGATCAAGAACATCGAGGTGGCGGCGAAGACGGGCGGCCCCGACCCGGCGGGCAACCCGACCCTGTACGACGCCATCCAGAAGGCCAAGAAGAGCTCGGTCCCGATCGACAACATCAACCGCGCCGTCAAGCGCGGTGGCGGTCTGGAGGCCGGCGGCGCCGACTACCAGACCATCATGTACGAGGGCTACGGCCCCAACGGTGTCGCCGTCCTGATCGAGTGCCTCACCGACAACCGCAACCGCGCCGCCTCCGACGTGCGCGTCGCGATGACCCGCAACGGCGGCTCGATGGCCGACCCGGGCTCGGTGTCGTACCTGTTCAACCGCAAGGGCGTCGTGATCGTCCCCAAGGCTGACGGTGTGGACGAGGACAAGCTCTTCGAGGTCGTCCTCGACCAGGAGCCCGAGGAGATCAACGACCTCGGCGAGTCCTTCGAGATCATCTCCGAGCCGTCGAAGATGGTCGCCGTCCGCACCGCGCTGGTGGACGCCGGCGTCGACTACGACTCGGCCGAGGCCAACTTCGTGCCGGACATGCAGGTCGAGCTGGACGTCGACGGCGCCCGCAAGATCCTCAAGCTGATCGACGCGCTCGAGGACAGCGACGACGTGCAGAACGTCTTCGCCAACTTCGACATCTCCGACGAGGTCGGTGCGCAGCTCGACGCCGAGTGACAGCGGCGAGCGATCGGCGAGTGATCGGCGAGTGATCGTTCTCACTGCCCGGCCCGGTGGTCCCTGGACCGCCGGGCCGGTGTCGTCGGTGGGGTTGTCGGACCCGGCGGGTAGCCTTCGCAGGTCGCCCCAAGCGAGTGGCGGGGCAGGGAGAGGCGGGGCCGGTGGTACGGGTACTGGGCGTGGACCCGGGGCTGACCAGGTGCGGGGTCGGCGTGGTCGAGGGCGCGCCGGGCCGGCCGCTGCGGATGGCCGGGGTCGGTGTGGTGCGCACGCCCGCCGAGGCCGAGATCGGCCAGCGGCTGCTGCTGGTCGAGCAGGGCATCGAGGCGTGGCTGGACGAGCACCGGCCCGACCTGGTCGCCGTCGAGCGGGTCTTCGCCCAGCACAACGTCCGCACGGTGATGGGCACCGCCCAGGCCAGCGCCGTCGCGATGCTCTGCGCGACCAGGCGGGGCATCCCCGTCACCCTGCACACCCCCAGCGAGGTCAAGGCGGCCGTCACCGGCTCCGGCCGGGCCGACAAGGCGCAGGTCACGGCCATGGTGCAGCGCCTGCTGCGCCTCGACGCCCCGCCCAAGCCCGCCGACGCCGCCGACGCGCTGGCGCTGGCCATCTGCCACATCTGGCGCGGCGGGGCGACCAACCGGCTGCAGGCCGCCGTCCAGGCCGCCCGAGCCACCCCCGTGCGAACCGGCGTGAAAGCCGGCCCCGTGAAAGGAACGACCCGGTGATCGCCTTCGTCCAAGGGCCCGTGGCGGCCGTCTCCTCCGGTGTCGCGGTGATCGAGGTCGGCGGGGTCGGCATGGCCGTCCAGTGCACCCCGAACACCCTGGCGGGCCTGCGGCTCGGCGAGCCGGCCCGGCTGGCGACCTCGCTGGTCGTACGGGAGGACTCGCTGACGCTCTTCGGCTTCGCGGACGACGACGAGCGCGGCATCTTCGAGATCCTCCAGGCCGCGCCGGGCGTCGGCCCCAAGCTGGCGCAGGCGATCCTCGGGGTGCACAGCCCCGACGCGCTGCGCGCCGCGGTGGCGGGCGGGGACGAGAAGGCGCTGGTCGCCGTCCCCGGCATCGGCAAGGCGAAGGCGGCGAAGCTGCTGCTGGAGTACAAGGACAAGCTGGGCGCCCCGCACGGCGCGGTGCCCGCGCAGAAGCCGATCGCCTCGGGCCCCGCGCCGTGGACCGAGCAGCTGCACTCCGCGCTGACGGGCCTGGGCTACGCCCCCCGCGAGGCGGAGGAGGCGGTCGCCGCCGTCACCCCCGAGGCGGAGGCCCAGAGGGAGGCCCAGGGCACGCCGGACGTCGGCGCCCTGCTGCGGCTGGCCCTGCGCGGTCTCAACCGCGCCCGCTGAGAAGCCACTTGACGATCTGTCCGTTTGTCGACCCGGGAGCCCGCACCCATGAGTCCGTACGACTCCGAGCCCGCCGACCGTCTGGTCACGGCCGCCGCCGACGGCGAGGACCAGGCGGTGGAGGCGGCGCTGCGTCCCAAGCTGCTGGACGAGTTCATCGGCCAGGAGCGGGTGCGCGAGCAGCTGTCCCTGGTGCTCCAGGCGGCGCGCAAGCGCGGCAGCGCGCCCGACCACGTGCTGCTGAGCGGCCCGCCCGGGCTGGGCAAGACCACCCTGTCGATGATCATCGCCGCCGAGCTGGGCGCCCCGATCCGGATCACCTCCGGCCCGGCCATCCAGCACGCAGGTGACCTCGCGGCGATCCTGTCCTCGCTCACCGAGGGCGAGGTGCTCTTCCTCGACGAGATCCACCGGATGTCCCGGCCGGCCGAGGAGATGCTCTACATGGCGATGGAGGACTACCGGGTCGACGTGATCGTCGGCAAGGGCCCGGGCGCCACCGCCATCCCCCTGGAGCTGCCGCCGTTCACCCTGGTCGGCGCGACCACCCGGGCCGGCCTGCTGCCGCCGCCGCTGCGCGACCGCTTCGGCTTCACCGGGCACATGGAGTTCTACGCCCCCGCCGAGCTCGAGAAGGTGGTGCGCCGCTCGGCCACCCTGCTGGACGTGGAGATAGACCCGGCCGGCGCGTCCGAGATCGCCGGGCGCTCGCGCGGCACCCCGCGCATCGCCAACCGGCTGCTGCGCCGGGTGCGCGACTACGCGCAGGTCAGGCACGACGGCCTGGTCACCGCCGGCATCGCCGCGCAGGCGCTGGACGTGTACGAGGTGGACGCCCGCGGCCTGGACCGGCTGGACCGGGCGGTGCTGAACGCGCTGCTGCGGCTGTTCGGCGGCGGCCCGGTCGGCCTGTCGACCCTGGCCGTGGCCGTGGGGGAGGAGGCGGAGACGGTCGAGGAGGTGGCCGAACCGTTCCTGGTGCGCGAGGGCCTGCTGGCCCGTACCCCGCGCGGGCGGATCGCCACCGCCGCCGCCTGGCAGCACCTGGGCCTGACCCCGCCGGCGCAGACCGCACCGGTCCGGACCACCCGGGGCGCCGCGGCGGCCCAGCCGGGACTGTTCACGGCGGCTGGAAGCCCGGACGCAAGCCCGGACGGAAGGCCGGAAGGAAACCCGGCCGGAAGTTGAGTGCCGCTGGTCCGAATGAGTGAGACGGGCCGCCCGGTTCCCCGCCCGCACCGCCCGGCGGGCCCTGGGGGACCCGGGGGAGGCGTCCGGGGAAACCCTGCGGACGGAGGGTCGCCACTTTCGGCGGCAGGATGCGATGCTTGGCGTTGTCCGATCAGTTCGGGGTCGCCTAGACTCCGCCGGACCGCCCCTCTCACCTGACGGGCCGACCAATACCACAGGCCGCCGACCGGCGGCCCGTAAAGGACCCTGGCTGCAGTGAACTTCATCCTCCTTCTCCCCCTCGTCCTCCTGGCCGTGCTCATGTTCCGGGCGAACAAGAAGCGCCAGGCGCAGATGCAGGAGACGCAGACCGCGCTCGTCCCCGGGGCGGGAGTGCGCACCATCGGCGGCATCTACGCCCTGGTGAAGGCGGTCAACGACGAGACCGTCGAGCTGGAGATCGCGCCGGGCGTGGTCTCCCACTTCACCAAGAGCGCCATCGCGGCGGTCATGGAGTTCCAGGAGTACGACGCCATCATCAACGGCCGCCCGGCCGAGGACGAGGCGCCGGAGTCCGAGGTGGCGGCGGAGGACGCGGCTCCGGCCGAGGACGCCGTCGAGGAGAAGCCGCTGTCGCTCAGCAAGGACGGCGCCGACAAGGGCGACGCGGAGGGCGGGGCTCCCGCGAGCAAGTAAGACGGTCGGGCATCCGCCCGGCCGCGCGGCACAGTGCCGCGAGCCCACAGGACCTCAGGGCCGCAGAACCGCCATGTCCCCCGTCCAACCACGAGTCGGCCGGGGGACCGGTACGGGTACGTGGCATGGACAGGGAGAAACGAGCAAGGTGGCAACACCCAAGTCGCGCCCGCGCGACGGCTACCCAGGGCGGGCGCTGGCCCTCATCCTGGTCGTCACCGTCGGACTGGTCGCCCTCATGTTCGGGACGGGCAACACCAAGCCCCGGCTCGGGATCGACCTCGCCGGCGGCACCAGCATCACGCTGACCGCGAAGTCGACCGACCCCAAGGCGCTCACCAAGTCCAACATGGACATCGCCGTGGGGATCATCGAGCGCCGGGTCAACGGTATGGGTGTCTCCGAGGCGGAGGTCCAGACCCAGGGCTCGGACACGATCATCGTGAACATCCCCAAGGGCGGTGACCGGCAGAACGCGGCCGACCAGGTGGGTACCACCGCGAAGCTGTTCTTCCGCCCGGTCCTGGCCGTGGCGGCGAGTGGCCCGCAGGCCACGCCCACCACGACGCCCACGGCCGGTGCCACCGGCACCCCGGGGGCCACCCCGTCCGCGGGCGCCACGGGCACGGCCTCCGCCCCGGCGAGCACCGGCGCGAGCGCCCCGGCCACCGGCGCGGCCTCCCCGGCGGCCACCAAGCAGGGTCGCCCGGCCGGCGAGGCGCTCGGCGCCCCGGCCGCTCCGACCGCCGCCGCGACCGCCCCGGCCACCGCCCCGGCCACCGCTCCGACCGCCGCCGCGACCGGTGCGCCCACGGCCCCGGCCCAGCCGAACCCGCTGGACCCGAACGTCGCGGCCGCCGCGGCCCAGGCCGGCATCCCGCCGGAGCTGGCCACGGCCTTCGCCACGCTGGACTGCTCCAAGCCCGAGGTCCGCGCCGCCCAGGCCGGCCCCGAGGACAAGCCCGTCATCGCCTGCTCCCAGAAGGAGGAGGAGAAGGGCGGCTGGTCGAAGCTGATCCTCGGCCCGGCGGCCGTCAGGGGCCTGGACATCACCAAGGCCCAGGCGTCCATCGACACCCAGGGCGCCGGCGGCTGGCAGGTCTCCCTGCAGTTCAACGACAAGGGCACCAGCGCCTTCGCCGACATCACCACCAAGCTCGCCGCCATGCCCGCGCCGACCAACCAGTTCGCGATCGTGCTGGACAACCAGGTCGTCTCGCACCCGATGGTCCGCGGCCCGATCCCGGGCGGCAACGCCGTCATCAACGGCGGCTTCGGCCAGACCGAGGCGCAGGACCTCGCCAACGTGCTGAGCTTCGGCGCCCTGCCGCTGGACTTCAGCAAGGGCGACGTCACCACCGTCTCCCCGCAGCTCGGCAGCGACCAGCTCAAGGCCGGCCTGATCGCCGGCGCGATCGGCATGCTGCTGGTCATCGCCTACTCGGTGATCTACTACCGCGGCCTCGGCCTGGTCTCGATCGCCGGTCTGATCGTCTCGGCGATCCTGACCTACGCGATCATGAGCCTGCTCGGCGGCGGGATCGGCTTCGCGCTGAACCTGCCGGCCGTCTGCGGTGCGATCGTCGCGATCGGTATCACCGCGGACTCCTTCATCGTGTACTTCGAGCGCATCCGCGACGAGGTCCGCGAGGGCGCCCCGCTGCGCCCGGCCGTCCAGCGGGCCTGGCCGCGCGCCCGGCGCACCATCCTGGTCTCGGACTTCGTGTCCTTCCTCTGTGCCGCGGTGCTCTACGTGGTCTCGGTCGGCAAGGTCCAGGGCTTCGCGTTCACGCTCGGCCTGACCACCGCGCTCGACGTCGTGGTGATCTTCCTCTTCACCAAGCCGATGATCACGCTGCTGGCCCGCCGCAAGTTCTTCTCGGACGGCCACCCGTGGTCCGGCCTGGACCCCAAGCGGCTGGGCGCCCGCCCGCCGCTGCGCAGCACCCGTCGCCGTAGCTCCTCCTCTGCCGCCGTGAAGGAGGCATGACGCCATGTCTCGCTTCTCCAATCTGGGCCACCGGCTCTACCAGGGCGAGGTCAGCTTCGACTTCGTCGGGCGCCGCAAGATCTGGTACTCCATCTCCGGTGTGATCGTGCTCGTCGCGGCGATCGGCCTGGCCATGGGCCTGCACCTGGGCATCGAGTTCAAGGGCGGCTCGGTCTACACCGTCAGCAAGCCGGGGCTGACCGTCTCGCAGGCGCAGACGACGGCCGACGAGGTCGTCTCCTCGCACCCGCTGGTGCAGTCGACCGACAACGGCAAGATCCGCATCCAGGTCAGCACCGACGAGACCAAGAGCTCGGACCAGGTCCGCTCCGAGCTCTCGCAGAAGCTCGCCGTGCCGCTGGACACCGTCGAGGCCCAGGTGATCGGCCCCAGCTGGGGCAAGCAGATCTCCGACAAGGCGCTCACCGGCCTGATCGTCTTCATGATCCTGGTGACCGTCTACATGGCGATCGCCTTCGAGTGGCGGATGGCGCTGGCCGCCCTGGTCGCGCTGATCCACGACCTCCTGATCACCATCGGCGTGTACGCCCTGGTGGGCTTCGAGGTCACCCCCGGTACGGTGATCGGCTTCCTGACGATCCTCGGGTACTCGCTCTACGACACGGTCGTCGTCTTCGACACCGTGAAGGAGAACGCCAAGGGGATCACCAAGCAGAACAAGCTCACCTACAGCGAGGCGGCCAACGCGGGCCTCAACCAGACCCTGGTGCGCTCGCTCAACACCACCGTGGTGGCGCTCCTGCCGGTGGCCGCGCTGCTGTTCATCGGCGGCGGCATCCTGGGCGCCGGCACCCTGAACGACATCTCGCTCGCGCTGTTCATCGGCCTCGCGGCCGGTGCCTACTCCTCGATCTGCGTCGCCACCCCGCTGCTGGCGCAGCTCAAGGAGGAGCAGCCCGAGATGAAGGCGCTGCGCAAGCGCGTCCTGCAGCACCGGGCGGCGGCCGCGGCCAAGGCGGAGTCCGAGTCCGAGGCGGGGGCGGACGCCCCGGCCGAGGGCGAGGAGGACGGCCAGCCGGCGGGTATGGTCGGTCAGCGCGGCCGGTCGGCCGGCACCAACCGTGCCAAGGGCCGTCCGTCCACCAAGCGCTGAACCCCCGATCGATTGAGGACACCACCGTGACCACCGCCGAGAACTCCCTGGCCGAGCTGCTCAACAGCCGGATCAGGGACGTCCCCGACTACCCGAAGCCGGGCGTGCTGTTCAAGGACATCGCGCCGCTGCTGGCCGACGCCGAGGCGTTCGCCGCCCTGACCCGGGCGCTGGCGGAGCGGGCGAAGGAGCTGGGGGCGACCAAGGTGGTGGGCCTGGAGGCGCGCGGCTTCGTGCTGGCGGCCCCGGCGGCCTTCGCGGCCGGGCTCGGCTTCGTGCCGATCCGCAAGCAGGGCAAGCTGCCCGGCGAGGTGTTCCGGCGCAGTTACGAGCTGGAGTACGGCTCGGCGACGCTGGAGGTGCAGTGCGACGCCTTCGCGCCCGGCGAGAAGGTGCTGGTGGTGGACGACGTGCTGGCCACGGGCGGCACCATCGGTGCCTCGCTGGACCTGGTGAAGGAGGCCGGCGCCGAGCTGGTGGGCGTCGTGGTGCTGATGGAGCTGGGCTTCCTGGACGGCCGTGAGCGGCTGGCCGGGCACCTGAACGGTGCTCCGCTGGAGACCCTGGTCACGGTCTGAACGACGGGACCCGGCGACGGGACCTTGAGAGCGGTGGTCGGATCATCCGACCACCGCTCTTCCGTTTGCGGCCCGGCCGACTGAACACCGGGCGGCCCGGCTCGGTACGATGAAGATTCATCCCCTCCCGGCGGCTCTTCCGGCGCAGGCGACCGTACGGTCCCCGGCAGGGTCGGCCCGGTGCCCCGAGGAGTGTCCTTGCCCGACGAGGTTGTGCCCACGGCCGCAGCGGCCGCCCCCGACGCCACTCCCGCGCCCTCGGGGGCCACCCCGGCACGTCCGGCTCCGACCTCCCCGCGCTCGCCCGGCTCGTCCGGCCGCGGCTCCTCCGGCGGCATGCGTGCCCGGCTGGCCCGCCTCGGCGGCCAGCGCTCCAGCGTCCTCAACCCCGTGCTGGAGCCCCTGTTCCGCTCGATCCGGGCCAACGACCCCAAGGCGGACCCGGCGCTGCTGCGCGACATCGAGCGCGCCTACGCCGTCGCCGAGAAGTGGCACCGCGGGCAGAAGCGCAAGAGCGGCGACCCGTACATCACCCACCCGCTGGCCGTGGCCACCATCCTGGCCGAGCTGGGCATGGACGCCCCGACGCTGATGGCCGGGCTGCTGCACGACACCGTCGAGGACACCGACTACGGCCTGGAGACCCTGCGCAAGGACTTCGGCGACTCGGTGGCCCTGCTGGTCGACGGCGTCACCAAGCTCGACCGGGTCAAGTTCGGCGAGGCCGCGCAGGCCGAGACCGTCCGCAAGATGGTCGTCGCGATGGCCAAGGACCCGCGCGTCCTGGTGATCAAGCTGGCCGACCGCCTGCACAACATGCGCACCATGCGCTACCTCAAGCGGGAGAAGCAGGAGAAGAAGGCCCGCGAGACGCTGGAGATCTACGCCCCGCTGGCGCACCGGCTGGGCATGAACACCATCAAGTGGGAGCTGGAGGACCTCGCCTTCGCGATCCTCTACCCCAAGATGTACGACGAGATCGTGCGCCTGGTCGCCGAGCGGGCCCCCAAGCGGGACGAGTACCTGGCGACCGTCATCGACCAGGTCCAGGCGGACCTGCGCGGGGCGCGGATCACGGCCTCCGTCACCGGCCGGCCGAAGCACTACTACTCGGTCTACCAGAAGATGATCGTCCGGGGCCGGGACTTCGCCGAGATCTACGACCTGGTGGGCATCCGGGTCCTGGTCGACACCGTCCGCGACTGCTACGCCGCGCTGGGCACCATCCACGCGCGGTGGAACCCGGTGCCGGGGCGGTTCAAGGACTACATCGCGATGCCCAAGTTCAACATGTACCAGTCGCTGCACACGACGGTGATCGGCCCCGGCGGCAAGCCCGTCGAGCTCCAGATCCGCACCTTCGACATGCACCGGCGGGCCGAGTACGGCATCGCCGCGCACTGGAAGTACAAGCAGCGCGCCGTGGCCGGGGCCTCCAAGGTCCGCACCGACACCCCGGCCGCCGTCCGCAAGGACGACAAGGCCGGAGCCGTCAACGAGATGGCCTGGCTGCGGCAGCTGCTGGACTGGCAGAAGGAGACGGCCGACCCGGGCGAGTTCCTGGAGTCGCTGCGCTTCGACCTGGCCAGCAACGAGGTCTTCGTCTTCACCCCCAAGGGTGACGTGATAGCGCTGCCCGCCGGCGCCACCCCCGTCGACTTCGCCTTCGCGGTGCACACCGAGGTCGGCTACCGGACCATAGGGGCCCGGGTCAACGGCCGCCTGGTGCCGCTGGAGTCGACGCTGGAGAACGGCGACGCCGTCGAGGTGTTCACCTCCAAGGCGGAGAACGCCGGGCCCTCCCGGGACTGGCTGGGCTTCGTCAAGTCCCCGCGCGCCCGCAACAAGATCCGCGCCTGGTTCTCCAAGGAGCGCCGCGAGGAGGCGATCGAGCACGGCAAGGAGGCGATCGTCCGGGCCATGCGCAAGCAGGGCCTGCCGATCCAGCGCATCCTCACCGGGGACTCGCTGGTCACCCTCGCCCACGAGATGCGCTACCCCGACATCTCCTCGCTCTACGCCGCGATCGGCGAGGGGCACGTCGCCGCGCAGAACATCGTGCAGAAGCTCGTCCAGGCGCTCGGCGGCGAGGAGGGCGCCACCGAGGACCTGGCGGAGACCGCCACCCCGACGCACGACAACCGCCGGGCGGTGCGCCGCCGGGCCAAGGGCGACCCGGGCGTGATCGTCAAGGGCGTCGAGGACGTCTGGGTCAAGCTCTCCCGCTGCTGCACCCCGGTGCCGGGCGACCCGATCGTCGGCTTCGTCACCCGCGGCAACGGCGTCTCGGTGCACCGCGCCGACTGCGTCAACGTCGAGGCGCTGAGCCAGCAGCCCGAGCGGATGATCGACGTCGAGTGGGCCGCGACCCAGTCCTCCGTCTTCCTGGTGGCCATCCAGGTCGAGGCGCTGGACCGCTCCCGGCTGCTCTCGGACGTCACCCGGGTGCTCTCCGACCAGCACGTCAACATCCTGTCGGCGGCCGTGCAGACCTCCCGGGACCGGGTGGCGATGAGCCGGTTCACCTTCGAGATGGGCGACCCGAAGCACCTGGGCCACGTGCTCAAGGCGGTGCGCGGCGTCGAGGGCGTGTACGACGTCTACCGCGTCACCTCCGCCCGCAAGTAGCGTCCGGACACGAGGAAGCCCCCGTCGCGTGCGACGGGGGCTTCCTCGTTCACCGGCTCACGGGATCAGCCGCTGAACTCCTCCTGGCTCTTGTGCGCCTGCTCCAGCAGGGTCTGCACGCCGGCCAGCTCGGACTCCAGCTTGGCGGTCCTGGAGGCGTTGCCGGCCGCGCGGGCCTTGTCCAGGTCGGCCTGGATCTTGTCGGCCTTCGCCTGGAACAGGCCCACCATGCCGGCCGCGCGGGCCTTGGCCTCCGGGTTGGAGCGCTTCCAGTCCGCGTCCTCGGCCTCGCGGATCGCCCGCTCGACGGCGTTCAGCCGGCCGTCCAGCTTCGGGCGGATGTCGCGCGGCACGTGGCCGATGGCCTCCCAGCGCTCGTTGATCTCGCGCAGGGCGGCCTTGGCGGCCTTGAGGTCGGTGATCGGGAGGATCGTCTCGGCCTCGGCGGCCAGCGCCTCCTTGAGCTTCTGGTTCTCGACCTGCTCGGCGTCGCGCTCGCTGAACACGGCGGAGCGGGCCTGGAAGAAGACGTCCTGCGCGCCGCGGAAGCGGGCCCACAGCTCGTCCTCGACGTCGCGCTGTGCGCGACCGGCGCCCTTCCAGCGGGCCATCAGGTCGCGGTAGGCGGCGGCGGTGCTGCCCCAGTCGGTGGACGAGGACAGGGCCTCGGCCTCGGCGACCAGCGACTCCTTGGTGTGGCGGGCCTGGTCGCGCTCCGAGTCCAGCGCGGCGAAGTGCGCCTTGCGGTGCTTGGAGAACACGGAACGGGCGTGCGAGAAGCGGTGCCACAGCTCGTCGTCGCTCTTGCGGTCGAGCCGGGGCAGGCCCTTCCAGGTGTCCACCAGGGCGCGCAGCCGGTCCCCGGCCTCCCGCCACTGGGTGGACTCGGCGAGCTGCTCGGCCTCGGAGACCAGGGCCTCCTTGGCGGCGCGGGTCTCGTCCTGCGCCTTGGCGCGGGCGGCCTTGCGCTCCTCGCGGCGGTTCTCGATCTCGCCGGCGAGCGCGTCCAGGCGCGTGGCCAGGGCGGCCAGGTCACCCACGGCGTGGCCCTCGGTCACCTGTGCGCGCAGGTGCTCCAGCGCGGTCAGGGCGTCCTTCGCGGCCAGGTCGGTGGTGCGCACCCGCTTCTCCAGCAGGCCGATCTCCACCTCGATGCCCTGGAACTTGCGCTCGAAGTACGCCAGCGCCTCCTCGGGCGAGCCGGCCTGCCAGGAACCCACGGCGCGTTCGCCGTCGGCGGTCCTGACGTAGACCGTGCCCTGCTCGTCGACACGGCCCCACGGGTCGCTGCTCATAGCGCGTCCTCCACATGACGTCGCGCCCGCGTCGGGGCGGTGCGCGTTCGTCGTCCACAGTTGATGTGCGGCGGACCGAAGAAGTCCGCCGTCCCCGTCCGCCGAGTCGTGCTGCCGAGGGTGAACGGCTGGGCGGGTCCGGGCACCCTACACAACGCCAACATAGGCGACCAGGCCCGGTGCTGTCCGCATCCGGGCCGGGCGATTTCGCTCCGGGGCCCCGCCGGGGCGCGTGGAGCGCCTGCGGCGGGAGGCCCCGGGTTGGGTCAACCCTTGGACACCGTAACGGAGTTGAAGGTGATGTCGGCCATCGGGTGGCCGTCCGTCGCGCCCTCCAGGGTGCCCGCGGCGGCGATCTTGTTCAGCACGTCCAGGCCGCCGGTGACCTTGCCGAACGGGATGTAGCTCGGCGGCAGCTTGGTGTCCTTGTAGACCAGGAAGAACTGGCTCCCGTTGGTGTCCGGGCCGGAGTTGGCCATCGCCACCGTGCCCGCCGGGTACGTCGCGCCGGTCAGGTTCTCGTCCTTGAACTTGTAGCCGGGGCCGCCGGTGCCGCCGGGGACGGTCGCGCTGGCGGTCGGGTCGCCGCACTGGAGCACGAAGATGCCGTCCGTGGTGAGGCGGTGGCACTTGGTGTGGTCGAAGAACTGCTCCCCGGCCAGGAAGTTGAAGGAGTTGACGGTGTGCGGCGCCTTGGCCGCGTCCAACGCCACCGTCACCTTGCCGCAGTTGGTGTCCATCGTCATGGTGTACGCGGCGGAGGAGTCGACGGTCATCGCCGGCTCGTCCTTCCACTGCTTGCCGTTGGGCTTGCCCTCCGCCGGGGCCGCGCAGCCGTCGACCGGCTTGCGGGTCGGGGTGGTGGGCTCGGCGGCCGGGTTGGTCTGCCCGGCCTTGGCCGTGTCCGAGGCCGCCGTGGTCGACTTGTCGTCGTTCGAGCTGAACGCGCCGCCCGCGACCAGCGCGCCGCCGCCGGCCAGTACCACGACGGCGAGCGAGGCGCTCAGGATCGCGGTACGGCGCTTGCGGGTGGCCGCCTCGGCGACCCGGCGCTCCATCTGGCGCTCGTACTTCTCGCGGGCGAGCTGCCGCCGCCGCTGTTCGCTGCTGACCACCGGCCGTGTCTCCTGGGGATGTGCGGAAAGAGTGGATGGAATCGGAAGGGATTCGAGAGGGATTCGATGCGGATCATCGCATCCATCGGCGGCCAAGTGTAGGGACCCGGACCGTAAGAACGCGGTGAACCTGTCACGCGGCCCGCGGCGTCACCCGTATACCGGTTCGCGACCGGGCCCGCACCGCCGGTAGGCTGCCCGTACACCTTCAGAGACCTTTTCAGGGACCTTCGGAAGCCGTAGTCCGTAGCCGCTGACCGACATCACAAGAGGACGCGCGTGTTCATCGCCGGATTCCCCGCTGGAGCCTGGGGCACCAACTGCTACCTGGTCGCCCCGGCGGCGGGCGAGGAGTGCGTCATCGTCGACCCGGGGCACCAGGCCGCCGCCGGCGTCGAGGAACTGGTCCGCGAGCACCGGCTCAAGCCCGTCGCCGTGCTGCTCACGCACGGGCACATCGACCACGTGGCCTCGGTGGTCCCGGTCTGCGGCGCCCGCGGCGTCCCGGCGTGGATCCACCCCGAGGACCGGTACATGATGTCGGACCCGGAGAAGGCGCTCGGCCGCGCCATCGGCGCCCCGCTGATGGGCGAACTGACCGTCGGCGAGCCCGACGACGTGCGCGAGCTCACCGACGGCGCCGTGCTGGAACTGGCCGGTCTGAGCATGACCGTCGACCACGCCCCCGGCCATACCGGGGGGTCGGTGACCTTCCGGACGCCCGGTGCCGAGGACCTCCCCCCGGTGCTGTTCTCGGGCGACCTGCTGTTCGCCGGCTCCATAGGGCGTACCGACCTCCCGGGCGGGGACGGCGAAGCGATCATGCGCTCGCTGGCCCGGGTGTGCCTGCCCCTCGACGACTCCACCGTGGTGCTCTCCGGCCACGGCGGACAGACGACCATCGGCCGCGAGCGCGCCACCAACCCCTACCTCCGACAGGCAGCGGGGGCGGCCGGCGCCCCGGCTTTCCCGCGACGAGGAATGTGACGGATAGAGAAGTTGAGCACCTTCACCGCCCCCAAGGGCACCTACGACCTGCTGCCCCCCAGCTCCGCGACCTTCCTGGCGATCCGCGAGCGCATCGCCGCCCCCGCCCGCCGGGCCGGCTACGGCTACATCGAGACCCCGGTCTTCGAGGACGTGAAGCTGTTCTCCCGCGGTGTCGGCGAGTCCACCGACATCGTCACCAAGGAGATGTACAACCTCACCACCAAGGGCGGTGACGAGCTCGCGCTGCGCCCGGAGGGCACCGCCTCGGTGCTGCGCGCGGCCCTCCAGGCCAACCTGCACAAGCAGGGCAACCTGCCGGTCAAGCTCTGGTACTCCGGCTCGTACTACCGCTACGAGCGCGCCCAGAAGGGCCGCTACCGCCAGTTCTCCCAGGTCGGCGCGGAGGCCATCGGCGCGGAGGACCCGGCGCTGGACGCCGAGCTGATCATCCTGGCCGACGACGCGTTCCGCGCGCTCGGCCTGAGCGACTACTCGCTGCTGCTCAACAGCCTCGGCGACAAGCAGTGCCGCCCGGTCTACCGCGCCGCGCTGATCGACTTCCTCTCCGGCCTGGACCTGGACGAGGAGACCCGCCGCCGCGCCGGGATCAACCCGCTGCGCGTCCTCGACGACAAGCGCAAGGACGTGCAGGACCAGCTGGTCGGCGCCCCGATGCTGCGCGACTACCTGTGCGAGGACTGCAAGGCGTACGACGAGAAGGTCCGCGAGCTGCTCACCGCGGCCGGCGTCGCCTTCGTCGACGACCCCAAGCTGGTGCGCGGCCTGGACTACTACACCCGCACCACCTTCGAGTTCGTCCACAACGGCCTCGGCGCCCAGTCCGCCATCGGCGGCGGCGGCCGCTACGACGGCCTCTCCGAGATGATCGGCGGCCCGGCGCTGCCCTCCGTCGGCTGGGCCCTCGGCGTGGACCGCACCTACCTGGCCCTCGAGGCCGAGGGCGTCACCCTGGACCTGCCGGCCGCCACCGCGGTGTACGCCGTCGCGCTCGGCGAGGAGGCCAAGAACGTCCTGTTCGCCAAGGTCGTCGAGCTGCGCCGGGCCGGCGTGGCCACCGACCTCGCCTTCGGCGTCAAGAGCATCAAGAACGCCATGAAGTCCGCCGACCGGTCCGGCGCCCGCTTCGCCCTGATCGCCGGGGACCGGGACCTCGCCGAAGGCGTCGTCCAGCTCAAGGACATGTCCACCGGCGAACAGACCCCCGTCGCCCTCGACGCACTCGTCACCACCCTGAAGGAGAAGCAGCTGTGATCCGCACGCACGACGCGGGCACGCTCCGCCCGGAGCACGCAGGCACCACCGTCACCCTGGCCGGCTGGGTCGCCCGCCGCCGCGACCACGGCGGCGTGGCCTTCATCGACCTGCGCGACGCCTCCGGCACCGTGCAGATCGTGGTCCGCGACCTGGACTCGGTGCACGGCCTGCGCGCCGAGTACTGCGTCAAGGTCGTCGGCGACGTCCGGGTGCGCCCCGAGGGCAACGAGAACCCCGACATCCCCACCGGCGCCGTCGAGGTCGTCGTCAGCGAGATCGAGGTCCTCTCCGAGGCCGCGCCGCTGCCCTTCCCCGTCGCCGAGTACGAGCCGGGCACCGTCAACGAGGAGGTCCGGCTGCGCTACCGCTACCTGGACCTGCGCCGCGAGGGCCCGGCCAAGGGCCTGCGGCTGCGCTCCAGGGTCAGCAACATCATCCGCCGGGTGATGGAGGAGAACGACTTCCTCGACATCGAGACGCCGTACCTCACCCGCTCCACCCCCGAGGGCGCCCGCGACTTCCTCGTCCCCGTCCGCCTGCAGCCCGGCCACTGGTACGCGCTGCCGCAGTCGCCCCAGCTGTTCAAGCAGCTGCTGATGGTGGCCGGCATGGAGCGCTACTACCAGATCGCCCGCTGCTTCCGCGACGAGGACTTCCGCGCCGACCGGCAGCCGGAGTTCACCCAGCTCGACATCGAGGCGTCCTTCGTCGACCAGGAGGACATCCTGGCCCTCGGCGAGAAGATCATCGGTGCGATCTGGCGCGAGGTCCACGGCTACGAGATCCCGAACCCGCTGCCGCGCATGACCTACGCGGACGCGATGGGCCGCTACGGCTCCGACAAGCCGGACGTGCGCTTCGGCCAGGAACTCACCGACCTCACCGAGTACTTCAAGGGCACCGACTTCCGCGTCTTCCAGGCCCCGTACGTCGGCGCCGTGGTCATGCCCGGCGGTGCCTCGCAGCCGCGCAAGCAGCTCGACGCCTGGCAGGACTGGGCCAAGGCGCGCGGCGCCCGGGGCCTGGCCTACGTGCTCATCGACGCCGAGACCGGCGAGCTGCGCGGCCCCGTCGCCAAGAACCTCTCCGAGGAGCACCTGGCCGGCCTCGCCGCCGCGGCCGGCGCCAAGAACGGCGACGCGATCTTCTTCGCCGCCGGCAAGGAGCGCCCCTCGCAGGAGCTGCTCGGCGCCGCCCGACTGGAGATCGGCAAGCGCTGCGCGCTGATCGACGAGTCCGCGTGGGCCTTCCTCTGGGTCGTCGACTTCCCGATGTTCGAGCCGATCGAGGACGACAAGGGCGAGTTCCAGGGCTGGCACGCGGTGCACCACCCCTTCACCGCCCCCACCGCCGAGTCGCTGGACACCTTCGACACCGACCCGGGCTCGGCCCTGTCCAACGCCTACGACCTGGTCCTCAACGGCTCGGAGCTGGGCGGCGGTTCGATCCGTATCCACCAGCGGGACGTGCAGAAGCGGGCGTTCGACGCGATCGGCCTCTCCGAGGAGGAGGCGGCCTCGCAGTTCGGCTTCCTGCTCGACGCGTTCAACTACGGCCCGCCGCCGCACGGTGGCGTCGCCTTCGGCCTGGACCGCGTGGTCACCCTGCTCGGCGGGTACGACACCATCCGGGACGTCATCGCCTTCCCGAAGACCTCCACCGGCGGTGACCCGCTGACCGGCGCCCCGACGCCGATCACCCCGGCGCAGCGTCGCGAGGCCGGCGTGGACGCCAAGCCCAAGGTCCGCGAGGAAGCCAAGCCCGAGGCGCAGCAGGAGAGCTGACGCCGCGTCATCCGCTAACCTTCAACGGCCCCGAACGGACACCGGTCCGTTCGGGGCCGGTCCACAACGGCGTGCGACAGAGGAAGGGTTGACCCTTGCAGGTCAGAACGAGAACAGAACGTCCGGACGACGCCCCGGAGATCAGACGCGTCCTGATGGCCGCGTTCCCCGGCCCGGACGAGGCGGACCTGGTGGACGCGCTGCGCCGCGACCCCGCCTGGCTGCCCGGGCTGTCCATAGTGGCGACGGACGCCACCGACCTGGTGATCGGGCACGCGCTGCTGACCCGGCTGCGGGTCGGCGGCGACGGCGCCCTCGGTGACGCGCTGGCGCTCGCGCCGGTGGCGGTCGCCCCCGAGTGGCAGCGCAGGGGCGTCGGCGAAGTCGTCGTCCGGGCCGCGCTGTCGGCGGCCGAGGCGGCGGGCGAGAAGCTGGTCGTCGTCCTCGGTGACCCGGAGTACTACGGCCGCTTCGGCTTCACGCCGGCCGGGCGGCACGAGGTCACCGGCCCGTTCGAGGTGCCGGAGACGTACTTCCAGGCGCTGCCCCTGTCGGCGTACGACGGCGGCCCGCGCGGGCTCTGCCGCTACCCGGAGCCGTTCGTCGGCGTATAGGCCGCCCAACCCCCTCACCGTGCGCCACCGCGCCACCCCCTCCCACCGGAGGCCCCACCCCGGCCTCCGGCCCCCTCTCCCCGGGCCGACCCACGGCCCGACCCATGGCCCGACCTGCGGCCCGACTCACGGCCCGACCTGCGGTACCGGTCCGCCTGTGTCTACGGTGAAGGATCATCGGTGACAGGCGGACGGGAGGGCCAGGGGTGGCCGAGGAGCAGCGGCAGCGGTTCGGCAAGAAGGCGTACGAGAAGGAACTGCTGCGCCTGCAGCAGGAGTTGGTGAAACTCCAGGAGTGGGTGCGGGTCGAGGGCGCCCGGGTCGTGGTGATCTTCGAGGGCCGGGACGCGGCCGGCAAGGGCGGTGCGATCAAGCGCGTCACCGAGTACCTGAACCCCCGCATCGCCCGGGTCGCCGCACTGCCGACACCGACCGAGCGGCAGAGGACCCAGTGGTACTTCCAGCGCTACGTCGAGCAGCTCCCGGCCGCCGGCGAGATCGTGCTGTTCGACCGCAGCTGGTACAACCGGGCCGGTGTCGAGCGGGTCATGGGCTTCTGCACCGACGAGGAGTACTGGCAGTTCCTGCACCAGTGCCCGACCTTCGAGCGGATGCTGATCGAGTCCGGCATCCTGCTGCGCAAGTACTGGTTCTCGGTGAGCGACACCGAACAGGAACGGCGCTTCCGGGACCGCCTGGAGGACCCGATGAAGCGCTGGAAGCTCTCCCCGATGGACGTCGAGTCGATCAGGCACTGGGAGGACTACTCCCGGGCCAAGGACGAGATGTTCGTCTACACCGACACCCCGGACTCGCCCTGGCACGTGGTCGAGAGCGACGACAAGCGCCGGGCCAGGATCAACATGATCGCCCACCTGCTCTCCACCGTCGCGTACCACGAGATCTCCCCGCCGAAGATCGACCTGCCGCCCCGCCCGGCCCCGCGCGGCTACCAGCGGCCCCCGCGCGACCTGCAGAAGTACGTTCCGGACCGTACTGCCACACTGGAGTAGACGGGGCCCTCCGGGCGCTGCGACTCCACTGCGTGAACGGCCCCGTGTGGCGCCCGGGCGTCCACAGGAGGCGCGCTCATGTTCGTCCGTACCGTCTACGCCACCGGGAATCCGGACCGGATCGGGCAGACCGTCGAGGGATTCGGCAAGGAGGCGCTCGACCTGCTCTCCGGGCAGCCCGGCTACCGCGGCTACGGCCTGTTCGTCGACCGGGCCCTCGGCAAGATCACGATGGGCTCCTGGTGGGAGTCCGCCCAGGCCGAGCGCGACAGTGACACGGCCCTGCGGGCGCGCAGGGCGGAGCTGCTGGCACCGCTGGCCGGCACCGTGGCCACCGACGTCTGGGAGGCCGTGGCCACGGCCCCGCCCGGAGAGGCCGGGCCGGGCGCCGGGTTCCGCCTGGTGCGGGTCGACGTCGACCCGGAGAAGGTGGACGAGGCGGCCGAGGTGTTCCGGGACCAGGCGCTGCCGATGCTGCAGCAGGCGCCGGGCTTCGTGACCGGCGCGATGCTGGCGCACCGGGCGGCAGGCCGGCTCTCGACCGGCCTGATCTTCGCCGACCGGGCGAGCTTCGAAGCCTCGCGCGGGCCGAACGCCGAGGCCCGCTCGAAGGCGGTCGCCGCGGTGGGCGGCATCCTGCGCTCGTTGGAGGAGTTCGAGGTGGTCCTGCTGGACCGCCGCACGCAGGCATAGGCGTGTCGGGGCCCTCGCATAGGCTTCCGGTGTGGACGAACCGGACCTCTTCACCGCAGCCGCCGAGGAACGCCAGAGCAGGGAGCCCGGCCGCGCCCCGCTGGCCGTACGGATGCGCCCGCGCACCCTGGAGGAGGTGGCCGGGCAGCGGCAGCTGCTCAAGCCCGGCTCGCCGCTGCGCCGGCTGGTCTCCTCCTCGCGCGGGCCGGCCGCCACCAGCTCGGTGATCCTGTGGGGGCCGCCCGGCACCGGGAAGACCACCCTCGCGCACGTCATCAGCCAGTCCGTGGAGGGCCGCTTCGTCGAGCTGTCCGCGATCACCGCCGGGGTCAAGGAGGTCCGGGCGGTGATCGACGGCGCCCGGCGGGCGGTCGGCATGTCCGGCCGGGAGACGGTCCTCTTCCTGGACGAGATCCACCGCTTCTCCAAGGCTCAGCAGGACTCGCTGCTGCCCGCCGTCGAGAACCGCTGGGTCACCCTGATCGCCGCGACCACCGAGAACCCGTACTTCTCGGTGATCTCCCCGCTGCTCTCCCGCTCGCTGCTGCTCACGCTGGAGGCCCTGACCGACGAGGACGTCCGGGCGCTGCTGCGCCGCGCGGTGGCCGACGAGCGGGGCCTGGCGGGCGCGCTGGAGCTGACCGCCGAGGCCGAGGACCACCTGGTGCGCCTGGCCGGCGGGGACGCCCGGCGGGCGCTGACCACGCTGGAGGCGGCGGCCGGGGCGGCGCTGGAGAAGGGCGAGGCGAGCATCACGCTGGCCACCACCGAGACGGCCGTCAACCAGGCCGCCGTGCGCTACGACAAGGACGGCGACCAGCACTACGACGTGGCCAGCGCGCTGATCAAGTCGATCCGCGGCAGCGATGTGGACGCCACCCTGCACTACCTGGCCCGGATGATCGAGGCGGGGGAGGACCCGCGGTTCATCGCCCGCCGGCTGATGATCTCCGCCAGCGAGGACGTGGGCCTGGCCGACCCGAGCGCCCTGCAGACGGCGGTGGCGGCGGCCCAGGCGGTGGCGCTGATCGGCTTCCCGGAGGCGCGGATCATCCTGTCCCAGGCGGCGATCGCCCTCGCCCTGGCGCCCAAGTCCAACAGCGCGTACCTGGCGATCGACGCGGCGCTGGCGGACGTACGGCAGGGCCTGGCGGGCGCCGTGCCGCCGCACCTGCGGGACGCGCACTACGGCGGCGCGGGCAAGCTGGGCCACGGGCACGGCTACCAGTACCCGCACGACCTGCCGGAGGGCATCGCGACGCAGCAGTACGCGCCGGACTCGGTGCACGGCAAGGAGTACTACCGGCCCAACCGGCGCGGCGGCGAGGTGCGCTACGCGGACACGGTGGAGTGGACGCGGGGGCGGCTGCGGGGGGAGCGCCCCAAGGAGCAGAGGGCCGGGGAGCAGAAGGTCAAGGAGCAGAGGGCCGGGGGCGAGAAGGCCGGGGGCGAGAAGGCCGGGGAGCAGAGGGCCGGGGAAAAGGGCGAGTGATCTCCCGGTATACTCGGTCGGAGTGCCATGTCCCGGGACGGCGGCGGGGGAGACCCCACCGACCGGCCGCACCAGCGGGGCGGTGGCCGTAGACCTCCTCCGGGAGGTCCGCAGCAGGAGCGTCGCGCACCGTTTCGGTGTCGCGGGCGGGCCTTCGGGCTCCCCGTGTGACAAGCACATTCGTGCCCGGCTCCGGAGAGCGGCTGATCCCATCGCGCAGGCGGCGGGGTTTTCTCCGGGTCGCGACGAGCGACCTCCGTCAACACCTGGTGGAAGCCGTATTCGTAAGCAAGGAAGGTTTGGTTCATGGCGAACCAGAAGCGCCCCAAGGTCAAGATCGCGCGTGCGCTCGGCGTGCCGCTGACCCCGAAGTCCGTCAAGTACTTCGAGGCCCGCCCGTACCCGCCCGGCCAGCACGGCCGTGGTCGCAAGCAGAACTCGGACTACAAGGTCCGTCTGACCGAGAAGCAGCGTCTTCGCGCCCAGTACGACCTGAGCGAGAAGCAGCTGGCCCGCGCGTTCGACCGCGCGAAGAAGGCCGAGGGCAAGACCGGTGAGGCGCTCGTCGCCGAGCTGGAGACCCGCCTCGACGCCCTGGTCCTGCGTTCGGGCATCGCCCGCACCATCTACCAGGCCCGTCAGATGGTCGTCCACGGCCACGTCGAGGTCAACGGCGGCAAGGTCAACAAGCCGTCGTTCCAGATGAAGCCGGGCTTCGTGGTGACCATCCGCGAGCGCAGCAAGGAGAAGGTCCCCTTCCAGGTCGCCCGTGAGGGTGGCTACGCGGGTGAGGGCCAGACCCCGAAGTACCTCGAGGTCAACCTGAAGGCCCTGGCCTTCCGCCTGGACCGTGCGCCGCAGCGCAAGGAGATCCCGGTGATCTGCGACGAGCAGCTGGTCGTCGAGTACTACTCGCGCTGACCCGCGAGCGGTTCCGCACTTCGCGAAACCGAGAGCGAGCCCCCGCCGCCTTTCGAGGCGACGGGGGCTCGCCCCATTTCCGGTCCGGTCGTCAGACGTCCTCGCCGGCCATCGCGGCGGCCAGCCGCAGGTGCGGGCGGGCCTCCTCGGCGCGGCCCTGGCGCTCCAGGGTGCGGCCGAGCATCAGGCGGGCGTAGTCCTCGGTCGGGTCCGTCTCCAGGATCCGCAGCAGTTCGGCCTCGGCGCGGCCGAGCTGGGCGGAGTGGTAGTAGCTGCGGGCGAGCAGCAGGCGGACGGAGAGGTTGGCCGGCTCCTCGGCGATCACGCCCTCGAGCATGCGGGCGGCGTCGGCGTACGCCTTGGAGTCGAAGTAGAACGTCGCGAGGCGGTACTCGTCGTGGATGGCCATGGTGCTCCTTCCGGATGATTGCTTGCCTCCTCAAGCAATCGGCAAGCTTCAGCTATTCCGCACCGGCGCGGGCGCCGGTGCGGGCGGTACGGAACAGGACCCGGGGCCGGGCTCCGGGCCCCCCGGGGAGCCGCCGCCGCCCAGCGCCCGGGTGACGGCCGCGTCGAGGTCCAGCAGGGCGCCGGCCTCGTAGCAGCCCTCGTACTCCTGCTCGGTGAGCCCGGCGCGGGCCCGCTCGGCGCACTCCTGGTGGGGGCCGAAGAAGGAGCTCGAGCCCAGGAACGGGTTGCCGACCGTGCGCCAGATCCGGTGGGCGGCGCCCTGGAGCACCCGGGCCTCGCGCAGGTTTCCGATGCGGCCCGGGGCGCTCGGCTCCGTCTCCAGCAGCGCCAGCAGGTCGATGCCGATCACGATGCCGAGCAGGTCGTGGAAGCGGTGGTTGAGCCGGACGCACTCCCTGGCCAGCACCCGGGCCGGCTCCACGGCGCCGTCCAGCCAGTGCGAGTACGCCATCGCGTAGAGCACGTACGCGTACGCCCACTGCTCACCGTGCTCCTCGCACAGTTCGCGGGCCTGGCCGAACCAGAGCTCGCCGCTGTCGAGGTCGCCCTGGAAGACGTAGGCGAGGCCGAGTTCGAACATGGCCATCACCACGTTGCTGTTGAGCTCGCCGATCGTCCGGTAGTGCCAGAGGGCCTCCTCGAACAGTTCGGCGGCGCGCTCGGGGTCGTCGCCGATCAGGGCGGCGCAGCCCTGGCGGTGGACGGCGTAGGCCAGGGCCCGGTCGTCGCCGGTGTCCAGGGCCTGGCGGCGGCACTCCTCCAGGGCCGGGCGGGCGGCGGAGAGGTCGCCCTGGAGGGTGGCCATGTAGCCGGTGACCCAGAGGGCCTTGGCGCGGGCCTCGGTGGGTTCGCGGTCCAGGGCCAGGGCGCGGTCCAGCCAGTGCCGGCCCTCGCCGAGGTGGCCGCAGCCGACCCAGTAGAACCACAGGGTGCCAGCAAGCAGCAGGCCGATCTGCTCCTCGCCGGGCTCGGCGAGGCAGAACTCCAGGGCGGCGCGCAGGTTGCTGTGGGCCAGTTCGGTGCGCTCGGCGGTCTCGGCCTGGCGGGGGCCGAACCACTCGACCTCGCCCCAGGTGGCGACGCCCAGGTACCAGTCCCGGTGGCGGCGCAGCAGCCGCTGCTCCTCCCCGGCGGCGCGCAGCCAGTGGCCGCCGTACTCGCGCAGGGTGTCCAGCAGCCGGAAGCGGACGCCGAAGGCGCTGTCCTCGCGCAGCAGGACGGACTTGCCGACGAGCTCGTCCAGGAGGTCGAGGACGTCCTCGGGCTCGAGGCCGTCGCCGGCGCAGACGTACTCGGCGGCCTCCAGGTCGAAACTGCCGGCGAAAACCGAAAGGCGGGCCCAGAGTAAACGTTCCTGCACCGTGCACAGTTCATGGCTCCAGCCGATCGTGGTGCGCAGCGTCTGGTGCCTCGGCAGGGCCGTGCGGCAGCCGCCGGTGAGCAGCCGGAACCGGTCGTCCAGCCGGGCGGTGATCTGCTCCACGGACAGCGCCCGCAGCCGTCCGGCGGCCAGCTCCACGGCCAGCGGGATGCCGTCCAGGCGGCGGCACAGCAGGGCGACGGCCTCCACGTTGGCGTCGGTGACCTCGAAGCCCGGCAGCACCGCGCGGGCCCGGTCGGCGAACAGCCGGACGGCGTCCGGCAGCGCGGTGGCCCGTACGGGCGCCTCGGGCGCGGCCGGGCCGACCGGCAGCGGGGCCAGGGTGAGCAGGTGCTCGCCGCCGGCGCGCAGGGCGGAGCGGCTGGTGGCCAGCACCCGCAGGCCCGGCAGGGCCCGCAGCAGCGCGTCCGCGAGGTCGGCGCACGCCTCGACCAGGTGCTCGCAGCCGTCCAGGACGATCAGCAGGCGCCGGCCGTTCAGCGCCCCGGTCAGGACGTCCAGCGGCGGGCGGGCGGTGCCGTCGGTCAGGTGCAGCGCCTCCAGGACGGCGTGGCCGAGGAGCAGGGGGTCCTGCACCGGGGCCACCTCGACCAGCCAGGTGCCGTCCGGGAACGCCCCGGCGGCGCGGGCCGCCGCGCGCAGCGCCAGCCGGCTCTTGCCGACCCCGCCGGGGCCCGTCACCGTCACCAGCCGGGCGCCGGCCAGCAGGGCCGCCAGCTCGGTCAGTTCGCGCCGCCGCCCGACGAAGCCCGTCACCTCGGCCGGCAGCCGGCCGGGCTCCGGCTCGCGCGGCTGCGCCGCGGGATGTGGTGTCCAGTCGCCGGCCAAGCGATGCTCCCCGTCGTTCCTGGCCCGGACCGCAGCGGTCCGGACGCGTGTCCGGGCCGTACGGCTGTCGGCCCACCTGGCAGAACGAGGTGACCGGACGGTAGGTTACGCGCGGGGATCGCACACCCGACCGGTCGGACAGGCCCGGCGAAACCCGGTCCGGGATTCGGGTGCGGGCGCGATAGGGTTCCCTCTGGAGAACAGCAAGGCGAGGGAGCGCGCAAAGGTGTCCGTGGGAGAGCTGGCCGGATTGCTCGTCGCCGTGTTCTGGGCGGTCCTGGTCACCCTGCTGGCGGTCGTGCTGGTGCGCCTCTCCCGGGTGCTCAAGGAGGCCGCCGTCCTGGTCTCCGCCGTCACCGAACAGGCCGTGCCGCTGCTGAGCGACGCCGGCGCCGCCGTGCGCAGCGCCAACGAGCAGCTGGAGCGGGTCGACGAGATCACCGCCAACGTGCAGGACGCCGCCGCCAACGCCAACGCGCTCTCCTCCACCGTCGCCGCCACCCTCGGCGGGCCGCTGGTGAAGGTCGCCGCGTTCAGCTACGGCGTGCGCAAGGCCGTCGCCCGGCAGCAGGGCACGGTGCCGCCGGTGCCCGCCCAGGCGAGTGAGCGCGAGGAGCTGGCCCGGCTCATCCGGGCCGAGGTGCGCGCCGCCACGGCGCCCAGGAACGGACTGCTCTCGCGGGTCCGGCGCGCGGTGAGGGGCTGACGGCATGGCACGCATCTTCTGGATGGCGGTCGGCGCCGGCGCCACCGTCTGGGCCATGAAGAAGGCCAACGAGGCCGTCCACCGGCTCACCCCGGACAGCCTCTCCGGCACGGCCGCGCGCGGCGCCCTCCAACTGGGGGACCTGGCCAAGCAGTTCGCGCAGGACGTGCGGGCCGGCATGGCCGAGCGCGAGGAGCAGCTGAAGGACGACCTCGGACTGCACGGCACCGCCGTCGTGGAGCCCCGGCGCACCGGCCGAGCGCTGCGCGGCGAACCGCAGTACCGAGCTATCTCGGCGGCGCCCGGTAGCCCGGCCGCCGCCCTGCCTCCGTCCAAGAGCACGCGCACCACCCCCCAGACCATCGATGAAACGCCCCGCCGAGCCCTGCCGCGGGGCGGTACCAACCGGAAGGACCACTAATGGAGTCGGCTGAGATCCGCCGCCGCTGGCTGCGCTTCTTCGAGGAGCGCGGCCACACCGTCGTTCCGTCGGCGTCCCTGGTCGCCGACGACCCCACCCTGCTGCTCGTCAACGCCGGCATGGTGCCCTTCAAGCCCTACTTCCTGGGCGAGGTCAAGCCGCAGTTCTCGCGCGCCACCAGCGTGCAGAAGTGCGTGCGCACCCTGGACATCGAGGAGGTCGGGAAGACCACCCGGCACGGCTCCTTCTTCCAGATGTGCGGCAACTTCTCCTTCGGCGACTACTTCAAGGAAGGCGCCATCAAGTTCGCGTGGGAGCTGCTCACCACTCCCGTCGCGGACGGCGGCTACGGCCTGGAGCCGGAGAAGCTCTGGATCACCGTCTACAAGGACGACGACGAGGCCGAGCAGATCTGGCGCGACGTCATCGGCGTGCCGTCCGAGCGCATCCAGCGCCTCGGCATGAAGGACAACTTCTGGTCGATGGGCGTCCCCGGCCCCTGCGGCCCGTGCTCGGAGATCAACTACGACCGCGGCCCCGCGTACGGCGAGGAGGGCGGCCCGGCCGTCAACGGCGAGCGCTACCTGGAGATCTGGAACCTGGTCTTCATGCAGTACGAGCGCGGCCACGGCGACGGCAAGGACGGGTTCGAGATCCTCGGCGACCTGCCGAGCAAGAACATCGACACGGGCCTGGGCCTGGAGCGTCTGGCCGCCATCCTGCAGGACGTCGACAACCTCTTCGAGATCGACACCAGCCGGATGATCCTCGACCGCGCCGCCGAGCTGACCGGCCACACCTACGGCGCCGACCACAAGGCGGACGTCTCGCTGCGCGTGGTCACCGACCACATCCGCACCGCGCTGATGCTCGTCGGCGACGGCGTCACCCCCGGCAACGAGGGCCGCGGCTACGTGCTGCGCCGCATCCTGCGCCGCGCCATCCGCAACATGCGCCTGCTGGGCGCCACCGAGCCGGTGGCCAAGGAGCTCATCGACGTCGCCATCAAGGCGATGGCCCCGCAGTACCCGGAGCTGGAGGCCGACCGCAAGCGCATCGAGACGGTCGTCGTCGGCGAGGAGGTGGCCTTCCTGCAGACGCTGAAGGCCGGCACCAACCTGCTGGACGTCGCGGTCACCGAGACCAAGCAGGCCGGCGGCGCCGTCCTCTCGGGCGAGCAGGCGTTCAAGCTGCACGACACCTACGGCTTCCCGATCGACCTCACCCTGGAGATGGCCGAGGAGCAGGGCCTCCAGGTGGACGAGGCCGGCTTCCGCCGTCTGATGCAGGAGCAGCGCGACCGCGCCAAGGCGGACGCCAAGGCCAAGAAGATGGGCCACGCCGACGTCGCCGCGTACCGCGAGGTCGCCGACAAGTCCGGCGCCAGCGTCTTCACCGGCTACTCCCTCACCGAGGGCGAGGCCACCGTGGTCGGCCTGCTGGTGGACGGCGTTCCGTCGCCGGCCGCCTCCGAGGGCGACGAGGTCGAGATCATCCTCGACCGCACCCCGTTCTACGCCGAGGGCGGCGGCCAGCTCGCCGACCAGGGCCGCATCCGTCTGGAGTCCGGCGCGGTCGTCGAGATCCGCGACGTGCAGCAGCCCGTCCCGGGCGTGGTCGTGCACTCCGGCGGGGTGCTGTTCGGCGAGGTCGTGCTCGGCGCCTCGGCGTACGCCACGATCGACATCGACCGCCGCCGGGCGATCGCCCGCGCCCACTCGGCCACCCACCTGACCCACCAGGCCCTGCGCGACGCGCTCGGCCCGACGGCCGCCCAGGCCGGTTCGGAGAACGCGCCGGGCCGCTTCCGCTTCGACTTCGGCTCGCCCGCCGCCGTTCCGGGCAGCGTGCTGGTGGACGTCGAGCAGAAGATCAACGACGTGCTGACCCGCGAGCTGGAGGTCACCGCCGAGGTCATGACGATGGACCAGGCCCGCAAGGCCGGCGCCATCGCGATGTTCGGCGAGAAGTACGGCGACGAGGTGCGCGTCGTCACCATCGGGGACTTCTCCAAGGAGCTCTGCGGTGGCACGCACGTCGGCAACACCTCCCAGCTGGGCCTGGTGAAGCTGCTCGGCGAGTCCTCGATCGGCTCCGGCGTGCGCCGCGTGGAGGCCCTGGTCGGCGTCGACGCGTACAAGTTCCTGGCCCGTGAGCACACCGTGGTCGCCCAGCTGACCGAGCTGGTCAAGGGCCGCCCGGAGGAGCTGCCGGAGAAGATCTCGGGCATGCTCGCCAAGCTCAAGGACGCGGAGAAGGAGATCGAGCGCTTCCGCGCCGAGAAGGTGCTGGCCGCCGCGGCGGGCCTGGCCGACTCGGCCGAGGACGTGCACGGCATCGCCGTGGTCGCCGCGCAGGTCGCCGACGGCGTGGGTGCGGACGAGCTGCGCAAGCTCGTCCTGGACGTGCGCGGCCGCCTGGGCTCGCGCCCGGCCGTGGTCGCCGCGTTCACCGTGGCGAACGACCGCCCGCTGACCGTGATCGCCACCAACGAGGACGCCCGCGGTCGCGGCATCAAGGCCGGCGAGCTGGTCCGCACCGCGGCCAAGACCCTCGGCGGCGGCGGTGGCGGCAAGGACGACGTCGCCCAGGGGGGCGGCACCGACGCGGCCGCGGTCGGCGAGGCCATCGCGGCCGTGCGCGGCCTGGTCGCGGAGCGCGCCTCCTGATGTTCGAGCAGGAGCCGAAGCCCTTCCGCCGCGGTCGGCGCATCGCCGTCGACGTCGGTGACGCCCGGATCGGGGTCGCGTCCTGCGACCCCGACGGGGTGCTCGCCACGCCGGTGGAGACCGTCCCCGCGGGGGTGAAGTCGCAGGCCCGTCTCGCCGCCATCGTCGAGGAGTACGACGCGATGGAGGTGATCGTCGGGCTGCCGCGCTCGCTCAGCGGCAAGGAGGGCCCGGCGGCGGAGAAGGTCCGGGCGTACGCGGTGCGGCTGGCCAACCGGCTCTACCCGGTGCCGGTGCGGCTGGTGGACGAGCGGATGACGACCGTCACCGCCACCCACGGGCTGCGCGCCTCCGGGGTCAAGGCGAAGAAGGGCCGCTCGGTGGTCGACCAGGCCGCCGCGGTGGTGATCCTCCAGACCGCCCTTGAGTCCGAACGGGTGAGCGGAAGGCCGCCCGGAGAGAGCGTCGAGGCGGCTGGCTGACCGGCCTGGTCTAACGTCCCGAAGAGGGGCCCGTGCGGACGCGTCCGCACGGGCCCCCTTTTCGTTCGTTCCGCGTCCGTCGCCGATCGCCCCTGACCGATCCCGAGCGGCGCGGAGCCATCCAGGCCGTTGCGGGACCGTCGAGGGGGCGCGAGCCATGTTCGACCAGGACTTCCACCCGGGGCTCACACCCGGTCACCTGGGCGCACCGGTGATGGAGCCGGAGGGCCGGCCGCCGGGTGCGCCCCGTCCGCGCCCCGATGCGCCCGATCCGCACCGACGGCGTAACGGACTGGCCTGCGGGCTCACCGCGCTCGCCCTGATCGCCGTCTTCGGCGGGATCGGGCTGACGGGCTACACCTGGTTCCAGGGGCAGCGGCGTCCGGCGGCCGCCGCCGACTTCCGGGGGCCGGGCAACGGCAGCGTCCAGGTCTCGGTGCCCGAGGGCGCGGGCCTGGCGCAGATCGCCTCCGCGCTGGTCCGCAACGGGGTCGTGGCCAGCTCGCTCGCCTTCACCAGGGCGGCGAAGGGCAGCGCGGCCGCGGCCGGGCGCATCCAGCCGGGGACGTACACCCTCAAGCAGAAGATGTCGGCCTCGGCGGCCCTGGCGATCCTGATCGACCCGGCCAACGCCAACGGCCTGACCATCCCCGAGGGCTGGCGCGGCTACCAGATCTACGCGGCCATCGACAAGAAGCTCAACCTGCCCGAGGGCACCGCCCAGCGCGTCGCCAAGGAGCAGACCGCCGAACTGGGCCTGCCGGAGTTCGCGGCCGGCGCCCCCGAGGGCTACCTGTTCCCGGCGACGTACAGCGTCACCGACGGCACCACCGCGCTCGACCTGCTGAAGCAGATGGTGGAGCGGGCCGGCAAGGAGTTCAGCCGGGACGACGCGGACGTCGTCGCCCAGAACCTCGGGCAGAACGTGTACGGGCTGGTGACGGTCGCCAGCATGGTGCAGGGCGAGGCCGACAACACCGAGGACATGGGCAAGGTGGCCCGGGTGATCTACAACAGGCTGGCCAAGGGCATGCCGCTGCAGCTGGACTCCACCATCAACTACGCGCTCGGCCGCTCGACGCTGAACACCAGCGTGACCGAGACCAAGCTGGACTCCCCGTACAACACCTACCTGCACGCCGGGCTGCCGCCGACCCCGATCTCCAACCCCGGGCGGCAGGCGATCATGGCGGCCCTGGACCCGACGCCGGGGGACTGGCTGTACTTCGTCACCGTGAAGCCGGGGGACACCCGGTTCACCGACAGCTTCGAGGTGCAGCAGCGCAACGTCGCGGAGTTCAACGCCAACCGGGCGGCGGCGAAGCCGAGCGCGTCGGCCTCCGGGTCGGGCTCGGCGTCGGGATCGGCCACCGCTTCGGCGAGCGCCCCGGCGCCGGCCCCGGGCGCGGCGACTCCGTGACGGTGGGTGCGGAGAGCGGCGGGGTCGAGCACTGACGGTACGTCCGGCCACCGGGGGCCCGGCTGCGGTACGGTAACGTCTCCTCCCAGGCGTTGCGCTAGCACGCCGGTTCGAGATTCAACCGGGACGGCGTCCCGGACGGCCGCTTTGATCCGTCGGTCGTCACTGTCGGTTAAGGGGATCGATGACCGAGGTGGGTCGGGGCTACGGCCCCCAGGGCGAGCCGTGGCACCCCGGTGATGCCGGGTACGGCGGCCAGCAGCCGGTCCCCGGCCAGCAGGACGGCCAGTGGCAGCAGCAACAGCAACAACAGCAGCAGTTCTACCAGCAGCAGTCGGGCCAGCAGGGCCAGTACGGCCAGCAGCAGATGCCGCAGCAGGGGCAGTACCAGCAGCAGGGCTACGGCGAGCAGCAGGGGCAGCCGGGCCAGCAGGGGCAGTACGGCCAGTACGGGCAGCAGCAGCCGATGCCGCAGCAGGGCTACCCGCAGCAGCAGATGCCCCAGCAGGGGCAGTACCCGCAGCAGGGCCAGTACCCGCAGCAGGGGGGGCAGCAGCAGGGCTACCCGCAGCAACAGCAACAGCAGCAACAGCAGCAGCAGATGCCGCAGCACGGGCAGTACCCGCAGCAGGGGTACGAGCAGCAGCAACAGCAGGTCCAGCAGCAACAGCAGGTCCAGCGGCCCGCCCCACACCGGCAGGCGCCGGCGCCCGAGCCGGTGGCCGGGCCCGGCCCGGACGGCATCGACTGGGAGGCCGAGGCCGCCGCCCTGGAGGCCGGGGGCGCTCCGGCCGCCGCCGGGCACGAGCCGCAGGCCGAGCCCGAGGAGTGGGACGGCCACCACGAGGACGGCGCCTACCTGGAGGAGGAGCCCCAGCAGGAGGCCGGCTTCCTCGGCGGCCAGGACGACTCCCGTGAGGCCAAGAAGAAGCGCAAGGAGAGCGGCAAGAAGGCCGGCCGCCGCAACGGCGGCGCCTGCCTGCTGGTCGCCCTGGTGCTGCTCGGAGCCATGGGCGGCGCGGGCTGGTGGGGCTACGGCTTCTACCAGGACCACTTCGGCCCGCCGCCGGACTTCGCCGGCGACGGCACCGGCAGCGTCCAGGTCGAGGTCGCCAAGGGCGAGGTCGGCGGGCAGATCGGCCTGAAGCTGAAGAAGGCGGGCGTGGTCAAGAGCGTCGACGCCTTCACCAAGGCGTGCGACGCCGAGCCGAAGTGCCGGGCCGTCCAGTACGGCTTCTACGTGATGAAGAAGGAGATGTCGGCCGCCTCCGCGGTCAAGGCGTTCGTCGACCAGATGGGCGGCGCCTCCCTGGTGCTGCCCGAGGGCCTCAACTCCACCGAGATCTACGCCAAGATCGACGACAAGCTGAAGCTCCAGAAGGGCACCACGGCGAACGTCGCCAAGGCGCAGGTCAACGAGCTCGGCCTGCCGGCGTACGCGAACGGCAACATCGAGGGCTTCCTCTGGCCGACGAAGTACAACATCGCCGACGGCATGAAGCCCGAGGACCTGCTCAAGCAGATGGTGAAGAACGCCACCGAGAAGTACGCGGCCCTGGACGGCCAGGCCGCCTCGGTGAACCTCAAGAACGGCTACGAGGTCGTCATCGAGGCGAGCATCCTCCAGCGCGAGGGCAACAACCCGACGGACTTCGCGAAGATGGCCAAGACCATCCAGAACCGTCTGGCCGCGGGCGGGGAGATCAACCACCGCCTGGGCATGGACACCACGCTCCAGTACTCGCTGGGCCGCAAGCAGCTCGACCGCAAGGACATGGACGACGCGTCCAACAAGTACAACACCTACATCAACCCGGGCCTGCCGCCGACGCCGATCTCCAACCCCGGCGACGACGCGCTCCAGGCGGTGCTGCACCCGGCGGACGGCAAGTGGCTGTACTTCATCGCGATGGACCCGAGCACCACGCGGTTCGCCGAGACGTCCAAGGAGCACTACGCCAACGTCGAGGAGTTCTGCAAGAACGCCGGCGAGGGCTTCGACAAGGACCGGGGCCACTGCACCGGCAAGAAGTCCTGACCGACTCCGACACGCCTCAGGAGCAGCGTTGACCAGCAAGTACCGCGCCGCCGTGCTCGGTTCGCCGATCGCCCACTCGCTCTCGCCGGACCTGCACCGGGCCGCCTTCGCGGAGCTCGGGCTGGACGGCTGGCGGTACGACCGGTTCGAGGTCGACGAGGCTTCGCTGCCCGGGTTCCTGGCCGGGCTGGACGAGGCCGAGTGGGCCGGGCTGTCGCTGACCATGCCCCTGAAGCGGGCGATCATCCCGCTGCTGGACGAGGTCAGCGCCACGGCCCGCTCGGTGGAGGCCGTCAACACGGTGGTGTTCACCGAGGACGGGCGCCGGACCGGCGACAACACCGACGTGCCCGGGCTGGTGAACGCGCTGCGCGAGCGGGGCGTCGCCGAGGTGTCGGACGCGGCCGTGCTGGGGGCGGGGGCCACCGCCTCCTCGGCGCTGGCGGCGCTGGCCCAGATCTGCACCGGCGAGGTGGTGGTCTACGTCCGCAGCCCCGAGCGGGCCCGGGAGATGGCCGAGCTGGGCGAGCGCCTCGGCGTGACCGTCCGTACGGCCGACTGGGAGCGCGGGGCCGAGGCGCTGGAGCGGCCGCTGACCGTCTCCACCACGCCGGCGGGCGCCACCGACGCCTTCGCCGGGGCCCTGCCGGAGCGGCCGGGCGCGCTGTTCGACGTGCTCTACCACCCGTGGCCGACGGTGCTGGCCGCCGCCTGCGCCGAGCGCGGGGCGACCGTCCTCGGCGGGCTCGACCTGCTGGTGCACCAGGCGGTGCTGCAGTCCGAGGCGTTCACCGGGCGCACGCCCGGCCCGCTGGCCGCGATGCGCGAGGCCGGGGAGAAGGCGCTGGCCGGGCGCTGACCCGGCGGCGCCCGTCCCGGGGGGTGTCCACTTGCTGTCCGCTACGCGGACCGCGGCCCTTGCGCGGCCCCGTGGCATGAAAGGATTCGGGCAGAAGGTACGTCCGGGCGGGCTGCGGCGGTGCCGTGGGCCGGCCCGCTGATGAAGGAGCTCCGTTGGGTACGTTGCGCTGGCTCACGGCGGGGGAGTCGCACGGCCCCGCACTCGTCGCGACGCTGGAGGGCCTGCCCGCCGGTGTACCGGTCACTACTGCCGTAGTGGCCGACGCGCTGGCGCGCCGTCGGCTCGGTTACGGCCGCGGTGCGCGGATGAAGTTCGAGCAGGACGAGGTGACCTTCCTCGGTGGCGTCCGGCACGGCCTGACCATGGGCAGCCCGGTCGCGATCATGGTCGGCAACACCGAGTGGCCGAAGTGGGAGCAGGTCATGTCGGCCGACCCGGTCGACCCCGAGGTGCTGGGCGGCCTGGCCCGCAACGAGGCGCTGACCCGCCCCCGGCCCGGCCACGCCGACCTGGCCGGCATGCAGAAGTACTCGATCGGCGAGGCCCGCCCGATCCTGGAGCGCGCCAGCGCCCGCGAGACGGCCGCCCGGGTCGCGCTGGGCGCCGTCGCCCGCTCGTACCTGCGCGAGGTCGCCGGGATCGAGATCGTCAGCCACGTGGTCGAGCTGGCCGCCGCCAAGGCCCCGGCCGGTGTGCTGCCGCTGCCCTCGGACGAGGCGAAGCTGGACGCCGACCCGGTGCGCTGCCTGGACGAGGACGCCTCGAAGGCGATGGTCGCCGAGATCGACCAGGCCCACAAGGACGGCGACACCCTCGGCGGCGTGGTCGAGGTGCTGGCGTACGGCGTGCCGGTGGGCCTGGGCTCGCACGTGCACTGGGACCGCCGCCTCGACGCCCGGCTGGCCGCCGCGCTGATGGGCATCCAGGCGATCAAGGGCGTCGAGGTCGGCGACGGCTTCGAGCTGGCCCGGGTGCCCGGCTCCCAGGCGCACGACGAGATCCTCCCGACCTCCGAGGGCGTCAGGCGCGCCTCCGGCCGCTCCGGCGGCACCGAGGGCGGCCTGTCCACCGGCGAGGTGCTGCGGGTGCGCGCCGCGATGAAGCCGATCGCCACTGTGCCGCGCGCGCTGCAGACCGTGGACGTGCGCACCGGTGAGCCGGCCAAGGCGCACCACCAGCGCTCGGACGTCTGTGCGGTGCCGGCCGCCGGGATCGTCGCCGAGGCGATGGTCGCGCTGGTGCTGGCCGACGCGGTGATGGAGAAGTTCGGCGGCGACCACGTGGCCGAGACCCGCCGCAACGTGCAGAGCTACCTCGACCACCTGATCGTGCGATGAGCGAGCGAAGCGAGGCAGGGGCATGAGCACACCCGTGGTCGTGCTGGTCGGCCCGCCCGGCAGTGGCAAGTCCACCGTCGGGCGGGCCCTGGCCGAGCGCCTGGGCGTCGGGTTCCGCGACACCGACGCCGATGTCGAGGCTGTGGCCGGCAAGCCGATCCCCGAGATCTTCATCGACGAGGGCGAGCCGCACTTCCGCGCGCTGGAGGCCGAGGCCGTCCGGGCGGCGGCCACCGGGCACGCCGGGGTGCTGGCGCTCGGTGGCGGCGCGGTGATGGCCGAGGCCACCCGGGCGCTGCTGCACGAGCTGCCGGTGGTGTTCCTGGAGGTGCCACTGGCCGACGCCGTCAAGCGGGTCGGCCTGGACGCGCCGCGCCCGCTGCTGGCCGTCAACCCCCGCGCCCGCTGGCGCGAGCTGATGGAGGCCCGCCGCCCCCTCTACCTGGAGGTGGCCACCGCCGTCGTCGACACCGAGGGCCGTACGCCCGAACAGGTCGCGGACGCCGTACTGGAAGCACTGGAGTTGAAGACCCCCCATGACTGACCCCATCGTCAGGATTCACGTCGGCGGCAGCGCCGGCCACGACCCGTACGACGTGCTGATCGGGCACCAGCTGCTCGGCGAGCTGGCGCCGCTGATCGGCGGCCGGGCCAAGCGGGTCGCGATCATCCACCCGGAGGCGCTGGCCGCCACCGCCGACGCGATCCGCGAGGACCTGGTCGGCGAGGGCTACGAGGCGATCGGGCTGCAGGTGCCCAACGCCGAGGAGGCCAAGAGCGCCGAGGTCGCCGCGTACTGCTGGTCGGTGCTCGGGCAGACCGGCTTCACCCGCAGCGACGTGGTCGTCGGCCTGGGCGGCGGCGCCACCACCGACCTGGCGGGCTTCGTCGCCGCCACCTGGCTGCGCGGGGTGCGCTGGGTCTCCATGCCCACCACGCTGCTGGGCATGGTCGACGCGGCCGTGGGCGGCAAGACCGGCATCAACATCGCCGAGGGCAAGAACATGGTCGGCGCCTTCCACCCGCCGGTGGGCGTGCTGGCCGACCTCGACACCCTGGAGACCGTGCCCAAGCACGACTACGTCTCCGGCCTCGCCGAGGTCATCAAGTGCGGCTTCATCGCCGACCCGGCCATCCTCGACCTGATCGAGGCCGATCCGGAGGGCGCCAGGTCCCCGGCCGGGCCGCACACCGTCGAGCTGATCCGCCGCGCCATCCAGGTCAAGGCCGACGTCGTCTCCGGGGACCTCAAGGAGTCCGGCCGCCGCGAGATCCTCAACTACGGCCACACCCTGGGCCACGCCATCGAGCGCAACGAGCGCTACAAGTGGCGGCACGGCGCGGCGATCTCCATCGGCATGGTCTTCGCCGCCGAACTCGGCCGCCTGGCAGGGCGGTTGGACGACGAGACGGCCGACCGGCACCGCGCCGTGCTGGCCTCCGTCGGCCTGCCGCTGACCTACCGGGCCGACGCCTGGCCGAAGTTGCTGGACGCGATGAAGATCGACAAGAAGTCGCGCGGCGACCTGATCCGCTTCATCGTCCTGGACGGCCTCGGCAAGACCTCCGTGCTGGAGGGCCCCGACCCGTCCCTGCTGGTCGCCGCCTACGCGGAGGTCTCCTCGTGACCAGGGTGATGGTGCTCAACGGCCCCAACCTCGGCCGCCTGGGCAGCCGCGAGCCGGACGTCTACGGCGCCACCTCCTACGCCGGGCTGGTCGAGCGCTGCACCGCGCTCGGCAAGGAGTTCGGCTTCGAGGTCGAGGTCCACGAGACCAACTCCGAGCAGCAGATGGTCCAGTGGCTGCACGAGGCGGCGGATGGCAAGGTGCCCGTGGTGATCAACCCGGGGGCGTTCACGCACTACTCGTACGCGATGCGCGACGCCGCCGCGCAGCGCACCGCGCCCCTGATCGAGGTGCACATCTCCAACCCGTACGCCCGGGAGACCTTCCGGCACACCTCGGTGATCGCCGCCGTCGCCTCCGGGACGATCGCCGGGTTCGGGATCGGTTCGTACGAACTGGCGCTGCGCGCACTGGCGGAGCAACTGACCACGCGTTGACGGCCGGGCAGGGCCTTGCCGACGGCCCGGTGGCGGACTGTGCCCGCCGCCGGGCCGCCGTGTAATGTCCCCGCTGAGAGGTGTCGGGAGGGTGCCGTGACGCAGTACGCCGCAGGTGGGCAGGTCCCGCCGCGTCCCGCCGCTCCGCCGGTGCGGACGGGCCAGGGCACGGGCGCGGGAGCGCCCGTTCCGCCGCCGCCTCCGCCACCCCCGCCCGCGCGGCCCGTCCGTCCGGGGCCGGCCGCCCAGCCCGCACCCGCGCACGCCGGGCACGGGACCGTCCAGCTGCAGGCCCTGCCCATGCCGCCCGGCGGCACCGGGCACTTCGTGCTGCCCGCCGGAACGCCCGTCCAGCTGCCCGCCCACCCGCCGCGCCCGCACGCGCCCGCCGGGCCGATCGCGGTGCTGCTCATCGGGCCCGCCGGGGCGGGGAAGACCACCGTCGCCCGCTACTGGGCCGAGCGCCGGCCGACCCCGACCGCGCACATCAGCCTGGACGACGTCCGCGAGTGGGTGCAGGCAGGCTTCGCCAACCCGCAGGCCGGCTGGAACAACGCCTCCGAGGCGCAGTACCGCCTGGCCCGCCGGACCTGCGGCTTCGCCTGCCGCAACTACCTGGCCAACGGCATCTCCTGCATCATCGACGACGCGGTCTTCCCGGACCGCCCGGCCATCGGCCTCGGCGGCTGGAAGCGGCACATCGGCCCCGGCATGATCCCCGTGGTGCTGCTGCCGAGCCTGGACTCGGTGCTGCGCCGCAACGCCCGCCGCAGCGGCACCCGGCGGCTCGGGGACGAGGAGGTGGCGCGCATCCACGGGCGGATGGCGGGCTGGTACAACTCCGGGCTGCCGATCATCGACAACTCCTACCTGGACGTGGCCGGGACGGCCGCCGAGCTGGACCGGGTGATCCTGGCCCGGTTGACGGGCCAGCCCGTGCGCTGACCTGCCCGTGCGCCGACCTGCGGCTGCCGGAGCGGCCGGGGGTGTCGGTGGCGGCTGGGATGATGGACGCAGTCCCAGTCGAACCGTCCGTGGGAGGTCGTGCCCGTGCCCGAAGGCCACATCATCCACCGTCTCGCCGCCGAGAACCGCAGGGCCTTCGGCGGCCGTGCCGTCCGCGTCACCAGCCCGCAGGGCCGCTTCGCCGACGAGGCGAAGGTGATCGACGGCCAACTGCTCACCGGCGCCGAGGCGTTCGGCAAGCACCTGTTCCTCGGCTTCGAGGAGGGCGGCTGGGTGCACGTCCACCTCGGGCTGTACGGCGGGTTCACCTTCGGCGAGGGCGAGGCGCCCGACCCGGTCGGGATGATCCGGCTGCGGCTGGAGAACGAGGACGGCTACGCGGACCTGCGCGGTCCCAACACCTGCGCGCTGGTCACCGAGGCCCAGAAGGCTTCCGTCGCCGCCCGGCTCGGGCCGGACCCGCTGCGCGCGGACGCCGACCCGGAGGCCGCCTGGCGCCGGGTGTCCGCCAGCCGTACGACCGTGGCCGCGCTGCTGATGGACCAGAAGGTGCTGGCCGGGGTGGGCAACGTCTACCGGGCGGAGGTGCTCTTCCGGCACGGCATCGACCCGCACCGGGCCGGGCGCGAGCTCACCCGCCGGGAGTGGGACGCGATCTGGGCCGACCTCGTGGCCCTGATGCGCGAGGGCGTCGGCGCCGGGCGGATCGACACCGTCCGGCCCGAGCACACGCCCGAGGCGATGGGCCGCCCGCCGCGCAAGGACGACCACGGCGGCGAGGTGTACGTGTACCGGCGCGCGGCCATGCCCTGCCTGGTCTGCGGCACCGAGGTGCGCACGGAGGAGCACGCCGCGCGGAACCTGTTCTGGTGCCCGTCCTGCCAGACGGTGTGAGGCCGCCGCCCCGATGAACCCCCGCCGCGCCGTCTCTCGGGGGGCGGGCCGGGGCGGGGGTCCGTAGGCTCGGGGCATGGTGGATGCGTACGCGGCCCGCCGGGAGCGGGTGAGGGAGCACTGCGGTGCGTCGGGGGTCGACGCGGCGCTGGTGACGCGGGCGGCGAACGTGCGGTACCTGACGGGCTGCGCGCCCTGCGGGGCGACGCTGCTGCTGACCAGGGAACGGGCGCTGCTCACGCTGCCGGACGACCTGCCGCCGGACGACGCGGGGGAGCACCTCATCGCGCCCGAGGTGGAGCAGGCGTCGGTGCCCGCCGGGTCGGACACCGCCCTCGCCGCCGCGGAGACTGCCGCGCGGCTGGGCGTGGCGGGCCTGGCGGTGGAGGAGCACGACCTGACCGTCAGCCGCCACCGCGCGGTGGCGGCCCTGCTGGAGGGCGCGCGGCTGACCGGCCTCGGGCCGGTGGTGGAGCGGCTTCGGGTGGTCAAGGACGAGCACGAGATCGCCGATCTGCGGGTCGCCGCCGAGATCGCCGACCAGGCGCTCGGCGAGCTGCTGGAGTCGATCCTGGTCGGCCGTACCGAGCGGCACCTGGCCATGGAGCTGGAGCGCCGGATGATCGACCACGGCGCCGACCGGGCCGCCTTCCCGGTCTCCGTGGGCACCGGCAGCCACTCCGGCCAGGGCGCCCACCAGCCCACCGACCGCCGGGTGGAGGAGGGAGACTTCCTGACCGTGGTGCTCGGCGCGCAGTACCGCGGGTACGGGGTCTCCACCGCCCGGACCTTCGTGATCGGCGCCGCCCCCGCGCCCTGGCAGGTGGAGCTGCACCGGCTGGTCTTCCGCGCCCAGCGGGCCGGCCGGGAGGCCCTGGAGCCGGGGGCGGAGCAGTGCGTGCCCGACCGGGCCGCGCGGCAGGTGCTGGAGGCGGCCGGGTACCCGGAGGCGTCCGCGCACCCGATCGGGCACGGCATCGGGCTGGAGATCCGGGAGGCGCCGCGCCTGGGCCCGACGGACATGGGTAAACTGGACAGCCGCGTGCCGGTCACCGTCGGCCCTGGAGTCCACCTCCCGGGCAAGGGCGGGGTCCGGATCGAGGACACGCTCGTCGTACGCCCCCTCGAAGAGGGCGGGCCCGAGCTGCTCACCATCACCACCAAGGAGCTCCTCGCCCTGTGAAGGCAGGACGCGACCCTTGGTTCCTTGACAGCTATATCCAGGAGTAAGTGCGACCGTGGCTTCCACGAACGATCTCAAGAACGGCATGGTCCTCAAGCTGGAGGGCGGCAAGCTCTGGTCCGTCGTCGAGTTCCAGCACGTCAAGCCCGGCAAGGGCCCGGCGTTCGTGCGGACGAAGCTCAAGGAGGTCCTGACGGGCAAGGTCGTCGACAAGACCTTCAACGCCGGGACCAAGGTCGAGACCGCCAACGTCGACAAGCGCGGCATGCAGTTCTCGTACAAGGACGGCGAGAACTTCGTGTTCATGGACATGGACACCTACGACCAGATCACCATCGAGAAGGCCGTTGTCGGCGACGCCGCCGACTACCTGCTCGAGGGCTTCGAGGCCCTGGTCGCCACGAACGAGGGCGCCGTCCTCTACATCGAGCTCCCGACCTCGGTCGAGCTCCTCATCGCCGAGACCGAGCCGGGCGTCCAGGGCGACCGCTCCACCGGTGGCACCAAGCCGGCCACCCTGGAGACCGGCGCCGAGATCCAGGTGCCGCTCTTCATCACCACCGGTGAGAAGGTCAAGGTCGACACCCGCGACGGCAGCTACCTCGGCCGGGTGAAGTAAGTCCGTGTCGGCCGCACGTAGCAAGGCCCGTACCAGGGCCTTCCAGATCCTCTTCGAGGCCGACCACCGCGGGGTCGACCCGCAGCAGGTCCTCGCCGACTGGGTGGCCCGCGCCCGCGAGCCCAAGCCCGACGAGGGCACCCCGCAGGTCGCCGAGTACACGATGGAGCTCATCGAGGGGTACGTCCAGCACGCCCGCCGGATCGACGACCTGATCGAGCAGTACGCGGTGGGCTGGGAGCTCGACCGCATGCCGATGGTCGACCGGAACGTGCTGCGCCTCGGCGCGTACGAGCTGATCTGGGAGGACGGCGTCCCGGACGCGGTCGTCCTGGACGAGGCCGTCGAGATCGCCAAGGAGTTCTCCACGGACGACTCCCCGGCGTTCGTCAACGGCATGCTGGCCCGGTTCCTGGAGCTGAAGCCGAGCATCCGCCGCTAGGGCCTGTCCGGCGGATCTTGCCGGGCGCACGAACAGCGCGAACAGTACGAACAGCACGGCCGTCGGTCCGGATCCTCCGGGCCGACGGCCGTTCCGCGCTTCACCCGGGCGGCGTAAGGTGGTGTCCTACTCGCCGGTAACTTGGCGACCGGAACAACCCGTGCGAAGGGCAGGCCACCTCCCATGACCACCGCGACCCGCAGCGAGTTCGACCAGGGCATCGCCCTGACCAGACACTCCGAGGAGCCCGGCCGCTACGACGGCGAACTGGGCGAGGGCTGGCAGATCGGCGGCGGCGTCAACGGCGGGCTGCTGCTCGCCGTGGCCGCACACGCCCTCTCGCTGGAGCACGGGGAGCACCCGGACCCGGTCTCGATCAGCGGTTACTACCTCTCCGCCTCCACCCCCGGCCCGGCCACCGTCCGCACCGAGGTGCTGCGCAGCGGCCGCGGGCTCTCCACCGGCACCGCCTCGCTCAGCCAGGACGGCGTCGAACGGCTGCGCGTGGTCGCCAGCCACGGCGACCTCGGCTCCCTGGAGGGCGAGGTGCGCACCACCGCGACCCCGCCGCAGCTGCCGCCGCCGGACCGGTGCATCGGCATCGAGCACGCGCCCCGCCAACTCGTCGAGCAGGCCGCCCTGCTGGAGCGCTTCGACCTGCGCCTGGACCCGGCCACCGTCGGCTGGGCGCTCGGCCAGCCCTCGGGCCAGGGGCGCATCCAGGGCTGGTTCCGCCTCGCCGACGGCCGCGAGCCGGACCCGCTGGTGCTCCTGCTGGTCGCCGACGCGCTGCCGCCGGTCACCTTCGACCTGGGCATGCCCGGCTGGGCCCCGACCGTGGAGCTGACCGTCCACCTGCGGGCCAAGCCGGCGCCCGGCTGGCTTCGGGTCGTCCACGCCACCCGCAACCTGGCCGGCGGGTACTTCGAGGAGGACGCCGAGGTCTGGGACGAGACGGGCCGCCTGGTCGCGCAGTCCCGCCAGCTGGCCCGGGTGCCGCGTAGCGCGTGACCCTTGCGCCGTGACGCCCAGGCGCTTACGGAGGCGGAAAAATCAGACTCACGTTCGGTTACATTCCTGTGACACGCCGTACGTGTGCGGCGCCCGGCGATGGGGAGGAAGACGGTCAGCGGCCGACCGGCCGCCGACCGTCACCCGCCGACGCCAGGAGCCACCGATGAGCAGCGACCAGGGCCGCGCCCGCCGTAACCCCGACCGCGCCGGTGGCGGCCATCGTCCGCTCGCCCGGGTGCCGCACCGGCGCCAGCACGCCGAGGGGGCCGAGCAGGCGTTCGTCATCGGGGTGCTCACCAGTGCCGCCGACTTCGAGCGGGCCCGCGACTGGGGCGTCTCCGACGCCGCCGACTTCGACCGCTACCTGGCCGAGACGGCCGAACTGCTCGGGGACGCGCTGGAGCGCTTCGACACCGTCCGCGCCCGGATGTTCCACCCGCAGGACTTCGCCGAGTTCTGTCTGCTGCACGGGCTGGACCCGGCCGAACCCTCCGCCCGCGACCGCTACCTCGTCAACCCGCCGCTGCGCACCCAGCTGCTTCCGTATCAGGGTGAGGAGCTGTCAGGGGACTTCCTGCCGCGCCTGGTTCGCGCCCGGGAGAACGGGCTGACGCTGTGCCACGCCGACCTGCTGCTGGACGGCGCGCTGTACGGCGGCGGGGGAGAGGTCGACGAGGACTGCGTCGACGAGGAGCATGCGCGCTGGGTCCGGGCCGCCTACCAGCGCGGCGGCGAGGTGTTCCGCCGGATGCTCGTCGGCGCGGGCGCCGGGGTGTACGAGCTGCGCCTGAGGGTGGACGCGCCGGGCGGGCGGCTGACGGCCTCGGCGCGGGTGCTCCAGTGGGAGGACGGCGTCGTGCGGATCAACGACGAGGACATGGAGCTGGTCTGCGCCGTGCTGTGCGCCGGGCTGGCGCTGGAGCTGCCGGGCGTCGCGGTGCTGCACGGCTCGCAGGGCTCGGCGGCGACCTGCGGGGAGTACCTGCCGGCGGCCTGGGCCTGGTCCAGCGGCGGGCCGGACTGGGCGCCGGCGGACCGGCCGGTGCGGCTGGACGGCGTGGCCGCCCGGCCGGGCTACAGCCTGGGGACGGTCTGCTGAGACGCGTTGACGCAGGTTGACGCACGCCGGCGCGCACCGACCGCACGCGCCGCGGCGCGGCCCCCGGAGAACCGGGCTGCCGCGCCGTGACGTTTCTGCGTGCGGCCCGCCGGCCGTTGGAGGGTTTCTCCTGGCCGGAGCCGGTGAGGCGAGCGTCAGCTCGCCTCCTCCTCGCGCACCGCGCGGCGCGCGTCGGGGTTCAGCACGCCCCAGGAGATCAGCTGCTCGGTGAGGATCGACGGCGACTGGTCGTAGATCACGGCCAGGGTGCGCAGGTCGTCCTGGCGGATCGAGAGCACCTTGCCGTTGTAGTCGCCGCGCTGGCTCTGGATGGTCGCCGCGTAGCGCTGCAGCGGGCCGGCCTTCTCGGAAGGGACCTGGGTCAGTCTCTCCAGGTCGAGGACCAGGCGCGGAGGCGGCTCGGCCGCGCCGCCGGGGGTGCCGCCGGGCAGCAGCTCCTGCACCGGGACGCCGTAGAACTCCGCCAGTTCGGCCAGCCGCTGCACGGTGACCGCACGGTCGCCGCGCTCGTACGAGCCGACGACGACTGCCTTCCAGCGCCCCTGGGACTTCTCCTCGACACCGTGCAGGGAGAGCCCCTGCTGAGTGCGGATCGCTCGGAGCTTGCCTCCGAGCTGCTTCGCGTAGTCGCTGGACATTGATCTCCCCGGACGAGATTGCTTCGCGTTCAGTAGTGGGTCACGGGCGATTGTCGATGCCGTTACCGGTGGGTTCGAACTCCGTCTCGTAACTCACTGTGAGGTTACGTAGAGTAAGGTAGTTGCGTCAAGCCGAATGGGGCAGTCGTGCGAATGGCCCGCATCGTCGGTGCATCGGCGGCGTTAACCCGCTGAAGCGGAATGATGGAGGTCCATTTGCCGCTCGGCGCGCTGATAGGATGACCCGAAGCCCACGCCGGATTCGGCGGGGCGATCCCAGACATCCTTTAAGACCCGTCCTGTGAGGCGGGGAAGGAGGTCCGCTTCGGCATGACCGCACGCCAGGAACACCAGGATTCGACCCCGAGGCCGCCGCACCAGGTGCTGGACGGCTCGGACATCGCCCGGGTCATCACCCGGATAGCGCACGAGATCGTCGAGCGCGCCAAGGGCGCGGAGGACGTCGTGCTGCTCGGCATCCACACCAGGGGTGTCCACCTCGCCCGCCGCCTGCACGACCGGCTGGCGCAGATCACCGGGCGCGAGATCCCGCTCGGCACCCTGGACATCACCATGTACCGGGACGACCTGCGGCTGAAGCCCGCCCGCGCCCTGGAGCACACCGAGATCCCGCCCGGCGGCATCGACGGCCGCCTCGTGATCCTCGTCGACGACGTGCTCTTCTCCGGCCGCACCATCCGCGCCGCCCTCGACGCGCTCAGCGACATCGGCCGCCCGCGCGCCGTACAGCTCGCCGTCCTCGTCGACCGCGGGCACCGCGAGCTGCCGATCCGCGCCGACTACGTGGGCAAGAACCTCCCCACCTCGCTGCGCGAGGCCGTGCAGGTGCGCCTCGCCGACTCCGACGGCGTGGACGCCGTCCTGGTCGGGGACCGCGACCACGCCGCCCGATCGACGCAGGCCATGGCCGCCGAGCCGTCCGAACCGCACCTTCCGGAGTAGAACCGCGTGAAGCGCCACCTCGTCTCCACTGCCGACCTCACCCGTGACGACGCGCTGCTGATCCTGGACACCGCCGAGGAGCTGGCCCAGCTCTCCGGCCGGGCCGTCAAGAAGCTGCCCACGCTGCGCGGCCGCACCGTCGTCAACCTCTTCTTCGAGGACTCCACCCGCACCAAGACCTCCTTCGAGGTCGCCGAGAAGCGGCTCTCCGCCGACGTCATCAACTTCTCGGCCAAGGGCTCCTCCGTCTCCAAGGGCGAGAGCCTCAAGGACACCGCCCTGACCCTCCAGGCGATGGGCGCCGACGCCGTGGTCATCCGCCACCACGCCTCGGGCGCGCCGGCCCGGCTCGCGCAGTCCGACTGGCTGCACGGCAGTGTGATCAACGCCGGTGACGGCACCCACGAGCACCCCACCCAGGCGCTGCTCGACGCCTTCACCATGCGCCGCCACCTCAACGCGGGCCTGGGCAAGGACCTCGCCGGGCGCCGGGTGACGATCGTCGGCGACGTGCTGCACAGCCGCGTCGCCCGCTCCAACGTGCACCTGCTGACCACCCTCGGCGCCCGGGTCACCTTCGTCGCCCCGCCGACCCTGCTGCCCATCGGCATTCAGAACTGGCCCTGCGAGATCAGCTACGACCTCGACAGCGTCCTGCCGAAGACCGACGCGCTGATGATGCTGCGGGTCCAGCGCGAGCGGATGAACGCCGCGTTCTTCCCGACAGAGCGCGAGTACAGCCGCCGCTACGGCATGAACGGCCTGCGGATGGCGCAGCTGCCCGAGCACGCCATCGTCATGCACCCCGGCCCGATGGTCCGCGGCATGGAGATCACCGCCGAGGTCGCCGACTCGCCGCGCTGCACCGTGGTCGAGCAGGTCGCCAACGGCGTCTCCGTCCGGATGGCCGTCCTGTACCTGCTGCTCGGCGGAGCCACCCTCGCCGACGCCCCCGCCGCAGCCCCCCGCACCGACTCCGTGGAGAACGTCCAGTGAACGAGCGCAGTGAGCGAACCGACAAGACGGTCAGCTACCTGATCCGCAACGCCAAGATCCTGGGCGGCGCCCCGCAGGACCTCCACCTCGCCGACGGCGTGATCGCGGCGATCGGCACCGACCTGGCCGTCGAGGCCGACATCGAGATCGACGCCACCGGCCTGATCGCCCTGCCCGGCCTGGTCGACCTGCACACCCACCTGCGCGAGCCCGGCCGCGAGGACGCCGAGACCGTCCTCACCGGCACCCAGGCCGCCGCGATGGGCGGCTTCACCGCCGTCCACGCCATGGCCAACACCACCCCGGTGGCCGACAGCGCCGGTGTCGTCGAGCAGGTCTGGCGCCTCGGCCAGGAGGCCGGCTACTGCGACGTCCAGCCGGTCGGCGCCGTCACCGTGGGCCTGGGGGGCAAGAAGCTCGCCGAGCTCGGCGCGATGCACGAGTCCGCCGCCGGCGTGCGGGTCTTCTCCGACGACGGCAAGTGCGTGGACGACGCGGTGCTGATGCGCCGCGCCCTGGAGTACGTCAAGGCGTTCGACGGGGTCGTCGCCCAGCACGCCCAGGAGCCGCGGCTGACCGAGGGCGCCCAGATGAACGAGGGCCAGGTCTCCGGCGAGCTCGGGCTCGGCGGCTGGCCGGCCGTCGCCGAGGAGTCGATCATCGCCCGCGACGTGCTGCTCGCCGCGCACGTCGGCTCCCGGCTGCACGTCTGCCACCTTTCCACGGCCGGCTCGGTCGAGATCGTCCGCTGGGCCAAGTCCAAGGGCTGGGACGTCACCGCCGAGGTGACCCCGCACCACCTGCTGCTGACCGACGAGATGGTCCGCAGCTACGACCCGGTGTACAAGGTGAACCCGCCGCTGCGCACCGCCGAGGACGTCCAGGCGCTGCGCAAGGCGCTCGCGGACGGCACCATCGACGCCGTCGCCACCGACCACGCGCCGCACCCGGACGAGGACAAGGACTGCGAGTGGGCCGTGGCCGCGATGGGCATGGTCGGCCTGGAGACCGCGCTGTCGGTCGTGCAGCAGACCATGGTCGACACGGGCCTGCTGAACTGGGAGGGCGTCGCCGACCGCATGTCGCACCGCCCGGCGCGGATCGGCCGTCTCACCGGACAGGGCCGCCCCATCTCGGTCGGTGAGCCTGCCAACCTGGTGCTCTTCGATCCCGCGTACCGTGGTGCCGTGAACCCGGACACCTTCGCCACCCGCAGCCGCAACACCCCGTACAAGGGCCTGGACCTGCCCGGACGGGTGCACGCCACCTTCCTGCGCGGGCGCGCCACCGTCCTCGCGGGGGAGCTCGCCGAGCAGGGCGGTCAGGCGTGATCACCTCTCTTGCCAGGGAGCAGGCGAAGGTCACCAACTGGCCCGGTTACATCGGCTGGGCCGTGGGCCTGCTGATTATCATCGGCCTGGTCTACTGGCTGATGCGCCAGGGCTGGAACTGGCGGCGCACCCTGCAGTCCGGCATGCCGCCGCTGCCCGCCGTGCCGGAGAAGGCCGGGCGCACCATCCTGGAGACCAGCGGCCGGTACCACGGCACCACCACCGCCGGGAACTGGCTGGACCGGGTCGTCGCGCACGGCCTGGGCACCCGCAGCCGGGCCGACCTCACCCTCGGGGAGGCGGGCCTGCTGGTGCGGCGCCCCGGCGATGTCGACCTGTGGATTCCGGCGGAGGACCTGACGGGTGCCCGCACGGACTCCGGGATCGCCGGCAAGGTCGTCCCGTCCGGACTGCTCGTCGTGACCTGGAACCACGAGGGCACCGCCCTCGACTCGGGCTTCCGGGCCGACCACCCCGACGAGCACACCGCCTGGGTCGAGGCGATCGCCCAACTCGCAACACGTACGAAGACGAAGACGGAAGAGGCCACTCGATGACCGCACCTGCCCCCACCACGCAGCGCCAACGGCGGGTTCGCGTGCCCGCCGTGCTCGTCCTGGAGGACGGCCGGACCTTCCGCGGCGAGGCGTACGGCGCGATCGGCGAGACCTTCGGCGAGGCGGTCTTCAACACCGGCATGTCCGGCTACCAGGAGACCCTCACCGACCCCTCGTACCACCGCCAGGTGGTCGTGATGACCGCCCCCCAGATCGGCAACACCGGCTGGAACGACGAGGACGACGAGTCCAGGCGGATCTGGGTCGCCGGGTACGTCGTGCGCGACCCCGCCCGGGTCGCCTCCAACTGGCGCTCGCGCCGCTCCCTGGACGAGGAGCTCGTCCGCCAGGGCGTCGTCGGCATCAGCGGCGTCGACACCCGCGCCCTGACCCGCCACCTGCGCGAGCGCGGCGCCATGCGCTGCGGCATCTTCTCCGGCGAGACGCTCGCCGACCCGGCCGCGCTGCTGGCCCGGGTGCAGCAGTCGCCCGAGATGAAGGGCGCCGACCTGTGCGCCGAGGTGGCCACCACCGAGGCGTACGTCGTCCCGGCGATCGGTGAGAAGAAGTTCACCGTCGCCGCCCTGGACCTCGGCATCAAGGCGATGACCCCGCAGCGGATGGCCGAGCGCGGTATCGAGGTGCACGTGCTCCCCGCGAACTCCACCCTGGAGGACGTCTACGCCGTCAACCCCGACGGCGTGTTCTTCTCCAACGGCCCGGGCGACCCGGCCACCGCCGACCAGCAGGTCGCCCTGGCGCAGGGCGTGCTGGAGCGGAAGACCCCGTTCTTCGGGATCTGCTTCGGCAACCAGATCCTCGGCCGCGCGCTGGGCTTCGGCACGTACAAGCTCAAGTACGGCCACCGCGGCATCAACCAGCCGGTGCAGGACCGCACCACCGGCAAGGTCGAGGTGACCGCCCACAACCACGGCTTCGCCGTGAACGCGCCGCTGGACAAGGTGAGCGACACCCCGTACGGGCGCGTCGAGGTCTCCCACGTCTGCCTCAACGACGACGTGGTCGAGGGCCTGCAGGCGCTCGACGTCCCCGCGTTCAGCGTGCAGTACCACCCCGAAGCGGCCGCCGGCCCGCACGACGCCGCCTACCTGTTCGACCGCTTCGTGAAGCTCATGGAGGGCCAGCGTGCCTAAGCGCACTGACATCAAGTCCGTCCTGGTGATCGGGTCCGGCCCGATCGTGATCGGCCAGGCCGCCGAGTTCGACTACTCGGGTACGCAGGCTTGCCGCGTCCTCAAGGCCGAGGGCCTGCGCGTCATCCTGGTCAACTCCAACCCGGCCACGATCATGACCGACCCGGAGATCGCCGACGCCACGTACGTCGAGCCGATCACCCCCGAGTTCGTCGAGAAGATCATCGCCAAGGAGCGCCCCGACGCCCTGCTGCCGACCCTGGGCGGCCAGACCGCGCTCAACACCGCCATCTCCCTGCACGCCGCCGGCACGCTGGACAAGTACGGCGTCGAGCTGATCGGCGCCGACGTGGTGGCGATCAACAAGGGCGAGGACCGCGACCTGTTCAAGGGCGTCGTCGAGGCCGTCAACGCCAAGATCGGCTACGGCGAGTCCGCCCGCTCGGTCATCTGCCACACCATGGACGAGGTCCTCGCCGGTGTGGACACCCTCGGCGGCTACCCCGTCGTCGTGCGCCCCTCCTTCACCATGGGCGGCGCCGGCTCCGGCTTCGCCCACAACGAGGAGGACCTGCGCCGCATCGCCGGCCAGGGCCTGACCCTCTCGCCGACCACCGAGGTGCTCCTGGAGGAGTCCATCCTCGGCTGGAAGGAGTACGAGCTGGAGCTGATGCGCGACAAGAGCGACAACGTCGTGGTCGTCTGCTCCATCGAGAACTTCGACCCGATGGGCGTGCACACCGGTGACTCGATCACCGTCGCCCCGGCGATGACCCTCACCGACCGCGAGTACCAGATCCTGCGCGACATCGGCATCGCCGTGATCCGCGAGGTCGGCGTCGACACCGGCGGCTGCAACATCCAGTTCGCGGTCAACCCCGAGGACGGCCGGGTCATCGTCATCGAGATGAACCCGCGCGTCTCCCGCTCCTCGGCGCTCGCCTCCAAGGCCACCGGCTTCCCGATCGCCAAGATCGCCGCCAAGCTGGCCATCGGCTACACCCTGGACGAGGTCCCCAACGACATCACCGAGGAGACCCCGGCCTCCTTCGAGCCGACCCTCGACTACGTCGTGGTCAAGGTCCCGCGCTTCGCGTTCGAGAAGTTCCCGAGCGCCGACGCCAGCCTCACCACCACCATGAAGTCCGTCGGCGAGGCCATGGCCCTGGGCCGCAACTTCCCCGAGGCGCTCCAGAAGGCGTTGCGCTCGCTGGAGAAGAAGGGCTCGCAGTTCTCCTGGACCGGGCCGGTGGGCGACAAGGCCGAGCTGCTCGCCAAGGCGGTCGTGCCGACCGACGGCCGGATCAACACCGTCATGGACGCCATCCGCGCCGGCGCCACCGCCGAGGAGGTGTTCGAGGCCACCCGGATCGACCCGTGGTTCGTCGACCAGCTCTTCCTGATCGACGAGATCGCCGGCGAGCTGGCCGAGGCCCCCGAGCTCACCCCCGAGCTGCTGCGCCACGCCAAGCGGAACGGCTTCTCCGACCAGCAGATCGGCGAGATCCGCGGCCTCAAGCCGGACGTCGTCCGCGAGGTGCGCCACGCCCTGGGTGTGCGCCCGGTGTTCAAGACCGTCGACACCTGCGCCGCCGAGTTCGCCGCCAGGACCCCGTACTTCTACTCGTCCTACGACGAGGAGAACGAGGTCGCCCCGCGCACCAAGCCCGCCGTGATCATCCTCGGCTCGGGCCCCAACCGCATCGGCCAGGGCATCGAGTTCGACTACTCCTGCGTCCACGCCTCCTTCGCGCTGGCCGACGCCGGGTACGAGACCGTGATGGTCAACTGCAACCCGGAGACCGTCTCCACCGACTACGACACCTCCGACCGGCTCTACTTCGAGCCGCTCACCCTGGAGGACGTCCTGGAGATCGTCCACGCTGAGCAGCAGGCCGGCCCGCTCGCGGGCGTCATCGTCCAGCTCGGCGGCCAGACCCCGCTGGGCCTGGCCCAGGCGCTCAAGGACAACGGCGTGCCGATCGTCGGCACCCAGCCCGAGGCCATCGACCTCGCCGAGGAGCGCGGCGCCTTCGGCCGCGTGCTGCGCGACGCGGGCCTCCCGGCCCCCAAGCACGGCACCGCCTTCTCCTTCGCCGAGGCCAAGGCCATCGCCGACGAGATCGGCTACCCGGTGCTCGCCCGCCCGTCGTACGTCCTCGGCGGCCGCGGCATGGAGATCGTCTACGACGAGGCGTCGCTGGCCTCCTACCTGGAGCGCCACGCCGGCCTGATCTCCGAGCACCCGGTGCTCATCGACCGCTTCCTCGACGACGCGGTGGAGATCGACGTCGACGCGCTCTACGACGGCACCGAGCTCTACCTCGGCGGCGTCATGGAGCACATCGAGGAGGCCGGCATCCACTCCGGCGACTCCGCCTGCGCCCTGCCCCCGATCACCCTCGGCGGCCACGACATCAAGCGCCTGCGCACCTCCACCGAGGCCATCGCGCGCGGCGTCGGGGTGCGCGGCCTGATCAACATCCAGTTCGCCCTGGCCGGGGACATCCTCTACGTCCTGGAGGCCAACCCCCGCGCCTCCCGGACCGTCCCCTTCACGTCCAAGGCGACCGCCGTGCCGCTGGCCAAGGCCGCTGCCCGGATCTCGCTCGGCGCCACCATCGCCGAGCTGCGCGCCGAGGGCCTGCTCCCGGCCGAGGGCGACGGCGGCACCCTGCCGGCCGACTGCCCGATCGCCGTCAAGGAGGCCGTGATGCCGTGGAGCCGCTTCCGCGACATCCACGGACGCGGCGTCGACACCGTGCTCGGCCCGGAGATGCGCTCGACCGGTGAGGTCATGGGCATCGACAAGGTCTTCGGCACCGCCTACGCCAAGGCGCAGTCCGGCGCGTACGGCGCGCTGCCGACCAAGGGCAAGGTCTTCGTCTCCGTCGCCAACCGCGACAAGCGCAACCTGGTCTTCCCGGCCCGCGCGCTCGTCGGCCTCGGCTTCGAGGTGCTCGCCACCGCCGGCACCGCCGAGGTGCTGCAGCGCGGCGGCATCCCGTCCACGCTGGTGCGCAAGCACAGCGAGGGCGAGGGCCCGAACGGCGAGAAGACCATCGTCCAGCTGATCCACGACGGTGAGGTCGACCTCATCATCAACACCCCGTACGGCACCGGCGGGCGCCTCGACGGCTACGAGATCCGCACCGCGGCCGTCTCGCGCGGGGTGCCCTGCCTGACCACCGTCCAGGCGATGGGCGCGGCCGTCCAGGGCATGGACGCGCAGCTGCGCGACGAGGTCGGGGTGATGTCCCTCCAGGAGCACGCCGAGCTGATCAACGCCGGCCGCAGGTAGCACCGCCGCAGTGGGGGGCACCGAACTTCCTCGGGTGCCCCCCACTCCCATGTCCGAATCCGCTCACCACCTGCGGGAGTTGACCCCCTTGTACAAGCTGCTCTTCGACCTCGTGTTCAAGAAGATGGACGTGGAGAAGGCGCACCACCTCGGCTTCTTCTGGATCCGCCTCGCCGACTCCGTGCCGGGCCTGCGCACCCTGATCAGGCTCGTCCTCGCCCCGCAGGACCGGGCGCTGCGCACCAGGGCCCTCGGGCTCGACCTGCCCGGCCCGTTCGGGCTCGGCGCGGGCTTCGACAAGAACGGCATCGGCATCGACGGCCTGGCGATGCTCGGCTTCGACTACGTCGAGATCGGCACGATCACCGGCGAGCCCCAGCCGGGCAACCCGCAGCCCCGGATGTTCCGCCTGATCGAGGACCGGGCGCTGATCAACCGGATGGGCTTCAACAACCAGGGCTCGGCCCGCGTCGCCGCCCGCCTGGCCGCCCGCCCGCACACCACCTCCACCCCGGTGATCGGCGTCAACATCGGCAAGACCAAGGTCGTGCCGGAGGCCGAGGCCGTCGCCGACTACGTCAAGTCCACCGAGCGCCTGGCGAGGTACGCCGACTACCTGGTGGTCAACGTCAGCTCGCCGAACACCCCCGGGCTGCGCAACCTCCAGGCCGTCGACCAGCTGCGCCCGCTGCTGTCCGCCGTCCGGGAGGCCGCCGACCGCACCACGGCCCACCGGGTGCCGCTGCTGGTCAAGATCGCCCCCGACCTGGCCGACGAGGACGTGGACGCCGTCGCCGACCTCGCCCTGGAGCTGGGCCTGGACGGCATCATCGCCACCAACACCACCATCGGCCGCGAGGGGCTGCGCACCGACGCCGCCCGCGTCGAGGAGATCGGCATGGGCGGCCTGTCCGGCGCCCCGCTCAAGGCCCGCTCCCTGGAGGTCCTCCAGCGGCTGCGCGCCCGCACCGAGGGGCGGCTGACGCTGGTCTCCGTCGGCGGCATCGAGACCGCCGAGGACGTCTGGCAGCGGATCGTCCACGGCGCCGACCTCGTCCAGGGCTACAGCGCCTTCATCTACGAGGGCCCGTTCTGGTGCCGCCGCATCCACAAGGGCCTCTCGGCGCGCCTGCGGGCCTCCGGCTTCCGCGACCTCACCGAGGCCGTCGGCAGCGCCGTGCGCAGCTCCTGACCCCCGCCACCATCATCGGAGACCCAGACATGACCCTCGCCCCCTTCGGTACCCGCCTGCGCCAGGCCCTGGACACCCGTGGCCAGCTCTGCGTCGGCATCGACCCGCACGCCTCGCTGCTGGCCGCCTGGGGCCTCGGCGACGACCTCGCCGGGCTGGAGACCTTCAGCCGCACCGTGGTCGAGGCGCTGGCCGACCGGGTGGCCGTGCTCAAGCCGCAGGCCGCCTTCTTCGAGCGCTTCGGCAGCAAGGGCGTCGCGGTGCTGGAGAGGAGCGTGGAGGAGGCCCGGGCGGCCGGTGCGCTCGTCCTGATGGACGCCAAGCGCGGCGACATCGGCTCCACCATGGCCGCGTACGCCGAGGCGTTCCTCTCCCCGGGCAGCCCGCTGTTCTCGGACGCCGTGACGGTGAGCCCGTACCTGGGCTTCGGCTCGCTGCGCCCGGCGCTGGACCTGGCCCGGGAGAACGGCTGCGGGGCCTTCGCGCTGGCGCTGACCTCCAACCCGGAGGGCGCCGAGGTGCAGCGCGCGCTCGGGGCCGGCGGGGAGTCGGTGGCGGCCTCGGTGCTGCGGCAGCTCGCGGCGGAGAACGCCGGGGCCGAGCCGCTGGGCTCCTTCGGCGCGGTGGTCGGCGCGACGCTGGACGACGCGGGCGTGGACCTGGCGATCAACGGCCCGCTGCTGGCCCCCGGGATCGGCGCCCAGGGCGCGACGATGGCGGACCTTCCGCGGGTGTTCGGCGCCTCGGTGCTCAACGTGGTGCCGAGCGTGAGCCGGGACGTGCTCAGGCACGGGCCGTCGGTGGCGGCGCTGCGGGAGTCGGCGGAGCGCTTCGTGGGCGAGTTCGCGGAGGCCGTCAAGTAGCCCTGCGAGGCGGGGCGGTGGCTCCCGGGGTAGCCGGTCGGTGACCGTGCGCAGTGTCCGCAGGACGGCGGCGCGGAGCCGGAGTTGACGTGAGCGCCGTCACATCGGCGGTGCCCAAGCCTGGCAATCGCGGTCATTTTGCCCGGGAAAGTCCTGGTCGGCCTTGGCTGACCAGGACTTTTCGTGTTCTTTTCCTGACGCGGCGCCGCAATGCGGGTAGTGTCCGGCGATAGGTCATCGGTGAGCCGCGAACTTGTAGCTCCCGCAGGTCAGAGCCCTGTGGTTCCACTTGCGGACGGTGTCCTGGGAACCAAAACAGTCATAGCTCAATTCCTACCTTCCAACCCTGAGGTGAACGGCGTGGCTCTTCCGCCCCTTACCCCTGAACAGCGCACCGCCGCGCTCGCCAAGGCCGCCGAGGCTCGCCGGGAGCGCGCCGAGGTCAAGAACCGGCTCAAGCACTCCGGCGCCTCCCTGCACGAGGTCATCAAGGCGGGCAAGAACGACAACGACGTCATCGGCAAGATGAAGGTGTCGGCCCTGTTGGAGTCCCTTCCGGGCGTCGGGAAGGTTCGTGCCAAGCAGATCATGGAGCGCCTCGGCATCAGCGAGAGCCGGCGTGTCCGAGGTCTCGGCACGAACCAGATCGCGTCCCTGGAGCGGGAGTTCGGCGGCGGCGCCGCCTGATCGTGCCCCCGTGGTCCCGGGATCGTCCGCGATCCGGGATAATCGGTGCATGAGTGAGCGTCCGCGGCTGACCGTGCTCTCCGGCCCTTCGGGGGTCGGCAAGAGCACGGTCGTCGCTCATATGAGGAAGATGCACCCCGAGGTCTGGCTCTCGGTGTCGGCGACGACCCGCCACCCGAGGCCGGGCGAGAAGAACGGGGTCCAGTACCACTTCGTCGACAACGACGAGTTCGACAAGCTCGTCGCCAACGGCGAGTTGCTGGAGTGGGCCGAGTTCGCGGGGAACCGTTACGGGACCCCGCGTGCGGCGGTGCTGGAGAAGCTGGAGCGTGGCGAGCCCGTCCTGCTGGAGATCGATCTGCAGGGCGCCCGCCAGGTGCGCGAGTCGATGCCCGAGGCGCAGCTGGTCTTCCTGGCCCCGCCGAGCTGGGAGGAGCTGGTCCGCCGGCTCACCGGGCGGGGCACCGAGCCGCAGGACGTCATCGAGCGGCGGCTCGAGGCCGCCAAGGTCGAGCTGGCGGCGGAGTCGGAGTTCGACACGACTCTTGTCAACACCTCGGTCGAGCAGGTAGCGGCCGAACTGCTAGCCTTGCTCGGTGTAGCCTGACCTGTCTGTCTTTTCCACCCTTTCGGAAGGTTTTCGCGTGTCCTCTTCCATGACCGCGCCCGAGGGCATCATCAACCCGCCGATCGACGAGCTGCTTGAGGCCACCGACTCGAAGTACAGCCTGGTGATCTACGCGGCCAAGCGCGCGCGCCAGATCAACGCGTACTACTCGCAGCTCGGCGAGGGCCTGCTCGAGTACGTCGGCCCGCTGGTCGACACCCACGTGCACGAGAAGCCGCTGTCGATCGCGCTGCGCGAGATCAACGCGGGCATGCTGACCGCCGAGGCGATCGAGGGTGCCGCCTGAGGCGGTTGACGACTCTTCCCGGAGGGCCCGGCGGAACCATTCCGCCGGGCCCTCCGGCGTTTCTCCCTCCGTGTGCGGGGCCGTAGGGTGGGCGGGTTCCCGATGCGGAGAGAGGCCGGAGAGATGAACCCGACTGTGGACGCCCCCCGCGTGGCCCTCGGTGTCAGCGGCGGGATCGCCGCGTACAAGGCGTGCGAGCTGCTGCGCCGGTTCACCGAGTCCGGCCACCAGGTCACCGTGGTGCCCACCGAGGCCGCGCTGCACTTCGTCGGGGAGGCCACCTGGGCGGCGCTGTCGGGGCGCCCGGCCGCCACCGAGACCTGGGAGCGGGTCCACGAGGTGCCGCACGTGCGGATCGGGCAGCAGGCCGACCTGGTCGTGGTCGCGCCCGCCACCGCCGACCTGATCGCCAAGGCGGCCCACGGCCTGGCCGACGACCTGCTCACCAACACCCTGCTGACCGCCCGCTGCCCGGTGGTGATGGCGCCCGCCATGCACACCGAGATGTGGGAGCACCCGGCCACCCGGGAGAACGTCGCCACGCTGCGCCGCCGGGGCGTGATCGTCCTGGAGCCGGCCGTGGGGCGGCTGACGGGCAAGGACACCGGCAAGGGGCGGCTGCCGGAGCCGTCCGCGATCTTCGAGGCGTGCAAGGCGGTGCTGCGGCGCGGCGGCGCCGTGCCCACCGACCTGGCGGGCCGGCACGTGGTGGTCTCCGCCGGCGGCACCCGGGAGCCGCTGGACCCGGTGCGCTTCCTGGGCAACCGCTCCTCCGGCAAGCAGGGCTACGCGCTGGCCGTGACGGCCGCCGCGCGGGGCGCCCGGGTGACGCTGGTCTCGGCCAACGCGGAGCTGCCCGATCCGGCAGGGGTGGACGTGGTGCACGTCTCCACCGCGCTGGAGTTGCGGGAGGCGGTGCTCAAGGCCGGGGGGGACGCGGACGCCGTGGTGATGGCCGCGGCGGTGGCCGACTTCCGCCCCGCCGAGTACGCCACGGGCAAGATCAAGAAGGTCGAGGGCGTCGAGCCGGCGCCGGTCGCTCTGGTGCGCAATCCCGATGTGCTGGCCGAAATCTCGGCCAACCGCGCCCGTTCGGGCCAACTGGTGGTGGGTTTCGCGGCGGAGACCGACGACGTGCTCGCCAACGGCCGGGCCAAGCTCGCCCGCAAGGGCTGTGACCTGCTGGTCGTCAACGAGGTGGGCAACGGCAAGGCTTTCGGGTCGGACGTGAACGAGGCCGTGGTGCTGGGTTCGGACGGTTCGGAGACGCCCGTGCCGGTGGGCCCCAAGGAAGCCTTGGCGGACGTGGTGTGGGACCTCGTCGTGAATGGCCTCGATCCGGCCGATAAGTGATCGATTTCTCTCCAGAACCGATCTCTATTTCCCGAAGCGGGTGACGTTTGACGGAACGAGACCGTTAGACTCCTGGAATCAAGTCTTTCCGGATGTCCCCGGTTACGGCCGGGGGCCTTCAGTCAGCAGCCGCTGCAACCCCAGGGAGCGCTGTGTCTCGCCGCCTGTTCACCTCGGAATCCGTGACCGAGGGACACCCCGACAAGATCGCTGACCAGATCAGCGACACCATCCTTGACGCTCTCCTCCGGGAGGACCCGACCTCCCGGGTCGCCGTGGAGACGCTCATCACCACCGGCCAGGTGCACGTGGCCGGCGAGGTGACCACCAAGGCGTACGCGCCGATCGCCCAGCTCGTCCGGGACAAGATCCTGGAGATCGGCTACGACAGCTCCAAGAAGGGCTTCGACGGCGCCTCCTGCGGCGTGTCGGTGTCCATCGGCGCGCAGTCGCCCGACATCGCACAGGGTGTCGACACCGCGTACGAAGCCCGTGTCGAGGGCGATGAGGACGACCTGGACAAGCAGGGCGCCGGCGACCAGGGCCTGATGTTCGGCTACGCGTCGGACGAGACCCCCGAGCTGATGCCGCTGCCGATCACCCTGGCGCACCGCCTCTCCCGCCGCCTCACCGAGGTCCGCAAGAACGGGACCATCCCGTACCTGCGCCCCGACGGCAAGACCCAGGTCACCATCGAGTACGACGGCGACAAGGCCGTCCGCCTGGACACCGTGGTCGTCTCGACCCAGCACGCCAGCGACATCGACCTGGACTCGCTGCTCACCCCCGACGTGCGCGAGTTCGTCGTGGAGCCGGAGCTCAAGGCGCTGGCCGACCAGGGCATCAAGCTCGTCACCGACGGCTACCGCCTGCTGGTCAACCCGACCGGCCGCTTCGAGATCGGCGGCCCGATGGGCGACGCCGGCCTGACCGGCCGCAAGATCATCATCGACACCTACGGCGGCATGGCCCGCCACGGTGGCGGCGCCTTCTCCGGCAAGGACCCGTCCAAGGTCGACCGCTCGGCCGCGTACGCGATGCGCTGGGTGGCGAAGAACATCGTCGCCGCGGGCCTCGCCAGCCGCGCCGAGGTGCAGGTCGCGTACGCGATCGGCAAGGCCGAGCCCGTCGGCCTGTTCGTGGAGACCTTCGGCACCGAGACCGTGCCGGTCCTCGCCATCCAGAAGGCCGTCTCCGAGGTCTTCGACCTGCGCCCGGCCGCGATCATCCGCGACCTGGACCTGCTGCGTCCGATCTACTCCCAGACCGCCGCGTACGGCCACTTCGGCCGTGAGCTGCCGGACTTCACCTGGGAGCGTACGGACCGCGTGGACGCCCTGAAGGCGGCCGTGCAGGACTGACGTCCTTACGCGTCCCTCCGCGTGCTCGTGTGAGAAGCGGCGCCCGTCCCCGGTCCGGGGGCGGGCGCCGCTTCGTGTCGGTGCGACCTGGTAGTACTTGGTGGCGATGAGCAGCACAGAGGAGCCCGAGCAGCTGGCCTTCATCCGGGAGACGGTCAAGCGGGCCAAACCCCGGACGTGGCGCGGGGCCAAGCGGGCCGAGAACCTGCCGGTGGCCCGGGTGGTGGTGGACAAGGGCGTGCTCACCATCGACAAGTTCTTCGACTACGAGGTGCCCGAGGCCATGGCCGAGGACGCCCAGCCGGGCGTACGGGTACGGGTGCGGTTCGGCGCGCGGGTCGTGCGGGGGCAGCGCGAGGGCGGGGAACTGCACGACGGGTTCATCGTCGCCCGGCTGGAGAAGAGCGACTTCCCCGGGCCGCTCGCCCCGCTCGCCCAGGTGCTCTCGCCCGAGCCCGTGCTCTCCCCGGCGCTGCTGCGGCTGTGCCGCACCGTCGCCGACCGCTACGCCGGGACGCTGGCCGACGTGCTGCAGCTGGCCGTACCGCCCCGGCACGCCAAGGCCGAGGCCGAGCCCTCGCCCGAACCCCGGCCGCGCCCGGCCGCGCCCGCGCCCGGCGGGTGGCAGCGCTACCCGGCCGGCCCCGACTTCCTCGCCGCGCTGGCCGGCGGAGGCTCGCCCCGGGCCGTCTGGGCGGCGCTGCCCGGGCCCGGCTGGCCGTACGAGATCGCCCGTGCGGTGGCGGCCACGCTGGCCGGTGGGCGCGGCGCGCTCGTCGTGCTGCCCGACCGGCGGTCGGTGACCAGGGTGGACCAGGCGCTCACCGAACTGCTCGGGCCCGGGCTGCACGTGGCGCTGGAGGCCGAGCTCGGCCCGGCTGAGCGCTACCGGCGCTGGCTCGCCGTCAGCCGGGGCTCGGTGCACGCCGCGATCGGCACCCGGGCGAGCATGTTCGCGCCCGTACGGGACCTCGGGCTGGTCGTCGTCTGGTCCGACGGGGACGGCAGCCACAGCGACCCCCGGGCGCCGCACCCGCACGTACGGGAGGTGGCGCTGCTGCGGGCCGCCGAGGAGGGCGCGGCGGTGCTGCTCGGCGGGCACGCGGTGACCGTCGAGGGCGCGCAGCTCGTCAGCACCGGGTGGGCGCGGCCGCTGGTCGCCGACCGGGAGACCGTACGGCGGACGGCGCCGCGGGTGCGGACCGTCACCGATCAGGACCAGCACCGGGACGCGGCCGCGCAGGCCGCCCGGCTGCCCTCGGTGGCCTGGGAGGCGGCGCGGGAGGCGCTGGCGGCCGGGCACCCGGTGCTCATCCAGGTGCCCCGGCGCGGGTACGTGCCCCGGCTGGCCTGCGGGCGCTGCCGCACGCCCGTACGGTGCCGCAGGTGCGAGGGCCCGCTGGAGGCGGCCTCGGCGGACGCGCCGCTGAACTGCGGGTGGTGCGGGGAGCCCGAGACGGACTGGCACTGCCCCGAGTGCGGCTCCTTCAAGCTGCGGGCGCAGGTGGTCGGCGCCCGGCGGACCGCGGAGGAGCTGGGCAAGGCGTTCCCGCGGATCCCGGTCCGGACCTCCGGGCGGGACGCGGTGCTGGCGAGCGTGCCGGACGAGCCCTCGCTGGTCATCTCCACGCCCGGGGCCGAGCCGGTGGTCGAAGGCTCCGGGGGGTACGGGGCCGCGCTGCTGCTGGACGGGTGGGCGCTGCTCGGCCGGCCCGACCTGCGGGCCGGGGAGGAGGCGCTGCGGCTCTGGCTCGCGGCGGCGGCGCTGGTGCGGCCCTCCGAGGACGGCGGGACGGTGGTGGTCGTCGCCGAGCCCTCCGCGCGGCCCGTGCAGGCGCTCGTGCGGTGGGATCCTCTGGGGCACGCCGGGCTGGAACGGGACGAGCGGGCGGCGCTGCACTTCCCGCCGGTGTCGCGGATGGCCTCGGTGAGCGGCAGCCCGGGGGCCGTCACCGACCTGCTGGGGCTGATCCGCTTGCCGGAGGGGGCGGACGTGCTCGGGCCGGTGCCCGCGCCCAAGCTGCGGGGGGAGGAGCAGGAGCGGGCGCTGCTGCGGGTGCCTCCGGGGCAGGGGGCGGCGCTGGCGGCGGCGCTCAAGGCGGCGCAGATCGCGCGGATCGCGCTGCGGACGCCGGAGGCGGTGCGGGTGCGGGTGGACCCGCTGGACATCGGGTGACGGTCGCGTAGGGCGTGTCCTGCGGGTGGCCGGCGGGGGCGGGGTGCGTGGGCCACCCCGCCCCGGGGGCTCGGGTCCTGCGGGTCCTGCGGGTCCTGCGGGTTCTTGAGGGTTCTGCGGGTCCTGCGGGTTCTTGAGGGTTCTGCGGGGGTCAGCCGCGCAGGGGGATGCCGGGGCGGTCGGTGTGCTCCGGGGTGCGGGGGGCGGGGGTGGCCCGGTCGTGGGCCGCGCGGTCCAGCGCGGCGCGGTCGAGGCCGCCCTGGCGGGCTGCGGGGACGGTGGTGCCCAGGGCCGGGCGCTCGAGGCGTTCGGGGCGCTCGACGCGCTCGGGGCGTTCGATGCGCTCGACGCGTTCGCCGCTCAGGGCGGTGCGCTCGGGGACGGCGGGCAGCTCCTCGGAGCGGTCCGGGCGGGTCGGGCCCGGGACCCCACCGCCGGCGGCGAGCAGCTCACTGGTCGGGCGGCGCATGCCGTAGCGGCGGTGCACGGCCTGCTTGGTGACGCCGAGGGCCGAGCCCACCGAGTCCCAGGAGAAGCCCAGCGCCCGGTCGAACTCGACCGCCGCCGCCACCAGCGTCTCCACGCTCTCCCGCAGTTCCTGCGCCAGGCGCACGGTCGGCGCGGGCGCCCGCCCGTACACGACGAAGCCGGCCGAGGTACTCGGACGGCGGGGACGGTAGACGTTGCCCAGTTGGGCGGTGAGCGTCCGCAGCGCGTCGACCTGGCGCCTCACCCGCTCGATGTCCCGCACCAGCAGGTGCAGGCTCGCCCGCGCCCGGGCGTCGTGGTTGATCTGCTCGGCCATGGCTTACGCGCCACCTTCCGTACGGTTCAGACGGTTCAGACGGTCCGGCTCGGGTCGGGGCGCGGTGGTTCCGTGCGTCCGGCCCCGGTCAATCTCTCTTGACCAACGCCGAAGCGGGGGCCGGGGTAACGCGGTCCCTTGGAGTCGGGATATGCCAGTAGCCCGGCGGGCGGCCGGGGGAGGGGCTCCGGGGTTGCATAGAATCGGGGTCCAGCCTTTGTCCCGTACGCCCGCCGCACCGCCGATGCACAGGAGCCCGCAACCCGTGGCGATCCAGCCGATCCGTCTCTTCGGAGACCCCGTCCTGCGGGCCACCGCACAGCCGGTGACCACCTTCGACAAGGAACTGCGCACCCTCGTACGGGACCTCACCGACACCATGCTCGACGCCCCCGGCGCGGGCCTGGCCGCGCCCCAACTCGGCATCTCCCTGCGGGTGTTCACCTACCACGTGGACGGTGTCACCGGGCACCTGATCAACCCGGACCTCTCGCTCAGCGAGGAGGAGCAGGAGGGCCCCGAGGGCTGCCTGTCGCTGCCCGGACTGCGCTACGACACCCGGCGCTCGTACGGGGTCGTCGCCCGCGGCCTCAACATGCACGGGGAGCCGGTGACGGTGGAGGGCACGCAGCTGCTCGCCCGGTGCATCCAGCACGAGACCGACCACCTCGACGGCATCATCTTCATCGACCGGCTCGACCGCGAGCAGCGCAAGTCCGCGCTCAAGGCGATCCGGGAGGCGGAGTGGGGCGGCGCGCCCGCGCCCGTCGTCAAGGTCTCGCCGCACGGCACCTTCGGGTCGGCGCGCTGAGTTCGTCCGCTCGGTTCTGAGCTGCTGTTCTTCCGCTCTTCCGCTCTTCCGCTCTTCCGTTTACAGAAAGGCACTTGATGCGTCTCGTCTTCGCCGGCACCCCCGAGGTCGCCGTTCCCGCGCTCGACGCGCTGATCGCCTCCGACCGGCACGAGGTCGTCGCGGTGGTCACCCGCCCCGACGCCCCCGCCGGGCGCGGGCGCAAGCTCGTCGCCAGCCCGGTCGCCCAGCGCGCCGAGGAGGCCGGGATCGAGGTCCTCAAGCCGGCGAAGCCCAGCGACCCCGATTTCGTCGCCCGGCTCACCGAACTCGCCCCCGACTGCTGCCCGGTGGTCGCCTACGGCGCGCTGCTGCGCCCCGGCGCCCTGGAGATCCCCAAGCACGGCTGGGTCAACCTGCACTTCTCGCTGCTGCCCGCCTGGCGCGGCGCCGCACCCGTCCAGCACGCGGTGCTGGCGGGCGACGAGGTCACCGGGGCGTCCACCTTCCTGATCGAGCAGGGGCTGGACTCCGGGCCGGTGTACGGGGTGATCACGGAGGAGATCCGGCCCTCCGACACCAGCGGGGAACTGCTGACGCGGCTGTCGGAGAGCGGGGCGCGGCTGCTGGTCGCCACCATGGACGGCATCGAGGACGGCTCGCTGCACGCGGTGCCGCAGCCGGGCGAGGGCGTCACGCTCGCGCCGAAGATCAGCGTCGAGGACGCCCGGATCGACTGGAACCACCCCGCGCTGCGGGTCGACCGGGTGGTGCGCGGCTGCGCGCCCGCGCCCGGGGCGTGGACGGAGTTCCGGGGCGAGCGGCTGAAGGTCACCGGGCCGGTCAAGCTGCTGCCGGAGTCCGCGGAGCTGGCGCCCGGCGAGGTCGCGATGGCGGGCAAGAACAGCGTGCGCGTCGGAACCGGGAGCCACGACGTGGAGCTGGGCGAGGTGCGGCCGCAGGGGAAGAAGGAGATGCGGGCCGCGGACTGGGCGCGCGGGGCGCGGCTGGAGGCGGGGGAGCGGTTCGGGGGCTGAGGCTTCCGGATGGCGTTAGTGTTCGTATGAGTTCGCTCTTGCTCCTGTTCTCGCTTGATTCGTCTGACTCGTCTGATTCATCTGATAACCACCGCAGCACCTTGAGGCACCTGTGACCACCCCGCCCGGCGCCAAGCGCGCCCCCCGCCCGCACCGCCGTCCCAAGAAGGACCCGGCCCGGATCGTCGCCTTCCGCGCCCTGCGCGCCGTCGACGAGCGCGACGCGTACGCCAACCTGATCCTCCCCTCGCTGCTGCGCGAAGCCGAGCAGCAGGGCATGGACCGGCGCGACGCCGCCCTCGCCACCGAGCTGGTGTACGGCACCCTGCGCCTGCAGGGCACCTACGACGCCGTCATCGCCGCCTGCATCGACCGGCCGCTCAGCAAGGTCGACCCGCCGGTGCTCGACGTGCTCTCGCTCGGCGCCCACCAGCTGCTCACCACCCGCATCCCGAGCCACGCGGCCGTCTCGGCGACCGTCGAGCTGGCGCGGGTCGTGCTCGGCGACGGCAAGGCCAAGTTCGTCAACGCCGTGCTGCGGCGGATCAGCGCGCACGACCTGGACACCTGGATCGAGAAGGTCGCGCCCCCGTACGAGAAGGACGCCGAGGACCACCTGGCGGTCGTCCACTCCCACCCGCGCTGGGTCGTCTCCGCGCTGTGGGACTCGCTCGGGCGCTGGCAGCCCGACGCCTCCGGGCGCGAGGCCGTGGAGGACCTGCTGCGGGCCGACAACGCGCGGCCCGAGGTGACCCTCGTCGCCCGGCCCGGGCGGGCCACCGTCGGCGAACTGGCCGAGGTGCTGCCCGAGGCCGAGCCGGGGCGCTGGTCGCCGTTCGCGCTGCGGCTCGCCGAGGGAGGCGACCCCGGGGCGCTCGACGCCGTACGGGAGAACCGGGTCGGCGTCCAGGACGAGGGCAGCCAGCTCGTCGCGCTCGCCCTGGCCGCGGCCCCGGTCGAGGGCCCCGACCGGCTCTGGCTCGACGGCTGTGCCGGGCCCGGCGGCAAGGCCGCCCTGCTGGGCGCACTCGCCGCCGAGCGCGGCGCGGCGCTGGTCGCCAGCGAGAAGCAGCCGCACCGGGCCCGGCTGGTCGCGCGGGCGCTCGAGGGCAACCCCGGCCCGTACACGGTCATCGCGGCGGACGGGACCCGCCCGGCCTGGCGCGAGGGCGGCTTCGACCGGGTCCTCGTGGACGTCCCCTGCTCCGGGCTCGGCGCCCTGCGCCGCCGCCCCGAGGCGCGGTGGCGGCGGCGCCCGGCCGACGTGGCCGCCTTCGGGCCGCTCCAGCGGGACCTGCTGCGCTCGGCGATCGAGGCGACCCGGATCGGCGGGGTCGTCGGCTACGCGACCTGCTCCCCGCACCTGGCGGAGACCCGGGCCGTGGTGGACGACGTCCTGCGCGGCGAGGCCGGTCGCGTCGAGTGGATCGACGCACGCCCCCTGCTCCCGGGCCTCCCGGCACTCGGCGAGGGCCCGGACGTGCAGCTCTGGCCGCACCTCCACGGGACGGACGCGATGTACCTGGCGCTCCTGCGGCGCACCGCGTAGCGGGCTGCCGCGGACTTCGGCCAACGCGCGGGCGCTGCCCGTGCGTTGGCCGGTTTTCGTTGGGCGGGTTTTCGGTGGGGGATTCTCGTTGGGCGGGCCGTGCTGCCGGTGGCCGGGTGCGGCGTGGGCCGGGCGGCTGGGGGCTTGACGGCTGACGGCTGGGGGCTGGGCGGTTGGGCAGGGGGCCAACGGGCCGGGGG
>NZ_JOCF01000039.1 GCF_000720635.1 Streptomyces sp. NRRL WC-3742 | reverse complement strand
GGCGGGGCCGCGGGGTCGGGGGGAGGGTGGGGGCATGGCGACGGATCATGGGCGGGTGCGGGCGAGTTACGACGTGGTGGCGGAGGAGTACCTGGCGCGGATCGGGGGTGAGCTGGCGGGCAAGGTGGTGGACCGGGCGCTGCTCGGGGCCGTGGTGGAGGAGGCGGACGGCGGGGTGGTGGCGGATCTGGGCTGCGGGCCCGGGCACGTGGCGGGGTGGCTGGCGGGGCGCGGGGCCGAGGTGGTCGGGGTGGACCTGTCGCCGCGGATGGTGGAGCTGGCCCGGCGCGAGCACCCCTCGCCGGAGTTCCGTACGGGAGACCTGCTGGCCCTGCCCGCGGCCGACGGCGAGTTCGCCGCGGCGGTGGCCCTGTACTCGGTGATCCACCTGGAGCCGGAGGACCTCGCGCCCGCGTTCGCCGAGATGCACCGGGTGCTGCGGCCGGGCGGGGTGCTGCTGGTCTCCTTCCATCTGGGCGAGGAGGTCCGGCGGATGGAGGAGTGGTGGGGCCACCGGGTGGACGTGGACTTCCACTTCCTCCGGAGCGAGGACGTCGCCGAGCGGCTCGCCGGGGCCGGATTCGCCGTGGAGGCGCGGTTGGAGCGGGAGGGGCTGGCGCAGGAGGCGCCCACCCGGCGGGGCTATCTGCTGGCGCGGCGGCCCCTGTGAGGACGCCCGGGCGGCACCTGGTTTTCGGCCAGCGTTTCCCGGGCGGTGTATCCGTTCGCCGGTAAGGCCAGGCATACTGGCGAGCACGGGCGCTAGCCCTCCCGCGACTCTAGACAAGAAGGGACCGGTGGCCAGGGATGCTGCGGAACGGTCTTGAGCCCTGGCACATCTTGGTGGTGCTGGCGGTCGTAGTGCTGCTGTTCGGTTCGAAGAAGCTGCCGGAGATGGCCCGTGGCCTCGGCAAGTCCATGCGCATCCTGAAGGCCGAGACCAAGGCCATGCGCGAGGACGAGACCCCGGCGGACGCCGGCACCGCGCAGAGCGCCGCCACGCCGCAGCCGGCCGCCGCCGCTCAGCCGGCTGTCGCGCCGACCAACGTGACCAAGGCTTCCGAGGCTCCGCACACCGAGAAGACGGTCTGAGTCACCCGGTTCCTCCCGTACGGCCCCCGGCACCCGCCGGGGGCCGTACGCGTTCCCGGCGCCGCTGTCCGAATGGCCGTCCGATCTGATCCGTTGTCTCCTGGTATGCACCCACAGGAGGAGCGGAACGGAGTCGCGGCATGCCGACCGACCAGCCGGGCAGCGCCGAGTCCGACGACCTGGCCGACCTGCGGGCGCGACTGGGCGCCGTCGAGGCGCACGCGGGGCGGCTCGCCCTGGCGCCCCCTCCTCGGCGCCACCTCGGGCGGGCCTCGCTCGCCACCGTCCTCATCCTGCTGGCCTGCCTGCTGACGCCGCTGAGCGCCGTCGCGCTCTGGGCCAAGTCGGAGATCGACGACTCCGGCCGGTACCTGGCGACGGTCGAGCCGCTGGCGAAGGACCCGGTGGTCAAGGCCGCCGTGGTCGACCGGGTGACCGCCGAGATCATGCGGCAGATCCCGGTCGACTCCCTGGTCGACGCCGTCGCCCCCGCCGACCAGCCGCTGCTGCGCACCCTGTTGGGCCAACTCGGCCAGACGCTCGCCAGCGGGCTCTCCGGCTTCGTCCGCACCGAGGTGCAGCAGCTCGTGGACAGCGACGCCTTCGCCGCGCTCTGGCGGCAGGTCAACCTGGACGCGCACGCCGCGATCGAGAAGATGCTCACCGGGCAGGGCGGCGGCGCCGTCGAGATCAGGAACGACACCGTGGTGCTCGACCTCGCGCCGGTGATCGCCCGGGTGAAGACCGACCTGGTCGACCGCGGCTTCGCACCGGCCTCCAAGATCCCGGAGGTGCACACCTCGTACACGCTGGTGCAGTCCGACGCCATCCCCAGGGTGCGCACCGGCGTCCGGCTGCTGGACCTCGCCGGGTTCTGGGTGCCGGTGCTGGCGGTGGCCTGCGCGGTCGGAGGGGTGCTGGCGGCGGTGCGCAGGCGCCGGGCCGCGGTGACGGCGGCCCTGGGGATGGCGGCGGGGGCGCTGCTGCTGGGCGCCGGGCTGAGCGTGTTCCGGGCGCTGTACCTGGACCGGCTGCCGGCCGGGGTGGACCAGGCCGCCGCGCAGGCGGTGTACGACGCGCTGGTGCGGTACCTGCGCTCGGCCGTCCGGGTGATCGTGGCGCTCGGCGTGGTGGTCGCGCTGGGCGCCTGGATCACCGGGGGCGGGCGCTGGGCGAGGGCCGTACGGCGCGGCTGGCGCGAGACGCTGGGCGCCCTGCGGGGGCTCGGCGGCCGGGCCGGGCTGCGGCTCGGACCGGTCGGGGGGTTCGTCCACCGCTGGAAGGTGGTGCTGAGCTGGGCGGCGGTGGCGGGTGCGGCGCTGGCCTTCGTGCTGTGGAGCTACCCGACGGTGCTGGTGACGCTCTGCCTGGCGCTGGTGCTGGTCGCGGTGCTGGCCCTGCTGGAGCTGCTGGACGCGCCCGAACGCCCGGCCGGAGCATCGCCCTGAGCGGGGCGCCGCCCGGCCGGCGACCGGGCGCGGGACGGCCGGGCGGTGTGCGGGCCCGCCCGCGCACCGACCTACGGACCGCCCTGTGGCTGCTCGGCGCCTGCACGGCGCTCGCGCTCGCGTACTCTCTGCTGCCCCTGCGGGTGCTCGGCCATCACCACCCGGTGCTCAGCTGGCTGGTGCTCGGCGCGGCGCTGGCCGGGCTGAGCGGGCTGCTGCTGGTGAAGATCGCGGGGGTGCTCCAGGGCTCGGAGCCCCGGCCGGTGGCCTGGCTGACCTTCCTGATCGTCCTCGCCGTGACGATCTTCGCCGCGGCCTACTACGTGTTCGCCTCGCAGCCCGGCCAGTTCCACGGCCTGCGCACCCGGCTCGACGCGGTCTACTTCACCGCTGTCACCCTGGCCACCATCGGCTACGGCGACATCACCCCGCTCGGCCAGGGGCCCCGGCTCCTGGTGATGCTGCAGATCGGGTACAGCATGGTGTTCATCGCGGCGGCCGCCGGAACGCTGTCGCGGACGATCCTGGCCGGGCTCTCCACGCACGGCCGCCGCAACGACTGACGCCGTCCACAGGCTGTGGACGGCGTCAGTCGTTCTGGAGGTCGGCGGCCGTGTGGAGGGTGCCGTAGAGGGCGGAGAGGCGGGCGTTCCAGTTGGCGGAGGTGGGGGCGTCGATGGCGTGCTTCTTGCCCAGGTCCTTGATCACCCTCTGGGCGTCCTTCAGCTGCTGGGCCGCGCCGTCCGGGTCGCCCTCGTTCACGCGCGCGGCGGTCTCGTCGAGGATCCGCAGCAGCTCGATCTGGCGGTCCCGCTCCTTGGTCACCTGCGTCTGGGCGACGGCCTGGCGGAAGGACTGGATCTGCACCGCCGCCGGCTGGTTGCGCGGGACGGCCTGGGTCGGCGCGGGGGCGGCCGGGGTGGCCGTGGTCGGGGCCTGGGTGGCGGGGGTGGTCGCGGCCGGGGCAGACTTCTGGGGAGCGGTGGCCGCGGGCTTGGCGACGGCGTTGCCGGCCGGCTCGTCGAAGGCGGTCAGCGCGATGGCCGCCACCCCGGCCAGGCCGGCCACGCCCAGCGCCCCGATCACCAGGGGCCTGCGGCGACGGCCGGTGGCGGGCGGCGACGGCACGGGCACGTACGCGGGGGCGGACGGCGGTGCGGACGGGACGGGGGCCATCACCGAGGTGGCCGCCGGGGGCTGGGGCGGGAGGAGGGTGGTGTGCTGCTGGTCGGGGTGCGCGGGGGGCACCGGAGGCAGCAGCTGGGTGGCGGCGGAGGTCGTCGCGAGCAGTTCGGCGGTCGGGTCGCCGACCATCAGCCCGGGCACCGTGGCGAGGAGTTCGGCCCGGGCGGCCGCGGCGTCCGCGGGGCGGGCGTCCGGGTCCTTGGCGAGCAGGCGCAGCACCGCGGCGTCCAGCGCGGGCGGCAGGCCCGGGCGCCGGACGGACGGGGGCACCGGGTGCTCGCTGACGTGCTTGAAGGCGATCGCGACGGGGGTCTCGGCGGTGAACGGGGTCTCGCCGGTGAGCATCTCGGTCAGCACGCAGCCGACCGCGTACAGGTCGGTGCGGCCGTCCAGGGCGGAAGCGGTGGCCTGCTCGGGCGAGAGGTAGGCGGCGGTGCCGAGCACGCTCGCGGTCTGGGTGAGGTTGCCGGAGGAGCCGGCGCGGGCGATGCCGAAGTCCACGACCTTCACGCCGCCGTCGTCGGTGATCATGATGTTGCCGGGCTTGATGTCGCGGTGCACCAGGCCCGCGGCGTGGGCGACGGCGAGCGCCTCGCAGACGGCCGCGGCGATGCCGACCGCGCGCTCCACGGGCAGCACCCGCTCCTGCGCCAGGACGGCGGCGAGGGAACGGCCGCTGACCAGCTCCATGACGATGAACGGGGTGCCCTGGTCCACGCCCGAGTCGAAGACCATGACGATCCGGGGGTGCGCCAGCATGGCGGCGTGCTGGGCCTCGCGGCTGAACCGCTCGGCGAAACGGGGGTCGTCGGCGAGGCCCCCGTTGAGGACCTTGACGGCCACCTGGCGGCCCAGCACGCGGTCGACGCCGCGCCAGACGGTGGCCATGCCGCCGACCCCGAGTATCTCGCCGAGCTCGTAACGCCCGTTCAGCGCTCGACCTGTCACCTGGGACTCCCCTCGCGATCGTGCAACCCGTGCACGATAGCGGGGCCTGCCGCCGGGGGGTGGCGGTCGGGGGACCGGGCAGCGGTCCCCCGGCCGCCGGCCGGGGGGTGCGGCCCGCCCTGACTGCGGGAGGGCGGGCCGCACGAATCCGGGCCCGTCGGCCCGGGGGCGCGTCCGGGGGGTGCGCCTTGCCGGGCCGGCCGGGGCCGGCCGGGTGGACGGCGGGCACGGGGGAGCCGACCGTCCACCCGGGGTCTTCGGGTGGGTGTTGCGGGTGGTTCGGTCCGGGTGGGCGACGAGCCCGGGGGGTTTCGCTCGCCGCCCACCCGGAGTTTCTGGGGTTACCCCGGGGCGCTCCGATCGTCCTGGGGCTCGGTCCTGGACGCGTGGGGCACCGGTGGCGTGGCCGTGGCGGGCTGGGCAGGGGCGGTCACGCCGTTCTTGCCCGGCTGCTTGCCGCCCTCGCCGCCGCCGGTGTTGGCGCCGCCGCCGTTCTGGCCGTTCTGGCCGTTCTGGCCGTTGCCGTGGTCCGGCCCGGTGGTGCCGTGTCCGGGGTCGCGGGGCTGGCCCGTGGCGCCCGTGCGGCCGCCGTCGCCCGCGCAGTACTCGGCGACCCTGCCCGCCGCGCCGGCGGCTTCGAGCAGCGCCCTGTACTGCGGCTCGACGGCCATCCGGTCGGGATTCTCACCCTTGCCCGTACGGTCGGTGAAGCCGCGGCAGAGCTGGGCCAGCGGTGCCGGGACCCCTCCGCCGCGCCCGTCCGCCGAGGGGATGCCGGGGTTCGGCACGGCGGACGGGCCGCCCGCCTGCGATCCGGCGGAGGGAGTGCCGGACTGGTGGGCGGACGCACCGGGGGACGGGATCCCGGTGACGGAGCCGGGCTTGGAGCCCGAGGTGGTGGCGCCCGGGGTGCCGTCCGTGCCCGTCAGGGTGTGGGCCGGTTCGGCTGGTTCACCACCACCCAGTGCAGGGAGGTTTCCGGTTCCGGCGGCGACCGCGACGCCGCAGAGTGCGGTGGCGCCGAGCACGGTGGCAGCGGCCTTCGCACTGAAGGCCCTGGCCAGCGCGGCGGTCGCCATCGATCGTCTCCGGACGGGTGTGGTCACTACGGGCTCGGACGCGAGACGGGCCGCCCGGAACGCGGCCAGCGCGGCCTCCTCCCCGGCCAGTTCCCCGGCCGTCGCCGGGGCGGCGGCCGCGGCCAGTACCCGGGCCACGGGCCCGGGACCGTCCGGTCCGGTGAGGGAGTCGCCCTGCCCGGCCGACGGGCCGCCCACGGCACCGCGGAGCAACTGCTCGGCGGCATCACGGTCGATCCGACGGGATCGGTTGGTGCTCATCTCATGTCCTTCAGCGTCGCGGCGCGGTGTTCCGTCACACCTGGGGCAGAACTTTTTTTCGCGGATCTCCGCAGGGGCTTCGCCGACCGGTCCGGGGCCTCCTGGGCAGTGCCGCCGCGGGCCGCCGGAATCCCGGCGGCGAGGGGCTGGTCGAGCAGCTTGGCGAGCCGGCGCAGTCCCCGGTGGGCGGCCATCCGGACGGTGCCGGCCCGTTTGCCGAGCACCTGGGCGGCGCTCTCGGCGTCCAGTTCCATGACCACTCTCAGCAGGACGGCCTCGGCCTGGTCGCGCGGCAGCCGGGAGATGAGCGCCAGCGCGTCGGCCGTGCCGACCGTGGTCAGGGCGGAGCGGGCGGTGTCGTCGCCGCCGGCCAGCTCGGCGAGGTACTCGAAGGGCAGGTCGGCGACGGGCCTGCGGCGGCGGGCCCGCAGGTGGTCCAGGGCGCGGTGCCGGGCGATGGTGGCGGCCCAGCCGCGGAAGCCGTCCCCGTCGCCGGAGAATCCGCCCAGGTCGCGGGCGATCTGCAGCCAGGTCTCCGAGGCGATGTCCTCGGCGTCCTGGGAGTCCTCGGGGCGGCCGCCGACCAGGACCCGCAGGTAGCGCAGCAGGCCCGGCTGGACGGCCCGGAAGAGCAGCCGGAACGCCTCCTCGCTGCCGTCCTGGGCGGCCCGGACGGCCTCCGTCAGCTCGGCGGGGTCGGGGGCCCGGCCCGGTGGCGGGCCTTCGGGCGGGACCGGGCCCGGCCGGCCGGCGGGGTCGCCTGGGCTGCCGGGGCCCGCTGCGGGGCGTTCTGCACTCTGCACCCGCCACATGATGCGCCATTCGGACGAACGGATCGGCGCCGGTCGCGGGAGTAGGGGGGTCCGGGAGACGGGAGGGGGCCCGCGTCCGCCGGGGCGGGCGGGCCGGACGAGCGGCGGCGGACGGGAGGGAAAGCGCAGGTCACCGGGGGTTTCACGGGCTCCCCCGTGACAGCTGTCATACGGATCGGGCAACGGACGGCACTGCTGCGGGAGGGGGTCGGCCGCGAAGACTGGAGGCACGCCGCAGGCCGGGCCCGCGGAAGTCAGCCGGGGAGGAAACCACCATGAGCCAGATGAGCCAGATGAGCCGGACCGCCACCGTCGGGACCGCCACCGTCCGGACCGCCACCGCCCCCACGACCGCCGCCGCGAAGGCGCCGAACCCGGTGGCCTCCGCGCTGCGCCCGCTCGCCCTCGACGTGGTCGCGCCGCTGGCCGGCTACTACCTGCTGCACTCGGCCTTCGGGATGAGCGAGTTCGCCGCACTGGCCTGGAGCAGCGTCGTCCCGGCCGGGCGGACGGTGCTCGGGCTGCTGGCCGAGCGCCGGGTCAACCTGTGGGCCGCGCTGATGCTCACGGTGAACCTGGCCGGGCTGGCGCTCACCTTCGTCACCGGCGACGCCCGGATGATGATCGCCAAGGACGGCGGGCTCAGCGGCACCGTGGCGCTGGCGATCCTGGCGTCGGCGCTGGTCGGGCGGCCGGTGATGACGCCGATGCTGATGCCGTTCGTGACCAAGGGCCGCCGGGACCTCTCCGCCGCCTGGCAGCGGCTGGCGGAGGGCCGGGCGGCGGGCTCGCGGGCCTTCCACCGGCACGAGCGGGTGTTCGCGGGCATCTGGGGCACCGCACTGCTGACCGAGTGCGCGGCCCGGGTGGTCGGCGCCTTCACCCTGCCGGTGTCGACCATGGCCTGGCTGTCGACGCTGTTCCTGGTCGGCGCGATCGTCGCCGGTTCGATGCTCGGCCAGATCGCCGTCGAACCGATGGCGGAGCTCGTCCGCGCCGAGGCCGGGACCCCGGACGCCGTCCGGGCAGGTCACTGACGGTGTGTCGAACAGGACGGAACCATCCGGACCACCCGGGAGTCGTTCCTGACAGTTCATAACAAGGGGGTAACGGGACCCCCGGTCGAGGAAACGGGGATTCCATGAGTCGGACGCACGCGCTGGCCGCCACCGAGGACCGCACCCTGGCGTGGGACGGCTGCCTGAACGTCCGGGACCTCGGGGGTCTGCCCACCGCCTCCGGGCGGCCGACGGCCCGGGGGGCGATCATCCGGGCGGACAACCTGGACCGCCTCACCGCCGAGGGCCGGGAATCCCTGCTGGAGTACGGGGTGCGCACCGTCGTCGACCTGCGGGACGCCTCGGAGTACAAGCCGCTGCTGCCGCTGCCCGAGGGCGTGGACCTGGCCCGCGTCCCGCTGGACGAGCTGGCCGGCGAAGCCTGGTGGGAGGCGTACGGCCGGCTGGACGGCACCCCGCTGGCCTTCGGCCCGTACCTGGAGCACTGCCCGCACGCCGCCGCCGCGCTGGTCTCCGCGATCGCCGGCGCCCGCCCGGGCCCGCTGGTGGTGCACTGCGGCGCCGGGCGCGACCGTACGGGCCTGGCCGCCCTGCTGCTGCTCTCGCTGGCCGGGGTGGCGCCGGCCGCGATCGTCGAGGACTACCTGCTGAGCGACCCGAACGTCCGCCCGCTCTACGGGATGCTGCGCCTGCAGGACCCGTACCGCCGGATCGACGCGGTGATGGCCGAGGCCGGGGCCGGCGCGGGGGACGTCGTCGCCGGTCTCCTGGACGGCTTCGACGCGGCGGGCTACCTGCTGGCCGCCGGGGCGAGCGCGGCGGAACTCTCCGCGGTGCGGGAGCGGCTGCTGCCGGTGCTGCCGGTCGGATGAGATGACTTCTCCTTAGCGTCAACTGATGGTTGACGATCCTCGGATCGACAACCTACGGTTGACGCATGGAGAATCTCGATCCGAGCACCACTCCCCTGCGCCTCGACGACCTGATCGCCGCGATCAAGAAGGTCAACACCGACGCGCTGGACCAGCTGTCGGACGCGGTCATCGCCGCGGACCACCTCGGCGAACTCGCCGACCACCTCATCGGCCACTTCGTCGACCAGGCCCGCCGCTCCGGCGCCTCCTGGACCGACATCGGCCGCAGCATGGGCGTCAGCAAGCAGGCCGCCCAGAAGCGCTTCGTCCCCAAGGACCCGGGCACCACCAACGACCTGGACATCAGCCAGGGGTTCAGCCGGTTCACCCCCCGGGCCCGGAAGGTCATCGTGGCCTCCCAGGAGGAGGCCAGGGCGGCCGGCAACGACGAGATCACCGCCGAACACATCACGCTCGGCCTGCTCTCCCAGCCGGAGGGCCTCGGGGCCAAGGCCCTCGCCGCGCAGGGGGTCGGGGCCCAGACCCTGCGCGAGGCCGTCGCCGGGGTGCTGCCCGCCCCCGTCGAGTCGGTGCCCGTGCTGATCCCGTACGACGCGCGGGGCAAGAAGGCCATCGAGCTGACCTTCCGGGAGGCGCTGCGCCTCGGGCACAACTACGTCGGCACCGAGCACCTGCTGCTCGCGCTGCTGGAGCTGGAGAACGGCGAGGGCGTGCTGAACGGGCTCAGGGTCGACAAGACCGAGACCGAGACCTTCGTCGCCGAGGCGCTCGCCGCGATCGCGGCCGCCTCCCGGGACGACGACCCGGCGGAGTAGCCCCCGCGTGAGCCCCGCGGTGTGAGCCCGGCGCACGGAAGCGGCCGGCCCCGGGCGGTGGTGTCGCCCGGGGCCGGCCGCGGTCCTCCGGCAGTGTCAGAAACCGGATACCTGGGTGGTGACGATCCGCACCAGGCCGTCCTCGAGGGCCTCCAGGGCGGCGCGCAGGCGCAGCGAGCGGGCCGGGCCGAGGAGTTCGAGCGCCTCGTCGAGCGTGGCCCAGCGGTGGTCGTCGAGCTCGCCGTCCGGGACGGTCACGGGGGTGCCGTCCGGGACGGTGCCGAAGTCGAACATGAAGTGCTCGGCGGGATGGTCGAGTTCGGCGGAGGGGTGGGTCCAGGAGATGGCGAGCAGGTCGCCGGCGTCCTTGACGATCCCCGTCTCCTCCTCCAACTCCCGCTTGGCGCACTCGACCGGGCCCTCGCCCCGGTCGATCGTGCCGCCCGGGAACTGCCAGAACTCGCGGTAGCCCGCCTTGACGATCAGGATGCGGCCCAACCCGTCGCGCAGCAGGCAGCCGGCGGCCGCGTAGATCCGGGGCAGGGACGCCAACCATTCCTCACGGGACTTCAAGGGCTCGGCCGTCACGACGGTCCTCCTGGGGCAGGGCGGGTACGGGCGGCACAACTCTGCCACCGCCCCCGGGCGGTGGCAGACCCGTGGGCCGTACAGCGGCCGGTCAGGCCAGGGAGGAGAGGTACTCGACCAGGCGGTCGAAGCTGGAGTTGAGGCCCGCCTCGGCCTCCGGGCCGCGGTACATCTCGGGCACGTCCTCCTGGTGCAGGACGAGCTCGGTGCGGCCGTCGCCGAGGTCCTTGAAGGTCATGGTGGAGCGCATGCCCACGGCCTCCTCCTTCAGGGCGATCAGCTCGTTGGGGACGAACTCGGTGATCACCATGCTCACCGGGAACGACTGGCCCCCCTCGTCCACGGTCATGGTGCTGTCGTAACGGCCGCCCACGCGCGGCTCGATGGTCACGGTGTCCAGGTCCACGTGGGTGCCGACCGGGCCCCAGAAGCGGACGAACTGCTCGGGCTCGACGTAGGCGCGGAAGACGGCCTCCGGGGCGGCCGGCAGCTCGCGGGTGATGGTCAGCTCGCCCAGGTTCTCGGTCATGGTGGTGTCCGTCCTCGTTCGTGTTCCGGCGCCTCGGTGGCGCGCTTTCACGGAGTAGGACCGCAGGTGCGGGCGGAACTCATCGCTCGGCGCGGGATTTCCTCGAAAAGATTTTCCGGCGGTGTCAGGGGCGAGCGATGAGAGCGGGCCGGGCGGACGGTCCAAGGGGTATGAACCTGACCCGAACCGCCGTGCCCGTACCCGCCCGCGCCCCCGCCGTCACCTGTGACCTGGGCGCGCTGACCGCCCCCGACCTGGCCGTCGTCGACGCGCTCGCCCGGCTGCGCCTGGCCGCCGGGCGGCACGGGGTGGGCGTGGTGCTGCTGAACGCGGGCGGCCCGCTGAGGGAGCTGCTCGCGTTCAGCGGGCTCGCGGCGCTGCTGCCGGGGCCGGCGGCCGTCGAGGACCTGCTCGCCCTGCCCGCCGTGGTCTCCGTACCCTCCGTGCCCTCCGTGCCCTCCGTGCCCGAGGGCCTACTCGGCTGCGGGGAGGCGGGGCGGCAGGCCGAACAGCGGGAACAGCACGTCCGTGTCGAGGAAGTTGGTGAGCCCGGTGATCCGGCCCTCTGACACCTCCGGCACGATCAGCGCCCACGGCTCGTGCCCGCCCCCGGGGCTCGGACGGTACTGGGCGAAGGCCGGGCCGCCGTTGGCCGTCACGGGAAGCAGCCGGGAGCCGCGGCAGCCGCAGCCCGGGCCGAGCATCCACGCCTCGATCTCGCCCCGGCCGCGCAGCCACATCGCGAACGGCGGCATGTTGAGCGTGACGTCCTCGTGCAGCAGCGCCGCCAGACCCTCCATGTCGTACGCCTCGAAGGCCCGGACGTAGCGGTCCAGCAGGGCGCGGTGGTCCTCGTCCAGCTCCCGGGCCGGGCGGGCGAACTCGCCCTCGGCGGCGAGGACGGCGCGAGCGCGCTGGAGCGCGCTGTTGACGGAGGCCACCGTGACGCCGAGCAGTTCGGCCACCTCGGCGGCCTTCCAGGCGAGCACCTCGCGCAGGATCAGCACGGCGCGCTGGCGGGGCGCGAGGCGCTGCAGCGCGGCGACGAAGGCCAGCTTCACCGACTCGCGCTGGGAGGCGACGTCCGCCGGGTCCCCCGTCTCGGGGAGCACCCGGCCGTCCGGCGCCGGGCCGATCCAGGTGACCTCGGGCAGCTGGGCGTCGCTCGCGGTGGCGACCGTCACCGGGCCGGCCAGGTCCATCGGGCGGGCCCGGCTGTTGCGGGCGTTCAGCGCGTCCAGGCAGACGTTGGTGGCGATGCGGTACAGCCAGGAGCGCAGGGCGGCGCGGCCCTCGAAGCCCTGGTGGTGGCGCCAGGCGCGGACCATCGTCTCCTGCACCGCGTCCTCGGCCTCGAAGACCGAGCCGAGCATGCGGTAGCAGTACCCCGTCAGCTCGGTGCGGTGCCGCTCGAGCTGGATCTCGACCGGCTCCTCGGTGATCACCTCGGACATCCTGCGCCCCCGTCGTACTCTCTCGTTCCGATCTGCCGGACGAACGTAGCGCACGGCACCGACAACGGCCCGAACGGGCGTCAGGGGCGGGGCGACCGGCGGGTTCCCGGCCGGCCCGCCCCTGACCTGAACGTGTCGGGACGCGTCAGGGCGCGCGTCAGTGGGCGGAGTGCTTCTCGGCGCCGCGGTGGCGGTGGCCCTTGAGTTCGGCGTGCATCGCCGGGGCCGCGTGCATCGCGGAGGTCGCCGTGTCGCGCCCGCCGTGGCGGAAGGCGTCGGCGCCGACCGGTCCGGCGGAGGCGTGGGCCCCGATGCCGGTGCCCGGCTGCGGTCCGAGCCTGCTGGGGGTGCTCGCCATGCCCCGGCGCTGCAGCAGGTCCTGGGTGCCCTGGCGGAGCTGGGCGGTGCTGCCCGGTGATCGTTTGGTCATCGTCGGCCTCCCTTCGGCGGGCGCCGGCCGGACGGAGGCGTCGGGCGGGGACCCGCACGGGCGTTATGTCCGGATTTTACCGAGCCGGGGCGCCCGTGCCACCCGAACGGCCCCAGGGGCCGGCCGTCAGCCCATGACCTCGTGGACGAAGCACCAACGCCAGTCCTCCCCCGGCTCGTACGAGCGGATCACCGGGTGGGAGCTGTCGTGGAAGTGGGCGGTGGCGTGGCGCTGCGGCGAGAAGTCGCAGCAGCCGATGTGGCCGCAGTCCAGGCAGATCCGCAGGTGCACCCAGTCCCGGCTGCCGTGGGCCAGGCAGTCGGCGCAGCCGTCGACGGGCGGGAGGGGATCGATGTTCCGGGGTGCCGCGGCGAGGTCTTCGCAGGCGCTCATGATCGACGAGGGTAGTGACGGCCGCCGCCCCGCCCGTTCACGACACGCCCTGCCTCGGCGGCATGACAGCATGCCCCCCGTGGCGATCGTGACGGGGAGAACGAGCGGCGTGCAGGACGAGATTCAGGGCGAGATTCAGGGCGAGGGGCAGGCCGGAAAGGGGTCCGGGGTGATACCCGGGTCCGGCAACGGCCGTGTCCGGCAGCCCGCCGCGCTGATCCGGCTGCTCACCGGGCTCGCCGTCGTGGCCCTCGCCCTGCTGCTCGCCGACTACGCCCGCGCCACCACCGGGGGCCTCGCCTCCGATGTCGCGGACGCCGCCGCCCTCGTGCCGCGGCCGCTCGCCCGGATCGCCGAGGGCCTCACCACGGGCGCCGTCCTGCTCGTCCCGGTCGCGCTCGCCGCCCGGCGCCTGCTCGGGCCCGACCGGCGGCGGGCCCTCCAGCAGGTCTCCGACGGGCTGCTCGCCGCCGTCCTCGCGTACGGCGCCACCCTCCTGCTCGACCTCGGCTGCGAACGGCTCGCCCCGGACTCGCTCCTCGCCGCGCTCACCCAGCCGCTGCCCGGCGAGGGGAACGGGCACAGCGCCATCGTGTACGGGTACCTCGCACCCGTCCTCGCCTTCATGACCGCCTCCGGCAGCCGGGAGCGCCGGGTGCCCTGGGCCGTCCTCGCACTCTCCTGCGCCGCCGGGCTCGCCGGCCGGTACACCACGCCCAGCGCGCTGCTCCTCGGCCTGCTCACCGGCTGGACCGTCGCCCACGGCACCCTCTACGCCGTCGGCACCCCCGACCCCCGGCCCCGGCCCGGGGAGGTGCTGCGGGCCCTGCGGGAGAGCGGGCTGCGGCCCGTCGAGGCACAGCCCGCCGGGCCCGACCGCTACCGCGTCCGGCAGGCCGACGACCGGCCCGCGCTCGACGTCCAGCTCCTCGACCGGCAGGCCGTCACCGCCGCCGCCGTCCAGCGCGCCTGGCGCCGGCTGCGGCTGCACACCGCGCCGCACCCCCGCACGCTGCGCTCCCCGCGCACCGGGCTGGAGCACGAGGCCCTCGTCACGTACGCGGCCCTCGCCGCGGGCGTGCGCACCCGGCGCATCGCCGCCACCGCGGGCATCGGGCCGGACACCGCGCTCATCGCGTACGAGGCCCTCGCCGGGCGCACCCTGGACCGGCTCGAGGACGGGGAACTCACCGACGACCTCCTCGCCGACGCCTGGCGGCAGCTCGCCCTGCTCCAGCGCCGCGAGATCGCCCACCGGACGCTGGTGCCCACCGCGGTCCTCGTGGACGGGGAGGGCGCGGTGCACCTCGTCGACTTCGCGGACGGGGACATCGCAGCCGGGGAACTCGTCCTGGCCTTCGACATCGCCCAGCTGCTCACCGTGCTCTCCCTGCGCGCGGGCCCCGCCCGTACCGTCCATGCCGCCATCGCCGTGCTCGGCCCCGAGCCGGTGCTCGCCGCGCTGCCCGTGCTCCAGCCGATCGCGTTCCCCCGCCCCATCCGCCAGGCCCTCAAGGGCCACCCCGCCGACGAGGGTGGCGGGCTGCTGGAGGAGATCAGGGCGGAGGTGCTGCGCGGGCGGGCGCAGGGGGTGGGGCGGCCGGTGCGGGTGGAGCGGCTGCGGCCGCGGACGCTGCTGGCCGTCGTGGGCGCGGTGGTGGCCGGGTGGTGGCTGATCCCGCAGCTGTTCGCGGCGGAGGAGAACCCGGTCGCGGTGCTGGGGGACGCGGATCCGTGGTGGCTGGCGCTGGCCGTGCTCGCCGCGGCGGCGAGCCACGTCGCGGCGGGGGTGGGGTTCGCCGGGTTCGTGCCGGAGCGGCTGGAGTTCCGCAACGTGGTGCTGGCGCAGCTCGCCGGGTCGTTCGTGAAGCTGGTCTCGCCCGGGGGCGTCGGCGGAATCGCGCTGAACACCCGGCTGCTGCAGAAGGCCGGGATCCCGACCGCCCAGGCGCTGTCCAGCGTCGGGGTGAGCAACCTGATCGGGCTGGTGCTGCACCTGCTGCAGCTCGGCGCCTTCGTCTACCTGTTGGACTTCCAGCCCGGCGGCTCGGAGCTCAAGGTGCTGCCCACCGTGGTGGGCGGGCTGGCGGTGGCGGCGGCGCTGCTGACGGTGGTGTCCGCGATCCCGCCGGCGCGGCGGTGGCTGGCGGCGCGGCTGCGGCCGCTGACCGCCGAGGTGCTGCCCCGGCTGCTGGACCTGCTGCGCAGCCCGGGGCGGCTGGCGGTCGGGGTGACCGGGCAGCTGCTGGTGTCGATCTGCCTGATCACCTGCCTGTACTGCTGCGCGCAGGCGGTCGGCCGGCAGCCGTCCTACGCCGCGGTGGCGGTGGTGCTGCTGGTGGGCAGCGCGGTGGGGAACACGGCCCCGACCCCGGGCGGGGCCGGGGCGGTGGAGTTCACGCTGGTCACGCTGCTGCAGAGCACGGCGTCGATGGAGGAGGGCGGCGCGACGGCGTCCGTGGTGCTGTTCCGGCTGCTGACGCTGATCCTGCCGGTGCTGCCGGGCTGGGCGGCGATGGCCTGGCTCCAGCGGCGCCGGGCGCTGTGACCCCGCTCCCGGTACTCGTCTATTCCCGGTACTCGTCCTCGTCGAGCTGCACGACCCGGCTCTGCTCGGCGGCGTCCGCGACGTCCGTGGCCGGGTCGGCGCCGACGGCCCGGCGCTCGGCGACCTCGTCGTACTCGTCGCCCTCGGGGGCCGCCTCGTCCGGCTCGACGGTCTCGACGGTCTCGTCGATCAGGTAGTCCTCGTGGTTCTGCGGCATGGCGTCCGTCCTCGGTGGTGGCGGTACTGGCAGTATCCGCCGCCCCGCCGCCCGGCGCGACGGCAGCGAGCCGGATTGACCCACGAAAACAGGCTTCGAATGACCCAGAGGAGGGGTGCATTCGGCACCTAGAGTCGTAGTCATGACGACGAACGAGATCACCGAAGCCCCCGCCCGCCGCCTCGACTACGCCCGCACCGTCCCCAAGGTGTTCCGCGCGATGATCGCCCTGGACGCGGCCGCCCGGGAGGGCCTGGACCCGGCGCTGGTCGAGCTGGTGCAGATGCGCACCTCTCAGCTGAACAACTGCGCGTACTGCCTGGACATGCACACCAAGGACGCCCGCAAGGCCGGCGAGAGCGACGAGCGGATCTACCTGCTGCCGGTGTGGCACGAGGCCCCGGCCGGGGTCTACAGCGAGAAGGAGCGGGCCGCGCTGGCCCTCGCGGAGGAGATCGCGAAGATCGGCGGCGGGGTCTCGGACGCCGCGTACGCCCGGGCGGCCGCGCACTTCGAGGACGAGGAGCTGGCGCACCTGGTCTCGGTCTGCTTCACGATCAACACCTGGAACCGGATCAACATCACCACCCGCAAGACCCCGGGCGCCCTGTAGGGCCGTCGTCCCGGAGGGCGGAAAGCGGTCGGGAACCCCGGTGGAGGCCACCGGGGTACGATCGGTGCCGTACCAAGGGCTCACGAACAACAGGAATCGCATGTCCGGCTCGCACTACTTCTCCAGTGCACCCGAGGTCGCCAGCGAGCGCAGGCCGATCACGGTCTCCCTGCCGGACCTCACCCTGGAACTGACCACCGACACCGGGGTGTTCTCCCACGGCGGCCTCGACAAGGGCACCCGCATCCTGCTGGAGCACGCCCCGCAGCCGCGGGTGCGCGGCCCGATCCTGGACGTGGGCTGCGGCTACGGCCCGATCGCGCTGACCTGGGCGAGCCGCCGCAAGCGGCTGCCGGTGTGGGCCGTGGACGTGAACGAGCGGGCGCTGGAACTCGTCCGGCTGAACGCGCAGGCGCTGCGGCTGGGCAACGTCCAGGCTTCGCTGCCCGAGGACGTCCCGGAGGACCTGCGGTTCGCCACCATCTACTCCAACCCGCCGATCCGGATCGGCAAGGCGGAGCTGCGCCGGCTGCTGACGCACTGGCTCGGGCGGCTGACCCCGGACGGCTCGGCGTTCCTGGTGGTGCAGAAGCACCTGGGCTCGGACTCGCTGCAGGCGTGGCTGAACGGGCAGGGCTACCCGACCACCCGGGTCACCTCGGTGAACGGGTTCCGGATTCTGGAAGCACGGCCCCGCCCCGAGTCGGGCGAGGGCACCGAGAGTGGACGGGGTACGACGTCGTGAAGCAGTTGCACGGGACCGAACTGAAGCGACTGCACCGCTCGTGGCGGCGCAGCAACGAGTTCCGGCTCGCGATGATCCTGGAGAACCTCCAGTCGCCGTTCAACGTCGGCTCGGTGGTGCGGACCGGGGCGGCGATGGGCGCCGAGAAGCTCTACCTGACCGGGGACACCCCGTCGGTGCGCTCCTCCGGGGCGCAGAAGGCCGCCATGGGCACCGACAAGTACCTCAAGGTGGAGCACTTCCCGACCGCCGCCGAGGCGGTGGCGGCGGCGAAGGCGGACGGCTTCAAGGTCGTCGGCCTGGAGCTGGCGGACGACGCGGTGCCGATGTTCGCCGCCGAGCTGACCCCGGCGGTGGCCTTCGTGCTCGGGCACGAGGACCGCGGGATCACCCCGGAGACGCTGGCCCTCTGCGACCAGGTGGTCTTCGTGCCGCAGCTGGGCCGGGTCGGCTCGCTGAACGTCTCGGCGGCGGCCACGGTGGCCTGCTACGAGGCGCGCCGCCAGGGGTACGCGATCAGCGGGACCCCGGACGGGAGCGACGCGGGTGCCCTCGACGGGCTGGACGGCCTCGACGAGGACTGACGGACGACCGGTTGCCCGGTGCGCCCGGTGCGCCCGGTGTGCCCGGTGTGCCCGGTTGACGAGGTGACGGGAGGAGTGTGCCGGGAGGCGCACTCCTCCCGTCGTTCCCGGGCCCGGACGGCCCCGGAGACGCGCGAGGTCAGCACGGCGTCAGTTGGGCGTCAGCGGAGCCAGCGACCGTAGTGGGCATGACGTCGATCACGGCCGTCTCCAGCTACCTTCCCGACACGATCCAGATCTCGCAGTTCCAGGAGAAACTCCAGCTCACGGACGTCCAGTTGAGGCGCTACCAGCGCTTCTACGGTCTCGCCGAGGTGTGCCGCGACCCCGCGGCCGGCGAGACCGACCTGCTGCTGCGCGCCGCGACCAAGCTGGTGGAACTGCGAGGCCAGGAACAGCGCGTCCGGTACGTGCTGCAGGCGCGCACCATGCCCTCACCGCTCCCGTACCCGATGACCTCCCTCGGGCCGGTGCAGGCCGAACTGGGGCTGGAGCACGCCTCCGCGTTCGTCGTCTCCCACCACGCGTGCGCCTCCGGGCTGCTCGCCCTCGACCTCGCGGGCACGCTGCTCGCCTCCGACCCGGACCCGGACGCGCTCGCGCTGATCCTGGCCGGCGAGAAGGCGTGCACCGTGCACACCCAGTCGATCCCGGACGTGACCGTGATGGGCGAGGGCACCGTCGCCGTCCTGGTGAGCGCCGACCGCTCCGGTCCGAACCGGCTCCTCGGGTACGCCACCCGTACGTACCCGCGCTTCGGCGACCAGTTCACGATGGACGAGGCCGCCGCCAAGGACTTCCAGGACCTGTACGGGCCGGGCCTGTACGAGGTGATCGAGGCGGCCCTCGCCGAGGCGGACTGCTCCCTCGACGAACTGGCGCTGGTCCTGCCGCACAACGTCAACCGGCTCTCCTGGCTGGGCGTCTGCAAGGCCCTCGGCCTGCCGATCGAGAAGGTCTTCCTCGACCTGGTCGGCAGCACCGGGCACTGCTTCGGCGCGGACCCCTTCATCAACCTGGAGAAGGCCACCGAGCTGGGGCGGCTGCGCCCCGGCGACCGCTACCTGATGACCAGCGTGGGGCTCGGGGCGACGTTCGCCGCGATGGTCCTCGAACACTGACGAGATCACCTTTCGAGCGAGGTCGACATGCATCTTCCGTCCCCCGGTTTCAGCGCGCGACTCAAGCGCGCCGTGACCGGTTCCGCCGACACCCCGCTGGTTTTCCTCGGAAACTTCGAGGTGGAGAACCACTGGGCGATCGGCGAGCCGGCGCTGCCCCGGGTCGCCTCGCACGCGGGCAGCGCGGTGGTGAACCGCATGGACGAGTTCGCGCTGCTGCTCGGCGGCAAGAACGACCACGTCGTGCTGAAGACCCCGCTCGACGAGGGCTACCGCGCCTACCTGGAGGGCCTCGGCCTCGAGCTGCCCACCGTGCACGTGGTCGCCGGGCAGGACCCGCGCCGCACGGTCAGCGAGGACGCCCTGGAGGACGCCGAACTGCTGAGCGCCCTGGCCGCGCTGGCGCCCGAGGGCGCCCGGCTGACGGGTCACGGCATCTCCGTGATCGAGGAGCAGCTCGCCGAGCGCACGGGCCTGTCCCTGGGCGCGCCCGGCGCGGCGGTCTGCAAGCGCGTCAACAGCAAGGTGTACAGCCGCCGCCTCTCCGACCGGCTCGGCATCCGCCAGGCCCAGGGCTGGGCCTGCGAGACGCTGGAGGAGCTGGCCGAGGCCGTGGCCGCGGCGTCCGAACTCCTCGAGGCCGGGACCAAGGTGGTGCTCAAGGACGCCTTCGGCGTGTCCGGCAAGGGCATCGTGGTGCTGGACTCCGCCAAGCGGCTGAGCCGGCTGCACCGGATGGCCGTCCAGCAGGCCGAGAAGGCGGCCGCCGCCGAGGGCGGGGCCCCGCGCACCGCGCTGGTGATCGAGGAGTGGGTGGCCAAGCGCTGCGACCTCAACTACCAGTTCACGGTGGGCCGGGACGGGTCGGTGCACTTCGACTTCGTCAAGGAGCTGCTCACCGAGAACGGCGTGCACAAGGGCCACCGCATCCCGGCCCGGCTCTCCGAGGCGCAGGTCGCCGAGATCGCCGCCACCGCCCAGCAGTTGGGCGCCCAGCTGGCCGCCGACGGCTACTACGGCGTGGTCGGCGTGGACGCGATGGTCGACCCCGACGAGGGCCTCTACCCCGTCATCGAGATCAACGCCCGCAACAACATGTCCACGTACCAGAACGTGGTGCACGAGGGCGGGCTCGCCGGGGCGGACGACGTCGCCGTGGCCCGGCACTGGCCGCTGCGGCTCACCCGCCCGCTGCCCTTCGGCGAACTGGCCGCTCTCCTGGACGGGCTGCTGCTGACCGCGCCCGGCCCGGGCGCCGAGGGCCTGTTCGTGAACAACTACGCCACGGTCAACGCCGCGGCCGCCGACGAGACCGGGACGGACGGCTACGAGGGCCGCCTGTACGGCGTGCTCGTCGCCGCCGACGACGCCCGGATCGAGGCCATCGACGCCGACATCACCCGCCGCCTGGCGGCCCACCCCGAACGGAGCGGTTCGTGAGCGTCCCCTACGAGGTCCAGGGCCTCGGAATCACCGAACTGGCCGAGGAGTTCGGCACCCCGCTGTACCTGTACGACGGCGAGGAGATCACCACCCGCTTCGCCGGGCTGCGCGAGGCCGTCCACCCCTCGCTGGAGTTCTTCTACTCCCTCAAGGCCAACCCCAACATCGCGATCTGCGCGCTGCTGCACGACTCCGGCGCCCGCGCCGAGGTGTCCTCCCTGACCGAGCTCGTCACCGCCCGCCGGGCCGGGGTCCAGCCGAAGGACGTCATCTTCCTCGGGCCCGGCAAGAGCCGCTACGAGGTCGAAGCCTGCCTGGACGAGGACATCTACTCGATCGTCTGCGAGTCCGTCGAGGAGCTCGGCCTGATCGACGAGCTGGCGCGCGAGCGCGGCATCGTCGCCCCGGTCTCGCTGCGCGTCAACCCGAGCTTCCAGGTCAAGGGTTCGGGCCTGACCATGGGCGGCAAGCCCCGCCAGTTCGGCACCGACGAGGAGCTGCTGCGCGCCGAGGGCTCCGGCCTCGCCGGCCGCTACCCGAACATCCGTCTGATGGGCATCCAGGTCTACCTCGGCACCCGCATCCTCTCCGAGGAGTCGGTCGTCGAGAACACCCGGCGGATCTTCGGCCTCGCCGAGGAGCTCTCCGCCGAACTCGGCTTCCCTCTCGAGATGGTGGACGTCGGCGGCGGCCTCGGCATCGCCTACTTCGACAACGAGAAGGACCTCGACCTGGGCGTCCTCGCCGAGGGCCTCAACCCGCTGATCGAGGACTTCTCCGCCCGCCACCCCGACACCCGGCTCATCATGGAGCTCGGCCGCTTCCTCGTCGCCGCCTCCGGCACGTACGTCACCCGGGTGCGCTACACCAAGACCTCGATGGGCGAGAACTTCGCCGTCACCGACGGTGGCACCAACCACCACATGGCGGCGGTCGGCATCGGCTCGTACGTCAAGCGCAACTTCCCGATGGCGGCGCTGGAGCGGCTCGACGAGCCCGCCACCGAGCCGTGGAACATCACCGGACCGCTGTGCACGCCCAACGACCTGATCGGCAAGAAGGTCCCGATGCCGCCGCTGCGCCCCGGCGACCTCGTCGGCGTCCAGCGCTCCGGCGCGTACGGGCCGACCGCCTCGCCGGTGCACTTCCTGAGCCACGGCTACCCGGCCGAGGTGCTCGTCCTGGACGGCAAGGCGCACCTGATCCGCGAGCGCGACGACGTCGAGGTGATGCTCGGCCGCCAGCGGCTGCACCGCCCCGCCGCCGAGGGCTCCAACTGACCGGCAGGACATCAGGATTCGCGACCACCGGGCTCGCGACCAGCGATTCGAACGACTCGAACGAGGAGCAGTACAACATGAGCGACACCGACCCGAAGTACGTCGACGCCGTCCGCAAGGGTCTCTCCGAGGTCCTCAACAAGGACGTCAACGACGTCGACCAGAGCGTCCGGCTCTTCGACGAGCTGGGCCTCGACTCCAGCAGCGCCCTCGAACTGCTCATCACCATCGAGGAGATCCTCGACGTGCAGTTCGACGCCGACGAGCTCGACATGACCCACTTCGAGACCGTGGGCTCCCTCGCCGGCTTCGTCGCGGCGGAAGCGGGCGCCTGACCATGTTCCGCGCGAGCGCGCCCGTCCGGCCCGCGGCCCCCGGCGGGCCGGACGACAACGCAGCGGCGCCGGCCCTGCCCCGGCTCGTCCGGGGCGCCGCGTACGCCCCGGACGGGACGGGCGCGCCGTACGACCCGGCCTCCGCGCCGGAGGGTTACTACCGCGAACTGGCCGAGCCCTACGGCGTGCCCTTCGACCGGGAGCAGTTCGCCGCCTCACCCCGGCGCACCTCGGTGGAGCTCGCGTACGGCGCGCTCGACGCCCTCGGCCCGATCGCCGAGGACGAAGCACCACAGTTGGTCGTGATCGCCTACGCCGCACCGGACTTCGAGCACACCGAGCTCGTCGCCTCCTGCGTGCGGCGCAGGCTGCCCGGCGACCCGCTCGCCTTCGCCGTCTCCGACCAGGGCGCGCTGGCGCCGTACACCGCACTGCGGGCGGGTGTCGAGTACGCCCGCCGGTGCGGCTGGACACGGCTGCTGCTGCTCGCCGTCGACCAGGGCAGCCAGCCCTTCGCGCTGCCCGAGCCCTCGGACGGCGCGGCCGTGCGCGGGGACGCGGCGGTCGCACTGCTGCTGCACTGGGACGGCGGGCGGAGCCCGCTCGGCGGCCAGGCGCAGGGACGCCCCGGGGCGGGCCCGCTCCCGGCCTGGCCTGCCGAACCCTTCGGGGTGGTCGCGGGGGCCGGGCTCTCCGACGCCCCGGTCGAACTGCCCGTGCACAGCCAGGTGTTGACGACGGTGGAGGGCGGCCTGCCCGCCACCGGGAGCTGGTCGGCGCTGCTCGGCCTCGGCCCGCAGGACGGGCCGGTGGTCCTCGCCGACTACGACCGGGAACGTGACTTCCTGGCCCACTGCACGCTCTTCACGAGGGAGTTGAGGCGGCCATGACCGCACCGGCCGAGGTCCGGGACACCTGGCGGGAGGCCCGGTCCGGCGCCCGCAGCGACGGCCTCGTGCCGGCCCTCACCCTGCTCAGCCGCGCGCTCTCCCCCGGCACCCCGCCGCGGGGGCCGGGCGGGCACGCCATCGCCCCGCGCGAACTCCTCGACGGGCTCGACGAGTCGGAGGAGGAACAAGCCCTCTCCGTGCTGCCGCCGGGGCTCGCCGCCCTGCGGCCGGGCGCCGGCCCCGGCGCCGATCGCAGCGCCACCCCGCACTTCGGCACCGGGCTGGCCTGGCTGCGCCTGGGCCTCTCCGAGCGGCTGCGGGAGACCTGCGTGGCCCACCTCGCGTCCCGGCAGGTCGAGGGCTCCCCGCTGCTGCTGCAGCAGTTCGTCAAGGTCGCCCTGGCGGACGCGCTGATCGACCAGCTGGAGATCGAGGGCGTCCTCGACGACCTCGCCGAGGCCCGGACCGGGGCCGGCGCACCGGCCCACGCACCGGCCCACGCACCGGCCCACGCGCAGTCCGACGTACAGGCCGACGTACAGGCCGACCCGGACGAGGGCGCCGCGCCCGAACTCGCCCGGCTCCAGGCGCAGATCACCGCGGTCGACCGCGCCCTGCTGCGCCTGCTCGGCGCCCACGGCTTCACCGCCGACGGGCCCGGCGCCGAGGCGTACGCCTCCGAACTCCTCGCCGGGGTGTACGGCGGCGAGCACGACGACCAAGAGTGTCCCAGGGAGAACGTGTGAAAGCCCTGCCCGAGCCGCTCCTGACCACGCAGCGGTACGCCAGGCTGTGGGCCGAGGACCTGCGGGCCGGCGCCGTCGAACTCGACCGCGACCCGGACACCATCCACGACCTCCTCGAGCTGCCCGCCGTCCGCCTCCTCGCCGGGCACCTCGCCCCGCCCGACTGGGACCGCACCGGCCCCGAGCACGGCGCCGGCCCGGCCCACGGGATGCCCACCCTGGAGAAGGCCGTCATCAGCGAGGAGCTCGCCCGCGGCGACGCCGCCACGATGGTCGGCTCCCCCGGCGCCTCCATGTGCGGGGTGCTGCTCGGCGTGCTCGGCAGCCAGGCGCAGAAGGACTGGATGTACAGCCGCCTCGCCGAGCGGCCCACGTGGACGTGCTTCGCCCTCACCGAGCCCGAACGCGGCTCCGCCATCGGCGAGATGACCACCACGCTCACGCCCGTCGGCGACGGCTCGTACCTGCTCGACGGCGAGAAGCGCTACGTCGGAAACGGCGCCCGGGCCGACCTGGGCGCCGTCTTCGCCCGGGTCGCCGGCACCGACCGGCTCGGGGTGACGGCCGTCCTCGTGGACACCTCCGAGCCCGGCTTCCGGGCCGAGCCGCTGCCCACCCTGGGCCTGCGGGGCGTCCAGCTCTCCCGGATCACCCTGGAACGGGTGCACGTGCCCGCGGAGCGGGTCCTCGGCACGCACCTGCCGCCGACCCGGCGGGGCATGTGGAGCATCCTCTCCGTCTTCAACCAGCTGCGGCCCAGCGTCGCGGCCATCGCGCTGGGCATCGCCCGCGCGGCGCACGAGTACGTCGGCGAGAACCGCAAGGAACTGCGGGGCGCCGAGCGGGAGTTGTGGGAGACGCTGGGCCGCCGCATCGAAGCGGCCCGCGGGCTGGTGTACCGCGCCGCCGTCGCCGTCGACCGTCGTCCCTCCGACGGCCACCTCGCCTCGGCGGCGAAGGCCCGCGCCTGCGAGCTGGCCGAGGAGGTGACGCTCCACGCGCCGCGCTTCTTCGGCCCCGGGGCGCGGCTGGACCACCCGCTGCTCGACAAGCTCGCCAGGGACGCCCGGGGGGTGGAGTTCATGGAGGGCACTCGCACCATCCAGAAGCTCAACCTCTTCCAGGGCCTGCACAACGGCAAGATCGGCCGCGCGTAGGTCCGCCGGACCGGTCGGACCCCGCCCGACCCATCGGCCGTCCTGGGCCCCTCGAGGCCCCTCGAGGCCCCTTGAGGCCCCCAGGGCCCGGTGGGACCGTTCGGCGAGGGGTGTGGCAGGTTGTGGAAACCTGGTTGCCGGGGACATATGCCGAATCGGTAGCACCGATTGGTGAATTGCCCTTCAGCGTTTAGGTGCTGATGTGGTATCGGTATCCTGTACCGTCCGGTAACTATGCTCGCCGCGGCGCACGTTCCGGGTGTCAGGTAGCTGTCAGGTAGAGAAAACCCCCCTTCGAATCGGCGAAGTTGTACCCGTGCCCGCCTGCCGGAGCGTCATTAGATTCACGAGGGTCGGCCCGTCGCTCCGCATTCCGGGTGCGTCTTCGTGAGGAGGGGAACGTGATCGTGGAAGGCAGGAACGTGATCACCAGGGCCGCCCGGTGGAGCGCCGTCCACCCCTGGTGGGCGATCGCGCTCTGGGTGGCGTTCGTGGTGGGCGCCCTCGTCCTGGGCGGCATGACGGGCACCCGGCAGGCCACCAACTCCGACCTCGCGATCGGCGAGTCCGGCCGGGCCGCCCAGATCGCCCGCAGCGGCGGCCTCCAGGACCGCGCCGTGGAGAACCTCCTCGTCACCGCCTGGAACGGCGGCCGGATCGACCTCCCCCGGGCCCGCTCCGCCGCCTCGGACGCCGCCCGCGACCTGGCGACCGTGAAGGGCGTCGAGGCGGTCGGCGAGCAGGTCGCCTCCCCGGACGGCTCGGCCGTGCTCGTCCCCGTCACCCTGGACGGGGACCCCGAGACAGCCGCCGGCCGGGTACAGCCGCTCCTGGACAGCGTGGAGCGCACCCACGCCGACCACTCCGACGTCCGGATGGAGCTGGTCGGCGCCGGCACGATCCGGGCCGGGCTGAACGAGATGCTGAGCAAGGACCTCGGCAAGGCCACCGTCCTGAGCCTGCCGGTCACGCTGCTCGTCATGGTCTTCGTCTTCGGCGCCATCGTCGCCGCGAGCGTCCCCGTCGTGCTGGGCCTGTCCTCGGTGCTGGCGGGGCTGGGCCTGTGGGGCGTCACCTCCCAGGCGATACCCGACCCGGGCCCGGTCACGCAGTTCATCGTGCTGATGGGCATGGCGATAGGCGTGGACTACTCGCTGTTCTACCTCAAACGACAGCGCGAGGAACGGGCGTTGGGAGCCGACAGCACCGACGCCATCGAGATCGCGGCGGCCACCTCCGGGCACTCGGTGCTCGTCTCGGGGGTGGTCGTCATGGTGTCCATGGGCGCCCTCTACCTGGGCGGACACCTCGCCTTCGAGTCGATGGCCACCGGCGCGGTCATCGTGGTGGCCATCGCCATCATCTCCTCGCTCACCGTCCTGCCCGCGATGCTCTCCCGCTTCGGCCGGTACCTCGACGCGCCCCGGGTGCCGCTGGTGTGGCGCCTGACCCGCCAGGGCAGCGGGGTGAAGCCCCGGCTCTGGTCGACCATGCTCAGGCCCTCGCTGCGCCACCCGGTGGTGGCCCTGGTGGCCTCGGTCACCGTGCTGCTGGTCCTCGCCCTGCCCGCGCTGGGGCTGAAGCTCAAGGCCACCGGGATCGACGACCTGCCGCGCTCGATCCCGGCGATGCAGGCCAACGAGCGCCTCACGAAGTCCTTCCCCAGCCAGTCCGACACCCACACGGTGGCGGTGCGCGTCCCGGCCTCGCGTACGGACGAGCTGCGGATCGCGGTGGCGCTGCTGGTCCAACGGGCCGAGCGGGACGCGCTGTTCGTCCACGACCCCGCGCCGGCCGTGGTCTCCTCGGCGGACGGCACCGTGACCACGGTCGCGATCGGCACCCGCTTCCCCAGCGGCTCCGAGGAGGCCCGCACCTCGCTGAACCGGCTGCGCAAGGAGCTGGCCCCGCAGACCCTGGGCGCGGTGCCGGGCGCCCAGTTCGCGGTGGGCGGCAGTGACGTGGCCTTCGACGTGGACTACCGGGCGAACGTCATGGACAAGATGCCCTGGGTGTCCGGGGTGGCGCTGGCGCTGACGTTCCTGGTCATGATGCTGGCCTTCCGCTCGGTGGTGCTCGCGCTGATCACCGTGGTGCTCAACCTGCTCTCCGCGGCGGCCTCCTTCGGCGCGCTGGCGCTGATCTTCCAGCACACCTGGGCGGAGGACCTGCTGCACTTCCAGTCCACCGGGAAGGTGGTGGCCTGGCTGCCGCTGATGCTGTTCGTCATCCTGCTCGGGCTGTCGATGGACTACCACGTGTTCGTGGTCAGCCGGATCCGCGAGGCCGCGCGCGGCGGACTGTCCCTGCGGGACGCCGTGGAGCAGGGCATCATCCGCACGGCGGGGGTGGTGACCAGCGCCGCCGTCGTCATGGTCTGCGTGTTCGCGCTGCTGGCCTCGCTCAACTTCATCGAGATGAAGCAGCTGGGCGTGGGCATGGCCTGCGCGGTGCTGCTGGACGCGACGGTGATCAGGATCGTGGTGCTGCCGGCCGTGATCACCCTGCTCGGCTGGAAGACGTGGTGGCCCTCGCGGCTCGCCCGGCAGGGCACCCGGTTCGCGCCGAGGATTCCCGCGATCGTCGCGGCGGCGACGGCAGCCACTACGGCGCGTACGACTCTTCCGTAGCAGGATCGTCACGGCGATCGGCCGGGCCCAGGCCAGAGCCTGTGCCCGGCCGATCGTGCGTGCACGCGTTCGCGACCAGGGGCGAGTAGGGGTTTGACGGCACCCGCACTGTGGTGGTTTGTTACGGGAGTTGTGAAGTCGCAAGCGCGTTCGTCGGCATGTGGAGGGCATGCCGGGAGAAGGGGGCGCGGCTGCGGTTCTCGTGGCGGACGCGAAGCAGGGGGCGGTTGGCTTGCACGGTGACGGCGGCCTCGCGTCGGCGCGCTGGCGCGCGGAACTCACCCGGGTGGGGACACTGTCCGGGCGGGAGCGGCAGGTATTCGACCTGATCGGCTCCGGGCACTCCAACCGGGGCATCGCCGACCGGCTGCACGTGACCGAACGAACCGTGAAGGCCCACGTCGCCAGCATCCTGGCCAAGTTGGGAGTGGAGTCACGGCTGCAGGCCGGACTGGTGGCACAAGTTCACCAACTCATGTACGAAGGTACATGGCCGGACGAGGCGCGCACGTCGGATACTTGAGCGCGCGAGTGATACCCAGGCTTTCCCCATTTGCAGGACGTTCCAAACAATGTCGACCTCTGTTGGCGGGCGTGAGGTTGCAAACAGGACAGCTTGTGGCTTGAGTTCACCGCTAGGGACGGGGAATTTGGTGCACATCTCCATATTGGGCCCACTGCTGATCGGAGACGGTCGGAGAACCGTGGGCTTACGGGCGAAGAAGAACCGCGTGATGCTCACCATGCTGGCGCTCAACGCCGGCCAGGTGGTCGCATTCGACGAACTGATCGACGAACTCTGGGGGGAGGCGCCGCTCAAGAACGCACGGAACGCCCTTCAGGCCAACGTCAAGCGCATGCGCAAGTCGTTGGCCGAACTCGGCCTGGAGAGGCCGGACCAGGAACTCATCCGCACCGTCGACAACGGCTACATGCTGGACGTCTCGGAGCAGGAGGTCGACGCGTACCGCTTCCTGCGCACGGCGGAAAAGGGCGCGAACCTCGTCAAGGACCGGCCGTACGAGGCCATGGACACCCTTCGCGGCGCACTGGCGATGTGGCGCGGACCGGCCCTGCTGGACACCAGCGACGGGCCCTGGTGCCGCGCCGTCGCGCTGCGGCTCGACGAACAGCGCAAGACCGCCCGTGAGGATCTGATCTCCGCTCAGCTGCAGGCCGGCGAGGCCGCAACGGTCGTCGCCGAGCTGAAGCAGCTGCTCGGTCAGTATCCCGAACGGGAGCGGTTCAGTGAGCAGTTGATGATCGCTCTGTACCGGTGCGGTCGCCAGTCGGAAGCGGTGGACATCTTCCACCGGACCCGCAAGTGGCTCGACGACGAGCTCGGGCTCAAGCCGAGCCGCCGCCTCCACCACCTCTACCAGGCGATCCTGATGCAGGACCCCTCGCTGTAGTTCACCGGGGCATGGGCAGCATGCCCCGTGCACCAGCGCGCAGGCGTCGGCGGCACCCTCTCTTCCTCACCAGGGGGCCGCCGACGCCTTCGTTCTACGCGCGTCCATGACAAGACGTCACATGGCTTGTTCTCGACGGGGCCGCCACCCGGCGCCGGCGGCCCCCTCGGGCAGCCGGGTCAGTGGTCGAGGTAGGCGAGGACGGCCAGGACGCGGCGGTTGTCGGCCTCGGTGGGCGGCAGGCCCAGCTTGGTGAAGATGTTGCCGATGTGCTTGGCCACGGCCTTCTCCGAGATGTAGAGCGCCTCCGCCGTACCGGCGTTGGAGCGGCCCTGGGCCAGGCACTCCAGGACCTCGCGCTCGCGGCCGGAGAGGGCGGTCAGGCGCTCGTCGCGCACCTTGCGGGTGAGCAGCTGCTGGATGACCTCCGGGTCCATCGCCGTGCCGCCCGCGGCCACCCGTTCGACGGCGTCGACGAACTGGTCGCCGTTGGTGACCCGGCTCTTGAGCAGGTACCCGACGCCCGCGGAGCCGGTGGTCAGCAACTCGTGGGCGTAGAGCGGCTCGACGTACTGGGAGAGCAGCAGGATCGGCAGGTCGGGCACCCGGGTGCGCGCCTCCACGGCCGCGCGCAGGCCCTCGTCACTGAAGTCGGGCGGCAGCCGGACGTCCACCACCGCGACGTCCGGGCGCAGTTCGGTGAGCGCCCGCAGCAGCATGGGGCCGTTGTCGACCGCTTCGACCACCTCGTGTCCGTAGGCGGTCAGCAGTTGAACCAGGCCGTTCCTCAGGAGGAAGTGGTCTTCGGCGAGGACAACGCGCACGGCAACTCCATGGTGATCAGGGTCGGGCCTTCCGGCGGACTGCTGACTGCCATGATGCCGTCGAACGCGGCCAGCCGACGCTCGATCCCCCGCAGTCCGGTGCCCCGGTTCGGGTCGGCGCCGCCGCGCCCGTCGTCGGTGATGTCCATCCGGAGCATGCCGTTCTGGTACCGGACGTCGATCCAGGCGCGCTGGGCACCGGAGTGCTTGGCGGCGTTGGTGAGGATCTCCGAGACGGCGAAGTAGGCGGCGGACTCGACGGGCGGCTCGGGCCGGCCGGGCAGGTCGATGGTGACCTCGGTCTCCAGCGGGCAGAGCAGGGCGAGGGAGCGGATCGCGTCGCCGAGGCCCCGGTCGGCCAGCACCGGCGGGTGGATGCCGCGGACCAGGTCCCGCAGCTCGTCCAGCGCCTTGGTCGAGGACTCGCGGGCCTCGGCGAGCAGGCCCGCCACCGCGTCCGGGTTGGTCTTGAGCAGCCGCTCGGCGGCGTTGAGGGTCATGCCCATCGCGACCAGCCGGGCCTGCGCGCCGTCGTGCAGGTCGCGCTCGATGCGGCGGATCTCGGCCATCTGCGTGTCCATCGCGTCGGAGCGCGTGGTGGTCAGGTGCTCTATGCGCTGGGCCATCGCCTCGTCGGCGCTCGGCGCCAGGATGCGGGCGAGGTACCGGGCATGGCGCGGGGCGGTGCGCGGGGCGTCCCAGAGGGCGAGCAGGGCGGTGGCGACGGCCAGCAGGACGGCCAGCACGGCGGTGATCGGGCCCTCGACGGGGATGAACATGTACCAGATGCTGCCCAGGTCCTCGGAGACCTGGGGGCCGATCACGGCGGCCACGAATCCCCAGACGCTGCTGAGCAGCAGCGCCACCGGGATCGAGGCGATCACGCCGCCGATCAGCGGGTCGACGACGACGAACCGCCAGTCACGCCAGACCTGGTTGTGCCGCGCGACGAGGAGGGCGTGGAGCGCCGGCCCCTGCCGGGTCTCCGGGATCGGGGGGTAGTTCGAGGACACCGCGACGCCGGACCACTGCTGCGCCAACTCCCGGTGCCGGTCCACCAGTCGGCGGACGGCTCGCTGGGTGCCCGGCAGCAGCCCCACCGTCAGGCCGGTGGCCAGGAAGCTGTAGACGGTGGCCAGCCAGACGCCGAGCACCATGGCCCACAGGGAGAGTTTGAACAGCGCCAGGGAGCGCCGTACACCGGTGATCGCCTCACTGGTGGAGGGTAGTTGCGTGCGCCCGATCATCGATGCGCCGTACTGCCTGTCGTTCATCCGGTTCCCCCTGGGGTCCCGCATCCCTCGTTGATGCGCTGCCCTCCATTATCGGAACGGTGATCGGCCACCGCAGGGGAGGAAAATCCACCTTATGGCCACGGGACGGCCAACGAACGGGTTTCGGCGACACAGGCGACACCCGGCTCGCCCTCCACCTCGACCTCCATGCGCAGGCCGAACAGGCAGCCGGAGGGCAGCTTCCGGGCGCTGGTCAGCGTCGCGCCCGCCCTGATCCGCTTCCCGACGCGCACCGGCCGCTGGAAGCGCACCGAGTCCAGGCCCACGTTGATCATGTGCTGGGTGCCGTCGATGGTCAGGATGGTCTCCGTCATGGCGGAGAGCAGACTCAGCGTCAGGTAGCCGTGGGCGACCGTCCCCCCGAAGGGGCCCTCGGCCGCGCGCTCGGTGTCGGTGTGGATCCACTGCTCGTCGCCGACGACGGCGCCGTAGCGGTCGACCATCTCCTGGGTGATCTCGACCCAGTCGCTGTGGCCCAGGTGTTCGCCAGTGGCGGCGGTGAACTCTTCGACGCTCGGGAAGGTTGTCACGGCGCACATCCTGATGGGCCGCGCCGAGCAGTGGCAAGCGCCCGCAGCCGCCGGTCAGCGGGGGGTCAGCGCGGTGTCAGTCGACCAGTGGACCTTGTCCCCCATGACAGCCATCGACGCCGCGTGTGTGGAGGTGTGGACCGTTCCGCTGGGCGCGGAACCGCAGCCTCCGCCCGCGCTCGACGCGTACCTCGACGACGGGGAGCGCGCCCGCGCCGGCCTCCTGCGGGACGCGCTCGACCGGGCCCGCTTCGTCACCGCGCACGCGGCGCTGCGCGCCGTCGTGGGGGCGCGGACGGGCTGCCCGCCCGAGGCCGTGCGGTTCACCCGGGGCCCGAACGGGAAACCCGAAGTCGAGGGAGAGGACGGGCTGTTCATCAGCCTGTCCCACTCGTACGACATCGCCCTGGTGGCCCTGGCGCCCCGCCCGGTCGGCGTGGACGTGGAGCGCCTGGGCGAGGCGTCCGCCGTCACCAGGATCGCCGAACGCCACTTCCCTCCCTCGGAGTTCGCCGCCGTGGCGGCTGCTCCGGCAAAGGAGCGAGCGGCGGTCTTCGCACGGCTGTGGACGCGCAAGGAGGCTTGCGTCAAGGCGGAGGGCGGCCGCCTCACCCAGGGGCTGGGTCTGCTGGTGCAGGGCGTTGACGGCCAACTGACCGTCCAGGGCGGCGGCGGAGCCCTGGACGGTCCGTGGCGCGTTGCGGATCTGGCTCCGACACGGGGGTACGCCGGAGCCGTGGCCCTGATCGGTTCAGGACCTATCCGGCTCGCGGTTCGATCCTGGCTTCCCCCGGCCGCAGGGAATAGGGGAGAAAAGTCCACCTCCCTCAGGGAACTTTCCCCCGCGTGGTCATGACTGCCGATCGATAGCGTGAAGTTCCGAAGGCGGGTGCCGGGATGCCCATCGCGGGCCGGCACTTGGAGCACCTGGACTCGTCTTGCTTCTCCACCGCCCAGATGATGCAGGTCGCTTTCGCGGAAGCCCGCGAGAAATTAGGAGCGGACGTGGCTAACCAGAACGTACTGACGAGAATGGCGCGGTGGAGCGCCAGGCACCCGTGGTGGGCCGTGGTGATCTGGGTCCTCTTCGTCGGGCTCGCGCTCACCGTCGGAGGCAAGACCGGCACGAAGGCCGCCACCAACACGGACCTGGCGATCGGCCAGTCCGCGCAGGCCACCGCGCTCGCCAAGGCCGGCGGCCTGACGCAGCCGCCCACCGAGGCACTGCTGGTGACCTCCCTCCACGGCGACCTCGACAAGCAGGCCGCCGAGCGCGCCGCCACGGACGCCACGGGCCGCCTCAAGGGCGTCGCCGACGTGGCCTCGATCGGTGACCTGGTGCCGTCGGCCAACGGCCAGGCGGTGCTGGTGCCGGTGGTCATGAAGGGCGAGCAGGACACCGCCCCGGACCGGGTGCAGCCGCTGCTCGACGCGGTGAAGACCGCGCAGGACGCCAACCCCTCGGTACGGGTCGAACTGGTCGGCCCCGACACCATCAAGGCCGCCCTCAACACCTTGCTGGACGAGCAGGTGGGGAAGGCGACCCTGCTGAGCTTCCCCGTCACCCTCATCGTGATGATGTTCGTCTGCGGCGCCATCGTCGCCGCCGGCGTCCCCGTGGTGCTCGGCCTGTCCGCCGTCCTCGCCGGCCTCGGCCTCTGGGGCGCCGCCTCGCAGCTCGTCCCGGACCCGGGCGCGGTGAGCCAGCTCATCGTCCTGATGGGCATGGCCGTGGGCGTCGACTACTCGCTGTTCTACCTCAAGCGCTACCGCGAGGAGCGGGCCCGCGGGCTCGGCAAGATCGACGCCGTGGAGGTGGCCGCCGCCACCTCCGGCCACTCCGTGGTGGTCTCCGGCACCGTCGTGATCCTCTCCATGGCGGCGCTCTACCTGGGCGGGAACCTGGCCTTCACGGCCATGGCGACCGGCAGCATCCTGGTGGTGGCCATCGCGATGTCCGCCTCGCTCTCCGTGCTTCCGGCCATGCTGATCATCTTCGGCCGGGCGCTGGAGCGGCCGCGGGTGCCGCTGATCTGGCGCCTGCAGGGCCGCAGCAACGGGCGGGTGTGGTCCGCCCTGCTCCGTCCGGCGCTGAAGCACCCGGCGATCAGCCTGCTGCTGTCCGCCGTCGCGCTGGTGGCGCTGGCGGTCCCCGCCATGCACCTGCAGCTGAAGGCCACCGGCGTGGACGACCTGCCGAGGGACATGCCCGCCATGCAGGCCGAGGCGCGGTTGACGCAGTTCTTCCCGATCCAGTCCAACACCCAGCTGGTCGTGGCCCAGGTGCCGGCCGAGGGCGCCGCTGAGCTGCGCACCGCGATCGCCACCCTGGTGGAGCGCGCCTCCCACGACCCGCTGTTCACCTCCACCCCGCCGCCCGAGGTCAACACCTCGCACGACGGCCAGTACGCCGCCGTCTCCATCGGCACCCAGCTCACCAGCGGTTCCGCGGAGGCCCGGGAGTCCCTGAGCCGGCTGCGCACCGACCTCGTGCCCGCCACCGTGGGCAAGGTGCCCGGCGTGAAGTGGGCGGTCGGCGGCAGCGACGTGGCCTACGACGTGGACTACCGCGCCCAGGTGGTCGACAAGATGCCCTGGGTCCTCGGGTTCGCCCTGGCCCTGACCTTCGTGGTCACGGCGCTGTCCTTCCGGTCGATCGTGCTGGCCCTGGTCACGGTCGTGCTCAACGTGCTCTCCGCCGGCGCCTCGTTCGGTGTGCTGGAGCTGGTCTTCCAGCACACCTGGGCCGACAAGATCCTGGACTTCCACTCGACGGGCAAGGTGGTGGCGTGGCTGCCGCTGACACTGTTCGTCATCCTGCTCGGGCTGTCGATGGACTACCACGTGTTCGTCGTCGGCCGGATCCGCGAGGCGGCCCAGAACGGGCTGTCCGTCCGTGAGGCCGTCGAGCAGGGCATCACCCGCTCCGCCGGCGTGGTCACCGGCGCCGCCCTGGTGATGATCTCGGTGTTCGCCCTGTTCGCCTCGCTGACCTTCATCGAGATGAAGCAGCTGGGTGTCGGCATGGCCTGCGCCGTGCTGCTGGACGCGACGCTGATCCGGATCGTGGTCCTGCCCTCGGTGATCGCCCTGCTGGGCCGGTGGGTCTGGTGGCCGTCCAAGCTGCACACCAATTCCGAGGCGACGACCGGTGCGGTCGCGGGCGAGGCGGGCGGCGTCAAGTCCCCGGTGGTCGCGGGCGAAGCGGTCTGACACCTCTGGAACAGCACGTGGGGCGGGTACCGGGACTCGGTACCCGCCCCACGTGCTCTGCGTCAGCGTTTGCCGTCAGCGTGTTCCCTCAGTGCGACAGCGAGGCGTCCTGGGTGATGATCGCCTGGTAGAGCCGCTGCAGGTGGAGGCTGGGCAGCAGCCCCATCTCGGCGTCGAGCCGCCGGCGCGTGCGGTGGAAGGTGTCGATCGCCTCGTACTGCCGGCCCGTCCGGTAGAGCGCGATCATCAACTGCTCGCTGAGCCGCTCCCGTTCGGGGTGCTCGGCGTGCAGCTGCTTCAGTTCCGGTACGACCGCCCCGGCCTCGCCGGCCTCCAACTGGGCGGCGATCAGGTCCTCCTGGACGATCCTGCGCTGTTCGTCGAGGCGGAGCGCGGCCGCGCGGCAGCGCTGCCCGTCCGCGATGTCCACCAGCGCCGGCCCGTACCACATGGCCAGTGCGCCGCGCAGCAGTTCGGCGGCCTTCCGCGGCGAGTGCCCGATCAGGTCGCGACCCTCCCTCGCCTGCTGCAGGAAGCGGTTGGCGTCGAGCCGGTCCGCGGGCATGCCCAGGACGTAGCCGTTGCCGACCGTGCGCACCACGCCCCGGTCGGTGCCGTCCAGTCCGATGCGCCCGAGCGACCTGCGCATCCGGGCGACGATGCCCTGGAGCGAGTTGCGCGTGTTCTTGAGCGGGGCCTCGCCCCACAGCTCGTCGATGAGTTCGTCGAAACCGACCACCTGGCCTGCACGCAGGGCCAGTACGGTCAGCGCCATGCGGGCCTTCTTCGCACCCAGAGCGGCGGTTTCCGTTCCGCTCCTGGCCCGCAGCGGTCCCAGCATCGTGATGTGCACGGCATTCCCCCCGAGTCCCGGCGGCGCCCGTCGAGGTGCCGAATCCAAGGGTGTCCTGACGCCCGAACAGTACATCCAGCGAAGGAGCGGAGCCTCCTCGGCTCCGTCGCGTCAGCATGGTGTCAGCGAAGGCCGCCATCACGTCAGCAACGTGTCAGCGCCCAGTCAGAGCCGCGATGGAACCTTCTAGCTGTCGACGTCACGACGTACCGCCGACGGCCGGGAGCTTCGCAATGCCTGTCATATCTGCGCCGCACGAATTCGACGTCAGCGATCTGTTCGTCGATCTGCATCCGATCTTCGCAAGACACCTCTACCTGAAGGTGGAGGGGTTCAACTTCGCCGGATCGATCAAGCTGAAGGCCGCCCGCGAGATCGTGGCCCAGGCTGAAGCCGCCGGGGTCCTGGGCCCCGGCTCGACCCTGGTCGAGTCCTCCTCGGGGAACATGGGCGTCGCGCTCAGCATGCTGGCCGCCAACCGCGGTTACCGCTTCGTCTGCGTGACGGACTCCCGCTGCAACGCGGCCACCCGCCGCACCATGCAGGCGTTCGGCGCCGAGGTCCACACCATCACCGAGCCGCACCCCGTCGACGGCTTCCTCGGTGCCCGCATCCGCTACGTGCAGGAGATGTGCGCCGCCGACGAGAAGGTCGTCTGGCTCAACCAGTACGAGGCGCCGGGGAACTGGATGGCCCACTACAGCACCACCGGGCCCGCCATCGCCTCCAAGTTCCCCGAGCTCGACGTCCTGGTGATCGGCGCCGGCACCACCGGCACCCTCATGGGCTGCGCCCGCTACTTCCAGGAGCACCGCCCCGGCGTCAAGGTCGTCGCCGTCGACTCCGTCGGCTCCGTCACCTTCGGCGGCGTCCCCGGCCCGCGGCACATCCCCGGGCTCGGCACCAGCATCCGCCCCGGTCTCCTGGACGAGTCCTACGTCGACACCGTCGTCCACATCCAGGAGCAGGACACGGTGCGGATCTGCCGCCAACTGGCCGCCAACGGCTACCACTTCGGCGGATCGACCGGTACGGCCGTCGCCGGTGCCCTGGCCTGGATGCAGGAGAACTGCGCCGACCGCAGCACCACGGCCGTCACCATCGCCCCCGACCTGGGCGAGCGCTATCTCGACACCCTGTACGACGACAACTGGGTCCGCGACACCTTCGGCGACACGGCGCTGGCCGTCGGCGAGGAGCGGAACGAAGGGCGATCAGCTCGATGACCGTGTCCCCTGGCATCCACCTGCCGCTCACCGGCGCCCAGTCCGAGGTCTGGTACGACGAGCAGTTCGCGACCGGGCCGCTCGGCTACGCCCAGGGCGACTACATCGACCTGCACGGCCCGCTCGACCCCGCCCTGCTGGAGCGCGCCCTGCGCCGGATGGCGATGGAGGCCGAGGGCCTGCGGGTGCGCTTCAGCGAGCACGACGGGGTGCCCCGCCAGGTCGTCGCCCCGGTGGAGGACGACCTGCTCACGCGGGTCGACCTCTCCGCCGAGGCCGACCCGGTGGCCGCCTCCGAGGCGTGGATGCTCCGTGACCTGGACCTGCCGATGAAGGCCGCCGAGCCGCCGCTGACGCGCAACGCGCTGCTGCGCCTCGGCCCCGAGCACCACCGGCTCTACCTGTGCGGACACCACATCCTGTGCGACGGCTACAGCCGTAGCCTGGTTCACCCGCGCCTCGCGGCGATCTACAGCCACCTCGTGGACGGCGGCGACGAGGCGGGCCTCGCCTCCTCGGCGCTGCCGCCGTTCCGGCTGCTCCTGGACGCGGAGGCCGCCTACCGCGAGTCGCCCCGCCTCGCGAAGGACCGCGCCTACTGGACCGACCGCCTCACCGCGGGATCGCCCGAGCCGTCCTCCCTCTCCACCCGCGAGCCCGCCCCCGGCCTGATCGCGCTGCGCCGCACCGAGTCGCTGGACACCGCCGCCGCGGACCAGCTGCGCACCGCCGCCGTCGCCGCCAAGGTCACCCCCGCCGTCCTGGTCTCCGCCGCGCTGGCCGCCTACGTGCAGCGGATGACGGGCCTGGAGGAGCCGCTGCTCACCCTGCCCGTCACCGGCCGGGTCGGCGCCGCCGCCCGCGGCATCCCCGGGATGGTCGCCAACTACCTCCCGCTGGCCGTACCGCTGCGCCACGGCGCCACCCGCGACGAGCTGCTCCGCGCCACCTGGAAGGAGATGACCAACGCGCTGCGCCACCAGCGCTACCGCGGCGAGCAGATCCGCCGCGACCTCGGCTTCCGCTCGGACGACCGCCGCCCGTTCGGACCCTTCGTCAACGTCCTGGACCAGGACCCGGTCCTGGACTTCGGCCCGTGCCGCGGCCAGGTGGTCAACCTGTCCACCGGCATCGTCAACGACCTGATCCTGACCGTCCTCAACCTGGGCGACGGCTCCCTCGAGCTGCACCTGGACGGCAACAGCGAGCTCTACGACGGCGACGAACTGGCCGCGCACGCCGCCCGGTTCCGCGCCTTCCTCGCCGCCTTCGCGAGCTGCCCCGGGTCGACCGTCGTCGACCGCGTCGACGTGGTCCTGGACGGGGAGCCGAGCGGCATGCTCATCGCCCCCGACCTCCAGGCGGCGCAGTCGGCCCAGGCGCAGGGCAACGACGCGCGGGGCGACGAGGCGCGCAGTGACCGTGCACCGAGCGACACGAGCGACACGATCGGCCTGATCAGGGCCGCTGCCGCCCGTACCCCCGACGAGATCGCCGTGGTCGACGGCACCCGCCGGCTGACCCACGCCGAACTGCAGCGCCGCATCGAGGGCGTGGCCGAGCGGCTGCGCGAGGCGGGCTGCGGCCCGGACACCGTGGTCGCCCTGATGACCCGCCCCGGCGCCGGCTACGTCGCCGCGATCCTGGCAAGCCAGGAGGTGGGCGCCGCCTGGCTGCCGCTGGAGGTCGCCGCGCCCGCCGCCCGTACGGCCTCGCTGCTGAGCGACGCCGGGGTCCGCGCGCTGCTCGTCGGCCAGGGCTTCGAGGAGCAGGGCCGGGAGGCCGCCGAGCTGGCCGGGGACGTCCTCGTCCTTCCGCTCGAACTGGAGTCGGACGACCGGGCGGCGGAGGGCCCGGCCGTTCCCCTGCCCGTCGGATCGGGCCAGGACCTCGCCTACGTGATGTTCACCTCGGGCTCCACCGGCCGCCCCAAGGGCGCCATGGTGCACCGGGCCGGCATGCTGAACCACCTGTGGGCCAAGGTCGACGACCTGACCCTGCAGCCGGGCGAGGGCGTCGTCGCCAACGCCCCGCTCACCTTCGACGTGCACGTCTGGCAGCTGCTGTCCCCGCTGCTGGTCGGCGGTCGCACCGTCATCGCCAGCCCGGAGACGGCCTCCGACCCGGACGCCCTCTTCGCCCTGGCCGTCGACGAGGGCGTCGCCGTGCTGGAGGTCGTGCCCTCCCTGCTGCGCGCCGCCCTCGACCTGTGGGACGCCCGCGGGGACTCCCCCCGCCTTCCGGGCCTGCGTCAGCTGATGGTCACCGGCGAGGCCCTGCCCGCCGACCTGGTCGCCCGCTGGTACTCCCGCTTCCCGTCGATCGGCATGGTCAACGCCTACGGGCCGACCGAGTGCTCCGACGACGTGACGCACGCCTTCGTCACCGCCGAGGACGCCGCCGCCGGCCGCATCCCGATCGGGCGCGCCGTGCGCGGCACCCGGCTGTACGTCCTCGGGGACGGGCTGCGCCCGATGCCCGTCGGCGTGCCCGGGGAGCTGTGGGTCGGCGGTGTCGGCGTGGGCCGCGGTTACGTGGGCGACCCGGTCCGGACGGCCTCCGTGTTCCCGGCCGACCCGTTCGCGGGCGGCGGCACCCGGATGTACCGCACCGGCGACCGCGTGGTCCTGCGCCGGGACGGGCAGCTGGAGTTCGTCGAACGGCGCGACTTCCAGGTGAAGGTCCGCGGCCGCCGCGTCGAGCTCGGCGAGATCGAGGCCGCCGTCCGCGCGGTGCCCGGCGTCCTGGACGCCGTGGTCGTCGCGCACGGCTCCGGGCTGGCCGGCTACGTGGCCGCCGCCCCGGGCGAGGTCGACGCGGACCTGTTGCGCGACCGGGTCGGCGCCGTGCTGCCGGGCTGGATGGTGCCGGGCTGGTGGGTCGTCCTGGACGCGCTGCCCCTGACCGCGAACGGCAAGGTCGACCGCAAGGCGCTGCCCAAGCCCGGTGCGGCCGCCCCGGCCGCGAGCGCACCCGCCGGACCGGTCACCGCGGCCCGCGTGCCGCAGACCGACGCGCAGCAGACCGACGCGGAGCAGACGCTGGGCGCGGTGTTCGCCGAGGTCCTGGGCCTGCCCGGGGTCGGCGCGGACGACGACTTCTTCGCCCTCGGCGGCGACAGCATCCGCGCCATCGAGGTGGTCGGCGCGGCCCGCCGCGCGGGCCTGGTGCTCAGCACCCGCGACGTGTTCACGGGCCGTACGGCCCGCGTCCTCGCCCAGGTCGCCCGCCCCGCCGACGGGCAGTCCGTCCGGCAGAGCGGGCAGATCGAGCCGGTGGGCGTGCTCGACACGACCCCCATCGCCGCCCGCCTCCAGGAGGACACCGGCTCGACGACCGGCCCCGCCGCCGGCTTCAGCCAGCACATCGCCGTCCGGGTCCCCGCCGGACTGGACGCCGCACGGCTCACCACCGCGCTGCACGCCCTGATCGACCACCACGACGCCCTCCGGACGCGGCTCACCGAGCCCTCCCCCGGCCTGTGGCAGATGGAGGTGCTCCCGCGCGGCGCCGTCCCGGCCGACGAGGGCCTGGTCCTCGCCCTGTCGGACGAGCGTCCCGCCGGGGACCGGTCGGCGCTGCTCCAGCTGATCGACCGGCAGGCCGCGGCCGCCCGCAACCGGCTCGACCCGGCGGCGGCCCGGATGATCCGCGCCGTCCTGATCCCCGGCCCCTCCGCGGAGCCGGGCGAGCAGATCCTGCTGCTGGTCGCGCACCACCTGGTGATGGACGGGGTGTCCTGGCGCATCCTGCTGACCGACCTGGCCGCCGCCTGCGACGCCCTCGCCCAGGGCCGCCGACCCGAGCCGCAGCCCGTCGGCACCTCCTTCCGCGCCTGGTCCAAGCTGCTCACCGAGCAGGCCCGCACCGAGGTGCGCGGCGCCGAACTGGCCCTGTGGGAGCGCGTCCTGACCGGCGCCGACCCGCTGCTCGGCCCCCGCCGGCTGGACCCGGCGCGCGACGTGAAGGCCACCGCCGACACCCTGCGCGTCGAGCTCCCGCCCGAGGTCACCCGGCTGCTGCTGACCAGCGTCCCCGCGGCCCTGCGGGCCGAGATCAACGACGTGCTGCTGACCGCCCTCGCGGTCGCCGTCGCCGAGTGGCGCCTCCAGCGCTGCGGCGACGGGTCGAGCGCCACGCTGATCGAGCTGGAGGGCCACGGCCGCGAGGAGCTCGCGGACGGCCAGGACCTCTCCCGCACCGTCGGCTGGTTCACCAGCATCCACCCGGTGCGGCTCGACCCGGGCCCGCGCCCCGAGGAGGCGCTCGGCCGGGCGGTCAAGCTGATCAAGGAGCAGGTCCGGGAGGTGCCCGAGCACGGCATCGGCCACGGCCTGCTGCGCCACCTCAACCCGCAGGCCGCACGGCTGCTCTCCGCGTACCCGCGGCCGCAGCTCGGCTTCAACTACATGGGCCGGTTCGACGCCCGGGAGGACGTGCTCTGGTCGCCGGTCACCGGTGACGGCATCGTCGGCACCGGCATGCAGCCGGCCATGCCGCTGGAGCACGTCCTCGCACTCACCCCGGCTACCGAGGACCGGGCGGACGGCCCGCACCTGGTCGCCAACTGGACCTTCGCCAACGGCATCCTCGACCGGGAGTCCGTCGCGGAGCTGGCCGACGCCTGGTTCCGCGCGCTGCGCGCCCTGACCGAGTACGCCCTCTCCCCGGAGGCGGGCGGCGCCACCCCGTCCGACTTCCCGCTGGTCGCTCTCGACCAGGAGGAGGTCGAGACGTACGAGGCCGCGCTGACCTCGGCGAACCCCGCGCTCACCGCGGGCCAGGCGCTCTCGGACGTGCTGCCGCTCACCCCGCTCCAGCGGGGGATGGTGTTCCACCACGAGGCCGATCCGGACGCGGTCGACGTCTACACCCTGCAGATCGCCGCCGACCTGGAGGGCGAGGTGAACCCCGCCGCGCTGCGGGCCGCAGGCCGGACCCTGCTCCGGCGCCACCCGGCGCTGCGGGCCGTCTTCCTGCACCGCGCCTCGGGCGATCCCGTCCAGCTGATCCCCTCGGACGCCGAACTCCCGTGGCACGAGGTCGACCTGACGCACCTTCCGAAGTCCGGGCGGGCGGCCGAGGCCGCGCGCCTGACCGAGGAGGAGCGCACCCGCCGGTTCGACCTGGCGGCGTCGCCGCTGCTGCGCTTCACCCTGATCAGGACCGGGCCGGAGCAGTTCCGCTTCCTGTGGACCTGCCACCACCTGCTGGTCGACGGCTGGTCGATGCCGATCCTGGTCGAGGAACTGCTCGGCCTGCTCGCCGAGTACTCCGAAGACGGCGAGAAGGACGGGAAGAGCGAGGCTTCCGAGGTCAGGACCGTGCCCGAGCCGGCCGGGCCCGCCCCGCACCGCTCGTACTACGCCTGGCTCGCCTCCCGCGACCGCGAGGCCGCCCGCAACGCCTGGAAGGCGGCGCTCGCCGATCTCCCCGGCCCGACGCTGGTCGCCCCGGCGGCCGTCGCCGAGGCCGTCTCCCTCCCGGAGTCCCTGCACCTCGACCTCGACGAGGAACTCACCGCCCGCCTCCACGCCGCCTCCCGCGGCGCGGGCCTCACCGTCAACACCGTGGTGCAGGGCTGCTGGGCGCTGCTGCTCAGCGAGCTGACCGGCTCCCCGGACGTGGTGTTCGGCGCGATCACGGCCGGCCGGCCCGCGGAGGTGCCCGGGATCGAGTCGATGGTGGGCATGTTCCTCACCACCGTGCCGGTGCGCGTGCGGCTCCACCCGGACGCCACCCTCGGCGCCCTGCTGCGCACCCTCCAGGACGAGCGCGCCGAACTCCTGCCGCACGAGCACCTCGGTGTGGCGGAGATCCACCGCGCCGCCGGGCTGGTGGGCGAGGCGTTCGACACGGTGCTGTTGTTCGAGAACTTCCCGATCGGGTCCGGAGCGTCCACGGACACGGAGAAGGTCCGCGTGGTGCACGCCGAGGCGCGCGACGCCCGGCACCACCCGCTGAGCATGGCCGTCCTGCCGGAGGGCGAGCGGCTGCAGCTGCGGCTGGACTACCTGCCCGCCGCCTTCGACCGCGACCAGGTGGCCGCGTTCACCGAGCGCTTCACCGCGCTGCTGCACCTCGCCGCCACCGCCCCCGACACCACGCTGGCCCGCCTGGGCACGCCGCTGGAGCCCGCACCCGGCGCGGCACTCCCGGCCCCGGCGGCCGTCCCCGGCACCCCGCGCGGAGCCGACACCGCGCCACGCGCGGCCCGGACCCCCGGCGAGGAGGCGCTGTGCGCCGTCTTCGCGGAGGTCCTGGGCGTGGAACAGGTGGGTGCGAACGACGACTTCTTCGCCCTCGGCGGGGACAGCATCCGGGCGATCCAGGTGGTCAGCCGGGCGCACCTCGAGGGCCTGGTGTTCGCCGTGAAGGACGTCTTCGCCGGCCGGACCGTCGCGGCCCTGGCCGAGCTCGCCGAGGCGCACCGGCCCGACGGCACCGACCGGCCCGAGGAGCCCGCCGCCGCGGACGAGCCCCTGCTGGCCCTGGACGACGACGAACTCGCGTTTATGGAGATCGACTTGAACGAGGACATACTGTGACCGGGAAGCCGAGGATCGTCGAAGCACTGCCGCTCTCCCCGCTCCAGCAGGGACTCCACTACCTCGCGGCCGAGGGCAGCGGCCCCGACCCGTACATCCTCCAGCTGTCGGTGCGGGTCGAGGGCGACCTGCCCGTCGACCGCCTGCGCGAGGCGGCGGCGGCCCTGCTGGCCCGCCAGCCGCACCTGCGCAGCTGCTTCCGGCCGCGCCGCAACGGCGAGATCGTGCAGGTGGTCCTGGACCAGGACTCCGTCCAGGTGCCCTGGCGCGAGCTGGACCTGACGGATCTTCCGTACCGCAAGCGCCAGATCGCGGCCGACCGCATCGCCGACGAGGACCGGCAGGCCAGGTTCGACCCGGCCCGCCCGCCGCTGATGCGCTTCACCGCGATCTGCATGGGCCGGCGCCGCTACCGGCTGCTCTGGTCGGTGCACCACCTGCTGCTCGACGGCTGGTCGATGCCGCTCGCCGCGCAGGAGCTGCTCACCCTGGCGGGCCTCGCCGGGCCCGAGCCGCTGCCCGAGCCCGTCCCGTACAAGACCTACCTGCGCTGGCTGGCCGGGCAGGACCAGGACGCCGCCCGCGCCGCCTGGGCCAAGAACCTGGCCGGGCTGGACGGGCCGCTGCGCCTGGCGCCGCGCTCCGTCGAGCACACCGGCGGAGAGCTGCCCGAGGTCGGCTCGGCCTCCCTCTCCCCCGAGCTGACCCGGGCCCTCTCCTCCTGGTGCGCGGCCGAGGGCGTCACCCTCAACTCGGCCGTACAGGCGGCCTGGGCGGTGACGATCGGCTACCTGTCCGGCCGTCAGGACGTGGTCTTCGGCACGGTCACCTCCGGCCGGCCCGCCGAACTGCCGGGCGTCGAGACGATGATCGGCCTGTTCGCCAACACGGTGCCCGTCCGCGCCGAGCTGCGCCCCGACCGCACCGTCGCCGACCTGATCCGGGCCATGGCCGAGCAGCAGGTGGACCTGCTGCCGCACACCCACCTGCCGCTCGCCGAGGTCCAGGCCGCGGCCGGTCTGCGCGGCGAGCTGTTCGACACCGCGATCGCGTTCCAGAGCTACCCGATGGCCGAGGCCATGCCCTCCGACGGCAGCCTCATCCTGGACGAGATCCAGGTGCGGACCGCCACCCACTTCGCGCTGGGCCTGACCGTGACGCCGGGCGAGGGGCTGGACTTCGCCCTCGCCCACGCGCCCAGCGCCTTCGAGGAGGAGGGCGACGGCGCCCGGACGGCCGCCCGGGCGCTGGAGCTGTTCACCGACACCCTGGAGCGCACGGCCGCGGACCCCGACACCCTGCTGGCCAGGTTCGGCGGGAACGGCGAGGTCCCCGAGGGCCTCGGCGCCGGCCCGGACCTGCGCGACGACTTCACCCGCGGCGCCACCCTGCACGAGCTGTTCCGGTGGCACGCCGGGCAGAACCCGCAGGCGCCCGCCCTGATCGTCCCGGACGAGGGCCGCCCGGAGGACCCGGCCGCGGCGCTGACCCTGGGCTACGGGCAGCTCGACGCCGCCTCGGACGCCCTGGCCCGGCGGCTGGAGGGCTCCGGCGCGGGCCCCGGCGCCTTCGTGGCCCTGGCCCTGCCGCGCGGCGCCGACATGATCGTCGCGCTGCTCGCCGTCCTCAAGACCGGCGCCGCGTACCTGCCCGTCGACCTGGCCTATCCGCCCGAGCGGATCGCCTTCATGCTCGAGGACGCGGCCCCCGCCCTCGTCGTCACCACCTCCGGGACGGTGCTGCCGGAGGGCTGCGCCGCCCGGCGGGTCGACCTCGACCTGCCCGGCGCCGAGGGCGACGAGGGCAACGAGCAGGCCCCGCAGCCGGCACGCACCCGCGTCGCCGAGCCGGGCAGCCCCGCCTACGTCGTCTACACCTCCGGCTCGACCGGCCGCCCCAAGGGCGTCGTCGTCCCGCACGAGGGCGCCGTCAACCTGGCCGTCCACCACGCCGCCCGGCTGCACGCGGGCCCGGGCGCCCGGGCCCTGCAGTTCGCCTCGTTCAGCTTCGACGCCACCGTGTGGGAGCTGTGCGCCTCGCTCTACACCGGCGGCGCCATGGTGCTGGCCACGGCGGAGAGCCGGATGTCGGGCGAGGCCCTGGCCCGGCTGTTCGCCGCGCACCGGATCAACCACGCGGTGCTGCCGCCAACCGTCCTGGCCGGCCTGCCCCAGGACGCCGAACTCCCCGCCGACCTGCGGCTGTTCACCGCCGGTGAGGCCCTTCCGGCCGCCCTGGCCGAGCGCTGGTCGGGCCGCGTCGAGCTGTGCAACGCCTACGGCCCGAGCGAGACCTCCGTCTGCGCCAGCGTCAGCGAGCCGCTGCGCGGCGCCGGCAAGCCGCCGATCGGCACCGCCGTCTCGGCCTTCCGGCTCTTCGTCCTCGACTCCGCCCTTCGCCCGGTGCCCACCGGCGTGGCCGGCGAGCTGTACGTGGCCGGCCCCGGGCTGGCCCTCGGCTACCACGCCCGCCCGGGCCTGACCGCCGACCGGTTCCCCGCCTGCCCGTTCGGCCCTCCCGGCGCCCGGATGTACCGCACCGGCGACGTGGTGCGCCGGCTGGAGGACGGCGCGCTGGACTACGTCGGCCGCGCCGACCAGCAGGTCAAGCTGCGCGGCTTCCGCATCGAGCTCGGCGAGATCGAGACCGTCCTCGGCGCCCACCCGTCCGTCGCCCAGGCGGCCGTGACCGTCCGCGAGGACCGGCCCGGCGACCGCCGACTGGTCGGCTACGTGGTGCCGCGCGGCGGCGCCGTCCTGGACCTGGAGGAGCTGCGGGAGCACGCCGCCGCGACCCTGCCGGTCCACATGGTGCCCGCCGCCCTGGTCGAGCTCCCCACGCTGCCCGTCACCCCGAACGGCAAGGTGGACGCCAAGGCGCTGCCCGCCCCCGAGCACACCGGCGCCGGACGGCTGCCGGAGACCTACGAGGAGCGCGAGCTGTGCGCGATCCTCGGCGAGGTGCTCGGCCTCGAACGGGTCGGCGCCGACGACGACTTCTTCGCCCTCGGCGGGCACTCGCTGCTCGCCGCCCGGGTCGCCAACCTGGTCCGGGCGCGGCTCGGCACCCCGGTGTCGGTGCGGGACGTCTTCGAGGCCCCCAGCGCCGCCGCCCTGGCCTCGCTGCTGACCCGCTCCGGCGACGGAGACGGCACCGGCACCGGCCGCGAGGAGCTCCCGCAGCTGCCCGAGCTGGTCGCGCAGGAGCGGCCGGCCTCGGTCCCGCTCTCCCACGCCCAGGAACGGCTCTGGTTCCTGGAGCGGCTCGGCGTGCCCGAGGGGCTGTACTCCATCCCCTTCGGCGTGCGGATGCGCGGGACCCTGGACGTCGGGGCACTGCACGCGGCGCTGCGCGACCTGGTCACCCGCCACGAGTCCCTGCGCACGGTCTTCGCGGCCGTCGAGGGCGGCGACGGCACCGGCGCCGAGCAGCGCGTGCTCGCCCCGGAGGCCGTCGAGCTGCCGCTGCCGCTGGTGGACTGCACCGAGGAGGAGCTGCCGCAGGCGCTCGCCGCCGAGGCCGTCCGCGGCTTCGACCTCTCCGCCCGGCCGCCGCTGCGCGCCAAGCTGTTCGCCCTGGCGCCCGACGACCACGTGTTCACGCTGGTGCTGCACCACATCGCGGCCGACGGCTGGTCCCTGGGCCCGCTGTCGAACGACCTGGCCGAGGCGTACCGCTCCCGGCTCGCCGGCCGGGCCCCCGCCTTCGAGCCCCTGCCGGTCCAGTACGCCGACTTCACGCTCTGGCAGCGCAGGCTGCTCGGCTCGGAGCAGGACCCGAAGAGCGAGGTGTCCCGCCAACTCGCCTTCTGGAGCGAGGCGCTGGAGGGCCTGCCGGTCGAGACCGCGCTGCCCTTCGACCGGCCCCGCCAGGCCGTCGCCACCCACCGCGGCGGCACGGTGCACCTGCCCGTCCCCGCCGAACTGGTCCGCTCGCTGCGGTCGTTCGCCCGCGACGCCGGGACCAGCGTCTTCATGGTGGCGCAGGCCGCGCTCGCGGCCCTGCTCACCCGCTACGGCGCCGGCACCGACATCCCCGTCGGCAGCCCGGTGGCGGGGCGCGGAGACGCCCGGCTGCACGGCCTGATCGGCATGTTCGTCAACACCCTGGTGCTGCGCACCGACACCTCCGGCGATCCGTCCTTCTCCGAACTCGTGGGCCGGGTCCGGGAGTTCGACCTGGCCGCCTACGGAAACCAGGACCTGCCGTTCGAGCGGCTGGTGGAGGCGCTCAAGCCGGAGCGCTCGCTCTCCCGCAACCCGCTGTTCCAGGTGATCCTGGACTGCCGGGACGCCGACCCCGTCCCCGACACCGGCACGGACCTGACCATGGAGCCGGTGCCCGCCGCGGGCACCACCGCGAAATGGGACCTGTTCGTCCAGCTGACCTCGGACCCGACGGCCGACCGGATCGACCTGGCCGTCGAGTACGCGAGCGACCTGTTCGAGGAGCGGACCGTACGGCGCCTGGCCTCCGCGCTGCTGCAGCTGCTGGCCTCGGCCATCGAGACGCCCTCCAGCCCGCTCTCCCGGCTGGAGGTCCTCACCCCCGGGACCAGGCGCGACCTGGGCACCCTCGGGGAGAGCCCGGTGGACACCGTCCGCACCACCGTCACCGCCCTGTTCGACGCCCACCTGGCCGCCGCGCCCGAGGCCGCCGCGGTGCAGTTCGCCACCGGCGGGGGCAGCCGTCTCGACGGCTCCCTGACCTACCGCGAGCTCGACGCCGCCGCCAACCGCACCGCCCACCACCTCGCCGCCCACGGCGTCGGCCGGGGCGACGTGGTGGCGCTGTGCCTGGAGCGCGGACGGGACGCCGTCGTCGCCATGCTGGCCACGGCCCGGCTCGGCGCCGCCTACCTGCCGCTCGACCCGGCCTACCCGGCCGCCCGGCTGCACCACATGGTCACCGACAGCGGCACCCGGCTCCTGCTCACCCAGCAGTCCCTGGCCGAGGCGGCGGCGGGCGCGGACCCGGACGGCACCTGCACCACCGTCCGCCTGGACGACCCGCAGGTCCGCGCGGAGATCGACACCCGCCCCGCGACCGCCCCCGCGGGCGAGCCCGACCCGGACGACCTGCTCTACGTCATCTACACCTCCGGGTCCACCGGCACCCCCAAGGGCGTCGGCGTCTCCCACCGGGCCACCGCCCGGCTGGTGCACGGCATGCCCGAGCTGGGCTTCGCCCGTACGGACACGTTCCTGTGGAACGCCTCGCCGGCCTTCGACGCCTCGGTCTTCGAGGTGTGGACCGCCCTCGCGCACGGCGCCCGGCTGGCGGTCAACCCGCCCGGCCCCGCCGACCCCGAGCGGCTCGGCGCGCTGCTGCGGGACACCGGCGTCACCGTCTCCCTGATCACCCCGCGGCTGGTCAACGTCATCACCGACCTCGACCCGACCTGCCTCGCCCCGCTGCGGCTGCTGCTCACCGGCGGCGAGGCCGTCTCGGCGGAGCACGTGCGCAAGCTGCGCCGGGCGCTGCCGGGCACCGAGGTGGTGGACGCCTACGGTCCGACGGAGGCGGCCGTCATCGCCACCGTCCACCAGGTGCACTCGCTCGCACCGGAGGCGTCCTCCGTCCCCATCGGGCTGCCGATCGGCGACACCGCCGTGTACGTCCTGGACGAAGCCCTGCGGCCCGTCCCGTACGGCGCCGTCGGCGAGCTGTACGTCGCCGGCCACGGGCTCGCCCGCGGCTACCTCGGCCGCCCCGGGCTCACCGCCGGGAACTTCGTCGCGGACCCCTTCGGCCCGCCCGGCACCCGGATGTACCGCACCGGCGACCTGGTGCGCTGGGACGTCGACGGCCGCCTCCACTTCACGGGCCGCAGCGACCACCAGGTCAAGGTCCGTGGCTACCGCATCGAGATCGGCGAGATCGAGCGGGCCCTGGCCGCGCACCCCGCGGTCGCCCGCGCCGCCGTCACCGTCCGGGACGACGACTCCGGGGACCGGCTGCTCGTCGCCTACCTGGTGCCCGCGGACCCCGACGCCGCCCCCGAACCGGCGGACCTGCGACGGGACCTCGGCGCGACGCTGCCCGCCCACGCGGTGCCCGGCGCGTTCGTCCTCCTGCCGGAGCTGCCGCTGACGCCCAACGGCAAGCTGGACACGGCGGCCCTGCCCGCCCCGGCCACGCTGAGCGAGGCGCCCGCGCTGCCCCGCACCCCGGCCGAGCGCGTGCTCTGCGCGGCGGCCGCCGAGGTGCTCGGGCGCACGGCGGTCGGCCCCGAGGACGGCTTCTTCGCCCTCGGCGGCGACAGCCTCAAGGCCATCCGCCTGGTGAACGCCGCCGGGCAGGCCGGGCTGCGGCTCGACCTGGCCGCCGTCTTCCAGTACCGCACCCTGGCGGAACTGGCCCTGGCGGGAAGCACCGTCGATGCCGAGGGCCCGGTCGACATGCTCGCCCCGCTGCTGCCGATCCGCGCCGGCGGGACGCGCACGCCGCTGTTCTGCGTCCACGGCGGCCTGGGCTTCGGACTGCCCTTCGCCGAACTCGCCCGCCACCTCGACCCGGAGCAGCCGGTCCACGCCCTCCAGGCGCCGGGCCTGCGCGAGGACCAGGCCCCGCCGGCCGACCTGGCCGCGGTCGCCGAGGACTACGTCGCCCGCATCCGCACCGTCCAGCCCAGCGGCCCCTACCAGCTGCTCGGCTGGTCCTACGGCGGCATCGTGGCGCAGGCGATGGCCGTCCGGCTGCGCGCCGAGGGCGAGGAGGTCTCCTTCCTCGCCAACCTCGACTCCTATCCGGACTCCGCCCCCGAGACCCAGCCCACGGACGAGGAGTTCCTCGCGGACTTCCTCACCGAGGCGGGCATCGGCGCCGACGCCCTGCCCCACCCGACCGTCCCGGCCGTGGCGACCCTGCTCGCCACCACCGGCGGACCGCTCGCGGCCTTCGACGAGCCCGCCCTGGTCCGGCTGCTCACGGTCATGCGCGCCAACGTCGACCTGTTCCGCGGCCACACCCCGGAGCCCTTCGACGGCGTGATGACCCTGGTCGTCGCCACCGGGTCCCTGGACGGCGAGGACCTCGAGGTCCGCACCAAGACCTGGGAGCGGTTCGTGACCGGCGCCGTCGACGTCCACCCGGTGCACTGCGCCCACCCGGACATGCTGAGCCCCGGCCCCGCCGCCGAGATCGGCCGGGTCGTCGAACACCGGCTGGCCGCGCTGGCCGCGCTGAACGCCCCCGAAGCCACCACCCGTACGACCTCCGACAGCCTGGGAGACGCGTCATGAGCAACCCCTTCGACAACGCCGAGGGCCGCTTCCTCGTTCTGGTCAACGAGGAGGGCCAGCACTCGCTGTGGCCGGCCTTCGCCGACCGGCCCGACGGCTGGACCGTCGCGCTCGACGAGACCGACCGCGCCACCGCCGTCGAGCACATCGAGCGGAACTGGACCGACATGCGCCCGCTGAGCCTGCGGAACCGGGGCTGACCGATGGGCACCGACACGGCGATCCTCGCCGAGGGGCTGACCAAGAGCTACGCCACCCACACCGCCCTCCACGGGGTCGACCTGTCGGTGCCGTCCGGGACGGTGCTGGGCGTGCTCGGCCCCAACGGCGCCGGCAAGACCACCACCGTCCGCATCCTGGCCACCCTCCTGCGGCCGGACGGCGGCCGCGCCGTGGTCGCCGGGCACGACGTCGCCCGCGCCCCGCGCGAGGTGCGCCGCCGCATCGGCCTGGCCGGCCAGTACGCCGCCGTGGACGGCCTGCTGACCGGCCGGGAGAACCTGGTCCTGCTCGGCCGGCTGCTGCGGCTCGGAAAGCGCGGCGCGGCGGCACGCGCCCAGGAACTGCTCGACCGCTTCGGCCTGCTGGACGCCGCCGAGCGCCCGGTCGGCACCTACTCCGGCGGCATGCGCCGCCGCCTCGACCTCGCGGCCTGCGTCGTCGGGGAGCCCGAGGTGCTGTTCCTCGACGAGCCGACCACGGGCCTCGACCCGGTCAGCCGGACGGTGCTGTGGAAGGTGGTGCGGGACCTGGTCGCCGACGGCGTCACCGTCCTGCTCACCACCCAGTACCTCGAGGAGGCGGACGAGCTCGCCGACCGCGTCGTGGTCATCGACACCGGCAGGGTCGTCGCCGAGGGCAGCCCCGACGAGCTCAAGCGCAAGGTCGGCACGGACAGCCTCGAGGTGACCGTCGCCCGGCCCGAGCAGCTGGCCGACGCGGCGGCCGCCCTCGCCGCCCTCGGCGGCCGCGTCCCCACCACCGACGAGGAGGGCCTGCGGGTCAGCGTCCCGCTCGAACACGGGCTGGACGACGTCGCGTCGGCCGCCTCCGAGCTGCGCAGCCGGGGCGTCACCGCCGCCGACTTCCAGGTCCGCCGGCCCTCGCTCGACGACGTGTTCTTCGCCCTCACCGGGGCCGCGGCCACGGCCAAGACCCCCTCCGCGGAAGGAACCGAGAAGGCATGACGGCGCTGGGAGCCTACCTGGCCGACACCGCGGTCCTCACGGGCCGCCATCTGCGCCACCTGCGCCGGTCCCCGGCCAGGCTGCTGCTGGTCACCATGACCCCCGCCGTCATGCTGATCGCCATCGGCTACCTGTTCCGCGACTCGATCACCATTCCCGGTGTCGCCTCGTACGAGGACTACATCATGGCCGGGATCGCGGCCCAGGTCGCCCTGGCCGGGGTCGGGCCCACCGCCCTGGGCGTGGCCATCGACCTGCGCGACGGACTGGTCGACCGCTACCGCTCGATGCCGATCTCGGCCAGCAGCGTGCTGGTCGGCCGCGCCCTGTCGGACATGGTCACCTCGGCGGTCGCACTGGCGGCCGTCTCCGGCCTCGGCCTCCTGCTCGGCTGGCGCCCCCACGGAGGGCCGCTCCGGATCGCGGCCGGCTTCGCGGTGCTGCTCGCCTTCTCGTTCGTCATGCTCTGGGTCGGCATCCTGCTCGGCACCACCATGCGCAACGTGGAGGCGATCGACGGCACCGGAGCGCTGATCCTGGTCGTCCTCTCCTTCCTCTCCAACGCCTACGTCGCGGTCGGCGGACTGCCGGGCTGGCTGCGTCCGGCGGCCGAGTGGAACCCCGTCAGCTCCGTCATCACCGTCTGCCGCGTCCTGTGGGGGAACCAGCCGACCGGGCCCACGTCCGGGTTCCCGGCGGACCACCCCGGCATCGTCGTCGCCTGCTCCCTCGGGGTCGTCCTGCTGGCCGTCGTCCCCACCGCACTGCGCGGTTTCCGGCGCGCCGTGGAGCGCTGAACCAGCGTCAGCGGGATGTCAGTTGGCAATCATCGGCGACCCCTAGTTTGGCGTCCGGGACAAACCGGAGCCTCGAGTACCGAACCCGAAGGAGAACCCTCATGTCCACCGTTACGCCAGAGCACCACGTTCAGATCAAGGAAATCGTCGCGAAGCAGATCGGTGTCGAGTCCTCCGCCCTCGGCGACACGACGCACCTGGTCGACGAGCTGGGCGTGGACTCGCTGAAGCTCATCGACATCCTCAGCGCGATCGAGATGGAGTTCAACATCGTGATCGACATGGAGGAGCTGCCGGAGATGGTCAACGTCGACGCGATCCACCGGGTCACGGCGCGCGCGGCGGGATGGTAGGGAGTCCCGTGTCCACTGCTCCCCAGCCGGCGCCCCAGGGCCGCCGCCGCGTCGTTGTCACGGGCATCGGCGTCATCTCCAGCATCGGCACGGGTGCCGAGGAGTACGCCGTGGCGCTGCGGGAGGGCCGTTCCGGGGCCCGCCCGTTCACCCGGGTCGACACCACCGGGTTCCTGCGGAAGAACGCCGCCGAGGTCGAGGACTTCGAGCCGTCCCGCTGGATCCACAACATGCCGCTCGACTACACCGGCCGCGCCGGGCACTTCGCGGTCGCGGCGGCCCGTCAGGCCGTCGAGGACGCCGCACTGTCGGACGAGGAGCTCGCCGACCGGCACGTGCTGATCAGCATCGGCACCACCGACGGCGAGTCCCACGACCTCGGGGTCCTCGTCGAGCAGGAGCTCGGGGACGGTTCCCCCGACGCACTGGACCCGGTGCTGGCCCGGCGCCTGGGCTCGGGACGGCTCTCCACCGCCGTCGCCCGCGAGCTGCGGCTACGGGACGCGGAGGCGGTCACGCTCACCACCGCCTGCGCGGCCGGCAACTACTCCATCGGCTACGGCCTGGACGTCATCCGCTCCGGCGAGGCCGACATCGCGCTGTGCGGTGGCGCCGACGCCACGTGCCGCAAGACGTTCGCCACCTTCCACCGGCTCGGTGCCATCACCCCCGACGTGGTGCGCCCGTTCGACAAGAACCGCAAGGGCATCCTCACCGGAGAGGGCGGCGGCGTCCTGGTGCTGGAGTCCCTGGACTCCGCCCTCGCCCGCGGCGCCCGCATCTACGCCGAGGTCCTGGGCTACGGCCTCTCCTGCGACGCGCAGCACCCCACCGCGCCCAGCCGCGACGGTGTCGCCCGCGCCGTGGAGCTCGCCCTGGCCGACGCCGGCGTCAAGAAGGACGAGGTGGACTACATCTCGGCCCACGCCACCGGCACCCGCGCCAACGACGCCGCCGAGGCCGGCGCCATCATCGACGTCTACGGCGAGAACCCGCCCCGCACCGTCGGGTTGAAGTCCATGCTGGGCCACTCCATGGGCGCCGCCAGCGCCCTGGCGGCCGCCGCCTGCGCGCTGTCGATCCACAACGGGTTCATCCCGCCGACGATCAACCACCAGGAGACGGACCCGCAGTGCCCGGTGGACTGCGTCCCCAACGAGGCGGTCACCGCCGACGTGCGGATCGTCCAGAACAATTCCAGCGCCTTCGGCGGCAACAACGCCGTCCTGATGCTCGGTAGTCTCAAGGAGCGTGTCTGATGTCCGCCTCCCCGGTCGCAGCCACCCTGCCGGCCGACGGTCCCGTCATCACCGGCTGGTCGGCGGTCTCCGCGCACGGCCTCTCCCGGCGGGAGTTCGCCGACGGGGTGCGCTCGGGGCTGGCCGCGGCCCGCACCGAGCCCGAGGGCAAGAAGCTGCCCCGCCCCGACGCCTGCTTGGTCCCCGACCTCGACCGTCCCGGTCTGCTCGGTCAGGAGTACAGCTACACGCTCGACCGGCTGGCCATCATGTCGCTGCTCGCCACGGACCAGCTGCTGGTCGACGCGGACGGCGGCCCCGTGCCGCGCACCGACGACCGCACCGGCGTCGTCATGGGCACCACCATGGGCGGCAAGGAGTCCATGGCCGAGGTCATCCGGGGTTCGCTGACCAACGCGCGGCCCTTCTACGTCGACGTGGGCCTCATCCCCGGCTGCGTCATGAACCACTCGGCAGGGGCGGCCGCGATCCGGCACGGCCTGCGCGGCCCGAACGCGACGGTCGGCGGCGGCCGGGTGAGCGGGCTGCTCGCCCTCAACTACGCCCGACGCCTGCTCGACCAGGGCCGGGCCGACAACTGCCTGGTCGGTTCGGGCGACGAGTTCTCGCCCACCAACAGCTGGCTGGAGCAGGCCGCCGGCACCCCCGGCGAGCCCGCCCCGCTGCTCGGCGAGGGCTGCGGCCTGCTGCTGCTCGAGCCGGCCGGCACCAACCAACTGCCGCCGCTCGCCTCGGTGCTGGCCGTCGCCACCGCGATCGACGTGGACGACGACCCGCAGGCGACCGTCGACTACTGTGCCCGCCGCGCCATGGAGCGGGCCGGTGTCGCGCCGGAGGAGGTGTGGGCCGCCGTCACCACCGCCGTCCCCACCCCCGAGGGCATCGCCGAGCGCGCCGCGCTCGCCGAACTGGTGCCCGCCGAGGCGCTGGACCGCATCCCGTCGATGGCACTGCTCGGTGACACCGGCGCCGCGTCCGCCTCCCTCCAGATCGCGGCGCTGCTCGTGGTCGCCGGGGAGGACCCGACGGCCGCCGGCCGCGTGGCCCTCGTCTCCGCCGTGGACCGCGACGGCACCGCCGCCGTCGCCGTGCTCCGACTCCTCGAGGTGACGTCATGACCGCGCTGGTGAGCGGTGGTTCGCGGGGCATCGGGCGGGCCGTCGTGCTGCGCCTGGCCCAGGACGGCCACGACGTCGCCTTCTGCTACCGGTCCGACGACAGCGCGGCCGAGTCGCTGCTGAAGGAGACCGAGGAGCTGGGCGTCAAGGTCGTCGCCTCCCGCTGCGACACCTCGGACGCCGAGGCCGTGCGGGCCTGGGTGCGCGAGACCGAGGCCGAACTGGGCCCGGTGGAGACCGTGGTGGCGTCCGCCGGCATCACCCGGGACCGCCCGCTGGTGCTGATGCGCGACGAGGACTGGCAGCAGGTGATCGACGTCAACCTGAACGGCGTCTACCACCTGTGCCGGGCCGCGGTGCCGGGCATGGCCAAGCGCGGCCGCGGCTGCGTCATCAACCTGTCCTCGGTCTCCGGGGTCTACGGCAACGCCGGGCAGTCCAACTACGCCGCGTCCAAGGCCGGGATCATCGCCTTCACCAAGAGCCTGGCGAAGGAACTCGGCCCGCGCGGCGTGCGGGCCAACGCCGTCGCCCCGGGCCTGATCGACACCGACATGGTGGGCGGCGCCTCCGAGGCCGCCATCGGCAAGATCCTGCAGAGCGTGCCGCTGCGCCGGCTGGGCCGCCCCGAGGAGGTCGCCGAACTCGTCGGCTTCCTGGCGTCCGACCGTGCGGCCTACGTGACCGGCTCGGTGTTCGAGGTCCACGGCGGCCTCACCATCTGACCCACCCGTTCCCGGGTTCCCGTTCCTAGCTTGTGGAGAAGTGACCTTGTCCCGCATTCCGACGTTCGCCGTGATCTCCGGCGCCCAGGTGCACCAGGCCACGGCCGGCCAGGAGAAGGCCGTCATCGCGGCGGTCGAGAAGGCGTACCGGCTGCACGGCTCCGGTGAGACCGTCAACCCCGACTCGTACTTCCTGCGCTTCCCCGACCGGCCGTCCTCGCGCATCATCGCCCTGCCGGCCTCCGTGGGCGGCGAGGTGGGCGTGCACGGCATCAAGTGGATCTCGAGCTTCCCGGAGAACGTCGCCGCGGGCATCCCGCGCGCCTCGGCGGTCCTGGTCCTGAACGACGCCGAAACCGGCTACCCGTTCGCCGTGCTGGAGAGCTCCATCATCAGCGCCGCCAGGACCGCCGCCTCGGCCGCCCTCGCCGCCCTCACCCTCAGCGAGGCCCGCGGCACCACCCCGCGCCGCCTCGGCTTCGTCGGCGGGGGCCTCATCGCCCGCTACGTCCACACCTACCTGGCCGCGGCCGGCTTCACCTTCGACGAGATCGGCGTGCACGACCTGTCCGCCGAGCACGCCGAGGGCTTCTCCGACTACCTGCGCCGCTCGCAGCCGTCGGACGTCACCATCCACGCCACCGCCGAGGACCTGATCCGCTCCAGCGACCTGGTCGTCTTCACCACCGTCGCCGGCGAGCCCCACGTCCACGACCCGGCCTGGTTCTCCCACAACCCCCTGGTCCTGCACCTCTCCCTGCGCGACCTCTCGACCGAGATCATCCTCTCCTCCTGGAACGCGGTCGACGACATCGAGCACTGCCTCAAGGCCGACACCTCCCCCCACCTCGCCGAACAGGCCACCGGCAACCGCGACTTCATCGCCGGCACCCTCGACGACGTCCTCGCCTCCCGCATCACCCCGCCCGCCGACAAGCCCGTCATCTTCTCCCCCTTCGGCCTCGGCGTCCTCGACCTCGTCGTCGCCAAGCACGTCTACGACGCCGTCTCCACCACCGGCGACCTCAACACCATCCCCGACTTCTTCCACGACACCGACCGCTACGGCCGCACCCTCACCCAGAAGTAACCGCACCACCCCAAGAACCCCCCAGGCCACCCACCCTGGGGGGTTCCCGCATCCCCTCGCACCCCCCGCGCACCAAACGCCAAAAGGCCCGGTCAGCTGATCTGACCGGGCCTTCCGCATCTGAGCCGCCTGCGGGATTCGAACCCGCGACCTACGCATTACGAGTGCGTTGCTCTGGCCAGCTGAGCTAAGGCGGCACCGTGGCCACGTGCGGTGGCAACGCGGGCCAGTCTACACAGGTTGGCAGGTGGTCCGCAGCTGGGGTGGGTGAGGGGGTGGGGTGGGGGTGGGGGTGGTTGTCGCTTCAATCGATCAGTGGTGTGACGTTACGATGAGCGCCCCCTCGACCCGCCCCCACCCTGGGAGTGCTCCGTGTTCGGCGTGAACGACCTGGCGACCTATGTCCTCGGCGCCCTCGTCATCGTCCTGCTGCCCGGCCCCAACTCGCTGTACGTGCTGTCCGTCGCCGCCCGGAAGGGGGTGCGGACGGGGTACCGGGCCGCGGCGGGGGTGTTCGTCGGGGACCTGACGCTGATCAGCCTCACGTCGTTGGGGGCGGCCTCGCTGCTGGAGGCGAATCCGGCGGTGTTCGCGGTGGTGAAGTTCGGCGGGGCCGCGTACCTGCTGTGGATCGGGTTCGGGATGCTCCGCGCGGCCCGGCAGCTGTGGCGGGAGCGGCGGGCCGAGGCCGGGGGCGGGGCGGAGGAGGCCGCGGGTGAGGCGGGGGAGCGGCCGTTCCGGCGGGCGCTGGTGATCAGCCTGCTGAACCCGAAGGCGATCCTGTTCCTGCTCTCCTTCTTCACCCAGTTCGTGGACCCGTCCTACGGTCAGCCCGCGCTCTCCTTCGCCCTGCTGGGCGGCATCCTGCAGACGTTCAGCGTGCTGTACCTGTCGGTGCTGATATTCGCCGGCACGACCCTCGCGGGCGCCTTCCGCCGCCGCAAGCGGCTGTCGGCGACGCTGACCAGCGGGGTGGCCGTCCTGTTCGCCGGGTTCGCCGCGAAGCTCGCCGTCTCCTCCGCCTGAGCCGGGCTCCGGTCACCGCGCGCAGCGCTTGCCCTGCTCCGGCGCCTCCCCCGTCAGCAGGTAGCGGTTGACCGCGCCGTCCACGCAGCCGCTGCGCCGCCCGTACGCGGTGTGGCCGTCGCCGTCGTAGGTGAGCAGGCGCCCGGACTCGAGCTGCCCGGCGAGGGACCGGGCCCAGGCGTAGGGGGTGGCCGGGTCCCTGGTGGTGCCGATGACGACGATCGGGGCGGCGCCGGCGGCCCGGATGGTGTGGGCGGCTCCGGTGGCACGGACGGGCCAGTAGGCGCAGGCGAGCGCCATCCAGGCCATGCCGCGGCCGAAGTGCGGAGAGGTCCGTTCGAACTCGGGCACCGCCCGCTGGACCTCCTCGGGCGAGCCGAAGGGGGCGGGCAGGTCGAGGCAGTTGACGGCGGTGTTGGCGAACATCAGGTTGGGGTACGAGCCGTCCGCCTCGCGCCCGTAGTAGGAGTCGGAGAGCTTCAGCAGCCCGGTGCCGTCCCCGGCGCGGGCGTCGGTGAGCGCGGAGCGCAGCTTGGGCCAGAGGAAGTCGGCGTAGAGCGCCTGGATCACGCCGGTGGTGGCCTGCGAGCCGGTGAGGCGGCGGCCGCTGTCGGTGGTGGGCAGCGGGTGGTCCTGGACGGCGGTGAGCAGGGCGGTGAGCTGTTCGCCGATCTGCTGCTCGCTTCGGCCGAGCGGGCAGTCCTCGCGTTTGGCGCAGTCCTTGGCGAAGGCGGCCCAGGCGGTCTCGAAGCCGCCGGCCTGGGTGCGGTTGCCGCTGACGGAGTCCAGGGACGGGTCCATGGCGCCGTCGAGCACCAGGCGCCCGACGCGGCCGGGGAAGAGCCCGGCGTAGGTGGCGCCGAGGAAGGTGCCGTAGGACTTGCCGACGAAGGCGAGCCGCTCGTCGCCGAGCAGGGCACGCAGCACGTCCATGTCGCGGGCGGCCTCGACGGTGCTGAGGTGGCCGAGGGCGGCGCCCGAGTGCTGTCGGCAGCCTTCGGCGAACTCCTTGTCCGCGGCGACCAGCGCGTCGATCCCGCGCTGGTCGGCGGGGGTGAGGCCGACGGAGGTGTAGGCGTCCATCCGGTCACCGGACAGGCAGCTGATCGGACTGCTGCGGCCCACGCCGCGCGGGTCCAGGCCGACCAGGTCGTAGCGGGCGCGCACCCCGGCGTCGTAGGTGCGGGCGGCCGTCTCCAGGTACTCGACGGCGGAGCCGCCGGGCCCGCCGGGGTTCAGCAGCAGCGAGCCGAGCCGGGCCCCCGCGGCGGCTCCGGACGGTACGGAAGGCGCCCTCGCCGCCGCCAGGGTGAGGTCCCCGTCGCCCGGACGGTCGTAGTCCGTCGGCACCCGGAAGGTGGTGCACTCGAACCCGCCGTCGCACGGCTGCCAGGAGAGCCGCTGCGCGTAGTACGGCGCGAGCGCGGCGGGTACGGCGGCGGGCAGCGGCTCCAGCGGCGTGGCCGTGGACGAGGCGGAGGTGTCGGCCGAGTCGGAGGAGAGCGCCCCCGCCCCCGCCCCGCCCGAGGCCCGCACCCCGTCCGCCCCGGTCGGCCCCGAGGTGCACCCGGCCGACACGCCCGCCACCAGCGCCACCACGAGCACCCCGGCCAGCCCCGCGACCCACCCGTTGCCCCTCATCCGGCTCCCATCACCCGATCCACCGACGCCACCGACTGCACCGACGCCACCAACTACACCGACTGCACCGACGCCGGCCACTCCACACCGACTCCACCGAAGACGCGCCGCTGCCCGGCACCCACCCCGGGCACCGGGCAGCGTAACCCTCCGCACGACTCCCCCTCAGGACGCCTTCGCCAGCGTCTCCGCCAGGTACTGCGCCGCCTGCCGGACGAGCCGCAGCCGCTCCCGGTCCGGGCTGAAGTCCTGCACGTTGTCCGAGATCCGCACCTCAGCCTTGGCCGCGGGCCCGGCGCCCGCCTTGAGCGCCGACTGCAGCTTGCGCGCCGCGTCCAGCCCGGCCGAGTCGGCCTTGGCGGCGGCCAGCAGCAGCCTGGCCGAGCTGCCGGCCGGGGCCTCCGCGCCCGTCTGGGTGAGCGCGGCCGCGTCGTAGCGGCCGGAGACGGCGGCGGCGACCCCGTACAGGTCGGGGCGGGCCAGCCCGGCGGCGGCCGCGCACGGGGCGCCGCCGTCGACGCCGAGGGTGCCCCAGGAGGCGGGGCCGGGCGGCAGGGTGCGGAAGGCCCCGGCGATGGTGGTGCGCAGCGTCGCGTCGTCGGAGACGGCGGCGGGCGCGGCGGCGACCAGCTCGCAGGGGTGCGCGGTGCCGTTCGGGGCCTCGGGGGCGACGAGGACGAACGGGCGGGCGCGGCCGGTCTGCAGTGCCGAGCCGATGCCCTCGAAGACGTCCGGGACCTCCGCGTCGGCGGTCTTTCCGGGCGTCGCCGCGTGCATCACGACGACGGGGAAGCGGGCGTTCGGCTCCTTCGCGTACTGCGGCGGCAGCCACACCCGGACGTTGCGCGGCTTGCCGTCCGGGCCGAGGACGGCGGACTGCAGCAGCTCGCCGCCGCCCGGGTGCCCGACGCTGTCGAACCGGCTGACCACCGCGGGCGCCGCACTCGCCACGGCCGGCGCGGCCGGCGCGGCGGTGACCTCCGGCGGCGCCGCCTGCTGCCGTACGGCGGCGGGAGCACCGGCCCCGGATCCGCCCGAGGAGCCGGCATCGGCCACCGGCTCCTCCTGCCGCCCGAGCCCGCCGAAGGCCCCGAGCGCGGTGAGCAGCGTCAACGCGGTGACGCACACCCCGCAGACCATCGCCCCGCCCGCCCGCACCAGCATCGGCCACCGGTCCCCGGCCAGTTCGTACGTCTCGGCGGCCCGCAGGTCGCGCCAGCGCTGGAGCGCACCGCGCGCCAGCCAGATCCCGCCGACGGCGGCCGCCAGCAGGGGAATGACGAGGAGCGGACGAACCACGGCACGCACCACCTCGGGAGCAGGGCCGACGCCGGAGGGGATCCGGCGCCGTACTTGGGCGACCGCCCCGGCACCGGGCGCAGTCGGCCCCCAGCGTGCACAACCGGCGCGCGGTCACACGCGGGTGTGCCCGGCGCGTACCGCTCGTTCACTCGAAGGTGGGACGAAACCCCGGCTCCGGAGGGCCTACCGGGCCCCTGGACGACGCGACGGTACGTCAGCCCGCCCGCAGCGCCATCGTCATCGCCTCGACGGCCAGCAGCGGGTCGACGTTGCGGTCCAGCGCCCGCCGGCAGGCCAGCACCGCCTCGATCCGCCGCAGCGTTCCCTCCGCCGGGCCCGCCTGGGCGACCCGGTTCAGCGCCTGCCGCTGGTCCTCGTTGGCGAGCGCGCCGGTCGAGCCGAGCTGGATCGCGAGCACGTCCCGGTAGAAGCCGAGCAGGTCGAGCAGGGCGACGCCGAGGGTCTCACGGCGGGTTCGGGTGGCGCGGCTCTTCTGCCGCTTCTCCAGCTCCTTGACGGCCCCGGCCATGCCGCGCGGCGCCTTGCTGCCCTCGGCCGCGCCGTAGACGGCCCTGAGGTCGTCGGTCTCCTTGGCGTCCTGGGTCTCGGCGAGGGTCTCGGCGTCGGCCTTCGCGGTGTCCACCAGGCGCTGCGCGGCGGCCAGGCAGCCCCCGACGTCGCCGACCTCCAGCGGAATCCGCAGCACCTCCGCGCGCCGGGTGCGGGCCTGCTCGTCGACGGCGAGGCGGCGCGAGCGCTCCACGTCCCCCTGCCCGGCGAGCGCGGCGAGCCGCGCCGCCTCCGGTTCGACGCCGTCGCGCCGGACCAGCATGTCGGCGACGGCCTCGGAGGCGGGCGTGCGCAGCACCAGCAGGCGGCAGCGCGAGCGGATGGTCGGCAGCACGTCCTGGACGGAGGGGGCGCACAGCAGCCAGACGGTGCGTGGGGAGGGTTCCTCCACGCCCTTGAGCAGCGCGTTGGCGGCGGCCTCGGTGAGCCGGTGGGCGGCGTCGACGAGGATCACCGACCAGCGGCCGCCGGTCGGGTAGCTGGAGGCGCGCAGGACCAGGTCACGCATGTCGCCGACGCCGATCGACAGACCGTCCGTCCGCACGTACTTGACGTCCGCGTGGCTGCCGGCCAGCACGGTGTGGCAGCCGTCGCAGAACCCGCAGCCGGGGGTGCCGCCGAGCGCGAGGTCGGGGCTGGTGCACTGGAGCGCGGCGGCGAAGGCGCGCGCGGCGGTGACCTGCCCGGCGCCGGGCGGGCCGGTGAACAGCCAGGCGTGCGTCATCAGGGAGGCGTTCGTGCCCTCGGCCGGCGCGGCCCCGCGACCGGCCTCGACCGCCGCCCCGGCCGCCCGGGCCGCGGCGGTCAGCTGCTCGACCACCCGCTCCTGGCCCACCAGGTCGTCCCAGACGGCCACTGCTGCTCCCAAGCTCCGTACGGCTGCGCACCCGGCGCCTTACCCGCCGTCGAGCATACGTGTCCGCTCCGACAGCCACTGCTCCGTCCGGGCGACGCGCGGCCCGCCCTACCGAACGGCGGGCGGCGCCGCCGGGACCACCGCCCCGACGGCACCGCCCGCCGTCCGTCCGTTCGTGTCCGGGCTCAGCCCTTGCGCCCCCAACGGCGGCCCTTGCCCTTGCCGTCCTCGCCCTCGCCGGGCCGGCCGGGCTGGCCGGGCTGGCCGGGCTGGCCGGGCTGGCCGGGCTGGTCGGCGCGCGAGGCGTCCTCGCCGTCGTCGTCGGTGTGCTCCCAGCGCGCCCACTCGTCCCGCGAGCCCAGCAGGGTGTCCGTCAGGCTCGGCAGGTCGTCCATCGGCGTCTCCTCGGCCCACTCCGGCCGGGGCCGCTCGACGACCGGCTGCGGCTCGGCGGCCGGAGCAGGAGCGGGGGCCTTGGCCGGGGCCGGGGCCTTCGCCTTGGCCGGAGCAGGGGCCGGAACGGGAGCAGGAGCAGAAGCGCCCTCCGCCCCCACCACCGGCATCTCCCGCGTACGCTCCACCGACTCCCCGCGCCACAGCCCCGGAGGCACCCGGTCCTCGGCGCGCTCCTGCTCGACCTTGGGCAGCACCGCCGTCTCGTCCACGGCCGGCACCTTCGGCAGCACCGCCGTCTCGTCGGCCGCCGGCACCTTCGGCAGCACGGCCGTCTCGTCGGCCGCCGCCCGTGCGGCCGCCTGCCGGTCCCGCAGCGACAGCTCCCGCGTCGTCTCGTCCCCGAGCCCGCCCCGAGCACCCGCAGCGCCGGCCGCAGCACGCGGCCCGGCGTCCTGGGGAACGTCCCGGACCGCCCGCAGCTCCGTCGTCACCGCTTCCCCGGCCCCGGCGGCACCCGCACCAGCAGCACCGACAGCAGCACTCTCCGCCGCGGCAGCAGCCTCCGCGGCCGCCGCCAGCGCGGCAGCCTGCGCCAGCCGCGCCTCCTCGGCCCGCTGCAGCGCCTCCTCCGCCCGGCGCCGCTGCTCCTCCCGCGCCAGCTCCCGCTGCCGCTGGAGCTCGGCCCGGGCGGCCGCCTCCTCGGCGAGCCGCTGACGCTCGGCGGCCTCGGCCGCGAGCCTGGCGTCCTCCTCGGCCTTGCGCTTCGCCTCTTCCGAGGCCCGCCGCGCGGCCTCCTCCTCGGCCCGGCGGCGTGCCTCCTCCTCGGCCTTGCGCCGCGCCTCGGCGGCGGCCCGCTCAGCCTCCTCCTTGGCCTTCCGCTCCTTCTCCTCCTGCTCGGCCCGCAGCTGCGCCAGCACCTCCTGGCGCTTGCGCTCGGCGGCCTCCTCCTCGGCCCGGCGGCGGGCCTCCTCGGCGGCGCGCCGCTCGGCCTCCTCGCGGGCGAGCCGCTCCTGCTCGGCGCGGGCGGCCTTCTCCTGCTCGGAGAGCGGCAGCTCGCGGTCGAGCCGGTGGCGGACGGCGGTGGTGACGAAGCCGGGCTCCTGGCTGCCGTCGACGACGAGGTAGCGCGCCGGGTCGGCGGCGGCGAGGGCGAGGAAGCCTGAGCGGACCCTCTGGTGGAACTCGGTCGGCTCGGACTCCAGCCGGTCCAGCGCCTCGGTGAAGCGCTCCCGGGCCTTGGTCGGGTCGACGTCGAGGACGACGGTCAGGTCGGGCAGCAGCCCGCCGGTGGCCCAGCGGGAGATCCGGGCGACCTCGGTGGCGGCCAGGTCGCGCCCGGCGCCCTGGTAGGCGATCGAGGAGTCCATGTACCGGTCGGTGATCACCACGGCGCCCCGGGCGAGGGCGGGCCGGATGACGTTCTCGACGTGCTCGGCCCGGTCGGCGGCGTAGATCAGCGCCTCGGCCCGGTGGGAGAGCCCGGTGTTGCCGACGTCCAGGACGAGGCCCCGCAGGCGCTGCCCGACGGGGCTGCCGCCGGGCTCGCGGGTGAGCACGACCTCGTGCCCCTTGCCGCGGATCCACTCGGCGAGCGCCTGCGCCTGGGTGGACTTGCCGGCGCCGTCGCCGCCCTCGAGGGCGATGAAGAAGCCGGTGCCCGCGCCCCGGTGCGGCGCCGGGCCGCCCGCGCCGCGCAGCGCGTCGACGAGGTCCCGGCCGAACGGCGCGGTGCCGCGACGGTCGTCGGTGCGCAGCAGCACGACGGCGGCGAGCACCAGGGTGAGCAGTCCCGAGGTGGAGACGGCCAGGGCCGCACCCCCGTGGATGAAGGTGAACGAGCCGGGCTGGACGGTGCCGTACTCGACGTCCCCGTAGGCGGCGCCGATCAGCGGCACGGCGATCAGCGCGGCGCCGACGACCACGGTCAGCACCGCGTTCAGGTGCTCGGTGACCTTCGGCAGCCGGGCCTCCTCGACCTCCTGGGCGAGCAGGGTGCGCCCGGCGGAGACCACGATCCCGGCGGCCAGTCCGGCCAGCACGGTCAGCAGCAGGACGAGCACGAAGTCCAGCACCAGCCCGGCGAGGATCAGCGCCACGCCCTCGGTGATCAGCGCCAGGGCGAGCAGCCGGCGGCGCGAGAGCGAGGGCAGGGTGGCCCGGGTGAGCCGGGCGCCGAGCGCGGGCGCCCCAGCGGCGGCGAGCACCAGCAGGCCGTAGCCGATGGGCCCGGCGCGGTGCTCGGCGGCGGTCAGCAGCGCGAGCGAGCAGACGCCCGCCATCGAGGCGAAGCCGGCGGCGACGGCGAAGGTGAAGTACGGGGCGCTGCCGGTGCGGCCCTTGCCCAGCGCGGGGCCGGGGGCGGCATCGGTCGGGGCGCGCAGGCCCGTCAGCGGCGAGTGCGGGGCCACGGCCGCCCGGCCGCCGGGCAGCGGCTGGACGTAGGTGCGGGCGGCAGCGGCGGCGAAGAGGCCGGCCGCGCCGAGCGCCGCGAAGGTCAGCTGGTGGGCGCGCAGCCAGTCCGAGCCGAGGGCCGCGCCGATGTTGTTGAGGAGCGTGAAGCCGATCAGGCCGAGGGCGGCCAGCGGCACGGTGACCCAGCCGGTGAACCGGTCGAGGCCGCGCGCGGTCTCCAGGTTGGCGGCGGCCGGTCGCTGCTCGGCGAGCGGGGCGTAGGGGTTGGACGGCGGCAGCAGGCCCGGCACGACGGAGGCCCGGGTGACGTCCCGAACGGCCTCGGCGGCGGCGGTGACGAAGACGGTGGCGAGCAGTACGTAGGTGGCGCCGCCGGAGGGCTTCGACCCGGAGCCGAGCCAGACCGTCCACCAGGGGGCGAGGCCGATCAGCAGGGCGCGCAGCGCGTCGGCGCCGAACAGCGTCCAGCGCCGGTCCAGTCGGCCCGTGACCAGGTGGTGCACCGGCCCGAGCAGCGCGACGCCGACCAGCCCGGAGGCGAGCACCCGTACGGCCAGGACGGCCGCCAGGGCGACGGCGAGGCTGCGCGGCAGCGAACCGAACTGGCCGCCCCGGGCGGCGGCGATCACGGTCAGCGCGAGCAGCACCAGCAGGCCGAGCCGGTCGGCGGTGCCGCCGATCTGCTGGGTGGTCCACAGCCGCCGGTAGGGGCGGTTCCTCAGCAGGGCCCGGGCCCGGTCGGCCGCAGTCCCGGCGGGCGCGACCTCGGGAAGGTCGGGCCCGGCGGCTCCCGCGGCCGGGGCGGCGCTGGGGGTGGGCTGCTCCTCGCTCGTCATACGGTCAGCGTAGCGGTCGAGGGTTGGCCGGAAAGAGACGAACGGGGTTCCGGACCCGGCTCATCACCGCCTTGTGACGATCCCCGCACAGACATCGGGCCCGCGCCCCCCTCGGCGGGGGACGCGGGCCCGGTGCGGCCGTCGGAGGATCAGCCCTCGTCGGCGGCCGTGGCCTTGCTCGCGGCCGTCTTCTTCGCCGCCGTCTTCTTGGCGGCGGTCTTGGTCGTCGTCGTCTTCTTCGCGGCGGTCTTCTTGGCGGCGGTCTTGGTCGTCGTCGTCTTCTTCGCGGCCGTCGTCTTGGCGGCGGCCTTCTTCGCCGGGGCCTTCTTGGCCGCCTTCTTCACCGGCCCGCGCGCCCGCTTCTCGGCGAGCAGCTCGTAGCCGCGCTCGGGCGTGATGGTCTCGACCTCGTCGTCCTTGCGCAGCGTGGCGTTGGTCTCGCCGTCGGTCACGTACGGCCCGAACCGGCCGTCCTTGACCACCACCGGCCGCTCGCTGACCGGGTCGGTGCCCAGCTCCTTGAGCGGCGGGGCGGCGGCGGCCCGGCCGCGCGCCTTGGGCTGGGCGTAGATCGCCAGCGCCTCGTCGAGGGTGACGGTGAAGAGCTGGTCCTCGCTGGTGAGCGAGCGCGAGTCGGTGCCGCGCTTGAGGTACGGGCCGTAGCGGCCGTTCTGCGCGGTGATCTCCACGCCCTCGGCGTCGGTGCCGACCACGCGCGGCAGCGAGAGCAGCCGCAGCGCGTCCTCCAGGGTGACCGTGTCCAGCGCCATGGTCTTGAAGAGCGAGGCGGTGCGCGGCTTGACGGCGTTCTTGCCGGTCTTGGGCGTGCCCTCGGGCAGGATCTCGGTCACGTACGGGCCGTAGCGGCCGTCCTTGGCGACGAGCATGTTGCCGCTGACCGGGTCCGGGCCGAGCTCGAAGTCGCCGCTGGGCTTGGCCAGCAGCTCCTCGGCGAGCTCGACGGTCAGCTCGTCCGGCGGCAGGTCCTCCGGGATGTCGGCGCGCAGGCCGGGTTCGCCCTCGACCTCGGAGGCGCGCTCGACGTACGGGCCGTAGCGGCCGACCCTCAGGGTGAGGTCGTCGTTGATGCGGAAGGAGCTGATCTCCCGGGCGTCGATGGCGCCGAGGTCGGTGACGAGCTCCTTGAGGCCGCCCAGGTGGTCGCCGTCGCCGTTGCCGGCCTCGGCGGCACCGCCGGCCGCGCCGCCGGCCTCGCCCTCACCGAAGTAGAAGCGCTTGAGCCACGGCACGGACTGCGCCTCACCGGCGGCGATCCGGTCGAGGTCGTCCTCCATCTTGGCGGTGAAGTCGTAGTCGACCAGCCGGCCGAAGTGCTTCTCCAGCAGGTTGACCACGGCGAAGGAGAGGAACGACGGGACGAGCGCCGTCCCCTTCTTGAACACGTACCGGCGCTGGATGATCGTGTCGATGATCGAGGCGTAGGTGGAGGGGCGACCGATCTCGCGGTCCTCCAGCTCCTTGACCAGCGAGGCTTCGGTGTAGCGCGCCGGCGGCTTGGTGGCGTGGCCCTCGGGGGTGATCCGCTCGGCGGCCAGCGGGTCGCCCTGGGTGACCTGCGGCAGCCGGCGCTCGCGGTCGTCGAGCTCGGCGTTCGGGTCGTCGGCGCCCTCGACGTACGCCTTCAGGAAGCCGTGGAAGGTGATGATCTTGCCGGAGGCGGAGAACTCGACGTCCCGGCCGTCGGCCGAGGTGCCGCCGACCCGCACGGTGACGGACTGGCCGACCGCGTCCTTCATCTGGGAGGCGACGGTGCGCATCCAGATGAGCTCGTACAGCCTGAAGTCGTCGCCGGTCAGGCCGGTCTCGGCGGGGGTGCGGAAGCGGTCGCCGGACGGGCGGACGGCCTCGTGCGCCTCCTGCGCGTTCTTGACCTTGCTGGCGTAGGTGCGCGGGGCGTCCGGCAGGTAGTCGGCGCCGTAGAGCTGGGTGACCTGCGCGCGGGCGGCGGAGACCGCCGTCTCCGACAGGGTGGTGGAGTCCGTACGCATATAGGTGATGAAGCCGTTCTCGTACAGCTTCTGGGCCACCTGCATGGTCCGCTTGGCGCCGAAGCCCAGCTTGCGGCTGGCCTCCTGCTGGAGCGTGGTGGTGCGGAACGGCGCGTACGGCGAGCGGCGGTAGGGCTTGGACTCGACGCTGCGGACGCCGAACGCCGTCTGCTCCAGGGCGGCGGCCAGCTGACGGGCCGCCTGCTCGTCCAGGTGCAGGGTGTTGGTGCTGCCGGCCTTCAGCAGACCGTCCGAGCCGAAGTCGCGGCCGGTGGCGATCCGCTTGCCGTCGACGCTGGCGAGGCGGGCGCCGAAGGTCTCGGGGTTGGCGGCATCGGCCGGGGTGCGACCGGTGCCGAAGGTGCCCACCAGGTCCCAGTACGAGGCGGTGCGGAAGGCGATCCGCTCACGCTCGCGCTCGACCACCAGACGGGTCGCGACGGACTGCACGCGGCCCGCCGAGAGCTTCGGCATGACCTTCTTCCACAGCACCGGCGAGACCTCGAAGCCGTAGAGGCGGTCGAGGATGCGGCGGGTCTCCTGGGCGTCGACCAGGCGCTGGTTCAGCTCGCGGGGGTTGGCCACCGCCTCCTGGATCGCCGACTTGGTGATCTCGTGGAACACCATCCGGTGCACCGGCACCTTGGGCTTGAGCACCTGCTGGAGGTGCCACGCGATGGCCTCGCCCTCGCGGTCCTCATCGGTGGCGAGGAAGAGTTCGTCGGACTCCGCGAGGAGCGACTTCAACTTGCTGACCTGGGACTTCTTGTCCGCGTTGACCACGTAGATCGGCGCGAAGTCGTGGTCGACGTCCACTCCGAGGCGGCGCACCTCGCCGGTGTACTTGTCCGGCACCTCCGCCGCGGTGCTGGGCAGGTCGCGGATGTGCCCGACGCTCGCCTCGACGATGTAGCCGGGGCCGAGGTAGCCCTTGATCGTCTTCGCCTTGGCCGGCGACTCGACAATGACGAGTCGCTGTCCGTGCGCGGTCTCGCTGCTCGGGGACACCTTCGCTCTTCTCTCCCGGTCGTTATTGGCTGGGCGGTGGCGGCAGCACGGGCTGCGCTCCGCCCGACCCCTCGACCGTCCGAGGGCCGTCGCAGTACGACGACCCACCAGCGGAGTGTGACCGTACCCCGGCCACCCTTGTCAAACGGACGGATACCGCTGTTTCGCTTGCCGGGCTCACCGACGCCACTCGAACGGTAACCCGATGACACGGGTTCGCGCCCCGTGGAGGGGGGCTTCGGCGGGTTCGGGAGGATGGAATGACGGATTTCAAGATCTGTCAACGAATATTCGACCCACCCGACCGCTCAGCGGGCATCGGCGCTCTCAGCGCTGGGCCGCCGCCAGCAGCGCGGCGCCCGCCAGCAGGCTGGCCGTCCCGAGGGCGCTCCACAGCAGGTCCGTGACCACGGCCCGGCCGACCTCCCCCGCCGCCAGCACCGCACGGCTCGGGCGCCGGGGGTCGTAGCAGATCCGCACCGGGGCCCCGGGGGCGAAGCGGCCCGGGCGCCGCAGCGGGGTGTGGCCGCGTGGGCGGGTGAGCACCAGCTCCGCGAGCCTTCCCGAACCCGTGTTCGATTCTTCCGTCGGCGGCCGCACCGGGAAGGAGAGCAGCGGCGAGCTGTCCAGCTGCCCGTGGGCGTCGTCCTCGGCGACCACCGTGGCCACCGCCTCCACGCCCAGGCGGCGCACGCGGTGGCGAAGGCGCACTTCGGCGGCGCACCAGAGCAGCAGCACGCCACCGAAGAGGGCGAGCACCGTCCCGCCCACCGTCGCCGTCGTCGTGTCCACCCCTGGCCCCCCGGCTCCCCGACTCTGTCCACAGCCTGTGGACAGCGAGCCTCACAGCACCCGGCCAACGAGGGGCGGCCGCCGGGCGGCCACCGGACGAACCAGGGGGTACGGAAAAGTGAACCCCCCGGCCGCGCCAGGGGGTTCACGGTCACGGACCGGCAGGTCAGCGCGCCGGGTGGATGAACCCCTGCTCGGTCAGCGTCCGCAGCGACTCCGGCACCCGGTCCCGCAGCACCACCCGGTCCTCGCCCAGCAGCTGCGCGATCGCGTCCACGATCTCGCCCGCCGACAGCGTCCCGTCGCAGACGCCGACGAACCCGGCGCCCACGGTGTCCACCTTGGTGGCCCGCCGCATGCCCCGGTTGTGACGCAGGATCACGTGCTCCGGGTCCTCCGCGCCCGGCGCGCCCACCTGCTCCTGCACCACCTCGTCCGCCAGCACGTACCGGGCCGCGAGGAGACCCGCGTCGTTGTGCGAGCGCAGGAAGTCCTGCCGGTCGAACCACTCCTCGATGTGCGGGCCGAGCGGCTGCTCCACCGGGTGCGGCCACTCCTCCACCCGGACGGTCGGGCGCTCGGCGCCGCTCGCCCGCAGGGTGATCCAGCCCATGCCGATGCCCTCGACCCGGCCCGCCTCGAAGGCGTCCAGCCACTCGCCGTACCGGGCCAGGTAGTCGCCGCCCGGGCCCCGGTGGTCACCGCCGTCGCGCAGCCACAACTCGGCGTACTGGGCGACGTCCTGGACCTCGCGCTGCACGATCCAGGCGTCCAGCCCGGTGCCCGCCACCCAGCCGGCCAGCCGCTCGTGCCAGTCCTCGCCCTTCACGTGCTGCCAGTTGGCGAGCAACTGGCAGTAGCCGCCCGGCTCCAGGTGCGCGGCGGCCCGGCGGACCAGGCTGCGGCACAGGTCGTCCCCGGCCATGCCGCCGTCGCGGTAGGTGAACCGGCCGGCCGGCGAGATCACGAACGGCGGGTTGGAGACGATCAGGTCGAACCTGCGCTCCCCGACCGGCTCGAAGAGGCTGCCGGACAGCACCTCCACGTGATCGAACCCGGAGAGCGCCAGCGTCAGTTCGGTGAACCGCAGGGCGCGGGGGTTGAGGTCGGTGGCGGTGACCTGCTGCGCGTGCCGGGCGGCGTGCAGCGCCTGCACGCCGGAGCCCGAACCGAGGTCCAGCGCGGCCCGCACGGGGCGGCGCACGGTGATGTTCGCCAGGGTCGTGGACGCCCCGCCCACGCCCAGCACCAGGTCCTTGCGGGCCACGCCGTGCGCGGTCTCGCCCGAACCGATGCCGCCGGCGCCGCCCACCGCGCAGCCCAGGTCGGCGACCACCCAGGCGTCCGAACTCGGCAGCCCGGCGACCTCGTTGGCGTACGGCCGCACGTCCACGGTGGCGCGCACCGACTCGCCGTCCGCACGCAGCCAGCCGTCCGCCAGGCAGTCCTCCACCGGCAGCGCGGCGGCCGCCGCCTGGTACGGCACCGCCTGCTGCAGCAGGAACAGCCGCACCAGCGTCTCCAGCGGGCTCCCCCCACGGGTCGCCCGCAACGCCGGTACGGCCTCGCTACGGGCCAACGCCGCGTAGCCGGTGGGCCCGAGGAGGTCCAGGCAGCCGTCCGCGGTGAAGGAGGCGGCGAGCAGCGCCTCACGGAGCTTCGCGAGGCGGGTCGGGTCGAGAACGGGGCTACTGATCACCCCGCCATTCTCCCCCGCCCCACCCCCGACCGCTTCCATCCCCCGGCCCGGCCCCGGCCCCCACGCGGGCGGCCGGGCCCGCTCCTCCTGGGGCGGGCCCGGCCGTCGGCTGCC
>NZ_JOCF01000038.1 GCF_000720635.1 Streptomyces sp. NRRL WC-3742 | reverse complement strand
GACGGGGAGTCGGGCGGGGGCTGGGGCGGTGTCCGGGTGGTGGAGAGCGACCAGGGCCGACCGCAGTGGCTGCCCCGGTTCGGTGCGACCGACCCGGAGGCCGTGGCCCGCCGGGCCGTCGCCCTGGGCGCCCGGGTTCTACGGGCCGCACGCGAGGAACCCGCGGTGCTGCGGGACCCGTGGGGCGCCGAGTTCGGCATCACGGCGGTCCCGGCCGCCGGATAGGGCGGGCGGCCCCGGGCCGCGCGCCGCCGCCGCTCACAAGCCCTTGACGGCCTCCGCCAGTTCGGGGCGGCCCTTGATGCCCAGCCGGCGGTAGATCCGGCCGAGGTGGGTGTCCACCGTGCGCTTGCTGAGGAAGAGCCGCTCGGCCACCTCCAGGTTGCTCAGCCCCTGAAGGACCAGGTCCACGACCCGGCGTTCGCTCGGGGAGAGCCGGGCCTGTCGCCGGGGACGGCCGGCTGCGGGCGCCGGGGCGGCTTCCAGGGCCTGGGCGGCGGCAGGGTCGCCGAGGGCGCGGTTGGCCCGGGCCGCGTGCGAACGCCAGGGCACGCAGGCGGGGTTGGTCACGCCGTAGGCAGCCAGCAGCGCGCCGCAGGACCGGAACAGGCGCAGCGCCTCCCGGTGGTCGCCGTGGTGGGCGGCGAGCAGCCCTCGCGTCTCCAGCGCCACCGCCCGCAGCAACGGGTGCGCCTCGGCCGGGAGTTCGGCGATGGCCGGGCCTCCTGGACGGCCCAACGCCAGCCGCGACCGGAGCGCCAAGGTCCCCGCCGCCGAGGTCAGTTCCCGCGCGCTCAGGGCCGCACCCAGTTCGGCGGCCCGCTCGGCATCGGCCAGGGCGTCCTGCGGGCGGGCCCGGTGGTGGGCGAGATCGGCGCGGATGAGCAGGGCGAGGGCGAGGTCGCTGCGACGGTTCCAGCGCTCGGCCGAGCGAACGGCCCGTCCGACCCAGTCGATCGCCTCCCCCGGTGCCCCCGTCCAGGCGAGGGCCAGGGCCGCACCGAGCACCTCGGCCCCGGCCTCGGCGGGCGAGACCGCGTCCAGGCAACGCTGCGCGAACCGGCCGGCCGTACGGGAGGAACCTGCGGCGGCGGCCGAGGCGGCCAGCGCCCCGAACAACGCCGGGGCTCCGGCCCGCCCCGTGCCCGTACGCACTGCGCCCGTACGTACTGCGCCCGTACGTACTGCGGCGAGCGCGGGCCGCAGGGGCGCGCGGCGCCCGGCCAGCACGGCGTGGGCGGCGAGCACCGGCAGAACGTCGACCGGGCCGGGGCCGGCGGCAGCGGAGGCGGCGAAGGAGGCGGCAGCGATGTCGGCGAAGGAGGCGGTGACTGCGGGCCCGCCCGTCAGGAGGTCGGCCGACGGGTGGGCCGGGTCTGTCGGGTCGTCGGCACTGGCCTCGGGCAGGGCGGCGGGCGGGGCAACAGGCGGGGCGGCGGGTGCCGTCGGCGCCGCCAGGGCCGTGGCCGCCTCCGCGAAGGCCGCCGACGCGCCGCCGAGGGCGAGTACCGGGGACGCGAGCGGTGCCAGGAGCAGGGCTCGCAGCGCCGGGTCGGTGATGGTGGTGAGGGTGGTGGCGCAGCGGATGGCGGCGGGGATGTCGCGGTGGAGTTCGACGGTGCCGAGGTGCGCGGTGAGGGGGTGGGCGGGGTCCGGAGGAAGGGTGTCGGCGAGGGCCCGGTGGAGGTAGCGGGCGGCGGCGTCCCAGTTCCCGTCGGTGGCGGCTTCGCGGGCGGCGGCGCGGAGGACGGGGACGGACCGGTCGGGGTGGGTGGTGCCGGCGGACAGGAGGTGCTCGGCGGTGCGGGTGGCGGGGGCGCCGAGGCGGGTGAGGAGAGTGGCGGCCCGTTCGTGGAGGGCGAGGAGGGTGGCCGGGTCGGTGTGGGCGAGGACGGCGGCGCGGATGGTGTCGTGACGGAAGGCGGCGGGCGGGCCGGGGTCGACGAGGTCGGTGCGGCGCAGCGCCTCGTGGGCTTCGCCGGCGTGGAGTTCGCCCTGGCCGGTGAGCAGCGCGGCGGTGGCGAGGTCGGCACCGGGGCCGAGGACGGCGAGGGCGGTGAGGAGGTCGGCGGCGCGGGGGTGGGCGTGGCGCAGCCAGGTGAGGCTGGTGTCGGCGACGGTGGCGGCGCCGATCCGGTGGACGGCGGCGAGGTCGGGCGCGCCGACGGGGACGCGGGCGGCGCGGAGCCGGGCGGCGAGTTCTTCGAGGACGAGCGGGTTGCCCCGGGTGAGGTCGTGGCAGAGGGCGGCCAGGTCCTGGTCGACGGGCGTGTCGAACTCCTCGGCGAGCAGTTCGGCGACGCAGCCGTCGCAGAGCGGGTCGGGGGTGACGGTACGGGCGTGGCCGAGGCCGGCGAGTTCGGCGGCGAGCGGGTCGGCGGCCTCGTCGGCGGTGGTGGCGAGGAGGGCGACGGGCAGGCCCTCGAGGCGGCGGGCGAGGTAGGAGAACCACTGGCGGGATTCCTCGTCGGCCAGGTGCAGGTCGTCGACGGCGATCACCACGGGGGTGCGGGAGGTGAGGGATCGGGCGGCGCGGAAAAGGTGGTCGAGCACCTGTTCCGGGAATTCCCCGGATTCGTTCCGTTCGACCCCGCGCCACATTCCCGGAAAGGGGTCGAAGAGCTGCCGCACCACCCCGTACGGGAATTCCCGTTCGGCGGTGTGGCAGCGCGCCCGCAGCACCACGGCCCCGCCGTCGACGCGGGCCAGCGCGGCGGCCAGCAGGGCGCTCCTGCCGATCCCCCGCGGGCCGCGGACGAGCACCACGGCGGGCCGCCCCGCCTGGGTTCCGGCGAGCGTGCGGGCCAGTTCGGCGAGTTCGCGCTCACGGTGCAGCAGCGTTCCGGTCGGCATCCCCGTTACCCCCTCGTCGGCTCGCGCGGCCCACCGTACCCCCTGCTCAGGACCCCTTCCCACGGGTGTCAGCGCACCCGGTGCCCGCGCCAGCGGAACGTGAGCGCGGTCAGCGCCAGTCCGGCGAGGGACCAGGCGGCCAGCACCAGCGCGATGTGCCCCAGCTCCCAGTTCCCGGCGGGTTCGACGGCGGTGAAGGAGTCCGGCAGGAACACCGAGCGGAAACCCTGGGCCATCCACTTGACCGGGAAGAACGCGGCCACCGTCTGCATCCAGGCGGGCAGTTGGCCGAACGGGAAGAACACCCCGGAGATGAACTGCAGCACCATGAACACCGGGGTGACGATCGCCGCCGCGGACCGGCTGTTGGGGATCAGCGCCGAGTACGCGGCGCCGGCCATCGCACAGGCCACGGTGCCGAGCGCGAGGTCCCAGAGGAGGGTGGACCAGCGCTCGGGGGTGCCGGGCAGCGGCAGCCCGAAGGCGACGAGGGCGAGGCCGATCAGCAGCACCGCCTCGAGTGCGGTGGTGACGATGACCCGCACCAGCTTGCCGATGAAGTACGCCGACTTGGGCATCGGCGTCATGGCGAGCCGGCGCACGGTGCCGGTGTCCCGCTCGATGGCGATGTTGATGGCCAGGCCGGAGAAGGCGGTGCTCATGACGCCCGCGGCGACGATGCCGGCCATGAAGACCTGCTTGAGGTCGGTGTCGGTGCCGGCGACCTTGCCGGAGAAGATCGAGCCGAAGACGAGCAGCAGGATCACCGGGAACATCAGGGTGAAGACGAGCGACTGCTTGTTGCGGAAGAAGGCCCGCAGTTCGACCTTGGAGCGGGCGGCGCAGGCGCGCCACACGCCGGGCGCGGACGCGGGGCGGCGGAGCTCGGCGGCCGTCGGGAGGGCTCGGGGTTCGAGGGTGGTGGTCATCGGTCGGCCGCCTTCCGGCTGATGGTCTGGCTGGTGTCGGTACCGCGGTCGGTGCTGCGGCCGGTGCCGTCGGCGCCGGGGTCGGTGCCACGGTCGGTGCCGTCGGCGTGATCCCGGATCAGGTCCAGGTAGACGTCCTCCAAGGTGGGCCGGTGCACCCGCAGTTCGGACAGCTCGCCGATCCCGGCGGCGTGCGCCCAGGGGGCGAGGACGGCGAGCAGGGCGGTCGGCGCGTGGGTGGCGATCCGCAGCACGCCGTCCGCGCCGACCGGCGCCGGCTCGGCCTCGGGCGGCAGGGCGGGCAGCGCGGGCAGCGCGGGCAGGGGCGGCGAGCCGGGGCCGTACCCGGCGGGGAGCCGGAAGGAGACGGTGCTCGGGGTGCGGTCGCGTCCGCCGAACTCGGCCAGGGGCCCGCACCGGACGACCCGCCCGGCGACGATGACGGCCGCCCGCTGGGCGAGGGCCTCGGCCTCGTCCAGGTAGTGGGTGGTCAGCACGGTGGTGCGGCCGCGGTGGGAGAACCAGCGCACGAGGTCCCAGGCTTCGCGGCGGGCCACCGGGTCGAGGCCCGTGGTGGGCTCGTCCAGGAAGATCAGCTCAGGGTCGCCGACGATGCCCACGGCGACGTCGAGGCGGCGGGCCTGGCCGCCGGAGAGCTCGGTGCTCTGCTTCCGCTCGTGCTTGCCGAGGCCGACCATGTCGATGACCTGGCCGACGGGCAGCGGCCGGGGGTAGAAGGCGGCGAAGTGCTCGACGACCTCGCGCACGGTGAGGTCCGCGTACGCGCCGGTGGTCTGCGGCACCACGCCGATCCGGGCCCGCCAGTCGCGCCGGTCGCGGCCGGGGTCGCAGCCGAGCACCCGGACGTCGCCGGCGGTGCGCTGCCGCACGCCCTCCAGGATCTCGACGGTGGTGGTCTTGCCCGCGCCGTTGGGCCCGAGCAGGGCGAACACCTCCCCGCGGTGGATGTCCAGGTCGAGGCCCTGGACGGCGTGCCGGTCGCCGTAGCTCTTCCGCAGACCGCGGACTGAGACGGGGTGCTCCCCGGCTGTGGTGGTCGTGGTGGACCGGTCGTCGACGAATTCGGCCCGCTGCCGTGCGTCCAGAGCCATGCGAATTGTTCCTTCTCTCGGTTTCGGACCGAGTATTGAGCACACCGACCGGGCGCGATAGATTCCATCCGCCCGAATCCCGGGAATACGCATGGAATGACGTATCGAATGACGTATCGAATGACGTATCGACTGACGCATTTCGTGGAGCATTTCCACGAATGCTCCGGTACGCGTTCGGCCCCGGGTACGCATGCCGGCGGGGCGGGAGGTGTCCGTCAACCCCTCCCGCCCCGCCCTCGTCGTCGCGTGTGCCTACGCGGTGGCCTCCGCGCCGTCCAGGAGGACGGGCAGGGTGCGGGGCCCGTTGGAGATCAGGGAGTCCACGGGTTCGAGCTCCACGCCCGGGACGAGCACCAGCCGCGGGAAGCGCTCGAACAGCGCGCTCAGCGCCGTCCGCGCCTCCAGGCGGGCGAGTTGGGCGCCGAGGCAGAAGTGCGGGCCGTGCCCGAAGGCGAGGTGGTCCTTGACCGTCCGGGTGACGTCGAAGGCGGTGGCGCCGTCCCCGTGCCGGGCGGGGTGGCGTCCGGCGGCGGCGTAGGAGGCGAGGATCGCCTCGCCCCGGCGGACCGTGACCCCGCCGGGCAGTTCGACGTCCTCGAGGGCGTAGCGCAGCGGCAGGTGGGCGACCGGCGCCTCCAGACGCAGCGACTCCTCGACCGCGTCGTCCCAGGCGGCCTTGCCCTCGCGCACCAGGTCGAGCTGCTCGGGGTGGGCGAGCAGCAGGGAGATCGTGTTGCCGATCAGGTTGATGGTGGTCTCGTAACCGGCGGAGACGACCAGCATCACGGTGTCGCGCAGTTCGTCCTCGGTGAGGGCGCTGCCGTCGCCCTCGGTGTCGCGGGCGGCGATCAGCAGGGAGGTCATGTCGTCCCCGGGCTGTTCCCGCTTGGAGGCGATCAGCGCGTCGATCAGCGCGTAGAAGGCCAGCCCGTTGGCCTCGGCCTCCTCCGGGGTGAGGACGGTGGAGAAGACGCCGTCGACGTACTGGCGGAAGCCGTCGCGCAGTTCCTCGGGCAGGCCGAGGAGTTGGGCGATCACGAGGATGGGCAGCGGGCCTGCGAGGTGTTCGCGCAGGTCCACCGGTTCCCCGCCCTCGCCGGCGGCGGCGATGCGGTCGAGCAGGGTGGCCGTCAGCTCCTCGACGCGCTCGGTGAGCGCGGCGACGCGGCGGGAGCTGAAGGCCCCGCTGACCAGGCGGCGCAGCCGGCGGTGCTCGTCGCCCTGGGCGGTGAACATGTTGCGGGCCGTCACCCACAGGGCGAGCGGCCAACCGGCCACCACGGGCTCGAAGTCGGGCCAGTCGTGCAGGCCGTCCTTGGAGATCCGGGGGTCCTTGAGCAGGTCCTCCAGGAGGTCGGGGTCGGACACCGCCCACACCTGCACCCCGAGGATGTCGGCCGGGGTGGCGGGCCCGCGCGCGATCAGCTCGGCGCTCTCGGCGTCGCGGGCCCGCCCCGTGGGGTCGAGGACGAGCGTCGGGCGGTTGACCGGGCACTCCAGGGGGCGGTTCAGCGAGGCCGGACGGTTCTCCAACGAACGCTCCACGAGGGCTCCTTCACATGGGACGGGGACGTTCGGACCACACACGCACGATCGAGGATGGCCCGCCGTCCCTCTCCCGTCGAGAGCGCATCCCGCCGCCCCGCACGCCCCGGGCCCACTCCCGGCCGGTGCGCGAGGGACGCCACGACGCGGCGCCGGCACGCGAGTTCACCGCCCGGCGGTACGGTCTGGTCGCGGCCGCCACCGCCCTCCAGGAGCACCCGGACACCGTCACCCGCTTCCTGCCGCCGGCGCGGCCGGGCACGGCGACCGTACGGCGGCCGTGAGCGCACCCCACCATCCGATCGGCGCGAAGGGACAACCCATGAACACCGGCAGCGGCACCGAAGCGAACCGGAACAGGGACGAGATCGACTGGCTGCGCGGCCGCATCGACGCCGTCGACTCGACGGTGATCGACCTGCTGCGCCGACGACGGGAGCTGTCCGCCCAGGTGCAGGGCCTGCGCACGGGCGAGGGCGGCGACCGGATCGACCCCGGGCGCGAGGAATTCGTCCGGAACCGGTACCGCGAGGCGCTGGGCGACGGCGGAACGGACCTCGCCGCCACGGTGCTCCGGCTCTGCCGGGGCAGCGCGGGCGGCCGGGACGACTGACCGCGGGCACGAAAAAGGACCCGGGCCGGAAGCGCTCCGACCCGGGTCCGGGCAGTGGGCCGCCAGGGGCTCGAACCCTGAACCTACGGATTAAAAGTCCGCAGCTCTGCCAATTGAGCTAGCGGCCCGCGGCCCTTCGGCCGGGCGTGCCGGTGGGAAGGACCACCGCGATCCTACCCGGTGGGGGGAGGGGCTTGGCCAGTGGATTGAGCGGGCGTGGCGGGGGTCAGGGCGCGTAGTGGGCGGCGCGGACGCGGCGGAGCCAGGCTTCGGCGGGGTGCGGGTCGGGGGCGTCGGGCAGGACGCCTGGGCGGGAGAGGCGCTCGGCGGCCTCGGCGAGCAGGGGTTCGGCGGTGGCGGGGCGGGCGGCGATGCGCTCGCCGAGTTCGCGGACGCGCTCCGGGTCGGGCAGGCGGATCAGGTTGAGGCCGCTCTCGTGCAGCCGTACGGCCTGTTCGGTGAGCCGGACGAGGTGGCGGGCGTGCTTGGCGGCCCGGCGGCGGGCCGTCGGGTCGGCGGTGTCGCGGGTGAGGAGCTTGCGGAACTGCTGGTCGGCGTAGCCGAGATACGCCTTGCGGACGGCCGGGGCGCTGAGGAAGGTCGAGCGGAGGGCGATCAGTTCCTCGCCGAGCGGGGTCCGGGTCTCGTACAACTCGTCGGGCAGCCAGACGAGTTCGGAGGCCGTCGGATTGCAGCTCAGCGCCAGCCGGCACCACTTGGCGGCCTCGTGCAGGGTGAGGTCCGGCTCGGTGGTGACCTGGGACTCCGCCGGGCGGTGCAGGCCGTGCAACTCCTCGGTGGGGACGGCGAACAGGCCCAGCCGGTCGAGGTCGGAGCCCGCGTGCGCGAAGCCGTACGCGGTGGAGCCGACGATGCCCGAGAGCAGGACGGTACCGGGGGTGGTGGGCATCGGGCGGGCTCCTTCCGGCCTCGGGAGTTGACGACATCCTTCCTGGTGGACCGCGCCCGGGCGAGCGAATTCCGGCCCCGGGCGCCCTCCGACGCCGATACTGGCCCCATGCAGCACGATCCCTCCGACACCCCGCCCGCCCTCGACGCCTCCCTCGACGCCGACGTCGACCCCGGCCTCGACACGGCCCGGCTGCGCGCCTGGTGGTCCCACCGGCAGTGGCTGGACCGCCCGCGCACCGGCGCCTCCGCCGCCGAGGTGCTGGCCGCCACCGGCTGGGCCCGCTCGGTGGGCGGCGCGGCGCCGTACCTGGGCCTGTTCGCCCGGGCCGGGCTGCACCGGGCGGAGGTGGACGCGGCGGTGGCGGAGCTGCAGGTGCACGAACTGCCCTCCGCCCGGGGCTGCACCTATGTGCTGCCGGCGGCCGACTTCGCGCTCGGCCTGGCGGCCGGGGCGGCCGCGCCGGAGTCCGAAGTGGCGGCCGCCGAGCGCCACTTGGGCGTCGCCAGGGACGAGGTCGAGAAGCTCTGCCTGGCCATCGAACGCGTCCTCGACCCCTCGGAACCCGTGGACCCCACCACCATCCGGGAGGCCGTCGGCGACGCCGTCCGCTCACTCGGCGAGGCGGGCCGCAAACGCGGGGTGTCGACCACCCTGCCGCTCGCCCTCGGGCTGATGCAGTCGCGCGGCCGGATCCGCCGAGTGCCCGTCAACGGCCGTCTGGACCAGCAGCGTTACGGCTACGTCTCCTGGGACCAGCCCGTCCGCGGGGACGCCGCCGACCTCGCCCGCCGCTACTTCGCCTGGGCGGGCCCCGCCACCCTGCGGCACTTCCGCTGGTTCTCCGGCTTCGGCGCTGCCACCGCCCGCCGGGCCGCCGCCGAGGCGGGCGCCGCTCCCGTCGCGGAGGGCTCCGAGCTACTGATCACCCCCGAACTCACCAAGGAGTTCCTGGAGTTCGAGCCCCCGGCCGACCCCCACTACACCCTGCTGGCCGGCATCGACGGCATCCACCTGCTCCACCGCGACCTGCCCCGGCTCCTCGACCCGGCCGACGCCGCCCGCCCCCTGCCCGCGGGACGGGCCGGGCGCGCCTTGGGCGGCGAGGCCGACCCGCAGACCCACCTCGTCCTCGACCGAGGCCGGATCGTGGGCCTGTGGGAGTACGACGTCGAGCGGTCCGAGATCGTGCTCCAGTCCTTCGTCCCGCCGGACGAGGCGCTGCGCGCCGCCGTCGCCCGTACCGAGGCGTTCGTCCGCGAGGAGCTCGGGGACGCGCGCGGCTTCAGCCTGGACTCCCCGAAGAGTCGCGCGCCGAAGATCGCCGCCCTGCGCGCGGCGACGCCAACTGATCGATAGAGTACGGAACATGACGACTTCCGAGGACGTCCTGATCATCACCGGCGCCGGGCGGGGCATCGGCGCCGCCACCGCCCTGCTCGCCGCCCGCCGCGGCCACCGGGTCTGCGTCAACTACCGCTCGGACGACGCCTCGGCCGCCGCCGTGGTCGACGCCGTCCGCGCCGAGGGCGGCACCGCCCTCGCCGTCCGGGCCGACGTCACCCGAGGCGCCGAGGTCGAGCGGCTGTTCGCCACCGTCGACGCCGAACTCGGGCCGCTCACCGGGCTGGTGAACAACGCGGGCACGCTGGAGAAGCAGTCCCGGCTGGAGGAGATCGACGAGGACCGGCTGACCCGCATCTGGGCCTCCAACATCACCTCGGCCTTCCTCTGCTCGGCGCAGGCCGTCCGCCGGATGTCCACCCGGTACGGCGGCAGCGGCGGCGCGATCGTCAACGTCTCCTCCGCCGCCTCTCGGATCGGCTCCCCCAACGAGTACGTCGACTACGCCGCCGCCAAGGGCGCGGTGGACTCGATGACCAGGGGCCTGGCCCTGGAGGTCGCCGCCGAGGGCGTCCGGGTCAACGCCGTGCGCCCCGGGCTGATCCACACCGACATCCACGCGCTCGGCGGCGAGCCCGGGCGGGTCGACCGCATCGCCCCCGACCTGCCGATGCGTCGCGGCGGACGGCCGGAGGAGGTCGCCGAGACGATCCTGTTCCTGCTCTCCCCCGCGGCCTCGTACACGACCGGGGCGATCCTGGACGTCGCGGGCGGGCGCTGACGCCACCGGCGGGCCCCCAGGGTCCGGACAACCCCGCGTTTCCTTCCCCCGGCCCCGCCCCGCCCGTACGGTGGGGCCATGACCGACGCCTTCATCGAGATCCCCGGTGTCCGCAACTTCCGTGACGCGGGCGGCATCGGCGCCCTCCGCACGGGCGTGCTGTACCGCTCCGGCTCCCTCCACACCCTCACCGAGGAGGGCGCCGGCCGCCTCAAGGACCTCGGCCTGCGCACCGTCGTCGACCTGCGCAGCACCTTCGAACTGGAGGTCTGGCCGGACGAGCTCCACGGGCTCGACGTCGAGTCCCTCAGCGTGCCGACCCTGCCCGCCAACCGCGAGGACCTCGACCGGCCCTGGCCCGAGGACCAGGCGTCCCTCTACCCCTTCATGGCCGAGACGGCCGGGCCCTCCCTCGCCGCCGTCGTCCGCCGCCTCGCCGAGCCGGGCGCCACTCCGGCCGTCGTCCACTGCGCCGTCGGCAAGGACCGCACGGGCCTCACCATCGCCGTCCTGCAGTCCCTCCTCGGCGCCTCGCCCGACGAGATCACCGCCGACTTCCTGCTCTCCAACATCGGCCTCGGCCTCGACAAGGGCCCCACCCCCTACATCGACGAGACCGGCTCCGAGCGCATCTCCCGCCCCATCAGCGCCGAACTCCTCGACTCCGCCCTCACCTGGATACAGACCCACCACGGAGACCTGCCCAACTACCTGGCCGCCCACGGCGTCTCCCCGGCCGAGCTCGACGCCCTCCACGCCAACCTCTCGGTCTGAGGCCCTGGCCCAGCCCCTAGCCCTGGCGTTCGAAGCGCCACCACTGGGTGGGGGCGTCGAGGTCCTCCCACTGGTGGACGGGGTCGGTGGGGGTTCGGCGGCGGTGAGGGCCTTGCCGCTGACGAAGCTGGTGACGGTGTAGGTGCCCGGGGCGTCGACGTGGGCCTCGAGGAGCCACTCCTGGGCGCCGAAGGCGTTGGCGGACCACTGCTGGATCGGGACGCCGTCCTCGGTGGCGGCTCCGGTGACGTCGAGGCGCTTTCCGCTGCCCGCATTCTCCAGGTGGACGAGCGCGCCGCCCGGGTGGACGGCGGTGAGGTGCCACAGCTGGGCCTCGGAGCCGTCGTCGGCGCCCTGGCGGACGCGGGCGCCGAGGCGCTTGGAGCCGTCCGCGACCTCCAGCAGCAGACCGCTGCCGACGTTGCGGATCAGGTAGCTGCCGTCGGTCACCGGGGTGTTGGCGTTCGCGGAGTCAGTCACGCTCGAAGTCTCCCACCGACCACCGACGGGCCTCGTACCCGAAGACCCCCGCCAGCACCGCCGCCACCGCGCCCACCTGGTCCGTCGCGGAGACGGAGGCGCCCAGCGGCACGGCGGCGAGGACCAGGGCCGCGCCGAGCAGCCGGGCCCGGTTGGGCCGCAGGGCGAAGAACCGGCGGATCGCCGCGTTGACGACCAGGTACAGCGCGACGCCCCCGGAGAGCGCGGCGGCCTGCGGCAGGGTGCTCGCCGCCCCCGGGTGGGCGACCGCGGCCTTGACCCCGGCGGCGAACAGCAGCACGCCGAGCAGCAGCCCGAAGTGCCCGAGGTAGTACACGAGCACGGCGGCCCGGTTGCGCTCGGCGTCGGACAGCGAGGCCATGTGGTGCTCGGCGCGGGCGTCGTCGTCGTGCCCGAAGTACGCCCACCAGAGCCCGACGCAGACGCTCAGGCTGAGCAGGGCGACGGCGATCAGCGAGGGCCCGAGGCCGAGCGCCCCCGCGCCGACGCCGATGGCGATCACCGACTCGCCGAACGCGATGATCATGATCAGCCCGTGCCGCTCCACGAAGTGGTCGGAGCGCAGCCGGAACGCGGGCAGCCGGGCGGCCCTCTGCGTCACGTACTGCATCGCGAACGCCGCCGTCCAGAAGACGAGTTGGACCGTCCCGGTCAGGTACCCGCCGGTCACCACCAGGCCCCCGAGGGCGAGGTTGGCCGCGCCCATCCGCAGTACGGACTCCGGCGCCACCCCGGCCGCGCCGAACATCCCGGTGTGCAGGACGACCACCGCCAGGTACGCCCAGCCGAAGGCCGCGCCGCTGCCCTGGAAGGCGTGCGGGACGGACAGCGAGATCACCAGGAAGGCGCCCATCGCCAGCATCAGCAGCCCGCGCCGACCGTGGGTGCTCGGCGGCATGGCGTTGGTCAGCCAGATGAACGCGTCGTACATCCACCAGATCAGCGCCAGCATGACCATCACCTGGGCCAGCCCGCCGGGGGTGAGGTGGTGGGCGAGGCTGCCGGTGAGCTGGGTGACGGTGAAGACGAAGACGAGGTCCAGGAAGAGTTCGAGCGGGGCCACCTTCAGGGCGGGCTCGACGGCGGAGGCTATGGGCACGGCGGCGGACGAGGCGGTCCGGGGAGGCACGGTCACGGCGCGAGTATCCGGCACCGGGCCCCCGCCCCGCCCGGGTTTCCGGGGGACGGGCCGGTCGGTCGCCGAGCCCCCGGGCTTCTCGGCCGCCGAACCCGGGCTCCTGGCCGCCGAACCGGGCGGCTCAGCCCCCGAACCGGGCCTCGAAGGCGGCCCGGTTGGCCGAGACCGCGTTGCGGTCCCAGACCGCGAACACCACCCGCTCGAAGGCCGCCCCGTACCGGTCCAGCGCGCCCTCGAACGCCTCGGCGACCTGCGCCGGGTCGTTGCGGAACACCCCGCAGCCCCAGGCCCCGAGCACCAGCGTGCGCACCTCGTGCCGGGCGGCGGCGGCCAGCACCCGCAGCGCCCGCTCGGCGAGCACCTCGCGCACGTTCGCCCCGCGCATGTTCACCCCGCGCACGTTCACCCCGGCCGAACGGCGTTCCAGTTGCCCGGCGTTGGGGGCGGGCGAGGTCAGGAAGGTGACGGGGTACGGCCGCGCGAGCAGCTCGCCGCGCCCGCCGCGCACCACCGGCACGCCGGGCGAGACGATCACCCGGTGGCTGTAGCGCAGGTCGTCGGAGGCGCGGTGGGCCTCGTAGTAGTCGGGCGCCTCCAGCAGGCAGGTGTACAGCAGCGCGCTGCGGCACAGGTCCTCCTCCTGGGCACGGGCGCCGCGCAGGTACCCGCCGCCGGGGTTACGGGCGGAGGCGAAGTTCAGCACCCCGACCGGACCGACCCCGGCCCCGACCAGCCTCCGGGCCGCCTCGATGCTGCCCTCGGCCGTCACCTCGACCCGCCCGGCGCCCAGCGGCCCCGGCTCCCCGCCCGCGCGCAGCAGCGCGTCGAGAGCGGCGGGCGCGTACGACACCGTGCCGGCCCGCGCCGCCGCCAACTGCTCCCCCACCTGCACGAGTTCGCCCCCGTCGGCCCGGTAGCTCCCCCGCTCGGCGATCTGCTCGTTCACTCGCGCCACTTCATGCAGTCGACTGCTCATGCCCGCGACGCTACGGGACTACCGCTCCCGCCCGCCACAGGTTATTCTCACTCCCAGAACAACGCCTCGCTGAGCAGCAGGGGTCGGTGTTCGGGGGGAAACAGGGGGGAATCGGGGGAACACGAAGGGCCCGCTCCGGCGAACGGAGCGGGCCCTTCGTGTCACCCGGTCGCCCGGCGGTCGGTGACCGCCGGGCGACCGGTCAGTGATCAGTTCTTCCAGCGCGGCTTGCGGTCCTCGCGGCCGAAGCCACCACCGGCGCGGCGGTCGTCGCCACGGTCACGGTTGAAGCCACCGCGGTCGTCACGGTCGCGGTTGAAGCCGCCGGACGCCTGCGGGCGGCCACCGGAGCGGTGGTCGTCGCGGCGCGAGAACGGACGGCTGCTGCCGCCGCGCTCGTCGCGGTCACGGCCGAAGGAGGGGCGGTCACCGAAGGACGGGCGGTCGCCGAACGAGCGGGCCGGACGGTCGCCGAAGGAGCGGGCGCCGCGGTCGTCACGGTTGTCGCGGTTGAAGCCGCCGGTGCGACGGTCGTCACCACGGTCGCGGTTGAAACCACCGGTACGGCGGTCGTCACCACGGTCACGGTTGAAGCCACCGCGGTCGTCACGGTTGTCGCGGTTGAAACCACCGGTGCGACGGTCGTCACCACGGTCGCGGTTGAAACCACCGGTACGGCGGTCGTCACCACGATCACGGTTGAAGCCACCGCGGTCGTCACGGTTGTCGCGGTTGAAACCACCCGAACGACGGTCGTCACCACGGTCACGGTTGAAACCACCCGAACGACGGTCGTCGCCGCGGTCACGGTTGAAACCACCCGAACGACGGTCGTCGCCGCGGTCGCCACGGTCACGGTCGCGGCCGAAGGCCGGACGCTCGGTGCCCGCCTCGCGGTACGCCGGGGTGCGCTCCTCGGCCTGCGGCGCGGCGGCGACGACCGGAGCCTGCTCGGCGGTCTCCTCGGACGACTCCTCCGACACGGCCGGGGCCTCGTCCTCGATGCCCAGGTCGGCCCGCTCGCGCGCCGCACGGGCGGCCAGGCGGTCGGCCTCGTCGCGCAGCTCGGTGGTGCGGCGCTGCGCGCGCTCCAGCTGGCGGGTCATGTCGGCGAGCTCGCGCTCGGCGGCACCGGCGATGTTGGCGGCGCTCTCGGCCTGGACCTCGGTGAGCGAGCGGGCGCCGGTGATCTTGGCGACCTCGGCGTCGAAGGCGTGGTCCAGGATGTGGCGGCTGGCGTCGACGCCCGCGTCCTCCATCAGGCGGAAGACGCCGCGGCGCTGGTGCGGCAGCACCAGGGTGACGACGGCGCCGGAGCGGCCGGCACGGGCGGTGCGGCCGGAGCGGTGCAGGTAGTCCTTGTGGTCGCCGGCCGGGTCCACGTTGAGGACCAGGTCGATGCCGTCGACGTGGATGCCGCGGGCGGCGACGTCGGTGGCGACGACGACGTTGACGTAGCCGTCCTTGAAGTCGCCGAGGACGCGGGTACGGGCGCCCTGGGTCATGCCGCCGTGCAGCGCGTCGGCCTTCACACCGGCCTCGATGAGCTGCTCGGCGACGCGGTCGGCGCCCATCTGGGTGCGGACGAAGATGATCGTGCGGCCCTTGCGGGCGGCGATCGCGTTGGTGATCGGCGCCTTGTCCTTGGGCTTCACCACGAGGATGTGGTGGGTCATGGTGGTGACGGCGCCGGCCGACGGGTCGACCTCGTGGGTGACCGGGTTCTTGAGGTAGCGCTTGACCAGGGTGTCGATCTCGTTCTCCAGGGTGGCGGAGAACAGCAGGCGCTGGCCGCCGGCCGGCACCTGGTCGAGGATCTCGGTGACCTCGGGCAGGAAGCCCATGTCGGCCATCTGGTCGGCCTCGTCGAGGACGACGGTCTTGACGTCGGCCAGCTTGGCGGAGCCGCGGTTCAGCAGGTCGCGCAGACGGCCGGGGGTGGCGACGAGGACGTCGACGCCGCGCTCCAGCGCGTAGATCTGGTTCGACATCGAGGTGCCGCCGCAGACGACCTTGAGCTTGAGGCCGAGCACCGAGCCGAAGGGCTCCAGGGCGTCGGCGACCTGCATGGCCAGCTCGCGGGTCGGGACGAGGATCAGGCCGCGCGGGTGCTTGGGCTTGGTGCGCTCGCCGTCGGCGAGGCGGGTCAGCAGCGGCAGGCCGAAGCTGAGGGTCTTGCCGGAGCCGGTGCGGCCACGGCCCAGCACGTCCTTGCCGGCCAGGGCGTCCGGGATGGTCGCGGCCTGGATCGGGAACGGGGTGGTGACGCCGCGCTTGGCGAGGGCGCGCACGACGTCGTCGTGCAGGCCCAGGTCGCCGAAGGTGAGGGTGGGCTCGGCGTCCTCCTCGACGCTCTCCTCGACCTCGGCGGTCTCGGTGGCGTCGACGGCGTCGGCGGAGTCGGTGGTCTCGACGGCCTCGGGGGCCTCGATCAGGGTCTCGGTGGTGTCGGCGGCGGTGTCGGTGACATCGGCGGCGGCCTCGTTCGCGGGCATGGCGAAGCGGGCGTCGTCAACGAGAGACATGTAAAACCTTCCGGAAGTGGCACGCGCCAAAGTCCGGGGTTCTGTTTCACAACCGCCTCTATGCGGTCAGCCACGGATCGCCGGAACGCGCCAAGGGCGCCAGATGGATGTAGGGCGCCAGTCAAATGGATCAAACGAACGATCTACCACCATAGACGAACCTCCGGATCGGAGGCAAATGCCCTGGCCAGCTCCCTAATGCCCACCTGCGCGCGGACTCGGCGCCGAAGAACCGGAGCTTCCGGCGGTGGGTTCCGGGGTCCCGGGCGTGGTCGAGGGCGGCGGGGTGTGCTCCGGCTCGGGGGAACCGGTCGGGTGGACGCTCGGGCCCGCCGAGGGCGAACTCCCGGAGCCTCCTGGGGCTCCCGTACCGCCGGAACCGCCGGAACCGGTTGTCGTGCCGCCGCCGGGATGGGGCGCGGGACTGGTGTTCGCGCCGCTGCCCGCACCGCCACCGCCCGGCGCGCCGTCCGGGGCGCCCGCCCCCGGCACCGGCACCACGCCGGTCACCGCGCCGGGCGCACCCTCACCCGGTGCGCCGGGGACGCCCGCCCCCGGCGCGTTCTCGGCCTGCAAGCCCCCCTGGCGCTCCGCGTGCCCCGCCGCACCACCCAGGTGCCCCGCCCCGGGGGAGGCGGAGGCACCGCCCGACGCCCCGGGACGGCCCGCCGGACCGGCCTGCCCGACCGGCGCCACGCCGTGCTTCTCCTCCGCGGCCGAGCCCACCGACATGCACCCGGTCAGCCCGAGCCCCGCCACCGCCAGCACCGCGGCCGCCCGCAGCACCCGTCCCGACCGGCCGGACCGCCGGGTCCGCTCCGCCCGCACCGACCGCGCCGACCGGACCGCCCGCACCACACGCACCGAAGCCACCGAGTTCCCTCTCTGACGCCCCGCCCGGGCCGCCCGTGCCGCGGCCGCTTTCGGTGCCCAACGCGCGCCCACCCCGGCGGGACACGGGACGTACGGCAGGAAGGTTCCGCCAAGCGGCCACCGCGCGGCCCGTACGGCTGCCGGCCCCGGAGCCCTCAGGCCCCGGAACTCACAGCCCTCGGAACTCACAACCCTCGGAACTCACAACCCCCGCCACTCTCAGACCCCGGAGCTCGCAGCCCCCGAAGTCCTCAGCCCCAGAGCGCCGAGGCCAGCTCCGCCCCCGCGTACACCGCCGCCAGCCCGGCCACCACGCTCCCCGCCACGTTCGCCACCGCGTACCGCCCGGCCCCCGACTCGGCCAGCCGCAGCGTCTCGTACGAGAACGTCGAGTACGTCGTCAGCGCCCCGCAGAACCCCGTCCCGACCAGCAGTTGGACGTGCGAGGAGGCCGCCCCGGCCGCCACCGCCCCCGTCAGCGTGCCGAGCACCAGGCAGCCGACCACGTTCACCGCGAACGTCCCCCACGGGAACACCGAGTCGTGCCGGGACTGCACCGCCCGGTCCGTCAGGTACCTCAGCGGGGCGCCGACCACCGCACCCGCCACCACCAGCAGCCAGTTCACTCCCCGGCCCCCGCGCCCCCGTCGCCGCCGCGCCCCGCGTACCGGACGACCTCGCACCGCTCCAGCGTCACCAGCCCCTCCGCCACCAGCCCGTCCAGCCGCGGCAGGAACGCCCGCACCCGCTCCTCCTCGTCCACGATCACCACCGCCACCGGCAGGTCCTCGCTCAGCGACAGCAGCCGCGAGGTGTGCACCACCGACGAGGCCCCGAAGCCCTCGATCCCCCGGAACACGCTCGCCCCGGCCAGCCCTGCCGCCCGCGCCCGGTGCACGATCTCGTTGTAGAGCGGCCGGTGGTGCCAGGTGTCGCTCTCGCCCACCAGCACCGTCAGCCGCAGCGCCGGCCCGCTCAGCCGCCTCGCGCCGCTCACCGCGCACCGACCCGAGGCACCCGGCGCAGCAGACGCCTGGTCAGCACCGCCGCCGCCCACACCGCTCCGAGCGCGCCCAGCAGCGTCAGCCCCAGGTACGCGAGCCCCGGCCCGAGCCGCCCGGCCTCCAGCAGCCGGCGGATGTCCACCGCGTACGTCGAGAAGGTGGTGAACCCGCCCAGCACCCCGGTGCCGAAGAACGGCCGCAGCAGCGGATGCGCGGGCCGCCCCTCGGTGATCACCACCAGGAACACCCCGATCACCGCGCAGCCGACCACGTTGACCAGCAGCGTCGTCCACGGGAACGCCTCGGGCGCCGTCCCCCACAGCAGCCCGGCCCCGTACCTCGCGAGGGCTCCGATCGCGCCGCCGACGGCGATCACCGCCACCGCGGGCCCCTGCCCGCGCAGCACCGCCGGCCGGACCGGAGCCGTCCGGCCCGCCGCGTCGTCCACCACGTCCTCCGAGGTCGTCACAGCCCCATCAAACACCGGCCCCGACCGCCTGGCACACCGTCACCGCAGACCCGACAATGTTCCGGTGGAGATGACCCGGGAAGAGTTCGAGACGCTGGTCAGCGATGCGCTGGACCAGATTCCCCCGCAGCTCGCGGCCATGATGGACAACGTCGCGGTCTTCGTCGAGGACGAACCCGAGGACCCGGGCGACCCCGAACTCCTCGGCCTCTACGAGGGCACCCCCCTCACCGAGCGCGGCGAGTGGTACGCGGGCGTCCTGCCCGACCGCATCCTGATCTACCGCGGCCCCACCCTGCGCTTCTGCGACACCCGCGAGCAGGTGGTCGAGGAGGTCCGCACCACCGTGATCCACGAGGTCGCCCACCACTTCGGCTTCGACGACCACGAGCTCGACGAACTCGGCTGGTCCTGACCCTCTCCCCGGCCACCCCACCCCCACCCGGCCGAAACCCGTTTTGGCGATCCGCCCGGCATCCCATATGCTTCTCGACGTCCCCGAACGCCGGAAACGGCACAAGGAACGGCCGCAAGCCCTCATCGTCTAGTGGCCCAGGACGCCGCCCTTTCAAGGCGGTAGCACGGGTTCGAATCCCGTTGGGGGCACGTAGTACCGTATGAAAAAGTGCAGTGCCGCAAGACCTGAGTGGTTCCCACCACTTCAAGGTCCCGTGGAGCAGTTGGTTAGCTCGCCACCCTGTCAAGGTGGAGGTCGCGGGTTCAAGTCCCGTCGGGATCGCTCGTCTCTCAGGAGACGGTGCAGTACGGCCAGGTAGCTCAGTTGGTACGAGCGTCCGCCTGAAAAGCGGAAGGTCGCCGGTTCGACCCCGGCCCTGGCCACAGTGAGGAAGGCCCCGGAGAGATCACTCTCCGGGGCCTTTCGCCGTTCCCGGCCTCGTTCTCAGCCTGGTTCTCAGTCCCGTTCCCGCCTGGTTCTCACCCGGCGAGGGCTTCGGTGGCGTCGGCTTCGGGGAGCCAGTCGCGGGCGGGGTCGTATTCGAGCCAGCGGCGGGTGCGGCCGGTGGTGGCGAAGGCGTGGAGGAGGGCGGGGACGGCGGGGTCGGGGCGGTCGCGGCGCCAGACGAGGGACCAGGCGTAGAGCGGGGTCGGGTCGGTCAGGGGGACGACGGTGAGGCCCCGGCCGGGGGCCAGGGGCAGCTCCGAGGGCAGCAGGGTGAAGCCGTCGGGGGTGGTGCGGACCTGGTCGAGGAGGTGGTCCAGCCCGAGGTTGGCCTCGCCCGGGAGGACGGGGACGTCGAACTGCTCGGCGAAGCGGCCCAGGAAGTCCAGCCGTCCGGCCGCCGCGGGGAGGATCAGCCGCAGGGCCGAGAGCCGGGCGGGCCGCAGTTCGGGCTCGGCCGCCAGCGGGTGGTCGGAGGCGATCACCGCGTCCACCGGTTCCAGCCGGACGAGGCGGTGGGCGAGGCCCTCGTCGAGGCTCTCACCGAAGGTGTGGAACCGGCCGAATCCGGCGCCGACCTCCCCGCGGGCCAGGGCCGCCGCCACGCCCGGCAGGTCGCGTCCGGGCCCGACCTCGACGTGCAGACCGGCGGCGGCGTCCAGGGCTTCGCGCACGGTACGCAGCGGCGCGTACAGGTGCCCCCACACGTCGAGCCTGGTCGGACGCCCGCCCTGGCGCACCGCCTCCACCGCCGCCGCCCCCGCGTCGAGCGCGGCGCGGGCGGGGGTGAGGAACCGGGCTCCGGCGGGCGTGAGCCGGACGCCGCTGCGGTCGCGGTCGAGGAGCCGGGTGCCGAGGGCCTCCTCCAGCCGGGCGACGCGCTTGGACAGGCCCTGCTGGGTGAGCGAGAGCGACTCCGCCGCCCGGCGGAAGTGCAGGTGCTCGGCGGCCGCCACGAAGGCGCGCACCTGGGCGAGGTCGAGGTCCACGGGAGCCATCATCCCTGACAGCCGACAGCTGACAACCGACGGCTGTCGAAAGCGGTGTCCGGTTGTTGGCCGCCGCCCCGGCCCCGGGGGTTTGCTGATGCCCGGCCGGAAGGGGACCGGCGGGGAACGAGCGAAGGGCCGTGGAGATGAAGGCGTTTGTGGCGACCGGACGGTCCGACCGGACGGTGGAGTTCGCCGAGGTGGAGGTGCCCGAGCCGAGGGCGGACGAAGCCCTGGTCAAGGTCGACGCGTACTCCGTGAACCGGGGCGAGACCTTCCAGCTGGAGAGCCCGCCTCCCGGCTGGCGGCCGGGCAAGGACGTCGCGGGCCTGGTCGTCCAGGCGGCCGCCGACGGGTCGGGGCCCGCGGTCGGCCGGCGGGTGGTCGCCCACCCGCCGGCCGCGGGCTGGGCCGAGTACGTCGCCGTGCCGACCGGTTCGCTGGCCCGGCTGCCCGAGCGGGTCACGGCGGCCCAGGCCGCCGCCCTGCCGCTGGCGGGGATCACCGCCCTGCGCCTGCTGCGCGCGGCGGGCAGCGTCACCGGCAAGCGCGTCCTGCTGACCGGGGCCTCCGGCGGCGTCGGCCACTACCTCGTGGAACTCGCCGCCGCCGCAGGGGCCCTGGTGACGGCGGTGAGCTCCTCGACGGAGCGCGGCGAGCGGCTGGCGGAGCTCGGGGCGGCCTCGGTCGTCCGGCGGGTCGAGGAGGCCGAGGGCCCCTTCGACCTGGTGCTGGAGTCGACCGGCGGCGCGAACCTCCCGCTCGCCCTCGCCCGGCTGGCGCCGCGCGGCGAGCTGATCTGGTTCGGCCAGGCCAGCCGGAAGCCCGTGGAGCTGGACTTCTTCGCCTTCTTCGCCGGCCCGGCCTCCGCGACCGTACGGCACTTCAGCTACGCCGACTCCGACCAGCCGTACGCCGCCGACCTGGAGACCCTGGTCCGGCTGGTCGCCGAGGGCCGGCTGCACCCGGAGATCGGCCGGGTGGAGGACTGGAGCCGCACGGCCGAGGTCCTCGAGGACCTGCGCGAGCGCCGCGTCCGCGGCAACGCCGTCCTCACCCTCTCCTGAACCGAACCCTCCTGAACCGAACCCTCCCGCACCGAACCCTCCAGAACCGAACCCTCCCGAACCGACCCGACCCGACCCGACCCACCGAACTCACGCTCGAGGAGCCCGAGATGACCACCCGTGACCCCCGCACCGTCGTCGCCGACTACGTCAACGCCGTCGCCGAGGGCGACCTGCCGACCATCCTCGCCAGCTTCGCCGAGGACGTGACCTGGACCTACCCCGGGGACCTCCCGATGACCGGCGTGTGGCGCGGCCGCGACGCCGTCGTCAACGACTTCCTCGGCTCGGGCGCCACCCTCCTCGCCCCCGGCACCACGGTCGAGATCGAGCTGACCAACGTGATCGCCGACGGCGAGCAGGTCGTCGCCGAGTGGACCGCGAAGGGCACCACCCTGCACGGCCACCGCTACGACAACGCCTGCCTGGGCATCTTCACCGTCCGGGGCGGGGTGATCACCGCCGTCCGCGAGTACCTGGACACCCAGCACGCCGAGCGCACCCTGTTCGCGGGCCCGCGGCCCGAGGGCCCCGACGCCTGACCGCGACCAGAGGGGTCAGGAGCTGCGGAACCACCCGGTGTCGGTGCCCAGCACCGCGCCGTCCGCACCGTAGTAGGTGAAGGTCTCCGCGTCCGAGCCGGGCTTCTTGGCGATGGCGAACCACCGGGTGCCGGAGTCCGCGACGGCGACGGGCACCGCCTCGGTGGCGCCCCCGGTGCGCCAGGTGACGACGATCCTGGCGACCTTGGGCTTGACCCCGGCGACGACCACCGGCGAGTCGCCCATCTCCCCGCCCTTGAAGCCGAGCATCGATCCGCCGACGTCGGTGGGGCTGCTGGAGCCGTCGCGGGCGCCGGGGGTGCCGGGGGCGGGGACCGGGTGCGTGGAGTCGTCCACCTGCCGCTTGCCGTCCACGGTGAGGTAGTGGTTCACCTGGTCCATGTCGGGCCGCCAGGAGCGGTCGATCTGGGCCTCGGTGAGCGGCGGCAGCTGCGGGATGGCCGCGTGCCGGTCCTCGAAGATCAGCTGCGCCTGCCGGTGGGCGGCCTCCTTGGTGGGGGCGGCGGGCCACAGCGCGGCCCACGCCTGCCAGGTGTGGCCGTCCCGGGTGCCCTCGCCGAGCTTCACCCGGATCGGGGTGTACGGGTCCCGTGCGGGCGTGGGCGTGGCGCTGGGCACGGAGCCGGGCGTGACGGGTGCGGCAACCGTGGTCGGCGCGGCGGCCACGGTGACGTCCGCGCCCGACCCCCGTCCGGTCGCGAACACCACCCCCCCGCCGACCGCCGCCACCAGCGCCGCGGCCGCCCCGGCGGTCACCAGGCGACGGCGCAGCAGCCGCCGCCGGCCCCCGGCGACCAGCCGGTCGTACGGCACCGGCCCGATCTCCACGCTGCCGGCCAGCTCCCCCAGCCGGGCCGAAGCCTCGGCGGCCGCGGATGCCTCCGAAGCCCCCTCGGGCTTCCCGGCTCCGAACACGGACTCCTCGTTCATCTCCCACCTCCGACGTTGGTCAGTCCACTGAGCGAGGAGACCCCCCGCAGCTTGGCCAGCCCGCGCGCGGCCTGGCTCTTCACCGTGCCGACCGAGCAGCCCATGGCCGCCGCGGTCTGGGTCTCGGAGAGGTCCTCCCAGTACCGCAGCACCACGGCCTGCCGCTGCCCGGGCGGCAGCGTGCCGAGGGCGGCGAGCAGCGCGGCCCGGTCCTCGGTGTCCGGCCCGGCCGGCGCGGGCCGGTCGGGGACGTCGGTGACCAGCTGTTCGGGGGGCCGGCGCCGCCGGAACCGTCTGGCGTGCTCGTTGATCAGGATGCGGCACACGTACGCGTACGGATCGTCGGCCGCCCGGACCCTTCCCCAGGCGACGTACGCCCGCTCCATCGCCTGCTGGACCAGGTCCTCCGCCCCGTGGCGTTCCCCCGCGAGCAGATAGGCCGATCGGTACAGCCTGCTCCACACCCCGCCGGCGAACGCCCGGAACTCCTCGTCCCGTGCGCTCTTCTGGGCTTCCATGGGCACCTCCTCACCCCCTCCGATCCCGTCCGCCCCGCGAACCGTTGCATCCCGGCGGACGGGCGCTGTTCGCGGGAGCCCGGCGGAGGCTGTGACACTGGAGGGGCTCGAAAACCGAGGTGCGCGCCACCGTGCCTCCTTGCGAACCTAGAGGGATGCCCGCAGTGAGTTCTCCCGCAGCCCAGTCCACCTCCGCCGACACCGTGCAGACCGCCGGGCCCGGCATCGGTGAGCTGGCCGCCCGTCTGCCCGAACTGACCCTGCGCGACCAGGTGCGGATCGGGCGCCGGCTGGAGGGGGCCCGCCGGGTCCGCAAGCCGGAGGCCCGGCAGAAGATCGCCGACGAGATCGCCGGCGAGATCGACCGCGCCGAGCTGCTGCTGGAGCAGCGCCGCGGCGCCGTGCCGAGGATCAGCTATCCCGCCGAGCTTCCGGTCAGCCAGAAGAAGGACGAGATCCTGGCGGCGATCCGCGACCACCAGGTGGTGATCGTCGCGGGCGAGACCGGTTCCGGCAAGACGACGCAGATCCCGAAGATCTGTCTGGAGCTTGGCCGCGGCGTGCGCGGCCTGGTGGGCCACACCCAGCCGCGCCGGATCGCGGCCCGTACGGTGGCCGACCGCGTCGCGGAGGAGCTGAACACCCCGCTGGGCGAGGCGGTCGGCTGGAAGGTCCGGTTCACCGACCAGGTCGGCCCGCAGACGCTGGTCAAGCTGATGACGGACGGCATCCTGCTGGCGGAGATCCAGACGGACCGCGATCTTCACCAGTACGACACCCTGATCATCGACGAGGCGCACGAGCGCAGCCTCAACATCGACTTCCTGCTCGGCTACCTCAAGCAGCTGCTCCCCCGCCGCCCCGACCTCAAGGTCGTGATCACCTCCGCGACCATCGACCCGGAGCGCTTCGCCCGCCACTTCGGCGACGCCCCGATCGTCGAGGTCTCCGGCCGCACCTACCCGGTGGAGGTCCGCTACCGCCCGATCGTCGAGGAGAACGACGAGGACGAATCCGACGACGCGGACCGCGACCGCGACCAGGTGCAGGCGATCTGCGAGGCCGCCGAGGAGCTCCAGGCCGAGGGCCCGGGCGACATCCTGGTCTTCCTCTCCGGCGAGCGGGAGATCCGCGACACCGCCGACGCCCTCACCAAGCTGAAGCTGAGGAACACCGAGATCCTCCCCCTGTACGCCCGCCTCAGCTCCGCCGAGCAGCACCGGGTGTTCCAGCGCTCCACCAGCCGCCGGATCGTCCTGGCCACCAACGTGGCCGAGACCTCGCTGACCGTCCCCGGCATCAAGTACGTGATCGACCCGGGCACGGCCCGCATCTCCCGCTACAGCCACCGCACCAAGGTGCAGCGGCTGCCGATCGAGGCGATCAGCCAGGCCAGCGCCAACCAGCGCAAGGGCCGCTGCGGCCGCACCTCGGACGGCATCTGCATCCGGCTGTACTCGGAGGAGGACTTCCTCTCCCGCCCCGAGTTCACCGACGCCGAGATCCTGCGCACCAACCTGGCCTCGGTGATCCTGCAGATGACGGCGGCGGGCCTCGGCGACATCGCCGCCTTCCCGTTCCTGGACCCGCCGGACTCGCGCAACATCAAGGACGGCGTCCACCTGCTGCACGAACTGGGCGCCCTCGACCCGGAGGAGAAGGACCCGCGCAAGCGCCTCACCACCCTGGGCCGCAAGCTGGCCCAGCTCCCGGTGGACCCGCGGATGGCCCGCATGGTGCTGGAGGCCGACAGGAACGGCTGCGTGCGCGACGTGATGGTGATCGCCGCCGCGCTCTCCATCCAGGACCCGCGCGAGCGCCCGGCGGAGAAGCGCCAGGCCGCCGACGAGCGGCACCGCCGCTTCAACTCGGAGACCTCGGACTTCCTCTCCTTCCTCTCGATGTGGCGCTACGTGCGCGAGCAGCAGCGGGAGTTGTCCTCCTCCGCGTTCCGCCGGATGTGCAAGTCGGAGTTCCTGAACTACCTCCGGATACGGGAGTGGCAGGACATCTACACCCAACTCCGTACGGTGGCGAAGCAGTTGGGCGTCACCATCGAGGAGCCCCACCCCGACGCCGAGCCGGACGCGGACCGCATCCACCAGTCGCTGCTGGCCGGCCTGCTCTCCCACATCGGCCTGTACGACGTGGAGAAGCGCGAGTACGGCGGCGCCCGCGGCGCCCGCTTCGCGGTGTTCCCGGGCTCGGGCCTGTTCAAGAAGCCCCCGCGCTGGGTGATGTCCGCCGAGCTGGTGGAGACCTCCCGCCTCTGGGCGCGGATCAACGCCAAGATCGAGCCGGAGTGGGTCGAGCCGCTCGCCGGCCACCTGATCAAGCGCAGCTACAGCGAGCCGCACTGGGAGAAGAAGGCCGGCGCCGTCCTGGCGTACGAGAAGGTCACCCTGTACGGGATGCCGGTCGTCGCCCAGCGCAAGGTCAACTACGGCAGGATCGACGCGGAGCTGTGCCGCGAGCTGTTCATCCGCAACGCCCTGGTCGAGGGCGACTGGGAGACCCACCACCGCTTCTTCGCGGAGAACCGCAAGCTGCTCGGCGAGGTCGAGGAGCTGGAGAACCGGGCCCGCCGCCGCGACATCATGGTGGACGACCAGACCCTCTTCGACTTCTACGACGCCCGGCTGCCCGAGGACGTCGTCTCCACCCGGCACTTCGACTCCTGGTGGAAGAAGGCCCGGCACGACCAGCCGGACCTGCTGAACTTCGAGAAGTCGATGCTGATCAACGACGCCGCCGGCGGCGTCACCGAGGCCGACTACCCGGACCACTGGCAGCAGGGCAAGCTGCGCTTCCAGCTGACGTACCAGTTCGAGCCGGGCAGCGACGCGGACGGCGTGACCGTCCACATCCCGCTGCCGGTGCTCAACCAGGTCACCGCGGAGGGCTTCGACTGGCAGATCCCGGGCCTGCGGGAGGAACTGGTCACCGCCTACATCAAGTCGCTGCCGAAGGCGATCCGGCGCAACTTCGTCCCCGCGCCGGACTTCGCCAAGGCGGCGCTGCGCGCGGTGAAGGACCGCCAGGAGCCGCTGCTCCCGGCCCTGGAGCACGCCCTGAAGCGCCTGACGGCGATCACCGTGCCCCCGGACGCCTGGGACGACTCCCGGGTGCCGGACCACCTCAAGGTGACCTTCCGGGTGGTGGACGGCAAGCGCAGGCTCGCCGAGTCCAAGGACCTGGAGGAGCTGCGGCTCAGGCTCAAGCCCAAGCTCAAGGAGACGCTCTCCTCGGCCGCTTCGGGCCGGGGCATCGAGCAGAGCGGGCTGACGGCCTGGCCGGCCTCGCTGCCGGTGCTGCAGCGCACCTTCGAGCAGCGCTCCAAGGGCCACTCGCTGCGCGCCTACCCGGCACTGGTGGACGAGGGCGCCTCGGTGGGCGTGAAGCTGTTCGACACCCCGGAGGCGCAGCAGCAGGCGATGTGGGAGGGCACCCGGCGGCTGCTGATGCTGACCACCACCTCCCCCGCGAAGTCCATCCAGGGCCGCCTGGGCAACCAGGCCAAGCTGGCGCTCTCGCACAGCCCCCACGGCTCGATCGCTGCCCTGTTCGAGGACGTGGTCGCCGCCGCGACGGACCGGCTGACGGCCCTGGCCGGCGGCCCGGCCTGGGACGAGGCGGCCTTCGACAAGCTCCACGACAAGGTGCGCGCGGACCTGTACGACCTGTCCGCCGACACCACCCTGAAGACGGCGACGGCGCTGATCGCCTTCCACAAGGCGTCGACCCGGCTGAAGTCGGTGAGCAGCCCGGTGCTGCTGAACGCGGTGAACGACGTCCGGCTGCACCTGGCCTCCCTGGTGCACCCCGGCTTCGTGACGGCCACCACCTGGCAGCGGCTGCCGGACCTCAAGCGCTACCTGCTGGCGGTGGACCGCCGCCTGGAGGCGCTGCCCAACCACCCGCAGCGCGACGCCCAGCAGCTGCTGAAGGTGCAGCAGGTGCAGCAGGCGTACGGGGAGCTGCTGGCGGCCGTGCCGGCGGGCCGGCAGCCCTCCGAGGAGGTGCGGGCGATCCGCTGGATGATCGAGGAGCTGCGGGTCAGCTTCTTCGCCCAGGGACTGGGGACGCCGAGCCCGGTCTCGGAGAAGCGGATCATGAAGGCGATGGAGGCTGCCCGGGCAGCGCTCTGAGCTGCGGGTGGGCCTCCAGGGGCCAGTTCGACCTGGAGGCCCACCATGGGCTACGATCTGTCTTGTTCGCAGCGCGGCAAGCGAGTGAACGAGATCAGAACACTCTGGTCCTGTGGAGCAGTTGGTTAGCTCGCCACCCTGTCAAGGTGGAGGTCGCGGGTTCAAGTCCCGTCAGGATCGCCGTAGTGCCGGAGGCCCGGAACCGTCAGGTTCCGGGCCTCCGGCTTTTTGACACTCCGGCTTGTACCCCGGACTAGGTCTAGACCACAAGACACGGTGCGCGTGACGGTCGTCACCCGACCCCTCCGGAGAACGGGCGTCCTCCGCCCCATCCGAGGCGCCGTTAATTTAATATGTAAAATTGCACTGATATTCACTGTAAATCCCCCCCGCATCACGCGCATCGAATCGTTATCCGGAGTTCAACATTCCGTCACCTGGGACACCGGCGCCGGGTACGACAAAGGGGCCGCTTACCGGACCCGGCGGAGTCCGGTAAGCGGCCCCTTTAAAGAGCCTTAGGCCGCTGGCAGCGGCTATGCCTCGGTGCGCTGGGCGGGAATCCCGGCCAGCAGAGCACGCACCTCCGCCTCGCGGTAACGGCGGTGACCACCGAGCGTGCGGATCGACGTCAGCTTGCCCGCCTTGGCCCAGCGGGTGACCGTCTTCGGGTCAACGCGGAACATGGTGGCAACCTCTGCCGGCGTCAGCAGGGGCTCAGCATCAGGGGTACGAGCGGTCATGAGCGGCCTCCTCGGGAGAACCGAACCAGGGCGGTTCTATCCTTCAAATTCTGCACCTTGGCCCGCGATGCCCGAAATGGCATAGACGGGCCGAGTCGGTTATAGGACGAACGGCTTGTCCTGGTGTCTACAACTACACCATCCGTCCAGCCCTATCGACCAAACCGCCAAAATTGACCCCTCACGGGTTCAAGGCCGACGGATGGCGATGGACCACCCCATAACGGACAGTCACTCGGTGATGACGACCGGTTACGGTGGGACCAGACCCTCCGTTTCCCCGCAAAGCACGCATCGACTCCAGAACCACCCAAAAGTGGGCACGCTCACGTGAAGTTGGGCTGGTTGTCCCATTTTTGCACATAGGGGTTAGTTCGCGTCAACGGTGAGTAGTGTCACGTTCGACAGGTATTGACCCGAACCGGGACCTTGGTCATCGGTTCCCGAGGACGTAGGGCCCTTACAGTCAAACACGGCTGCTCGGACGTCAGTTCGCGTGTCTGAGCGCCAGCACCCCGCGCCAGCGCACCGTCAGTTCCCCGTACACCCGCAGCGCCTCCGCCGGGTTCCCCGCCCGCAGCGCCCTCAGCCCCTCCTCCAGTTCCCCCGCCGACCGGTCCGCCGACAACCGCTCGGGCCCCAGCAGGTGCACCAGGCCCCCGTAGTCCAACTCCACCAGCGAGCGCGGGTGGAACTCCTCCAGCCACCGCCCGGTCCGCTCGGCCCCCCGCGCCAGCTCCCCCTCCGGCACCCACTCGCGCAGCGCCCGGTACGCCCGCGCCACCCGGCGGCGCGCCTGCGCCATCGGCACCAGGTAGTACAGCGCCGCCGCCCGCACCCGCCCGTCCGCCCCCTTCACCACATCCTGCTGCTCCTGCTGCTCCGGCGGCTCCGGCGGTTCTGGCGGCAGGAAGCAGCGGTCCTCGTCCCCGAAGGGCAGGAACCACCGCACCGGGACCTCCCACCGGCTGGTGAGGATCCACGGCCGCGCGTCCGGGTGCTCGGCCTTCCAGCGCTCCCGGTCCGCCTCGGCCGCCTCCCGCACCGCCGCCGGCAGGGCCGTCTCCAGCAACGCCACCGGCGCCGCCTCCCGCAGGCCCTCCAGCGCCTGCCAGCTGCGCAGCCGCGTCGCCCACGGGCAGACGTAGAGGACGCCGTCCAGCACCCGCAGGAACGCCCGCTCGCTCTCCCGCTCCGGCAGCGCCCTCGGCGTGCGCGAGGCCAGCTCCGCGAGCGCCTCCCGCTGCTCCTCCAGCACCGCCCCGGCCACCGGCTGCCCGGCCCCCGTCGCGTCCGGCCCGTGCTCGGCCGCGTACGCCTGCCAGTGCCCGCGCTCGGGCTCCGGATAGGCCGCCAGCGGCTCGTACACCCGCAGGTGGGCGGCGTAGGGCGGCTGTACGGACGTGCGCACGACGGTCACGTCCTGCATGGTCGCACGCACCACCGACGCCCGGGAGGGCGCGGACCCGAACCGTTCGCGCCCACACTCCGCACCCCCTCACGTCTCATCCCTCGGACAACCGCCCCCACCTCGGACGGAACCGGGGATCGGCCGCCCGCGCGCGACTACTCTTCGCCGTAGGGCGCCCGCACCACAGCAGCGGGCCTTTCGATACTGGAGTCACCACAGTGACCGACGTACAGACCCCGGCAACGCACCCCGCACCCGGCGTGCTCAGCAGGATCTTCCGCACGGAGCAGGACGGCGCCGGCGACGGCCACGAGCAGGTCGTCCTCTGCCACGACCGCAGCTCCGGTCTGAAGGCGATCATCGCCATCCACTCCACCGCGCTCGGCCCCGCCCTCGGCGGCACCCGCTTCTTCCCGTACGCCTCCGAGGAGGCGGCCCTGGAGGATGCGCTCAACCTCTCGCGCGGCATGTCCTACAAGAACGCGCTCGCCGGGCTCGACCTCGGCGGCGGCAAGGCCGTCATCATCGGCGACCCCAACAAGGACAAGAACGAGGCGATGCTCCGCGCGTACGGCCGCTTCGTGGAGTCCCTGCGCGGCCGCTACATCACCGCCTGCGACGTGGGCACCTACGTGCAGGACATGGACGTTCTCGCCCGCGAGACCTCGTTCGTGACGGGCCGTTCGCCCGAGCACGGCGGCGCCGGCGACTCGTCCATCCTGACCGCCTTCGGCGTCTTCCAGGGCATGCGCGCCTCCGCCCAGGCCCGCTGGGGCCAGCCGACCCTGCGCGGCAAGCGCGTCGGCGTCGCGGGCGTCGGCAAGGTCGGCCACTACCTCGTCGGCCACCTGGTCGCGGACGGCGCCACCGTCGTCGTCACCGACCCCTTCGAGGCCGCCGTCAACCGCGTGCGCGCCGCCCACCCGGAGGTGGAGGTCGTCGCCGACACCACCGCCCTGCTCCAGGCCAAGCTGGACGTCTACGCCCCCTGCGCCCTCGGCGGCGCGCTGACCGACGACGTCGTCGCGGCCCTGGGCGAGTTCGGCACCTCCGTGGTCTGCGGCGCGGCCAACAACCAGCTGGCCCACCCGGGCGTCGAGAAGGACCTCGCCGACCGCGGCATCCTCTACGCCCCGGACTACCTGGTGAACTCCGGCGGCGTGATCCAGGTCGCCGACGAGATCGACGGCTTCAACTTCGAGCGGGCCAAGAACAAGGCCACGAAGATCTTCGACACCACCCTCGAGATCTTCACCCGCGCCGCCTCCGACGGCGTCCCCCCGGCCGTCGCCGCCGACCGCCTGGCGGAGAAGCGGATGCGCGAGATCAGCGCCCTGCGCACCGTCCTGCTGCCGGCCGCCCGCCGCGCCTGATCCCGAACCCCGCGCTGCGCGGGGGGCCCCCGTCGGGCGACCCCCACCCGCCCCCCGCGCATCACGATGTGGAACCGGATTCTCACTTCTCCGCCCGAACGGGTGATCCCACGTCCCCCTAGGGGGGATAATCGTTCTCGGAACGACGGACCCGAGCCACCACCGAACAGCGTGCAAACCGCCGCAAAACCTCCTCTGACCTGGGAAGACCTGGCCACGGATGCGGTCGGTGCGCGCCACGTCACACTGACGACGTACCGTCCAGCGGCGGAAACGGGTACCGTTAATGCTCCAAGGGACGGTCCTCCCATTCGGGCGCGGCCGGTCCTGAACATGAACACGTGTCAGACTCGGGGCCGTGAGCCCCATCGTTGAGGGGGTCGACCCATGGGGCGCGGCCGGGCCAAGGCCAAGCAGACGAAGGTCGCCCGCGAGCTGAAGTACAACAGCGGCGGGTTCGACGCTAACCGTCTGTCCAACGAGCTGGGCGTATCGCCGTCCACCGCTTCGATCGAGCCGGAGCCGATCGAGGAGGAGGAGGACGACGACCCGTACGCGGAGTACGCCGCCCGCTACGCCGACCTCGACGACGAGGACGACACCGAGCCGGGCACCGGGCCCTCGCAGGCCCGCAGCCGCTCGTAACCCGTAGCTTCGCCGGACCGGTCCGGGCGCCCTGGGCGCCGGGCCGGTCTTCGGCGTTCCCGCACGACCGGGCTCCTGAACGTACGGAGAGGGCCCCCGCGGCGCGTGCCGCGGGGGCCCTCTCCGTACGTCACCGGACGGGTCAGCGGGTCGCGAAGCCCTCGTAGGCGTTGTACAGGGCCGCGCCGCCGTCGTGCTCGTCGGTGCGCTCGACGATGTCGCCCAGCAGCCAGGACTCGACGCCGCGGTCCTCGAGGATCGACAGCACCGCGTCCACCGAGTGCGGCGGGACGACGGCGACCATGCCGACGCCCATGTTCAGCGTCTTCTCGATCTCCAGGGTGGCCACCTGGCCGACCTCGGCGACGGTGCGGAAGACGGGCAGCGGGGTCCAGGTGCCGCGGTCCAGGCGGGCGTGCAGGCCCTGCGGGATGACCCGGGCCAGGTTGGCCGCCAGGCCGCCGCCGGTGACGTGCGAGAAGGCGTGCACCTCGGTGGCGCGGATCAGGGCCAGGCAGTCCAGCGAGTAGATCCGGGTCGGCTCCAGCAGCTCCTCGCCGAGGGTGCGGCCGAACTCCTCGACCCTGCGGTCCAGCTTCCAGCCGGCCTCGTTCAGCAGCACGTGGCGGACCAGCGAGTAGCCGTTGGAGTGCAGACCGGAGGCGGCCATGGCGATCACCACGTCGCCCGCGCGCACGCGCTCGGCGCCCAGCAGCGCGTCGGCCTCGACCACGCCGGTGCCGGCGCCCGCGACGTCGTACTCGTCCGGCCCGAGCAGGCCCGGGTGCTCGGCGGTCTCGCCGCCGACCAGGGCGCAGCCGGCCAGGGCGCAGCCCTCGGCGATGCCCTTGACGATCGAGGCGACGCGCTCCGGGACGACCTTGCCGACACAGATGTAGTCGGTCATGAACAGCGGCTCCGCGCCGCAGACCACGATGTCGTCCACAACCATGCCGACCAGGTCGTGGCCGATGGTGTCGTGCTTGTCCATGGCCGCGGCGATGGCGACCTTCGTCCCCACGCCGTCGGTGGCCGAGGCCAGCAGCGGACGCTCGTAGTCCTTGAAGGCGGAGACGTCGAAGAGGCCGGCGAAGCCGCCGAGACCGCCGACCACCTCGGGGCGGTTGGCCTTCTTCACCCACTGCTTCATGAGCTCGACGGCGCGGTCGCCCGCCTCGATGTCGACACCGGCGGCGGCGTAGGTGGCGCCGTTCTGGTTGCTGGTCACTGCGTGCGGCCCTTTCGGGTCAGGTGGGGGGTGGTTCTCGAAACAGCGGTGGGGCCCCGGTTCGCGGGACCCCACCGTGCGTTCTTACGGGCGGCGCAGCGCGTCGGCCGCGCCCGCCCCGCCGAACAGCGACTGGACGCCGTCCAGGTCGCTGCCGCTGGTCGGCTTGCCGCGGACGGCGGGCTGCTGCTGGCCGCCCTTGATCTCGGCCTCCAGCAGGAGCTTGCCGAGCAGCGCCGGGTCCGGCAGCTCCATCGGGTACTCGCCGTCGAAGCAGGCCCGGCAGAGCTTGTCCTTGGGTTGCTTGGTGGCCTCGATCATGCCGTCGATCGAGATGTAGGAGAGCGAGTCCGCGCCGAGGGTGCGGCCGATCTCCTCGATGGTCATGCCGTTGGCGATCAGCTCCGCGCGGGTGGCGAAGTCGATGCCGAAGAAGCAGGGCCACTTCACCGGCGGCGAGGAGATGCGGATGTGCACCTCGGCGGCGCCCGCCTCGCGCAGCATCTTCACCAGCGCGCGCTGGGTGTTGCCGCGGACGATCGAGTCGTCGACGACCACCAGGCGCTTGCCGGCGATGACCTCGCGCAGCGGGTTGAGCTTGAGGCGGATGCCGAGCTGGCGGATGGTCTGGCTGGGCTGGATGAAGGTGCGGCCCACGTAGGCGTTCTTCACCAGGCCGGAGCCGTACGGGATGCCGCTGGCCTCGGCGTACCCGATCGCGGCGGGGGTGCCGGACTCGGGCGTCGCTATCACCAGGTCGGCCTCGACGGGGGCCTCCTTCGCCAGGCGGCGGCCCATCTCCACGCGGGAGAGGTGCACGTTGCGGCCGGCGATGGAGGTGTCGGGGCGGGCCAGGTAGACGTACTCGAAGACGCAGCCCTTGGGCTTGGCCTCGGCGAAGCGGCTGCTGCGCATGCCGTTCTCGTCGATGGCGATGAGCTCGCCGGGCTCGACCTCGCGGATGAAGGAGGCGCCGCAGATGTCCAGCGCCGCCGTCTCGGAGGCGACCACCCAGCCGCGCTCCAGCCGGCCGAGGACCAGCGGGCGGATGCCCTGCGGGTCGCGGGCGGCGTAGAGCGTGTGCTCGTCCATGAAGACGAGCGAGAAGGCGCCCTTGACCTTGGGCAGGACGACCTTGGCCGTCTCCTCGATGGAGAGGTCCGGGTGGCCGGCCAGGAGGGCGGTCACCAGGTCGGTGTCGTTGGTCGCGGCCGTCCGGCCGGAGCGCGAGATGTGCTCCTCACCGGGCAGGTCGGCGACCATGGCCGCCAGTTCGGCGGTGTTCACCAGGTTTCCGTTGTGCCCGAGGGCCAGCGAACCGTGAACGGTCGCGCGGAAGGTCGGCTGGGCGTTCTCCCAGACCGAGGACCCGGTGGTCGAGTAGCGGGCGTGTCCGACGGCGATATGCCCGTGCAACGACCCCAGGGAAGCCTCGTCGAAGACCTGGGAGACGAGCCCCATGTCCTTGAAGACGAGAATCTGGGAGCCGTTGCTCACTGCGATGCCCGCGGATTCCTGACCGCGGTGCTGCAGGGCGTAAAGGCCGAAGAACGTGAGCTTGGCGACCTCCTCGCCGGGAGCCCAGACACCGAAGACGCCGCAAGCGTCCTGGGGGCCTTTCTCGCCGGGAAGAAGATCGTGGTTGAGTCTTCCGTCACCACGTGGCACGCCTTCGAGTCTAGGGCAGTTGACCAGGGCTTCCGGAACGCGGGATGCCCTGATCAGCGGGCCGGGGACTGGCGACGCGCGTAGACAAAACCCCTTACGGGGCGGGGAATTCGGGTGGGGGGAATTCCGGCGGAGGGCGGTTGGCCTTGTGGTTCGCGCCCGTTGGGGATTCGGGGACGCGCGACGGGGGCCGGCGGGGCGGGCGCGAAAGTGAGCCTGCTCACCCGGGGTTCACCTCGGCGTCATACGGGGGCCCGCCGGAGCGCGGGGGCGATCAGGGGGCCGAAAAGGGGACCGATCGGACGGCCGTTCAGGGTGCCCCTTCAGGCGGCGGGGAGCAGCAGGTCCCAGGCTCCGGGGTGGGCCGTCCACGTCCGGGCGCGGACCGGGCCGACGGGGTGGCCGTCCGCCTCGTAGCCGAAGCCCCGGCCGACCACCGAGACACTGGCCGCCCTGGCGCGCACCTCCGCACCGGGGGCGCGGACCACCACCTCCAGGACACCGTCCGCCGGCAGGGTGAGCTCGACCAGTCGGACCGGGCGGTGGACGTCGGCCAGCAGCCGCCCGTCCGCCTCGACCCGGACGCGGGGGCTGTGGTCCACCACGGCTTCGGTGGTGAGTGCGTTCGCCTGCTCGGCCGCAGCCAATTTCGCCCATAGCGAACGCCAGCCACCTGTTCGGCCCACCGGACGCCGGGCGCCGCCCCCGATGATCCGCACCCCACCCAGGGCCACTCCGCCGCCGTCGTCCACCAGCAGGTCCAGCCTGCGCGCCATGCCGGACAGCACCGCCCGCGCGGCCCGCACCGGCTCCACCGGCACGCCCAGCGCGCGGGCCGCCGCCACCTCCTCGGCGCGGCCGACCGGAACCATGCCCACCGGATCGGCGCCCAGCTCACGCTGGCGGTACAGGGCTTGCAGCACCCGCTGGAGCGCGAGGTCGGAACCGATCACCACCGGTCGTCTCCGACCCCGGTGCGAAAGCAGCCGGTCGAGTTCGGACGGGGTCTCCGGATGGGCCACCTTGACGTCCGCGCCTCCGCAGAGCACGTCCTTCGCGATCCGCACCGACTCACCGTCCACCTGCCGGGCCACCGGGTCGAGGAGCAGCAGGATCGGCTCGGGGCCGCCGTTCACGGGCGTGGACTGGGACGACACGACCGGTCCTTCCTCAGGTAATCTCTCGGTGCAAGAGCCCCTTGCGCTACTGCGCCAGGGGCTTCGTCTATCTCGGGGCAGACTGCGGCCTACGCAGGATGCCCCAACCGGAAGGGGTGTACGCCTGTGCCGGCACTCGTGCTCGTTGGCGCTCAGTGGGGGGACGAGGGCAAGGGGAAGGCCACCGACCTCCTCGGCGGCTCCGTCGACTACGTCGTCCGCTACCAGGGCGGCAACAACGCCGGTCACACGGTGGTCATCGGCGACCAGAAGTACGCCCTGCACCTGCTCCCCTCCGGCATCCTCAGCCCGAACGTCACGCCGGTCATCGGCAACGGCGTCGTGATCGACCCGGGCGTGCTGCTCTCCGAGCTGGCCGGCCTGAACGAGCGCGGCATCGACACCTCGAAGCTGCTGATCTCGGGCAACGCCCACCTGATCACCCCGTACCACCGCACCATCGACAAGGTGACCGAGCGCTTCCTCGGCAAGCGCAAGATCGGCACCACCGGCCGCGGTATCGGCCCCGCCTACGCGGACAAGATCAACCGCATCGGCATCCGGGTCCAGGACCTGTTCGACGAGTCGATCCTGCGCCAGAAGATCGAGGCGGCGCTGCACGACAAGAACCAGATCCTGGTCAAGCTGTACAACCGCCGCGCGATGCCGGCCGACCTGGTGGTCGAGGAGTACCTGGGCTACGCGGAGAAGATCCGCCCCTTCCTCGCCGACACCACCCTCGTCCTGGACGAGGCGCTCAAGGCGAACAAGGTCGTCCTGCTGGAGGGCGGCCAGGGCACCCTGCTCGACGTCGACCACGGCACGTACCCCTTCGTGACCTCCTCGAACCCGACCTCGGGCGGCGCCTGCACCGGTGCCGGCATCGGCCCGACCAAGATCGACCGGGTCATCGGCATCCTCAAGGCGTACACCACCCGCGTCGGCTCGGGCCCGTTCCCGACCGAGCTGCTCGACGAGGACGGCGAGGCCCTGCGCCGCATCGGCGGCGAGCGCGGTGTGACCACCGGTCGCGACCGCCGCTGCGGCTGGTTCGACGCCGTGATCGCGCGCTACGCGACCCGCGTCAACGGCCTGACGGACTTCTTCCTCACCAAGCTCGACGTGCTCACCGGCTGGGAGCAGATCCCGGTCTGCGTCGCGTACGAGATCGACGGCAAGCGCGTCGAGGAACTCCCGTACAACCAGTCCGACTTCCACCACGCCAAGCCGATCTACGAGACGCTGCCCGGCTGGACCGAGGACATCAGCAAGGCGAAGACCTTCGCCGACCTGCCGAAGAACGCCCAGGCGTACGTGAAGGCGCTGGAGGAGATGTCCGGCGCCCCGATCTCGGCGATCGGTGTCGGCCCCGGCCGTGACGAGACGATCCAGATCAACTCGTTCATCTGATCGAGTAGTTGAATCGAGTAGTTGAGACGAAGGCCCGGCGGGAACCTCCCGCCGGGCCTTCGTTCTGCCCACCTTCCGATCTTTGCACTAAGGCAGAGACCTCTTGCCTCTAGTGCAAAACGCGTTTATGTTCGCACCATGACCGCGAAGCTTCCCGCCCCCGTCACCCTCACCGGCCGCCACATCCGCCTGGAGCCGCTGGAGCGCCGCCACCTCGCCGACCTCTGGGCCACCGTCGGCTCCGACCCCGAGGTCTGGCGCTGGACCATGGACCTCCCGCCCGCCTCGGAGGAGGAGCTGGGCCGGATCCTCGACACGAGGATCGCGGAGGCGGCCACGGGCACGTCGGTCCACTTCACCGCCGTCGACCTCGCGAGCGGCCGGGCCGTCGGCATGACCGGCTACCACGACTTCAGCGCGCAGGACGAGTACCTGGAGATCGGCGCCACCCTGTACGCCCGCTCGGTCTGGCGCACGGCGGTCAACACCGAGGCCAAGCTGCTGCTGCTCACCCACGCCTTCGAGGAACTGGGCATGGGCCGGGTCTACTGGAAGACCGACGCCCTCAACGAACGCTCCCGCAACGCCATCCAGCGCCTCGGCGCCGAGTTCGAGGGAGTCCAGCGCCGCAACCGTCTGCGCCCCACCGGCACCTGGCGCGACACCGCCTACTTCGCGATGCTCGCCGACGAGTGGCCCGAGGCCAAGTCCCGTCTCACCGAACGCCTTTCGCGCGGCTGAGACCGGGCCGCACGGAAGGGGGGACCGGACGGCCCTCCTCTTCCGCAAACGCGAAATGCCCCGAGCGGGGCGTGGGGTCATTTGCGCTCGGCGGGCCGGGAATGACGGACGGGGAACTCGGAATTGGGGGAACGGCGTTCGCGCGGCTGGCAGTTCACCAACCAGACCAGCCAGCCGACGAAAAGCACGGCGAGCAGCAGGGCGGACAGTCCGCCGACCAGGAGGGCATTCACCAGGGTGATCGACTGCCCAGGTGGGGGCGGGGAGTGGGAGAAAGGGGCACGGGCGTCTCCGGTCGTTGATGTCGGGCGCACTGGGCCATGCAACCGGTGTGTTCTACGGCTGGATTGTGGACTGTTCAGCCGACAACAAGTCAGCGAGTGACACGGAAGACCCTAGAGTCGAGGTGCAAGACTTGCTACCGAGGCCGTGGACGTTCACTCCATCGTGGGGTATCCCCCATTTCAGTAGCTACGTCCGGTTACGCGCGGCACACTTCACCGGAAGCATCGACCGAAGCCCGCGATCCGGAGAGTAGAGACAATGCCACCCCGCTTGTCGCCCACCGTGCGCCAGCAGCGCCTCGGGATCGAACTGCGCAAGATGCGCGACCGCGTGGGCGTGACGCCCAAGAACCTGGCCGCCACGCTCGGAACCGACCTGCCCAAGATCTCCCAGATGGAGAACGGCAAGTCCGGCATCAGCGCCGAGCGGCTGCGCATCTGGGCCCGTACCTGCGACTGCCCGGACGGGCCGTACCTCGACGCCCTGCTCGCCATGACGCAGGACCGGCGCAAGTACTGGTGGGACGGCTTCCGCGGCCGGATGCCGAGCGCCATCGTCGACATCGCGGAGATGGAGCACCACGCCGAGTCGCTGTCCATCCTCAACACCACCTTCATCCCCGGCCTGTTGCAGACCCCGGCCTACGCCGCGGCGGTGTTCGAGCGCCTGCCCCCGCAGATGCGGCAGGACGCGCCGGTGCGGGCGGAGTTCCGGCTCCGGCGCCAGCGGATCTTCGTCGACCACCCGAAGCCGTACTGCGCGATCCTCCACGAGTCCTCGCTGCGCATGCAGTTCGGCGGGCCGGAGGTGCAGCGGGAGCAGCTGATCGCGCTGCTGGAGAAGTCGGAGCAGCCGGGGCTGGACATCCGGGTGATCCCGTTCAGCGTCCCCAACTACCGGGGTTCCAACGAGAGCAGTCTCTACCTCGCCCGAGGGCCGGTGCCGGAGCTCGACACCGTCCAGATCGACCTCTCCAACGGGCCGAAGTTCGTCCACGCCGAGGCCGAACTGGCCACCTACCGCCGGATCAAGGAGGAGGCCACAGCGATCGCGATCGGCGCGGAGGAGTCCCGGGACTTCATCCGGGCCTTAGCGAAAGACTTCTCATGAGCACGTGGAGAAAGGCGTCGACCAGCGGCGAGCAGGGCGAATGCGTCGAAGTCAGGGCGATGGGCGGGGTGGTGGAGATCCGCGAGTCGGACTGGCCCGAGGTCGTGGTGCGGACGACGCCGCGCAAGTGGGCCGCCTTCGTCCGCGGGGTGAAGGCCGGCGAGTTCGACCGCTACGGGGACTTCGGCCAGCCGTGAAGCCGCGGCGGCCGGAGGGGATCACTGCGCGAACGGCTGCGGGGCCCGGGATCGTGTCCCCGGGCCCCGCAGCCGTCCCCTCCCCTTCTCCCCCTCGCTGACCGGCCCCCTCAGCCGATCAGGTCCAGCGCCCCGGTGTTGGCCAGGTCGTACGCCCCGGCCAGCAGCAGGAAGAACAGCGCCGACAGCGTCACCCCGGTGTAGTGCACCCGGCCGAGCACGCCCCACCAGCCCTTGACCCAGGCCAGCACCGTGCAGACCGTCATCGGGACGGCCAGGGCCAGGGCGGTGAGGATCAGCACCGGCACGACGGTCAGCAGCGGCGAATCGCCCAGGAACAGCGTCTGGTTGAGCGCGTTGGGATCGGCCGTCAGCATCGCGAATCCGCAGGTGGCGGCGGTCAGCAGCAGGGCGGTCACCCAGCCGAGCAGCCGCACGGCGGTCGGGGCGGCGGGCCGGGCGGTGTCCCCAGTGGTCCGGCCCCGGCGGCGCAGCAGTCGCACGGCCGCGGCCACCGCCCAGCCGATCAGGCTCAGCACGAGGACGGCCAGGCTGACGACCATCACGACCTGGTGCAGGCCCGGGGCCTGGTACCAGGCGAGCAGCTCGTAGGCGACGGTCGGGTCGGCGTCGCTGAGCAGGGAGACCACCTTGCCGCCCGCGTCCCTCCGGAAGGCGATCCGGGAGCCGCCGCCGACCTCCTGGAACAGGCCCGGCTCGATCTGCTGCCAGTGCGTCTCGGTGACCTGCGGGTCGCGGGAGAGCGGGCCGGAGACCGTCAGCCGGCCGCCATCGGCGGTGACGTGCAGGGAGCCCATCAGGGCGGAGGCCCTGGTCAGCGTGGACTGGCTGGTCCGGGTGGAGCGGTAGTCGCCGGTGTAGGCGTCCAGGCCGGAGGTGAGGGCCGGCGCGGCCGGGGCGGGCGGAGCCGGGTAGAAGCGGTCGAGGAAGGCGTTGAGGACCTGCTGGGTGGTCCAGCCGCCGGTGGAGTCCTCGCCGTCGCCGTTGACGCTCACGTAGAGGCCGACGCCCTGTCCGGGCAGCAGCGCCACGTTGGTGTGGAAGCCGGGCACGTCGCCGTCCTTGACCAGGAGGCGCAGGCCGTTGCGGTCGCGCTGCTCCAGCAGGTACGCCATGCCGGGCAGGCGGGGGTCGGGGCCGTAGTGGCGGTCGAGCAGCCGGGCGGTGGTGGCCGGGTCGAGGATCTGCCGGCCGTCGACGGAGCCGCCCTGGAGCAGGGCGAGCAGCAGCCTGGACATGTCGGAGGCGGTGGTGACGGCGGCGGCGCCGGTGGGGGTCAGCGGGCCGTAGAGGCCCTCGGTCTCGGTCTGGCCGGAGCCCTCGGGGCGGTAGCCGTGGGCGAGTTCGGCGTCGATCGGGGCGGGGTGGGGCTGGGCGAAGCTGGTGCGGTCCATGCCGAGCGGGCGCAGCACGTGCTCGCTCAGGTACTGGTCGTACGGCTGGCCGGAGACCACCTCGACCAGGTAACCGGCCAGCGCGACGCCGTAGTTGTCGTACGCGGCGGCGGTGCCCGGGGCGCGCACCCGCTCCGGCTGGTGGGCGGCGAGGGTGGCGCCGAGGGCGCCGACCTGCTCGGGGCGGGCCTGGGCCAGGCCCATGAAGGTGTCGTCGAAGCCGCCGGTGTGGGTGAGGAGGTTCTCGACGGTGACGGGGTGGCCCGGGTAGGTGTCCCTGATCCTGAAGGCGGTCAGGTAGCGGTTGACGTCGGTGTTCAGGTCCAGCTTTCCGGCGTGGACCTGCTGGAGGACGGCGATCGCGGTGAACAGCTTGGCGTCGGAGCCCATGAAGAAGGCCGTCCTCGCCGGGTCCACCGGCCTGCCGGCCGGCACGTCCGAGACGCCGTAGCCCGCGGAGTACAGCTCCCGGCCCCCGCCGACCACCGTCACCGTGGCGCCGGGGACATGGTGCTCGGCCAGCAGCTTCGGGACGGTCTCGTCGAGCAGCCGCTTGACCTCGGAGGGGGACGGGGCGGGGGTGCCGGTCGTGGCCGCCTCGGCGCGGGCCGGGGTGAGGCCGTAGAGGAAGAGGCCGATCGCGGCCAGGACGAGCAGCAGCCGGACGTACTTCTTCATCGGAACTCCCGTTCGTAGCAAGGTGGTTGTGGAAGCACCGGCGCTGTGCCGCGGGCCGCTTCCCGACACCGGAAACGCTACGGACGGGAACTGTTCGTAGACAGGGACTCTGGACGTGGATTGGATGGTGTACCCAGGTACCCCTGACAGGGGTCCTGGGCCCAGTGTTCTCCGCGGGGGGACGCGGCAGTCTTGAGCCTGTCAGCAGGCGATCAGCAGGAACCAGGGGGGTCGGGCACCATGGCGAGCGACATCAGCGGTGGGATCGGGAGCAGGACGCGGGGCGGAGGATCGGGCCTGATCGCCCGGATCGGGCGGGCCCTGCGGGCCACGGCACTCAGCACCGCGCTGGCCGCGTTCATCGTGCCGCAGATGGTGGTGCTGACGGCCGTCTCCCTCACCGCCTCGCTGGTGGGCCTGGGCGTCGGCCTGCTGCTCGTGCTGCCGACCTTCCTGGCGGTGCGCCGAGTCACCTCGCTGCGGCGGGAGTTGGCCGCCAACTGGTCCGGCGTCGAGATCCCCGAGCCGTACCTGCCGATGCCCGAGGCCGAGCCGGGCCTCCGGAGCCTGTGGCAGCGCTGCCAGAGCGTCCTCGGCGACCCGGCCACCTGGCGGGACATCGCCTGGCTGCTCGCCGACTCGGTGATCGGCTTCACCCTGGCGATCCTCCCCCTCTCGTTCATCGTCTACGGCCTGTTCGGCCTGGCCATGCCCTGGGTCTGGGAGCCGATCGTCAACAACGGCGGCAACGACTGGTACCTGTGGGTGAAGGTGACCGACGACAGCAGGGCCCTGCTCTGCACCGTGCACGGCCTGCCGCTGATCGCCGCCGGCCTGGCCATGGCCCCCGCCGTGCTGCGCGGCCACGGCCTCTTCGCCAGGACCCTGCTCGGCCCGACGGCCCGCGCCGAGGCCCTGGCCGCCGAGCGCAAGGTCGCCCACCTCACCGAGACCAGGCGCGACGCGCTGACCACCCAGGCCGCCGAACTGCGCCGCATCGAACGGGACCTGCACGACGGCGCGCAGGCCCGGCTCGTCGCCATGGGGATGAACATCGGCGTCGCCGAGCGGCTCCTCGAGCGGGACCCGAAGGCCGCGAAGGAACTGCTCGCCGAGACCCGCCAGGCTTCCGCGGCCGCGCTCGGCGAACTGCGCGACCTGGTGCGCGGCATCCACCCGCCGGTCCTCGCCGACCGCGGACTCGCCGACGCCGTACGGGCCCTGGGCCTGGACAGCCCGCTCGACGTCGCCGTCACCGCCGACCTGCCCGGCCGGCCCGAGGCACCCGTCGAGTCCGCGATCTACTTCGCCGTCTCCGAGGCCCTCACCAACGCGGCCAAGCACTCCGGCGCCGACCGCGTCGACGTCCAACTCTGGTACGAGGACGGCAAGCTGCGGGCCCAGGTCACCGACGACGGCACCGGGGGCGCCGACCCCTCGCGCGGCAGCGGCCTGCGGGGCCTGGAACGGCGACTTGCTACCTTCGACGGGATCTTGGCCGTCCGCAGCCCGCTCGGCGGCCCCACGACTCTGACGATGGAGCTGCCGTGCGAGTTGTACTCGCCGAGGACCTCTTCCTCCTGAGGGACGGTCTGGTCCGGATGCTGCAGGCGTACGACTTCGAGGTCGTGGCCGCGGTGGACACCGGACCCGACCTCCTGCAGGCCCTCCTCACCGAACGCCCGGACGTGGCCGTCGTCGACGTGCGACTGCCCCCGACGTTCACCGACGAGGGCCTTCAGGCGGCTCTGGAGGCGCGCCGGCAAATACCCGGCCTGCCGGTGCTCGTGCTCTCCCAGTACGTCGAGCAGCTCTACGCCAAGGAGTTGCTCGCGGACGGCAGCGGGGCGATCGGGTACCTGCTGAAGGACCGGGTCTTCGACCCCGACGAGTTCGTGGCGACCGTCCGGCGGGTGGCCGCCGGCGGCACGGCGCTGGACCCGCAGGTCATCGCCACGCTGGTCAGCAACACCGAACGCACCAAGCCGCTGGCCCGGTTGACGCCGCGTGAGCGCGAGGTGCTGGAGCTGATGGCGGAGGGCCGCTCCAACGGGGCGATCGCCGAACGGATGGTGATCACCGAGCGGGCGGTGAAGAAGCACACCGCCAACATCTTCCTCAAGCTCGACCTGCCGCCCTCCGAGGAGGACCACCGGCGGGTGCTGGCGGTCCTCGCCTTCCTCGACGTCGCGCCCTCCGCCGGTTAGGACTTGCGGGCGGTGTGGACCGTCATCGCCGAGAGGTAGAAGGCGTCGGGGCGGTGCAGGACGCCGGTGGGGGCGTCGGCGAGGAGGGCGTCCAGGGTGGCGCGGTCCTCGGGGTCGAGGTGCTCGGCGAGCTGCTCGCGGCGGCGGTCGAGCTGGGTGTGCAGGTACTCGCGCACCGGCCGGGCGAGCGGGGCCCGGTGCTCGACCAGGAAGGTGCGGGTGCCGCTCGGGGTCAGCCCGGCGCGCTCCAGCATCGCCGCCCAGTCCTCCACCTCCTCGACGGCGCCGGGCAGTTCGGCGCGCATCGCGGCGAAGCCGTCCTCCTGCACCGCGTCCATCCGGGCCTGGAAGCCGGGCCGGCCGAGGCCGAAGTGGCGCGGAAGGTAGCGCGGCGGCAGGCCGCTCTCGGCGACGGCGAGCAGCCCGCCGGGGCTCAGCACCCCGGCGAGGGAGGCGAGCGCGGCCTGCTGGTCGCCGAGGTGGTGGATCGCGTTGCCGGACCAGATCAGGTCGGCCTCGCCGAGCTTGCCGAACTCGGCGGGCAGGTCCGCCTGCTGGACGGAGAGCCGGCCGCCCGAGCGGGCCCCGGCGCGCTCCAGCAGCGCGGCGGACCGGTCCACGGCGACGACCTCAGCCCCGGTGAAGACCTCGGCGAGCATCGCGGCGATGACGCCGGGGCCGCTGCCGACGTCCAGGACGCGGCGCACCGCTCCGTCGTGCAGGCCCGCGAGCCACCGGGCCGCCTCGTCGACGGCGCCGCCGCGCAGTTCGGCCTCCCGCTCCAGGTGGGCGGCGAGCGCGTCCCAGTCCATGTCGGCGGCGGGGACGCCGTGGTGGTGGCCCGCGTGCCGGTGCTGGTCCTGGTCCTGGTGCTGGTCTTGGTGCTGGTCCTTGTGCATGGGATTCCCTTCCGAGGAATGCGGCGGCAGGTGGCGCTCACCTCCACCGCCAGGCTGGGACCACCTGCCCGCTGCGGCAAGCTTTGTTGCCGTCCCGGCAAACCTCCGAGGGTTCCGGCCGAAAGACACGGCCTACGCCCTCGGGGCGGCGAAGGAGTGGACGTCGACGGTGCGGCCGGAGGGCCAGTGCTGGGCGGTGGCGCCGAGGAGGGTCCAGCCCTGGTGACGGTAGAGGGCGACGGCGGCGGTGTCGGTGGGCAGCACGTCGAGGACGGGGTGGAGGCCGAGTGCCCGGGCGTGGGCCACGGCGTGGGTGAGGAGTCGTGCGCCCAGGTGGTGGCCGCGGGCCGTGGGGGCGACGTAGAAGCGGGCGATCACGGCGGTCAACTCCGGGCGCCCGCCCGTGCGGTGGCTCCACAGGGCCGGGGCGGCGTCGCCCGGGCAGCTGCGGCTCAGGCCGATGTGGCCGACGATCCGGCCGTCCGCCTCGGCGACCCAGGCGGCCAGTAGGCCGTCCGGGGTGAGCCAGGATGCGGGGTGGTCGGGCCAGTCGGCGGGGTAGCGGTCGGCGGCGTGGACGTCGCCGAGCACCCGGACGCAGTCGGCGAGGTCCCCGGGGCGGCGCCTGCGTACGGACGCCACCTCCTCGGACCGCCGAAGGTCGGACGCGACGACGTTGGCGCGTTCTTCAAGGTCAGCCATGCCGGTACGTTACCGGCCGAGCCACCGCGGCGCAGCGGTTCGGCCGGACATTCCGTCAACTACTCGCACGAGACTGACACTTGTGCCACTTCGGGCGATCACACCCGAAAGTGCCGGGATCAGTCCTCCTCGTGCGCCAGGTGGTCCACGCAGGCCGCGACGGCCAGCAGCAGCCCGGTGTCCGCGCCGTCGGCGATCTCCACCCCGTACGTGTCACGGATGCGGAACCACTTGCGGGAGATCCGCGCCAGCTCGTCGCCGTGGTGGTTCTCGATCCGGTAGTCCTTGTCGATCAGGTTGCCGTGGATCTTCAGCTCGCCGCCGTGGGCCAGCTCCACCAGGTACTTGTCACGGAACGGCGTGAACAGCTTCTCCCGGACGGTCGCCACGACGTCGCCGTTCGCGTCCTCGATCTTCATCGCGTCGCGGACGGTGAGCATCTTCTCCTTCACCACCGCGACCACGTTCCCGTGCGCGTCCTTCAGCTCGAAGGTGTGCCGCAGCCTCAGCACCTTGCCGTCGACCAGGTACGACTTGTGCCCGTGGTCGTCCTCGATCCAGTAGTCGTCGCCGACCGCGAACAGCTTCTCCCTGACCAGGTACCGCACCGTGGGTCTCCTCCGTGTAGGTCCGTGCAGGCGTCGGGTCCCATTCGACCCGATGCCCCCACTCCCGGGGAAGCACCACCGCCGCTACGGTTCGATACCTCCATGACCTCCATGCCCTCCGTGCCCCCCATGCGACCCGACCTCACCGCCACCCTGCACAGCGCCCGCCTCGACCTACCCCCGATCGGCCCCGAGCACGCCGACGCGATGGCCGCCGCCCTCGACGACCCGGCCCTGCACGCCTTCACCGGCGGCGCCCCCGCCACCGCCGACGAGCTGCGCGCCCGCTACGCCCGGCTCGCCTCCGGCTCCCCCGACCCGGCCGAAGCCTGGGGCAACTGGGCCCTGCGGCTGCGCGGGTCCGGCGAACTCGTCGGCTACGTCCAGGCCACCCTCCGACCCGGGGCCGCCGAACTCGCCTGGGTGGTCGGCACCGCCTGGCAGGGCCGGGGCCTGGCCACCGAGGCCGCCCGTACCCTCCTCGCCCACCTCACCGCCGGAGGCGTCACCACCGCCGTCGCCCACATCCACCCCGACCACCACGCCTCCGCCGCCGTCGCCCGCACCCTGGGCCTGCACCCGACCCCGCACACCGTGGACGGCGAAACCCGCTGGCAGGCCACCTTCTGACCGAGACTGACCACCCAGCACCGGGGTGCGACTGGAAATGCCCGACGGCGGTCGGCGATAATGTCGGCCGCTGCGCGCCCACACGGTTTCCGTACGATCCGGGCGCTGTCTACCTGGACCGCCCGGAGAGAGCCCACTCATGCGCACCATGACCCATGCCGAGTTCCTCGCCCTACGGCGGTTCGACGCGCTGGACGGCCTCCGGGCCCTGGCGGCCGTCATGGTCGTCTTCTTCCACTACGCGAGGCCCTGGGCCGACGGGCTGTCGGGCTGGATCGGCGTACACATCTTTTTCGTGGTCTCGGGCTTCCTGATCACCACCCTGATGCTGCGCGAGCGGGACCGCACCGGGCGAATATCCCTGCGCGCGTTCTACCTCCGCCGGATCTTCCGGATCTGGCCGCTCTACTACCTGGCGCTCTTCGTCTCCGCCGTGGCCGCCTACCAGAGCGGCGCCTGGGACGCGCTGACGAAGCACCTGCCCCACTTCCTGCTGTTCATGAACGAGTACCACCTGCAGGGCAACGAACCGTTCCTGCACTCGTGGACCATCGGCATCGAGTGGAAGTTCTACATGGTCTGGCCGATCGTCCTGATCGGTGTCAGCGCGATCTCCACCAAGCTGCGCATCCCGCTGGGCATCGCCGCCATCGCCCTCGTGCTGGTCCCCTACTCGGACGCCTGGCCCGGCATCCACTACTCGGTCCTGCTGATCGGCGCCCTGCTGGCGCTGGTGCTGCACTCCCCGCGCGGCTACGCCCTGATGCGGCCGCTCACCCACCCGGTGGCCGGGGTCGCGGCGGCGATCGCCTTCGTCTTCCTGCACATGCACATCCCCGGCCTCACGGTGCGCCTGGGCGACCAGGAGCACGCGATCTTCGTCTACGCGCTCGCCCTGGCCCTGGTCATGCCCTCCCTGCTGGCCCCCGGGCCGGGCCGCTGGCTGCTCTCGCTGCGGCCGCTGGTCTACATCGGCGAGCGCTCCTACGGCCTGTACCTGTTCCAGGCCATCGCCGCCGGGCTGGCCGCCGTACTGACCCCCTGGGCGAGCGCGGGCAACCTGCGCCACGGGACGGCCGTCGTCCTGGTCAGCCTGCTCGTGGCCGACTACCTGTACAAGCGCCTCGAGCAGCCCATGATCAACCTCGGCCGCACCGTGATCAAGCGGTACGTCCCCAAGCGCCCCGCCCCCGTCCCGGCCCCCGCGAGCGAGCCGTCCACCTCCTCCGGGGCCGTCCCCGAGCCGGTCGGCCGCTGAGGCGGCTCCGGCCGCCGGAATGCGCAATCCGGGCATGGGGTTGGATTGGGGCATGACCTCTCGTGCACGTGTACGCGCCCCCGAACTCGTCGGCGCAGGCGGCTGGCTGAACACCGGCGGCAAGGAACTGACCCTCGCCGACTTCCGGGGCAAGATCACCGTCCTGGACTTCTGGACCTTCTGCTGCATCAACTGCCTGCACGTCCTGGACGAGCTGCGCGAGCTGGAGGAGAAGCACCGCGACACCGTGGTGATCGTCGGGGTGCACTCGCCGAAGTTCGTCCACGAGGCCGACCACCAGGCCGTGGTGGACGCCGTCGCGCGCTACGAGGTGCACCACCCCGTGCTGGACGACCCGGCGCTGGCCACCTGGAAGCAGTACGCCGTCCGGGCCTGGCCGACGCTGGTGGTGATCGACCCCGAGGGCTACGTGGTGGCCCAGCACGCCGGTGAGGGTCACGCCCACGCGATCGAGCGGCTGGTGGAGGAGCTGGAGGCGGAGCACGCCGCGAAGGGCACGCTGCGCCGGGGCGACGGCCCGTACGTGCCGCCGGAGCCGACCGCCGGCGACCTCAAGTTCCCCGGCAAGGCGGTGCGCCTGCCGAGCGGGAACTTCCTGGTCGCGGACTCGGGCCACCACAGCCTGGTGGAGCTGGCCGAGGACGGCGAGACGGTGGTGCGCCGCATCGGCGACGGGCAGCGCGGGCTGGTCGACGGCACCGACCCCCGGTTCAGCGAGCCGCAGGGCCTGGCGCTGCTGCCGCAGGGCCACCCGTACGACGTGGTGGTGGCGGACACCGTCAACCACGCCCTGCGCGGCGTCCGCCTGGCCGACGGCAGCGTGACCACCCTGGCCGGCACCGGCCGCCAGTGGTGGCAGGGCTCCGCCACCGAGGGCCCGGCCCTGGGGGTGGACCTCTCCTCCCCCTGGGACGTCGCCTGGTTCGACGGCGAGGTCTGGATCGCCATGGCGGGCGTGCACCAGCTGTGGGCCTACGACCCGGCCACCGGGACGGTCCGCGTCGCGGCCGGCACCACCAACGAGGGCCTGGTGGACGGGCCCGTGGGCGAAGCCTGGTTCGCCCAGCCGTCGGGCCTGGCGGTCTCGGCGGACGGCGAGCGGCTCTGGGTCGCGGACTCCGAGACCTCGGCGCTGCGGTTCGTCGCACGCGAGACGAAGGCCGTCCACACCGCCGTCGGCACGGGCCTGTTCGACTTCGGCCACCGCGACGGCGCCGCCGAGCAGGCGCTGTTCCAGCACCCGCTGGGCGTCACCGTCCTACCGGACGGCTCGGTGGCCGTCGCCGACACCTACAACCACGCGCTGCGCCGCTTCGACCCCGCCTCCGGCGAGGTCAGCACCCTGGCCACCGACCTGCGCGAGCCCTCCGGCGCCGTCCTGGTGGACGGGGACCTCGTGGTGGTCGAGTCGGCCCGGCACCGGCTGACCAGGCTGCGGCTGCCCGAGGAGGCCGTCCGCGTCGAGTCGGTGGCGCACCGCACCCAGCGTGCGGCCACCGAGGTCGCGCCGGGTGCCTTCCGACTGGACGTGGTCTTCGAGGCGCCCAGCGGCCAGAAGCTGGACGAGCGCTACGGCCCGTCCACCCGCCTGCTGGTCAGCTCCACCCCGCCCGAGCTGCTGGTCTCCGGCGCGGGCGCGGACTCCGCGCTCTCCCGCGAGCTGGTGCTCTCCGGGGAGGTCGCCGAGGGCGTGCTGCACGTCTCCGCGATGGCCGCCTCCTGCGACGACGACCCGGAGATCGAGTACCCGGCCTGCCACGTGCACCAGCAGGACTGGGGCGTGCCGGTGAAGCTCGTCGCCGACGGCGCCCGGCGGCTGCCGCTGGTCCTCGCCGGTATGGAATAGCCGAGGTGGAGTAGCCGGGACGGAACAGCCGGTCCGGAGCAGGACAACGGAGGAGGGGCCCGGTGGCAGCTGCCGCCGGGCCCCTTCCGCGTCACCTCAGCCCTCCAGGAACGCCTTGATCGCGCTCGCCAGCAGGTACGGGTCCTCCGCCCCGCACAGCTCCCGCGCCGAGTGCATGGACAGCGCCGCGATGCCGCAGTCCACCGTCCTGATGCCCAGGCGGGCCGCCGTGATCGGGCCGATCGTCGTCCCGCAGGCCACGGCGTTGTTGGAGACGAAGGACTGCCACGGCACGCCCGCCTTCTCGCAGGCCGCCGCGAACACCGCCCGGCCGACGCCGTCCGTGGCGTAGCGGTTGTTGACGTTGACCTTGAGGATCGGCCCGCCGTTGGGCACCGGGTGGTGGCCCGGCTCGTGCCGCTCGACGTAGTTGGGGTGCACGGCGTGGCCCATGTCCGAGGAGAGGCAGACCGTGCCGGCCAGCGCCCGGGCGCGGTCCTCGGCGTTCCCGCCGCGCGCGTGGATCGTCCGGTCGAGGACGTTGCCGAGCAGCGGGCTCTGCGCGCCGGTGTCGGACTCGCTGCCGGTCTCCTCGTGGTCGAAGGCGGCGAGCACCGGGACGTACGGCAGGTCGGCGGCGTCGGGCCCGGAGGCGACGGCGGCGAGCGCGGCGGTGGCGGCGTGGACGGACAGCAGGTTGTCCAGGCGCGGGGCGGCCAGCAGTTCGCGGTCACGGCCGAGGTAGGAGGCGGGCTGCACGTCGTGCGTCATGAGGTCCCAGCCGGCCACGTCCTCGGCGGCCAGACCGGCCCGCTCGGCGACGTAGGAGATCAGCGAGCCCTCGTCGACCGGGCCGAGGCCCCAGATCGGGGTGAGGTGGCGCTGGCGGTCCAGCTTCATCCCGTCGTTGACCGAGCGGTCCAGGTGGATGGCGAGCTGCGGCACGCGCAGCAGCGGCTCGTCCAGCTGGACGAGCCGCGCCGTACCGTCCTTCAGGACGAGTCTTCCGGAGAGGCCGAGGTCGCGGTCGAGCCAGGTGTTCAGCGGGACGCCGCCGTAGATCTCCACGGCGACCTGCCGCCAGCCGGCCGAGCCGGTGTCCGGCACCGGCTTGACGCGCAGGTTGGGCGAGTCGGTGTGGGTGCCGACCACGCGGAACGGCGTCTCCGGCCCCACGCCCTCCGGGAGGTACCAGGCCATCAGCGCGCCCCCGCGGATCAGGTAGCGCCCCCCGGGGGCGTCGTCCCAGGCGTCCGTCTCGGCGACCTGCCGGAAGCCAGCCTTCTCCAGCCGCTCGGCGGCGCTCGCGACCGCGTGGTACGGGGACGGGGAGGTCCCGAGGAACGCGATCAGGTCGTCACTGTGCGTGCGGTCGAAGAAAGCCTGGTGGGCGGCGGTCGACATGCTGCTCCTGGGTCGAGGGGAGCCGGGGCCGGTTGGGAAGTCGGCATGGCACCTTGAGCATATGCCCGTACACGGACAGGACATTCGGAACATCCCAGAGGATGCAGAACACGGACACAATGCCGACCACGTCGGAACACCCCCTCTTCGTTCATCACCCTGAGTGACCGATTCCGCGGCCCGGCGCCGAAGGCACCGCGGCGTAGCTGAAAACACCGAAGGGCCCGGTGGCAGCCGGGCCCTTCGGTGTGAGGGTTTCGTCAGGCAGTCCAGAAAGGGGAGGGCTTAGAAAGCCTCCTCCGCCAGGTCCATGATCTCGTTGTCGATGCCCTCGGCGATCACCCGCTGGGGGGCGACGGTCGGGAGGATGTTCTTGGCGAAGAAGCGGGCCGCCGCGACCTTGCCCTGGTAGAACGGCACGTCCTTCTCCGAGGCGCCGGCCTCCAGCTTGGCCAGGGCCACCGCGGCCTGGCGCAGCAGCAGCCAGCCGATGACGACGTCGCCGGAGACCATCAGCAGGCGGGTGGTGTTGAGGCCCACCTTGTACATGTTCTTGACGTCCTGCTCGACCGAGGTCAGGTCCGCCAGCAGCTTGCCGACGATGGCCTCCAGGTCGCCCGCGGCCTTGGCCAGCAGGTCGCGCTCGGCGGCCAGGGCGTCGCCGCCCTCGGCGGAGCCCAGGAACTTCTGGATCTGCTCGGACAGGGCGGTCAGCGCCTGGCCGCCGTCCTTGACGATCTTGCGGAAGAAGAAGTCCTGGCCCTGGATCGCCGTGGTGCCCTCGTAGAGGGTGTCGATCTTGGCGTCGCGGATGTACTGCTCGATCGGGTACTCCTGCAGGTACCCGGAGCCGCCGAAGGTCTGCAGCGACTGGGCGAGCTGCTCGTACGACTTCTCGGAGCCGTAGCCCTTGACGATCGGCAGGAGCAGGTCGTTGAGGCGCTCGGCGGCCTCGTCGCGCTCGCCGCGCAGCTTGGCGATCATCATGTCGTCCTGGGTGGACGCGGTGAACAGGACCAGCGCGCGCATGCCCTCGGCGTAAGCCTTCTGCGTCAGCAGCGAGCGGCGCACGTCGGGGTGGTGGGTGATGGTGACGCGCGGGGCGGTCTTGTCCAGGAACTGCGAGATGTCGGCGCCCTGCACGCGCTCCTTGGCGTACTCCAGCGCGTTCAGGTAGCCGGTGGAGAGGGTGGCGATGGCCTTCGTGCCGACCATCATGCGGGCGAACTCGATGATCTTGAACATCTGGCGGATGCCGTCGACCTTGTCGCCGAGCAGCCAGCCCTTGGCCGGGTGCTTGGCGCCGAAGGTCATCTCGCAGGTGTTGGACGCCTTGAGGCCCATCTTGTGCTCGACGTTGGTGGCGTAGACGCCGTTGCGCTCGCCGAGCTCGCCGGTCTCCCAGTCGAAGTCGAACTTGGGGACGATGAACAGGCCCAGGCCCTTGGTGCCCGGCTTACCGCCCTCGGGGCGGGCCAGCACCATGTGGATGATGTTCTCGGACATGTCGTGCTCGCCCGAGGTGATGAAGCGCTTCACACCCTCGATGTGCCAGGAGCCGTCCTCCTGCTGGATCGCCTTGGTGCGGCCGGCGCCCACGTCGGAGCCCGCGTCGGGCTCGGTGAGGACCATGGTGGAGCCCCACAGGCGGTCGGTCATCCGCTTGGCGACCTCGAGCTGCGCCTCGGTGCCCTCCTCGGCGATGACGCCGGCGAAGGCCGGGCCGGAGGAGTACATCCAGATGGCGGGGTTGGAGCCCAGGATCTGCTCGGCGAAGGCCCAGATCAGGGAGCTCGGGGTGACCTGGCCGCCGATGGACTCCGGGATGCCCAGGCGCCACCACTCGGCGTCCATGTAGGTCTGGTAGCTCTTCTTGAACGAGGCCGGGATCGGGGCGGTGTTGGTCTCCGGGTCGAAGACCGGCGGGTTGCGGTCGGTGTCGGCGAAGGACGCGGCGAGGTCGTTCTCGGAAAGGCGCGCGATCTCGCTCAGGATCTCCTTCGCGGTCTCGACGTCCATGTCCGCGAACGGTCCGGTGCCGTAGACCTGCTCGCGGCCGAACACCTCGAAGAGGTTGAACTCCACGTCCCGCAGGTTGGACTTGTAGTGACCCATGGCCGTTTTCTCCGGTTCGTCGCTTCCGGGAGACCGCCGCGTTCGGGCGTCCCGTACCCACCAGTAGGCATCATGATGCTACCCGGCGGTAACTTGGGCAAGCCCCTGACGGCAAATCCGATATGAACGTGGTCACGTCCCACAAGGCGGGACGACCACTCCTTGTCAGGATCGACGCCCGCACAGGCGGGTGCGCTCCCGCTAGCCTGTCCGTGTGTACGGATATGACCAGAACGCATACCCGGGCGACCCCTACCAGCAGCAGGCGGGTCCGCAGCCGGGCATGGGCGGCATGCCCGGACCGGACGCCTACGGCGCACAGGGACAGGCCCCCCAGCAGTCCCTCTACCCCGAGCCCTCGCCGCCCTCACTCGCGGACGCGGTCCGGGCCTTCACGACGGGCTCGATGGCGGTCGAGGACTTCCAGGCGATCTTCATCACCTCCAAGGTCCACTGCCCGCGCGGCGAGCGCCCCGGCTTCCTGGCGCTGCACAACACCCCCACGCCGGTGATCCCGATGTTCAGCTCGCTCAAGGAGCTGCGCCGCTACGCCGGCAAGGAGTCCAAGCACTTCACCGTCACGGGCGCCGAGGTCCTGGACCTGCTGCCGACCGGCTACGGCTTCGCCCTGGACATGGAGGGCGAGCACCGGATGGTGTTCGACGCCAAGGCGGTGGAACAGATGGTCGACTTCACCATGCGCCGGATGTACGGCTGACCCATCCTGGGGAGGAGCCCATGGCTCCCTCGTCACTATTTGGTTCAACTTTCAACTTGCTTGTTGTTGAGTATTGAACTAACCTCGTGGACGAAGGCCGAGAGGACCCCCCGAAGGAGGCCGACATGCCCGCCGTGACCGTCGAGAACCCGCTGACCCTGCCGCGCGTGACCACCCCGGACGCCGCCGCTTCGACCGCCCGCCCGGCGCTGACGGTGGCCACCGCCCCCGAGGGCTTCGAGGGCGAGGGATTCCCCGTCCGCCGCGCCTTCGCCAAGATCAACACCAAGTACCTCGACCCGTTCATCATGATGGACCAGATGGGCGAGGTGGACTACGAGGCCGGTGAGCCGAAGGGGACCCCCTGGCACCCGCACCGCGGCTTCGAGACGGTCACCTACATCATCGACGGAACGTTCATCCACCAGGACTCGCACGGCGGCGGCGGCACCATCACCGACGGCGACACCCAGTGGATGACCGCCGGCTCGGGCCTGCTGCACATCGAGACCCCGCCGGAGTCGCTGGTGATGTCCGGCGGCCTCTTCCACGGCCTCCAGCTGTGGGTGAACCTGCCCGCCTCGGACAAGATGATCGCCCCGAAGTACCAGGACATCCGCGGCGGCAGCGTCAAGCTGCTCAGCTCCGAGGACGGCGGCGCGCTCATCCGCGTCATCGCGGGCGAGATCGACGGCCACCAGGGCCCGGGCACCACCCACACCCCGATCGTCATGGCCCACGTGTCCGTGAACCCCGGCGCCTCCGTCACCCTGCCCTGGCGCCGGGACTTCAACGCCCTCGCCTACGGCCTGGCCGGCAGCGGCTCGGCGGGCGAGGAGCGCCGCCCCTTCCACATGGGCCAGGCCGTGGTCTTCGGCGACGGGGACTCCCTCACCATCCGCGCCGACGACAAGCAGGACTCGCGCAGTTCCACCTTCGAGGTCGTCCTCCTCGGTGGCCTGCCGATCCGCGAACCCGTCGCCTGGTACGGCCCGTTCGTGATGAACAGCCACCACGAACTCCAGCAGGCCATGGACGACTTCCAGGCCGGCCGCCTCGGCACCATACCGGCGAACGCGCACCTGCCGAGCTGACGCCGGGCCCACCCCGGAGCGGGGAGCACCTCGCCGGAAGAACGGCGGAAGCCGGGAAAACGGCGGGGCGCTCCCCGCTATTTCCGATGAGATATTACTGATGCGTCATCATTTATCGACGCTCCGGAAATTACCCCGCGACAGCGATCTTGAATGTCCACCCAGTGGAATACGATCGACTGGCGAGAACAGGGGGGCCTGGGACGAGGCCCTCTGCTTTGTTATACCTCGGGGGCGTTATGGAGCACGGCGTTTTGACGCATCTGGCGGTGTCGCCGGATGAGGAACGGATCTACCGGGCGGTTCTCTGCGCCCCGGGCCTCGGGCTGGAGGCCCTCGCCCTGAGCTGCGCGCTGGACCCGGACGCCCTGCGGCCGGTCGTCGACCGGCTGCAGGAGCGGGGAATGATCAAGCTCGACCGGCAGCAGCGGCTCAGCGCCACCGATGCGGCGGTGGTGGTCGAGCGGCTCGTGGAGCAGCGGCTGGCCGAGCTCCAGGACGAGCTGCGGGAGGTGATCTCCTCCCGCCACGTGGCGAACGTGCTGCTCAAGGACCAGCAGGACGGCGTGCGCAACGCGGTGCCCGCGGGTGTGGAGCGGATCGAGGGGCTCGACGACGTCCGCGCGCGCATCGACGAGTTGACCTTCTTCACCCACCACGAGCTGCTCTCCGTCCAGGCGAAGGGCGTGCTGTCCCCGGCGGCGATCGAGGCGACCCGGGAGGTGGACCTGCGCTGCCTGCGACGCGGCGTCGAGATGCGCACGGTCGTCCACGCCAACGCCCTGGACGACCGACTCACTGCGGACTACCTGCGGGAACTCACCTCCCAGGGGGTGCGGATACGCGCCGCGGACGGTCCGCTGGAACGCATGCTGATCTTCGACCGGCGGACGGCCCTCGTCCCGATCGACCCGCAGGACAGCTCGAAGGGCGCGCTGGTGGTGCACCAGGCCGGCATGCTGTCGAGCCTGCTCGCGCTGTTCGAACGGTTCTGGGAGGGCGCGACCAGCCTGGACGAGGAGCGGCTGAGCGAGATCGAGCAGCGGGTGCTGCGGATCATGGTGAAGGTCGACAAGGACGAGGTCGGCGCACGGGAGCTGAACATCTCCGTGCGTACCTACCGCGGCCACGTCGCGGAACTGATGCGCCGCCTGGGCGCCACCAGTCGGGTCCAGGGCGCGCTCGCCGCCCGGGAACGTGGGTGGATCTGAGCCGGGGGGGCTCCGGCGCAGGGTTCAAGGGCGGGGATCAAGGACGGGGATCAGGAGACCTCCGCCAGGTACCACCCGCTCAGCCCGGCTTCCGCGAAGGCACGGTCGATCGCCTGCGTGTCCGCCGTCGGCGGCTCCCCGTCCGGTGTCTCGATCTCGAGGGTGAACCCGCCGCCCGCCATCACCGGTGTGCACCGCCACTGGGCGGGCAGCAGCGCGACCAGGCGGATAGAAGCCGTCTCGGGGGGCGAGAACGCTGCGTCCGACGCCTGGTCGGCGAGGACACGAATTGTCAGGGTCGCCATGACCGCTTGCTCCTAAGGGAATGTCACCGGCCGGGGGGAAAGGCGGGGTCGAGCAGCTGCACACTCTAGATCAGCGGATGCGGGGCCCACAGGGGTTCACCATTGTTCAGGGCGCTGATGCCGGTGCGCTGTTCCGCCGAGTCCAGTCGGGGGTGGTTCCAGCCGAACTGCGTGCGCTCGTCCATCCGCAGCGGCTGGAGGCCGACCGGGACGACCTTGACCGCCGCCCAGCCCATCCGGCGCAGGGCGGCGGGCAGCCGGTGCGAGAGGTCGACGGCGAGCGGGTCCGCCCCCTGCTCCCGCAGAGCGCTCACCAGGTGTGCGACCGTGACGGGCTCGCCGGAGGGCTCGGGACCGACGGGCTGCGGGTCGCCGAAGCCCGCGCACCACAGCGCGGCCGCGTCGGCGCCGGGCGCGTCGGCGAAGTAGCGGGCGCGTTCGACGTCCTCGGTGACGACGGACGGGGTGGGCCCGTCCTGCGGGGCCCGGCGGGTGAGCCGCAGGACGGTCCGGATCTGGAGCGCCTCCTGGAGCGCCCCGGCCAGCGTCCGGCCCCAGTCGGTGGAGGCGTTGCACCCCACGGCCGCGAGCGGACGGCCGTCGCAGCTGTCCAGCACGATCCCCACCGCGCAGACCACGCCCGGCACACCGGTCGGAATCCGGGCGAGCACCGGCTCCACCCCGCTGTCACGGGCCAGGTCCAGGGCGGTCCGCAGCCGGCGCCAGGCGGGGGTGGCCGGGGCGTCGCGCAGGCTCGCGTCGAGGTCCACCCGGGGCAGGGCGAGGCGCCGGGCCCAGGCGACCATCACCGCGTCCCGCTCGATCACCTCCAGCAGGGCGGAGCGCAGCGCCATGTCGAGGCCGTCGCCGGAAGCCGCGCCGGACGGGGACGGGTCGAAGCCGGCCGCCTCCGGGCCGGCCACCGGGTAGTCGACCAGGCCGGCCGGCACCAGGACCTCCGTGTCGTCGGCGAGGCGGCGGGCAGGACAGCGGCCGAGGACCGTGGCGTCGGCACTGCCGAGGGCGATCGGAGGTGCGGCGAAGTCGAGGTGCTCGGCGTCCGCGGCCGCGCTCCAGACCTCCCGGTCGGCGGGCGAGGGGCGCAGCGCGAACCGCTCGACGGCCTCGCCGGCGGCCCGGACCACCACGTCGCTGCGGGCCACCCCGCACGCGCCGACCACCTCGGGGGAGATGGTCCGCTCGGCCGAGGAGGACTCGTCCTGCTGCCAGGCGAGTTCCACCAGGCCCTGCCAGAGCGGCTCCTCGGAACCGCGCGGCGGCCGCAGCTCGCTGGCCCGCGCGAGGCCGGCCTCCGGGGCCAGGGTCAGGGTGAAGTCGATCATGCTGCGGGGGCCCCTTCCAGGACGTCGGTGTAGAGCTCGGTCAGTTCGGCGGTGCGGAAGGCCCCGAGCATCGGCAGACCCGCTCCCCAGACCCGGGCGGCGCGGGCGGCCAGCACGGCCGGGTCCTGACCGTCCGTCCGGCAGGCCGGGACGCCCCAGCGCCGGGCCAGTTCGGCGATTCCGGCCGGCGGGTCCTCCGGCAGGTCCGGGATGCCCGTACGGACGGCCTGCCAGGCGGTCCGCAGCCGGCCGGCGTCGCCGAGACGGGTGTCCCCGGCCAGGACGCGGGCCCAGACGGCGGGCAGCACGAGGACGGTGGCGGACATCTTGCGGGCGCCGGTCGCGAGGGACAGCTCGTTGGCCAGGTACCAGACCTTGCCGACGAACGGGTCGCGGCCCAGCATCGACCAGCCGAGCACCGTCTGCGCGCTGAGCAGGGCGAGTTCGGTGCGCAGTTCCGGCGGCGCGGCGGCGGGCGCGAGGCCCTGTCCGGGGGCGGCCTCGTGGCCGGCTCCGGCGAGCCGGACGAGCAGCGAGCACGCCTCGGCGTCGCCCGCCCGCGGGACGTGCGGGCCCGGTTCGGGGAGGTAGGTGTTCAGCAGCCGGCACAGCGCCTCCAGGACGCCCTCCAGCAGCAGCCCGGTGGGCAGGGTCGCGGTGGCCTGCGGGTCGAGGACCGCGAGGTCGGCGGCCAGCGGTTCGGCCATGACGAGCTTGCGGGCGCCGTCGACCAGGACGGTCGCCGCGGAGCTGACCTCGGCGGCGGTCCCGACCGTGGTCGGCACGGCCACCAGCTCCGGGCCGCCCTCGTGCGGGGCCGTGGCGGCGGGGGCGCCGGCCAGGGCGACCAGGCCGGGGCGGGGGCCGCCGTGCCGGATGCGGCGGGCGGCCTGGCCGTCGGTGCTCAGCAGCCGGGCCAGGGCCGCGGCGTCCAGGACGCTGCCGCCGCCGACGGCGACCAGCCGGGTCGATCCCCTGACGGTGTCGGCGAGTTCCTCGACCGCGTCCAGGGTGAGGGCCCGCGGGTCGAGCGTGACCGTCCGCAGCCGGCCGCCCGAGGCCACCCGGGCGGCCTCGGCCAGCGGGCCGGTCACGGCCTCGGGCAGGTCGCGGTCGGTCATCAGGACGGTGTCCGCCGACGGGCCCTGGGCCAGCGTCCGGACGCCCGACTCCGCCCCCAGGTGCAGGCGGGTGCGGCGCTGCCACATCGCCATGGGGGGCAGGGTCGCGGTGTTCACCGGTGGTTCCCGACCTCTCGCGCGGCGGTCGCCAGCCCGGTGCGCAGGGCACGCTCGAGGTCGTCCAGGTCCGCGTCGCTGCTGGTCAGCGGCGGGATCAGCTGGATGCAGCCGGGGCCCGGGTAGACCAGCGCGCCCTCCAGGCGGATCAGCGAGATGGTCCGCTGGATCTGTGCCGCGTCCAGCGGGAGGCCGTCGGCGTCGGTCAGCCGGAGCGAGCGGAAGCAGCCCGTGCCGGTGACGCCGGCGGCGCCGGGCAGGGTGTCGAGTAGCGTGCGGAGGATCGTGTCGAGCCTGTCCGCCGTACGGGCGCCCGCGGCGAGGGCGTCCAGCCGGGTGAACTCGTCCAGGGTCGCCGAGATCGCCGCACAGGTGCTGGGCGAGCCGGCCTGGGTCTCGCCGTGCACCAGGATCGCGTCCTTCTCCTCGAAGGCGGCCGCCACCCGGTGGGAGACCAGGACGGCCGAGGCCGCGCAGGTGCCGTTGGTCAGGCCCTTGGAGGTCAGCAGCAGGTCCGGCGCGTCCGCCCAGAGGCCGGAGGCGAACAGCGGGCCGGTCCGGCCGAAGCCGGTGGCGACCTCGTCGGCGACGAGCAGGAAGCCGTACTCCGCGCGGAGCTTGAGCAGCGCCTCGATCATCTCCGGAGCCACCACGTGGGTCCCGGAGCCGAGGACCGGCTCGCACACGACGGCGGCGACCCGGTGGCCCTCGCGCTCCATCAGGCGGACCAGCTCGTCCGGACGCTCGGGGCTGACGTGCCGGACCTGCCGGACGTCGACGCCGTACATCTGCTGCCCGAGGTCCTCGCCGCTCACCGCGAACGCCCCGTACGTCAGGCCGTGGTAGCTGCCCTTGAAGCCGACCACCAGGGTGCGCCGGGTGTCGCCGTTCAGCACGGCGTACTGGCGGGCGAGCTTCATGACCAGGTCGTTGCCGGAGCCGCCCGAGGTCGAGTAGAGCACCCGGCGGTAGGTGTCGGCGCCGGCCGCGGCCACCAGGCGGGCGGCGGCGTCGACGGCGTAGCGGTGGCCGAAGCGGAACAGGCTCAGGTACGAAGCCTCGGTGAGGGCCTCGCCGATGGCGGCGGCGATGGCCGCGTTGCCGTAGCCGAGGTTGACGTTCCACAGGCCGCTGGTCGCGTCCATCACCTCGTGGCCGTCGGCGAACCGCAGGCGGCTGCCCGCGGCACTGGCCAACTGCCGGTCGGGGCGGTCGAACTGGCTCGGCGGGACGAGCATCTCCCACAGCGGGTACGGGCGGTCCGCGCGGTCGGCCATCAGATGCTCCTCGCGATGATCAGGGAGTGGACGGAGCCGTCCTCGGTGGCGGCGGCCCGGACGGGACGGGTGGTTTCGGCCTCGAAGCCGGCGTCGGCGAGTTCCGCGGCCAGTTCGTCGGCGGTGGGGAGGTGGACCACGGAGGTCAGCAGGACCGGCGGCCGGCCGGCGGCCGTCCTCAGCACGGTGACGTAGCGGCGGGAGCGGTCGGCGACCAGGTGGGAGATCACCGTGCACTGCGCGTCGCCGAGTTCGGACGTGCGGACGGTCTCCGCGGGCTCGGCGCCCAGGGCCCGGGTACCGGCGCCGGACTCCTCGGGGAGGTGGACCGTGAGGACGAACGGCGCGCCGGGGGCCAGGTGGCGGCGGACCGAGCGGAAGACCTCGGGCCGCAGGGCCGGGTCGAGCAGGCCGACGGTGGTGGTGCCCAGCAGGGCGCCGGCGAAGACCTTGCCCAGGGCGAGGTCGCGCATGTCGGCCTCGACCACGGTCAGCCGCTCGGCCAGCCGGGCGCCCTGCGGGGCCAGCAGTCGGCCACTCAGCACGTCGAGCAGCGAACGGGAGTTGTCGATGCCGGTCACCCGGTGTCCGGCGGCGAGCAGCGGGATCGTCAACCTGCCGGAGCCGCAGGCGAGTTCGAGCAGCGGGCCGCGCAGGCCGCGGAAGGCGGCGAGCAGGTCGGGGATCTCGACCGTGTCGGCGGCGGAGAGCGCGTGGTAGACCGGGCCGCCGTGGTCGCTGTACATGTCGGCGACGATCAGGTCGGGGCCGAGTTCGGCCGCCAGTCGGCGGGCGGTGCCGGGCAGGTCGGCGAGTGCGTCGGTGCCGGGCTCGTCGACAGCGGGTGCGGGGGTCGGTGCGAGGGCGGTGGTCACGCGGCACCGCCCGTCGGGAGGCCCAGCCGCTCGGTCACCGCGGTGTGCAGCTGCCGGACCGCCTCGGGCAGGAGACCGAGCGCCTGCGCGGCGAGCTGCTCCGCCTCCTCCGGGGCCACCGCGTTGTACGCGTCGAAGACGACCGCGGCCTCGCGGTTCACCCGGAACATCCTCAGCTCGGCCCCGAGCAGCAGGTGCGGCCGGCCGTCGACGGCGACCGCCAGCGGCGCGTCCACGTCCTCGACCGGGCCGGCGGGCAGCCCGTCGCAGAACCGGACGCCGAAGCCGGAGACCTGGACGCTGCCCGGGCGTCGGCTGTTCAGCCGCCGGACGGCGTCCAGCGCCCGGACGTAGCGGGCCAGCCAGGGACGCTCGGCGTGGGCCTCGGCGAGCAGGCCCGGGGTGAGGACGCCGTCCAGCGCCGCCACGGCCTCCGGCGCCTCGGCCCCGGCCGGGGCGCCCGGCCCGGTCCGCAGGGTGCCGTCCACGTCCAGGTGCAGCCGGGACACGCCGCCGAGCACCTCGGATGCCGCCAGCGCGGTCAGGTCGGCCAGCTGGACCGACGGGTGGGCCAGCTGCTCGGGGAAGACGCCCTCGGCGACGGCCCGGTCGGCGTCGGCGAGGAAGGCGGCGAGGTCCTCGTCACCGGTGATCCGCACGACGGTCGGGCCGGCCACGGTGAGGAAGCCGATCGAGGAGTAGTCGAAGACCTGGATGTAGATCTCGTCGGCCAGGACGATCTCGTCACCGCTGTACCGGAAGCTGCCGTCGGTGGGGATCACGGTCGCCGGGGTGGCGTCGGCGAGGCCGGCGGCGGTGTCCCGGTCGGCGAAGATCCAGGTGTCCTCGGTGACGAGACCCGAGCCGAGCAGGGGGCCCAGGTCGGCGCCGGGCTCGGCGACGATCTCCAGCGCGGTGTCGCGCGGCCCCGGGTAGCAGCCGGAGACCCAGCGCTGCAGCCGCAGGGCGGCTTCGGACATGAGCTCCGGGGTCGGCCCGGCGTCGAGCATGGTCATGGGAGTCTCCAGTGGTTCCAGGTACGTCGTGGGGCGGCGGTGCCGCGGTGGTTCGGTGCGTCGGGCTCAGTGCGTCACGCGTGGCTCGGGGTGTCGCACGCGGTTCGGGGTGTCGCGCGCGGTTCGGGGCGAGCGGTTCAGAACAGCTGCGACCAGGCCGGCGCGAGGAAGGTGCCGACCAGCCAGGACCCGAGCGGGACATCGTCCAGGTGCACGGAGGTCAGGCCGTCGGAGCGCGCGGGCGGGCCGTCCGTGCAGAGCGGCACCACCGTGCGGGAGATCTGTGCGTCGACGCCGATCACCACCGGCGAGCCGGCCGACGCGGAGACCGGACGGCTGACGGCGCCGCCGCAGACGACGGCCTCCCCCGTCCCGGGGTGCAGCACCATGCCCGATGCCTGCAGGCTCACCCGGTGTCCGGCCAGCCGGTCGGCGCCGGTGTCGGCAGGCAGCACCATCACCGGGCCCTGCGGGGTGGAGGCGTACACCGAGGTCACGGTGCGCGGGACGGTGACCCCGTACAGCACCGCCGCGACCAGGGCCGCCAGGGCGAGCGCCCCGGCCGAGCGCCGGAGCGGACCCGCGCCGTGCTCGCCCGCCAGCCGGAACCAGCGGACCGCCTTGCGCAGCCCGAGGAAGCCGGCCAAGCCCACCACCGCGAGGACGAGCACGCTGCCGACCGGGCCGAGCACCACCAGGGCGAACGCCTGGTAGTTGAGGAACGCCGAGGTGACCAGGGCGGGCGCGGTGACGGCGCAGGCCGCGCCGAACAGCACCCGGCGCAGGCTCGGACGCCTGTCGAGCCGACCGCCGAACACCGCCACGGCGGCGGCCCGTCCGGCGTCCTCCATGGACTGGGAGCGCAGGTTGGGCCGGTCGAGCCAGCCGATCAGGGCCAGGTAGCCGTCGAACTTCACGAACGGGCACAGGTTGACGGCGCCCATCAGCAGGTTGGAGACCACCAGCGCCGCGGCGAGCTGCCGTGCGCCGCCGTGCGGCAGCAGCGGGGCGATCGCCCCGGACAGCCCGGCGGTGGCCAGGTGGACCCGGATGCCGGCCAGCGCCACCAGCAGCCGCTCCCTGCGGGGCAGCCGCCATGCCTCGCTGACGTCGCAGAACATCGCGGGGCTGCCGTACATCAGCATCACGCCCAGCCGGTGGACCCGGCCGCCACCGCGCACCAGCGAGAGGCCGTGGCCGAGCTCGTGGACGAAGGTGGTCGTGACCATCGCGACCAGTAGGGCCACCAGGACGGGCAGGCTCGCGGGCCGGTCGAGTTCGTGGAGCGCGCCGGCACCGGCCAGCGCGAAGTGGGCGAGACCGCCGACGGTCACCGCGGCGCCCAGGGCCGCGCCGGCCCGGGAGGCCAGCGCGCGCCCGACCGGGGCGCAGGCCGCGAGCAGGCGGGCCGGGTTGAGGATGGTCAGTTCCAGGATGCCCGGCGGTCGGTAGCCCCAGCGGCGGGGCGCCTTCGGCTCGGGCAGGCGGGCCGCGTCGGCGATGGTGGTGGTCAGCTCCAGCTCCGCGAACCTGGCCAGTGCCCGGTCCACCACGGCCGGATCGGCGACCCCGAGGTCCGCGGCCAGGGAGGCCCGGGTGTGGGTGCCGTCCAGGGAGCGGAGCAGATCGGCGGCGCTGGGCGCCATCCGCAGCTGGCGGCCGTTCACCCGGTCCACCACGATCACCCGGCGGCCGTCGCTGTCGGGGACGAAGTCGAGGCCGGGACGCATGACCAGGTGGAATGCGTCGCCGCCGCGGATCTCGTCGTGGTCGGGGATCTCGTCGTGCGCACGGCCGGTCACCGTGGCCGTGGCCTGTACCGCGCTCACTGTTCCTCCGGAAGTCTTGGGGATCTGCTCAGACGTGGGGCGGGGCGGCGACCGCCCGGGTTTCTCACCCTGCGGTCACCGCCCCGTGCCGATCAGGTGATCGCGATGCCGATGCCGATGCCGGCGCCGACGGCACCAGCGAAGGCGCCACCGAGGGCCACGCCGTCCCAGAAGCCCGGAGCCTGCAGCTCCTCCAGCTCCTCGACGACCAGCTCGGACTCGCTCTGGATCAGTTCCAGCGTCATGAGGTATCCTTCCTTTGATCGTTCTTTGCGCTTCCTGTTCGAGTCGTCTCTAGCTGCCAGGCTTGCGACTCTTTCAGGGGGCGCTTTTTTCTTGCCTGTTCGGTCAGTGGCCGGATCAGGTGATCGCGATGCCGATGCCGATGCCGGCGCCGACGGCACCAGCGAAGGTGCCACCGAGGGCCACGCCGTCCCAGAAGCCCGGGGCCTGAAGCTCCTCGAGCTCCTCGACCTCGACCAGCTCCACCACGTCGATGTTGTTCTGCATTGTTTTCACCTCCTCGCCTGCACTCGAACTCCCGCCAGAAGCAGGACAGTTGACCGGATCAGGTGATCGCGATGCCGATGGCCAGGCCACCGCCGACCACACCGGCACCGACAGCGAAGCCCGCCGCCGTGTCCCAGAAGCCCGGGGCCTGAAGCTCCTCGAGCTCCTCGACCTCGACCAGCTCCACCACGTCGATGTTGTTCTGCATTGTTTTCACCTCCTCTCCCGCACTCCAACTCCCGCCAGAGGCAGGACAGTTGACCGGATCAGGTGAGAACGATGCCACCGGCGATGATGGTCGTGCCCACCGCGGTCCACTCGGGCCAGCCCCAGCCCGGGGCCTCCAGCGCCTCGAGCTCCTCGACCACGAGGGCGAGGTCCACGGCGCCGACAGGGTTCAGCTCAGTCATGTGCTGTTCCTCGGTTTCTGTAGGAGGTCGGATCAGGTGATCGCGATGCCGATGGCCAGGCCACCGCCGACCACACCGGCACCGACCGCGAAGCCCGCCGCCGTGTCCCAGAAGCCCGGAGCCTGAAGCTCCTCCAGCTCCTCGACCTCAACCAGCTCCATCACGTTCATGTCGTTACGCATGCTGGTCACCACCTTTCAGTGTTCTTCTCCACCGCCCGCCACGGATGTGGCAGGCGCTCTCCCCCCGCCGTACGGCGGGGAAGTCTCTTGGGGCCGGCCTCAGCCGGCCACGTCCTGCGCGGCCAGGCGCCGGGCGCCGACGTACAGGGCCGCTCCCGCCCAGGCGGCGTAGAGCAGGAAGCCCGCTGCCATCGGCACGTGGTCCACTCCGGGGTCCAGGGCGATCGCCGCGATGGCGCCGCCGGGCAGGTACCTGCCGACCTCCGGGAGGAACTTCACCAGGGCGCCCTCCAGCAGGATGGTGTAGATCACCAGACCGGCCACGGAGGCGACCTGATTGCGCACCAGCGCCCCGATCCCCACGCCGAAGACGGCGGCGAACGGCCCGAGCAGACAGGTGCCCCAGATCGTCCCGAAGAGGTCGCCGTGCCAGAGGTCGACGTCCACGCCCTTCGATCCCAGCATCGGCACCCCGATGGCGAGGACGGTCAGCTGTCCGACGATCGTGTACACCAGTCCCAGGACCGAGGCGACCACGGCCTTCGCCAGCAGCCACGTTCCGCGGCCCGGCAGCAGGGTGATCGAGTCACCGGCGGTGCGGTGGCGGTACTCGGTCGTGACGAGCAGCGCGCCGAGCACGGCGGCGAGCAGCGCGGAACTGAACCCGTTGCTCAGCGCCTGGTGCAGGCCCTCGGGGGTGCCGGCGTCGATCCCGCCGGGCTTGCCGACGGTGCTGACCGCACCCAGCGTGGACATCGCGGGCATGCCCATCGCGCCCAGCAGCAGCCCCCACCAGGTCCGGGTCGTACGGACCCGCACCCACTCGGCCGCCGTCGCACGCTTCAGCGTGGCGCCGTCGACCGCCATCGATCCGATGGCCACTGCAGCGCTCATGCTGCCGCTCCCGTTCCGACCAGCTGACGGTACAGCTGCTCCAGACTTCCGTCGGTTGACTCCTCGGCCGCGTCGCCGTGCGTGCCCTGCCAGACCACCCGGCCCTGGAGGAACACCACGTCGTCGACCAACTGATCGAGTTCGCCCAGCAGATGACTGCTGACCAGCACCGTGGCGCCGTCGTCGGCGGCCCGGCGCAGCCGCTCGCGCAGCCAGAGGATGCCGTCCGGGTCCAGGCCGTTGGTGGGCTCGTCCAGGACGAGCACCTCGGGCGAGCCCAGCAGGGCCCGTGCCAGGCCCAGGCGCTGGCGCATGCCCAGCGAGTAGCCACGGGTGCGGCGGCCGGCCGCGTCCTGGAGGCCGACGTCCCGCAGGACGTCGTCGATCCCGCTGCGGTCGAGTCCGAGTGCGGCGGCCTGGATCTCCAGGTGCGCCCGCCCGGTCCGGCCGGGGTGGAACGCCGAGTCCAGCAGGTGGCCGACGGTCCCGGGCCGAAGCTGCCGGTGCGGGAGGCCCCCGATGGTGGCCGTGCCGCTGCCGGGCTCGGCCAGCCCGAGCAGGATGCGCATCGCGGTGGTCTTGCCCGCGCCGTTGCGTCCGACGAAACCGGTGACCCGGCCGGCCCGCGCGGTGAACGACACCTCGTCCAGCGCCCGGCGGCCCCCGAACTCCTTGGTGACCGCGTCGAAGACGATGTCGAGCCCCGGGCCGGTCATCGCTTCCCCCTCATCATGGTCCCCACCGCGATGGCCCCGACGAAAACCAGCCCGAGAAACGCGTAACCGATTCCCTTGGATTCGGATTCCGACCGGATCAGCAAGCCTCCGCAGGCCGCCATGACCACGAGAATTCCCGCAGCCGCCACTGAAAACTTCGTCCGCATCGTCCGCATGTTTCTTTCCTTGAATTCGCTGTTTCCCAGGGCTTTTGCCGCGCGGGCCCAGCACGGGCCGGGACTAGTCCCAGGCGGCCGTGTGCGCCGTGGCCGCTCCCGCCTTGACGACCGGCAGCGGGCCGATGATCGGGCAGGTCGGACGGGTCGGCAGCACCGGGGCGGCCAGAGAGACGGAGCTGTCGCCGATGGCGGCGGTGACCCCGAGCGGACAGTTGATGCCCGCCTGATTCGTGGTCACGGCCTGCGCCGAACCGGCGCTCCCCAGCACCAGGCCGCTGACCGCGAAAGACCCCGCGAGTGCGATCCCGGAAATCTGGCCGATCATTCGCCGCTTCATCTTTTCCCCCGACCGAGCCACTTTCACTCCCGTTGCCTTTGCGTTTCCGCTTGCTGCTGACAACGAGAAATATGCCAGCCGGCGAGGGCCGCTTCCAGGGAGTTCGGGTGCAGCATCTTGCAGAGTTGCGCTGCAGCACGATGCAACAAGTGACGGGCACGGTCCGGGGAACCGAAGCGGGCGCGCGGGCGTCCCGGGAGGGCGGCGGCCCCTGGGGACGGGACCGCCGCCGATCGATCGTCTACAGCAGCGCGTAGACGGCGGAGGCGTCGTCGTACGCCTTGCCGCGCGGCCAGCGTTCGCACCGGTCGTCGGCGCGTTCCACGGCACGGACCTGGGCGATCAGTTCGGCCGGGCCGGCCTCGGCCAGCAGGCGCAGGGCGTCGGCCCAGCTGCCCAGGCCGAAGCGCTCGGTGTAGCGCGAGGCGCCGTCCGTCAGGGCGGCCAGGGCGCGCAGCCCGTCGAGCCGGACGAAGCCCGTCTCGGCGTGGCCGGCCGCGCGGGGGCTGGCGGCGGCGATCCAGGGGCCGTCCCCGCGGTTGCGGGCGGCGCGGACGGCCAGCGCGTACTCCAGGTGCAGCGCGGCCCGTTCGGCGGAGCCGGGGACGGTGGACCAGACCTGGCGGCGCAGCTCCTCGCCGTCCGGGAAGCGCTGGTTGTCCCCGATCACCCTGGGCGGGCCGTCGGTGAACTCCAGCACCAGCAGGGAGTCGCCGAGCACCAGGTACTCCAGCGACTCCCCGTGCCGCCGGGCGGCGACCACCGTCGCGGCGGGGGTGTTGGGGTGGCCGAGGTCGCAGCGGCCGCCGTGCAGCGCGGCCGTCTCCACGATGGCGTCGGCCAGGCACTCGGCGATCGAGCGGTCGGCGCGGTCGGTGAGCCGGGCGAGCAGGTGCACCCCGAGTCTGCGCACGTACCAGGCCGTCCCGTGCCGACAGCCGGACTCCATCCCGGCCGGTGAACTGGAGCCGTCCAGCAGGACCAGGGCTTCCGGTGAGGCCGCCGCGAAGTCCTCGCTCTCCCGGTCGGGCCGCTGTGCTTCACCCGCGAGCTGTAGCTGCATCCCGACAGTGTGGACGCCGCCCCCGGCCCGCGCCCAGACCCGTGCGCCGGTGTGGCGCGGATCGGGGGCGGTGTCCGGTGGCAGCGGGGGCGAATCGGCCATAGCGTCGGATACCGGCTGGACGTTTCGGCCAATTCGGGCCTGCCGGGTTTGGGTTCACCTTCGGGTGCCCGTGCGGCCCTGGACTGACGAGGAGCGGATCATGTTCTGGCAGTTCATCGTGGTGCTCGCCGCCTCGCTCGGGTTTCCCGCCGCCGCGCTGCTCTTCCTGATCGGCGGGCCGCGCTTCCCGGACGAGAAGTCCTCCTAGCCAGCGGCCTTCCAGAGCGGGTCGCGGCCGAGCAGGGCGAGGGAACGGGCGAAGCGGCCGCCGCCTTCGCCCGGTTCCAGGCCGGGGCCGAAGGCCAGGCCGGGTGCCCGGGCCTCCGGGGTGTCCGGGACGGCCTCGGTGACCTTGAGCAGCGTGCCGACCAGGGCGTCGTCGGCCTCCACCGTCGCGACCAGGGCGTCCGCCGTGCCGAGGGCGGCGGCGACGTCCCAGCCGTGGACCAGGGTGTCGAGCAGGTGGAAGCCCACGGCCTGGGTGATCGGGAAGGGGCCTCCGTCGCGGATCTCGGGCAGCCAGAGCGCCCGCTCGGCGGCGGCCGCCTCCCGGAAGGCGTCGGTGAGTTCGGCGCCGGTGCGGCGGAACTCGGCGGCCACGTCCGGCCCGACGGGGGCGTCCGCGAACAGCGCGAGGTCCGGCCCGGCGCCGCGGGCGGCCGCGGCGAAGCCCTGCTGCTGGCCGAGGACGTGCTCCAGCAGCTTGCGCAGCGTCCAGCCGGCACAGGGGGAGGGCAGGTCGAGGTGCTCCGGCCGTACGGTGTCGACCACCTCGGCGGCCAGGTCCAGCGAGCGCGCGTGCAGCTCGACGAGCTTCGCGGCCACGTGCTTCATGTCGTAGGGCGTCATGCGGTGGTGACCTCCTGGTCGGCGGGCGGTTCGGCAGGCGCCGTGTCGGCGGGTGTGTCGGCGGGCGTGTCGGCGGAGATGAATCCGATCACCTGATCAACGATCGTCGGTTCCGTGACGATCCTTCGGTGGCCCAGCCCCTGAGTGACGATCAGGTCGAGCCGGTCACCGTACGCGCGGTGCAGCCGGTGCGCCTGGCCGAGCGGGACGACCCGGTCGTCCTCGTCGTGCACCACCAGGACGGGCAGGCCGACGGCCTCCGCCTGCAGGGCCGCGTCGTAGCGCTCCCAGGCACCCGCGTCCCCCGCGAACAGCGACTCCTCGATCCGGAGGCGCAGTTGGCGCTCCACGGCGGCGTTCAGCTCGAGCCCGGCGCAGAACGCCGCCGGGAAGAACCCGACCGAGGACACCCCGGACACGGCGGCCAGCCGGCCCGCCCGCAGGCCGTCCGCCAGGGCGCCGAAGGCGGCGCAGACACCCAGGGAGTGCGCGAGGACGGCCTCGAACGGGCCGTACCTGTCCTGGAGTTGGAGCGCGAGGTGGCGGTACTCCAGCACGCTGGTGGCCCGCCCGCCCGAGTCGCCGTGGCCCGGGGCGTCGAACGCGAGGACGCTCAGGCCGAGTTCGCGCAGCCGGGGCACGTACGGCGCGAAGCGGGAGGCCCGGGAGCGCCAGCCGTGCAGCATCAGGACGGGCCGCTCGCCGTCACCCCAGCGGTAGCCGACCACCGACGTGCCGTTCACCCGCAGCGCTTCGACGGCGGCGCTGCGGTGGATCTCCAGCTCGGTGCCGCGGACCCGGCTGCGGCGCAGCGGGCGGCGGAACAGTTCGAAGGCGGCCCGCCCGGCCGGGCCGGGGGCGAGGGCGGCGGTGCCGTTCAGTGCGGTGCGGATCAGTGCGTGGGCGGGGTCCATCGGGTCTCCCTGTCGCTCGTTCCTGCGGGCGAGATGCTAGCACGACCGTTCGTACAGTTTCATGGACGCGCGCCCTGGGGAGCAACTGTGCCCACGCACTACCCTGGGCAGGCAGCACGGCGACCCACGGCGACCAGAACGGGGCGGACGATGGCCGAACCGACCACCGACAGGCGACTCCTGCGCGGCGAGGAGACCCGCCGGGCCGTCCTGCGCCGTGCCGTCGAGATCGCCTCCGTCGAGGGCCTCGAAGCCCTCTCCATCGGGCGGCTCGCCACCGACCTCGGGCTCAGCAAGAGCGGCGTCTTCGCCGGCTTCGGCTCCAAGGAGGAACTGCAGCTCGCCACCGTCCGCGCCGCCCGGCGGATCTTCGCCGACGCCGTCGTCGCCCCCGTCGCCGACACCCCGCCCGGCCTCGTCCACGCCCGCGCCCTCTGCGAGAGCTGGCTCGCCTACTCCCGGGCCCGGATCTTCCCCGGCGGCTGCTTCTTCTACGAGGTCACCGCCGAGTTCGACGCCCGCCCCGGCGCCATCCGCGACGCCCTCGCCACCTGTGCCCGCGAGTGGCACGAGACCGTGACCGCCGCCCTCGCCGAGGCCCGCGCCACCGGGGGCCTGCGGCCCGACACCGACCTCGGGGACCTCGCCTTCGCCCTCGTCTCCGTGCTGGAGACGGCCAACTCCCAGGCCGTACTGCACGAGGAGGACACCCCGTACCAGCGGGCCGAACGCCTCCTGCTGCGCCTGCTGCGCGCCGAAGCGACCGACCCCGCCGATCCGGCGCTCGCCTAACCTTCCGCCAACACCCGCTCCAGCTCGGCCGCTTGAGCCATCAGCAGCTCGTCCCGCCCCCGCGCGCCGACCACCTGGAGGCCCAGCGGCAGCCCGGCCGCCGTCCGCCCGGCCGGCAGGCTCAGGGCGGGCAGGCCCAGGTAGCTCCACGGCAGCGACATCACCCCGTCCCCCGTGCTGTGCAGGCCCTCCGGCGCCCCGCCGGTCGCGGACGGGGCCAGCCACAGGTCCACCCCCGCCTCGGCCGTCCGCGCCGCCACCCGCTCGCGCAGCCGCTCCCTGGCCTGCAGCGCCGCCGTACGGTCCTCGGCCGCGACGCCCTGGCCGACGCGGATGCCCGCCACCGTCTCCGGCCGGTACAGGCCCCCGAACCGGGCGAACCAGTCGGCGTGGCTGCGAGCCATCTCGAAACGGTTGATCACCTGCAACTGCCGTGCGACCTCCGCGAAGTCGGGGAACAGCGGCACCCGGCGCACCACCAGCCCGGCCGCCTCCAGCCCGGCCAGCCACCCCTCGAAGGCCCGCAGCGCCTCCGGTTCGGCCCGCTCCAGGTACGGCCCCTCCGGCACCCCGAGCACGGGCTTCCCCGCCGCCACGGGGCCTGCCGGCCAGTCGTCGCAGACCAGCGAGGCCGCCAGGGCCGCGCCGGCCAGGTCGGAGGTGAACACGCCCAGGGTGTCGAAGCTCGGCGCGTTCGGGATCACGCCCGCGAACGGGATCCGCCCGTACGTCGGCCGGAAGCCCACCACCCCGCAGTACGCGGCCGGGCGGATCACCGAGCCGACGGTCTGCGTGCCCACGGCCAGCGGCACCAGCCCCGCCGCGACCGCGGCCGCCGAACCGCTGCTGGAGCCGCCGGGGGTGTGGCCGGGGTGGTGCGGATTGCGCGTCGGGCCCGGGGCGGTCCCGGCGAACTCGGCGGTGGTCGTCTTGCCCGCGACCAGCGCCCCGGCCGCCAGCAGCCGGTCCACCACCACGGCCTGCGGCCCGGCCAGCACCCCCGGCGGCAGCGCCGACCCGGCGTGCGTCGGCAGGCCGTCCACGTGCACGATGTCCTTGATCCCCACCGCCACCCCGTGCAGCGGCCCCCGCCCGGCCGCCTCCCGCACCTGCGCGTGCAGCCGCTCCGCCCGCCCGGGCTCGGGCACGAACGCGTGGATCAGCGGGTCCACCCGCTCCAGCCGCGCCAGGAAGGCGTCGACGTACTCCCGGGGCGAGGGCCGCGCGGCAGCCCCACCCATCTCATCGACCTCAGCGATCTCAGCGATCAACGACCGTGGCCCGACCAGGGATTCGTCCATTCCGGACACGGTAGTGCCGCGCTACCGGTGCTCGTCCGCCAGGTACGGCGCCTCGCGCAGGAAGTACGCCCCGCAGGTGTGGCAGCACAGCTCCGCGGTCTTCCCCCAGTCCACCGCCTCCCGCACCCGCGCGTCCGCCGCCAGCTCCCGCCCGCACATCGCCACGCTCTCCTCCCCCCGGACCACGTGCCACAGCCGCACCCCGCCCGCCACCCCGTTGCCGCCGTACTCGGCTCGCATCTGGTGCTTCATGCCCCTCATCGTCCGTCCACCCCCGACCCCCGGCAACCGCGCGACCACCGGATCAGGACGCGGCCCGCAGGAGGGCGTTGTCCTGCCACTTGAGGATCTTGTCGAAGCTCACGATGGCGCCGCGCAGGGGGTGGTTGCGGAGTTGGACGTGGTCGGTGAGGGCGTGGATGAGGAAGAGGCCGCGGCCGGACTCGGCGGTGAGGTCGGGGAAGGTGTCGAGGTCGACGGGGCGCAGCGTGGGGGTGGTGGGGCGGTGCGGGAGGACGTGGGTGTCGTAGGGGTGGCCGTCGCGGCGGGGGCGGTGGCCGGTGAGCACGCGGGCGGGCAC
>NZ_JOCF01000037.1 GCF_000720635.1 Streptomyces sp. NRRL WC-3742 | reverse complement strand
CCGTCCGCGGAGACCACCACGGTGTGGGACACCCCGGGGGTGTTGTCCACGAAATTGGTGATCAGCCAGTTCAGGTTCTGTGCGGCCTGGCTCATCTGAATCAACTCAACGCTCCTGGTGATCTGCGCCGTTGCCGTCGCTCCGGCCACCGAAACTATCGAACCCGCCCGGCTGGGCACCATGCTGAACGCCCGGCTGGCCCGCGGCCTGCTCGGCCCCGGCCCGGCGACCCTGCTGGATGCCGCGGCGCAGGTTGGTCAGGCGGCCGCGAACCTCCTCGGGGGCGCGGGAGACCTGGGGGCCGGTCATCGGCGACGCCTCGGCGGTGCCGGAGACCAGGTTGGCCTGCGGCGTGCGCCGGGGGAGGCCGGACAGCGTGACGCCGCTGGTCGAGGGCTCGCGGACCTGCTCCGCGCGGCGCCAGCGCTCGTCGTTGGCGGACGGACGCCAGGGAGCGTCGTCGGGGCCCGGCTGCTGGAACTCCGGGTGCGCGGCGGGCTGCTGCGGTGTCTGCTGCTGGGCCTGCGGCGCCTGGGGCCGGCGCTGCTGCTGCGGGGCCTGCGGGCCCTCGCCCGGCTGGAACTCCGGGGAGGAGGTGCCGGGCCGGCGCGGCTGGTACGGGCGGGGCCGTGCCTGCTCCGGCTGCCAGGGCTGCTCGCCGGTGCCCTCGGAGGGCCCGGTGGGCAGCGCCATCGGCTCCTGACGGCGGTACTGCTCGGGGTTGGGCTGCTGCGGGGCGGGCTGCTGGACCTGCTCCGGGCGCACCGGCTCCGGACGGCCCGGGGTCGGGACGTTCGGCAGCACCGGCTCCACCAGGCCGAGGCCCAGCGGGTCGCGCGGGTCGATCTGGCTGGCCTCGAAGCGGGGGCGGGCGAACTGCTGGGTGCTCTCCACCGGAGCCGGCTGGGCCGGCGGCAGCGGCTGGGCCTGCTGCTGCGGCAGCTGGGGCTGGCGGTCGCGCTGCGGCGCCTCCGGGCCGGGGCGCTGCGGCCGGCGCGGGCCCTGGGGCCCCTGGGGACCCTGGGGACCCTGGGGACCCTGCGGGCCGGGACGGCCGGGGGCGCCGGGGCCCTGCTGGGCCGGACCCGGGGCGCCGGAGCGGCGCTGCGGCAGACCCTCCTGCGGACGCTCGCCCGGGCGGGCGCCCTGCTGCGGGGCGCCGGGGCGGCCGTGCTGGGGCTGCTCGCCGGTGCGCGGACCCTGGCCGGGCTGCTGCGGGCCGGGACGACGGCCGGGCTGGCCGTTCTGCTGCGGGCCGTTGGGCTGCGGACCGTTGGGCTGGGCGCCGCGGCGGGGCAGGCCGTTCGGGCCGCCCTGCGGGGACTGCTGCGGGGATTGCTGGGGCGGGCCCTGGCGGCCGGGACCGCGCTGCGGCGCCGGGCGTCCCTGCGGGGGACGGCCCTGGCCCTGCGGCTGGCCCTGGGGCGGGCTCTGACGGCCCGGACCAGGCTGGCCCTGCGGCGAGGAGGTCTCGCGCAGCGACTGGCCGACCTGCCGGGTCGGCAGCCCGCCGGGACGACCGCCCGGAGCCCCCGGGGCGCCAGGCGCACCGGGACCGCCAGGGGCACCGGGAGCACCCGGCGCCGCCGGAGCGGCGGGGCCGCCCTGGCCGAGCTGCGGACGCCCGCCCTGCGGGGCGTTGCCGGCCGGACCCTGCGCGAGCGCGGCCGGGCCGCCCTGGCCGGGGCTCATCTGGCGCTGCTGGCGCGGCGTCGGGGCGATCCCGCGCTGCTGCTTGGCCTGCGCGTTGCCGGGGCGGCCGGTGCCGCGGCGCTCGGCGGAGTTGGTGACGTCCACCGGGAGCATGACCAGCGCGGTGGTGCCGCCGGAGTCGCTGGGGCGCAGCTGGATGCGGATGCCGTGTCGCAGGGACAGGCGGCCGACCACGAAGAGGCCCATGCGGCGGGAGACGGAGACGTCGACCGTCGGCGGGTTGGCGAGGCGCTCGTTGATCTCGGCGAGGTCGTCGGGGCTCAGGCCGATGCCGGTGTCGTGGATCTCGACGAGCACGCGGCCGTCGGGCAGCGCGTGGCCGGTGACGCGGACGCGGGTCTGCGGGCTGGAGAACGAGGTGGCGTTCTCGAGCAGCTCGGCGAGCAGGTGGACGAGGTCGTTGACGACGCGGCCGGCGACCTCGGCGGAGGGCACCGAGGCGAGTTCGATGCGCTCGTACTGCTCCACCTCGGAGGCGGCGGCGCGGAGCACGTCGACCAGCGGGACGGGCCTGGTCCAGCGGCGGCCCGGGTCCTCACCGGCGAGGACGAGGAGGTTTTCGCCGTTGCGGCGCATGCGGGTGGCGAGGTGGTCCAGCTTGAAGAGGTTGGCCAGCTGGTCCGGGTCGGCCTCGCGGCTCTCGAGCTCGGAGATGAGCGACAGCTGGCGCTGGATGAGGCCCTGGCTGCGGCGCGAGAGGTTGGTGAACATCGCGTTGATGTTGCCTCGCAGGAGGGCCTGCTCGGCGGCGAGGCGGACGGCCTCGCTGTGCACCATGTCGAAGGCGTGGGCCACGTGGCCGATCTCGTCGGTGGAGTCGACGGCCACGGGTTCGACGGTGGTGTCGACGTCGTGGGGGTCGCTCTCGGAGAGCGTCTTGACGAGTTCGGGCAGTCGCCGCTCGGCGACGTCCTCGGCCGCGGCCTGCAGTCGGGTCAGCGAGCGCACCATCGAGCGGGCGATCAAACCGGCGCCACCGAGGGCGACGAGCAGCACCAGGGCGACGGCGGCGGCGATGATCAGCGCGTCGGTGTCGGCCTGGGCCTGGAGGTCCTGGGCCTTTCCGTCGAGGTTCTCGAGGAGCTTGGACTCGATCCGGCGCTCGGCGGTGATCTTGGCGCTGGCCTTCTCGTACCACTCCTTGAACGTCACCGGGTCGGTCTGGTGGATGCCGTTGACCTGGAGGATCGAGCGCGCGTAGCGGTCGGCGTCGGCGACGACGTTGTTGTAGCTGAGCTGCCCGCGCAGGTTGTCGAGGTCGTGCGCGGTGTAGATGTTGTTGAACCCGATGAGCGCGTTGTCGTAGGACGTGCGCAGGCGGATGCCGAAGGACTCGTCGCTCGCGCTGAGGTCGGGGCCCTTGGGGTTGGCGAGCGCGGCGCTGACGAGGGCGCGCTGCTGCGAGGTGACGTTCTTGGCGAGCGAGAACTGCTGGAGCGCGCGGGTCGCGACGACCAGGTCCTTGTTGTTGGACGCGAGCGCGATGTCCTGGGTGAGGCCCAGCAGGTCTCGGATGATCACGTCGTAGGCGGTGATCGTCGACTGGATGTTCTGGTTGTTCTGGTACGGCGTGTTGCGCGCCTCGGAGATGGAGTTCAGGTCCCTGCGGATCTGGAACAGCAGGGCCTTTCCACCGGAGAGCTCGAGGTTCTCGAACTTGTCGGAGGAGGCGGTGAAGGCGCGGTTGAGGTCGTCGGTGGCCTTGCGGGCCGTGACGATGTCGTCGTCGAGCGGGGCGCTCGGCTCCCGGGTGATCGGGCCGGCGCTGATGTCGCGCTCGGTCTGCAGGGCGTCCGCGAGGTTGGTCGCCTTCTTGGCCAGGTCGGAGAGGTTGGCCATCTGGGCGAGCTGCTGCGAGTTCTGCATCGAACTCTGGATGCGCAGGCCACCGAGGACCAGCGAGACCAGGACGGGCAGCGCGAGCAGCGCGATCAGGCGGGTGCGGATGCGCCAGTTGCGCATCGCGAGCCGGTTGATACCGGTGGCGCGGCGCCTGGTCAGAGTGGTGCGGAGCTTGTCGCGGGTGCGCTCGCGGCCCTCGCCCTCCGGCTTGCCGGGCGCCTCGGGCGCGGTCGGCCCGTCCGGGCCTCCGGGGGCTGCCGCCTGCTGAGGGGCAGCCACGGGCTCGTGCGACTCCGGGTTGCCCGCGGCGCCCCTACCCCTTTTGAAACGTCCCTGCACTGGCGTCGCAACCTCTGGACCGGGCGTCCCGCCGCGTCACCACGGCCTGGACGGTGTCGAGTTTCCATCCGCATCCCGGCCGGTCCGGGCGTGCGGGTCGCCGGGGTGGACTTCTCCCTACCCACGGTCCGTGGCATTCCAGCACAGCCGGGGAATCCCAACAAGGGCCGCCGGAACTCGCCGCCCAGCACTACCGACCGCGTGCGGCGTTTCACGGACTGTGCGGTAACCGGACCGGAATACCGCCTTTTTCGGACACTCGCCTGATACATGCCAAGCGGGCGGGAGATCGAAAAGATTCATAGACCTGTGGAGATGTCCGGAATGCGAGGTTCGCCGGGAATTTCCGTTGCGGCGAAATGTCGGAAATCCGGCTTTTGCAAACGAATTTGTGAGCAAACTCACAGAGTAATGTGTAGCTTTGGTCACGGTCTCTGTGGAATGCGATCTCGTACCCTGGCTGTCTCCGGCGCACGGCCCCATCAGCCTGCCCAGAACCCCTCCGAACCATTCGGAACCTTTCGGAATCACTCAGGCCGGTACCGAGATCCCCGTGATCCGCCCGGCCGCGACCACCGAGGTGCACTCGATGTCCCTGGCGAAGAAGGCCACCACGTCCACGCTGTCCAGCCGCCCCACGGCGAACCCGCGCCGGACGACCCTGGCCTCGGTCGAGGACTTCGCCTCGATCCCGGGCGCCCGCAAGCCCGAGGACGTCCTCACCTACGCGACGGAGCTGCCGGCCAAGACCGCCAACCCGCGCCGCGTCCAGCTGATGGTCGCCCCGGTCGTCGCCCCGCGCGACTGAGCCTGCCCGACCGAGCCCGCTCGACCGGCCCCTGTACGGACCGAGGGCGCCGCCGCCGCGACAGCCGGCGACGGCGCCCTCGCGCATGCCCGGACACCGCCGCCGAACAGGGGCAAAGCGGTCGGCGCGGACCCGGCGCGATAGCCTGGGCGACGATTGACGGGGCCGCGCCCACCTCGGGCGGGGCGCCCACCAGCGCCCGGGAGCGCTCCGGGCGGCCGAACGAAGCGAGGGGTGTCCCAGCCGTGCGCATTGCCAGGTTCTCCGTTCGGGAAGGAAGCCCTGCCGCCGGCAGCGTCTCCTTCGGCGTGGTGGAGGGCGACCCCTCCCAGCCCGATTCGCTGGTCGTCCACGCGCTGGCGGGCCACCCGTTCGGCCAACCCCAGCCCACCGGCGAGAGCTACCGCTTCCAGGACGTCCGGCTGCTGAGCCCGATGCTCCCCAACAAGATCGTGGCGGTCGGCCGCAACTACGCGGCGCACGCGGCCGAGCTGGGCAACGACGTCCCCGACGTCCCGCTCACCTTCTTCAAGCCCTCCACCTCCGTGATCGGCCCGACCGAGAGCATCGCGTACCCGCCGTTCTCCTCGGACGTCCAGTTCGAGGGCGAACTCGCCGTGGTGATCGGCCGGATGTGCCGCGAGGTGCCGCTGGACCGGGTGCCCGAGGTGATCCTCGGCTACACCTGCGCCAACGACGTCACCGCGCGCGACGTCCAGAAGCGCGAGGGCCAGTGGGCCCGGGCCAAGGGCTTCGACACCGCCTGCCCGCTGGGCCCGTGGATCGAGACCGACGTGGACCCGGGCGACCTCGCCCTCACCACCACGGTCAACGGGGAACTGCGCCAGAGCGGCCGTACCTCCCGGATGGTCCGCTCGGTCGCCGAGCTGATCGTCCACATCTCCGAGGCCATGACGCTGCTGCCCGGCGACGTCATCCTCACCGGCACGCCCGAAGGGGTGGGCCCCCTCAACGTCGGCGACGAGGTCGCCGTCTCCATCGAAGGCATCGGCACTCTCACCAACAAGGTGATCAAGCGTGGCTAACACTGACCCGGACGTCCGGGTTCGCTTCTGTCCCTCCCCGACCGGCAACCCCCACGTGGGGATGGTGCGCACGGCCCTGTTCAACTGGGCCTACGCCCGCCACACCGGCGGCAAGCTGGTCTTCCGGATCGAGGACACCGACTCCGCCCGCGACTCCGAGGAGTCGTACCACCAGCTGCTCGACGCCATGAGCTGGCTCGGCCTGGACTGGGACGAGGGCCCGGAGGTCGGCGGCCCGCACGCGCCGTACCGCCAGTCGCAGCGGATGGACATCTACGCCGACGTCGCCGAGCGCCTGCACGAGGCCGGCCACGCCTACCACTGCTACTGCAGCACCGAGGAGCTGGACGCCCGCCGCGAGGCCGCCCGCGCCGCCGGCAAGCCCTCCGGCTACGACGGCCACTGCCGGGACCTGAGCGAGGACCAGGTCGCGGTCTACAAGCTGGAGAAGCGCGAGCCGATCCTGCGCTTCCGGATGCCCGACAGGACCATCTCCTTCGACGACCTGGTCCGGGGCACGCTCACCTTCGAGCCGGAGAACGTGCCGGACTACGGCATCGTCCGCGCCAACGGCGCCCCGCTGTACACCCTGGTCAACCCGGTGGACGACGCCCTGATGGGCATCACCCACGTGCTGCGCGGCGAGGACCTGCTCTCCTCCACCCCGCGGCAGATCGCGCTGTACGAGGCCCTGGCCGAGATCGGCGTCGGCGCCGGCACCACCCCGCACTTCGGCCACCTGCCGTACGTGATGGGCGAGGGCAACAAGAAGCTCTCCAAGCGCGACCCGCAGGCGTCGCTCAACATGTACCGCGAGGCCGGCTTCATCCGCGAGGGCCTGCTCAACTACCTGTCCCTGCTGGGCTGGTCGCTCACCGATGACCGCGACCTGTTCGACATGGACGAGCTGGTCGCCGCCTTCGACATCGCCAAGGTGAACTCCAACCCGGCGCGCTTCGACCTGAAGAAGTGCGAGGCCATCAACGCCGAGCACGTCCGCCGGCTGGCCCCGGAGGACTTCGTCAAGCGCCTGGTGCCGTTCCTCCAGGCCCCCGGCCTGCTGCCGGCCGAGCCGAGCGCCGAACAGCTCGACCTGCTCGCCAAGGTGGCGCCGCTCACCCAGGAGCGGATGGTCGTGCTGAGCGAGATCGTCAACATGGCCGGCTTCCTGTTCGTCGCGCCCGAGGACTTCACCGTCGACCCCGCCGACGCGGCCAAGGCCCTGACGGCGGACGCCCGCCCCGTCCTGGAGGCCAGCGTCAAGGCGCTGGAGGAGCTCGAGGACTTCACCCCGGAGCCGATCCAGGCCGCGCTGCGCGAGGCGCTGGTGGACGGCCTGGGCATCAAGCCCAAGTTCGCCTTCACGCCGCTGCGGGTGGCCGTCACCGGCCGCCGGGTCTCGCCGCCGCTGTTCGAGTCGATGGAGCTGCTGGGCCGCCCCGAGACGCTGCGCCGCCTGCGCTCCGCCCTGGACGCCCTGCCGGCGGCCTGAACGGCCTCCTGACGCTCGTCCGAGCACGCCCGAGGGCCCGGCCAGGTGCCGGGCCCTCGGCGCACCCGGGGGCCACCTTCCGGCCTCCCGGCCGCTGCCTGGGGTTATCGATTTTGGAGCCAGGGCAGACGTCGGGTAATGTTCTTTCTGCGCCGCCCGGGAGGGAACGGACGAGGGAACGAAAGCCCCTCGGAAGGGACCGAACGAGAGGCGCAACGCCTGAGAAGGGCCCGCAGGGGTTCAACTCTGGTGGGGTATGGTGTAATTGGCAGCACGAGTGATTCTGGTTCATTTAGTCTAGGTTCGAGTCCTGGTACCCCAGCGCAGTACGGTCGGTGACGGCCGAACGGCAACAACTGAAGATCAAGCCCCCGTTGTGTAGCGGCCTAGCACGCTGCCCTCTCACGGCAGTAGCGCCGGTTCGAATCCGGTCGGGGGTACTGATCCCGCAAGGGATCGCCTGGAAAGCCCCCGTTGTGTAGCGGCCTAGCACGCTGCCCTCTCACGGCAGTAGCGCCGGTTCGAATCCGGTCGGGGGTACTGGTTCCGCGAGGAACCGCCAGGAAGCCCCCGTTGTGTAGCGGCCTAGCACGCTGCCCTCTCACGGCAGTAGCGCCGGTTCGAATCCGGTCGGGGGTACTCCAGAGCATGAAGCCGGTGGGTGGTCCCCATCGGCCCTTGCTTTGTGTTGGGGTATGGTGTAATTGGCAGCACGAGTGATTCTGGTTCATTTAGTCTAGGTTCGAGTCCTGGTACCCCAGCCAGAAATTGGAAAGGCCCCGATTCGGGGCCTTTTTGCTTTTCCCGTACCCGTGCGGAAGCACCGCGAAAGGCCCCGCTCGCATCCGAGCGGGGCCTTCTTCGTGGGGGTGGGTGGGGGAGTGTCGGTGGGGGAGAGTTCGCCGCTCAGCTGCGGCGCAGCGCCTCGGTGAGCCGGTTCGCGGCCTCGATGATGGCCTGGGCGTGCAGCCGGCCCGGGTGGCGGGTCAGGCGCTCGATCGGGCCGGAGACGGAGACGGCGGCCACCACGCGGTTGGAGGGGCCGCGCACGGGCGCGGAGACGGACGCGACGCCCGGCTCCCGCTCGCCGATCGACTGGGCCCAGCCGCGCCGCCGTACGCCGCTGAGCGCGGTGGCGGTGAACCGGGCGCCCTGGAGGCCCCGGTGGAGCCGCTCGGGCTCCTCCCAGGCCAGTAGGACCTGGGCGGCCGAGCCGGCCTTCATCGGCAGGGTGCTGCCGACCGGGACGGTGTCCCGCAGGCCGGAGAGCCGCTCGGCGGCGGCTACGCAGATCCGCATCTCGCCCTGCCGGCGGTAGAGCTGTGCGCTCTCGCCGGTGACGTCGCGCAGGTGGGTCAGGACCGGGCCCGCGGTGGCGAGCAGCCGGTCCTCGCCCGCAGCGGCGGAGAGTTCGGACAGGCGGGGGCCGAGGATGAAGCGCCCCTGCATGTCCCTGGTGACGAGACGGTGGTGTTCGAGTGCGACGGCGAGTCTGTGGGCGGTGGGGCGCGCCAGACCGGTGGCGGCGACCAGCCCCGCCAGCGTGGCGGGGCCCGACTCCAGTGCGCTGAGCACCAGAGCGGCCTTGTCGAGAACGCCGACGCCGCTAGAGTTGTCCATGCGCTAAGACTGCAGTCTCAGTCCGCGAGACGCAAGTTCAATCTTCCCGGAAAAGCGCCACTCTGGATGCAGCAGCCCGGGAGACATCCAGGATGTGGCCTCGTCAGAGTGTCCGCATCGTGGACAGGGTCCGGCGCGCAGGTCGCGCGAACGCGCCCCGCGCGGGGCGGTGAAGGCTAAGACCCGACGACACGAGAAGGCCGGCAACGCGGCCGGCTGGAGGGATTCCGATGGGACGGACACTCGCTGAGAAGGTCTGGGACGACCACGTCGTACGGCGGGCGGAGGGCGAGCCCGACCTCCTCTACATCGACCTGCACCTGCTCCACGAGGTCACCAGCCCGCAGGCGTTCGACGGGCTGCGCCTGGCCGGTCGCCCGGTGCGCCGCACCGACCTGACCATCGCCACCGAGGACCACAACACCCCCACCCTCGACATCGACAAGCCGATCGCCGACCCGGTGTCCAGGGTCCAGCTGGAGACCCTGCGCCGCAACGCCGCCGAGTTCGGCGTGCGCATCCACTCCCTCGGCGACATCGAGCAGGGCGTGGTGCACGTGGTCGGCCCGCAGCTGGGCCTGACCCAGCCCGGTACGACCGTGGTCTGCGGCGACTCCCACACCTCCACCCACGGCGCCTTCGGCGCACTGGCGTTCGGCATCGGCACCAGCCAGGTCGAACACGTGCTGGCCACCCAGACCCTGCCGCTGGCGCCGTTCCGGACGATGGCGATCACCGTCGAGGGCGACCTGCCCGAGGGCGTCACCGCCAAGGACCTGATCCTCGCGATCATCACGAGGATCGGCACCGGCGGCGGCCAGGGCTACGTCCTGGAGTACCGCGGTTCGGCGATCCGGAGCCTGTCCATGGAGGCCCGGATGACCGTCTGCAACATGTCCATCGAGGCGGGCGCCCGGGCCGGCATGATCGCCCCGGACGAGACCACCTTCGCCTACCTCGAGGGCCGTCCGCACGCCCCGCAGGGCGAGGAGTGGGACGCCGCCGTCGCGTACTGGAAGACCCTCGCCACCGACGAGGACGCCGTCTTCGACCACGAGATCTTCATCGACGCGAACGAGCTGACCCCGTTCGTCACCTGGGGCACCAACCCCGGCCAGGGCGCCCCGCTCGGCGCGGACGTCCCGAACCCGGAGGACTTCGCCGACCCGCAGGAGCGCCTGGCCGCCGAGAACGCCCTGACGTACATGGGCCTGACGGCCGGCACCCCGCTGCGCGAGGTCGCCGTCGACGCCGTGTTCGTCGGATCGTGCACCAACGGCCGGATCGAGGACCTGCGGGCCGCCGCCGCCGTCATCGAGGGCCGCAAGGTCGCGGACGGCGTGCGGATGCTGGTCGTGCCCGGCTCGGTGCGCGTGGCCCTGCAGGCCGTCGAGGAGGGCCTGGACAAGGTGTTCACCGCCGCCGGGGCCGAATGGCGCCACGCCGGCTGCTCGATGTGCCTGGGCATGAACCCCGACCAGCTGGCCCCCGGCGAGCGCTGCGCCTCCACCTCGAACCGCAACTTCGAGGGCCGGCAGGGCAAGGGTGGCCGCACCCACCTGGTCTCCCCGCAGGTGGCCGCCGCGACCGCCGTCCTGGGCCGACTGGCCGCCCCCGCCGACCTGACCGCCGACATCGCCGTGGAGGCATGAGCCATGGAGAAGTTCACCACCCACACCGGCCGGGCCGTGCCGCTGCGCCGCAGCAACGTGGACACCGACCAGATCATCCCCGCCCACTGGCTCAAGAAGGTCACCCGATCCGGTTTCGAGGGCGGCCTGTTCGAAGCCTGGCGCAAGGACGAGTCGTTCATCCTCAACCGGCCCGAGCGCCAGGGCGCCACCGTTCTGGTCGCCGGCCCGGAGTTCGGCACGGGTTCCTCCCGGGAGCACGCCGTCTGGGCGCTGCAGAACTACGGCTTCCACGCGGTGATCTCCTCGCGCTTCGCGGACATCTTCCGGGGCAACTCCCTCAAGAACGGTCTGCTGACCGTCGTGCTGCCCCAGGAGACCGTGGAACGACTCTGGTCGCTCACCGAGAGTGACCCTTCGGCCGAGATCACCGTTGATCTGGAGAAGCGCGAAGTCCGGGCCGAAGGCGTCGTCGCGCCCTTCGAACTGGACGACAACCTGCGGTGGCGGCTGCTCAACGGCCTGGACGACATCAGCATCACCCTGCAGAACGAGGCCGACATCGCCGCGTTCGAGGCGCGCCGTCCGGCGTTCAAGCCCCGTACGCTGCCCGTCGCCTGAGTTCCCCTCAGAACAAGCATTCTGACGATCGACCGGATGGCCCGCGCTCCCCTTCGGGGGGGCCGGGCCATCCGGCGTTGCGGAGTACGAGTTAGCGCCGGTGCCTCCCCGGATTGCCCATTCGGCTTTGCGGAAGAGGGCCCCGCGCAAGTACAACTGCGGGTAGATGGCACAATCAGTACATGCACCGGCGCCATGAACCTCCGTACGCGGGCGGCGAACCCGCGTCCGAGGAGTCCATGGGCCGGCGATCCGAACGGCGAATTGACGATCGGCCGGACGTCACCTCCGCGCAAGCTGAGGGACCGGACGACCAGGAAGTCGCAGCGCTCCACGCGCTCGTGGCCGAGCGGTTGAAGCAAGCTCACGCCCGCGTGCATGCGCTGAACGTGTCAGCCGAAGCAAAGTCCGCTCTCACCCGCCAACTGCTGATCGTCACCGAGACCGCCAAGCGCGATCTTCCGGGGGCGGCAAGGCGGTTGGGTCGCTTTGTACATGACCTCGACGAGGGGCACCCGCCGCTCGACTGAGGTCGCCGACGCGCAAATCCATTGCGACACTAGGGTGATTCGCGCGTTTGGTAATTGAAAGTCCGCAGATACATACCTAACGTGCGAAAAGAACGGATGGAATCATCCGGCGCCCGTTTCCGAAGGGGAAGACGTGAACAAGGCTCAGCTTGTCGAAGCGGTGGCCGAGCAGCTGGGCGGTCGCAAGGCTGCCGCAGAGGCCGTCGACGCAGTGCTCGACACCATGGTGCGTGCCGTCGTGGCGGGTGACCGTGTCTCGGTCACCGGGTTCGGCACCTTCGAGAAGGTGGAGCGCTCCGCGCGCTTCGCCCGCAACCCGCAGACCGGCGAGCGGGTCAAGGTCAAGAAGACCGCCGTCCCGCGCTTCCGCCCGGGCCAGGGCTTCAAGGACCTGGTCAGCGGCAGCAAGAAGCTGCCGAAGGAAGGCCCCTCGGTGAAGAAGGCCCCCAAGGGCTCCCTCACCCCGGGCAAGACCGGCGTCGCCGCCACGCCGGCCGCCAAGCGCGCCGCCACCAAGCGTTCCGCCGCTGCCGCCGCCCCGGCCGCGACCAAGAAGACCGCGGCGAAGAAGACGGCCACCACGGCTGCCGCCAAGAAGACCACGGCCACGGCGACCAAGAAGACCGCCGCCGCCGCGAAGAAGGCGACCACCACGGCTGCCGCCAAGAAGACCACGGCCACGGCGACCAAGAAGACCGCCGCCGCCGCGAAGAAGGCGACCACCACCGCCGCCGCCAAGAAGACCACGGCCACCGCCAAGAAGGCGACCGCCACGGCCAAGAAGACGGCTCCGGCGAAGAAGACCGCCACCCGCAAGACCACCGCGCGCAAGACCTCTGCCAAGTAAGTCCCGCGCGGCCGTCCTCGGACGGTCTTCGGCTCGAAGAGCCGCGGCGACCCCCTTCCGCGAATAGCGGAGACCGGGCGCCGCGGCTCTTTCGATTTCCGGGCGCTTAGTCAGGATTACGCGGCGTGTGGATGCCAGGGGCACATGCCGGGGTGACGGGACCGCGGCGCCGAAAAGGGTCGGAACGCGAAAAGGGGTCAGTGATCGGCCGGGTCGGGGAAGGTCTGGAGCGTCACGAAGACCACCCGGCGGGCCCCGCCCTCGCCCTCGGTGCGGATGCGCACGCGCTGGCCCGGCCTCAGCAGCCGCAGGCCCCCGGCGTCGAAGGCGGCCGCGTCGAACGGCACCGGGGTCCCGTCGTCGAGCAGCACGGAGCCGGCCCGGGTGGCGGGGTCGAAGGTGAACGCGGTGGCCTGCATGCCAAGAGCATAGCGAGCCGGTTGCGCCCGGCCCCCTTACGTCCGGTCCCCGGCCAGCCGGGCGAAGAGGGGGCGGGTGTGGGGGCCCAGGCCGAGGGCGGCGGCCTCGCCCAGGTCCGTCCCGGTGTCGACGTCGCGGCGCACCGACTCCACGTCCGCCAAACGGAGTTCGAACGCGCCGCCCGCCGCGTGCCGGGCCCGTGAGCCGTCCCCGAAGGCGGGGGAGAGCGGGTGGCCGGGGGCGCAGGCGAGCAGGGTGGTGCCCAGGCCCGGGGAGTCGGGCAGGAAGGCCCGGCCCTGTGGCGGCACCGCGCCCAGCACCCGGGCGAGTTCGGCCGGGCGCAGCGCCGGAAGGTCCGCCGAGAGGACGGCCAGCGGCGCGTCGGGGGCGAGCGCCCTGGCGGCCGCGGCGCCGTGCGCCAGCGCGCTGTTGAGGCCGCCGCCCGGCTCGTCCGCGACCACCACCGCGCCGAGCCCGGCCAGCAGCGCACCGGCCCGCACGTCGGTGGTCACCACCAGGACGCGGTCGACGCCCGGGGTGGCGAGCGCGGCGGAGACGGTGTCCAGCGCGAACGACAGGGCCAGGCCCGCCCGGTGCGGCCCGGCGTACGGGGCGAGTCTGCTCTTGGCCAGTGCCAGGGGCTTGAGCGGCAGTACCAGCGACCATCCGGCGGTGGGTGCGGCGGGCGCGACGGGCTCGCTGGGGCGTACGGTGTCCTGGGTCATCGGCGTCATTGTGACGCCGGTCCCGGAGCCCTCGCCAGGCCGTCCGAGCTGTGCGGACGTGCGTTTGATCACGCCCGCCACGCGGGTTGGCGCGGTCGCTCGACAGCCGGTGATCGTGCGGGCGACACTGTTCCGCACCCATGGCGTGGGCACCGGCCGTACCGGGTGCCCGGCGCCGGGAGGCTACGACCGCGGTGCCCCACGTGTGCCGCATGTGATGAGAAGGAGCCTGGGGTGGTCCGCCGCTCGTACGCCAAGTTCGGCAACGCCGACTACGGCATCTGGTACCGCTTCGCGGCCGTGCTGGTGAAGCCGGTGACGACCGCGCTGGTGAAGCCCGACTGGCGGGGCTGGGAGAACCTTCCGAAGGAAGGCGGCTTCATCGCCGCGGTGAACCACAATTCGATCATCGACCCGGTGATCTACGCGCACTGGCAGTACAACAGCGGCCGCCCGCCGCGGATTCTCGCGAAGTCCTCGCTGTTCTCGATTCCGTTCATCGGATTCATGCTGCGCAAGACCGGCCAGATTCCGGTGTTCCGCGAGTCCACCGACGCCGCGCAGGCTTTCAGGGCCGCGATCGAGGCCGTCGACAACGGGCAGTGCGTGCAGTTCTACCCGGAGGGCACCCTCACCCGGGACCCGGACCTGTGGCCGATGACCGGCAAGAGCGGCGTCGCCCGCGTCGCGCTGATGACCGGCGCCCCCGTCATCCCCGTCGCCCACTGGGGCGCGCACGAGATCATCCCGCCGTACGGCCGCCCGGGCTTCGGCAAGGGCAGGTTCAACCTCTTCCCCCGGCACCGGGTCGTCGTCGCGGCCGGGCCGCCGGTGGACCTCGCCAGGTACCAGGGCCAGGAACTCACCGCCCAGGTGCTGAACGACGCCACCGAGGACATCATGACCGCCATCACCGCCGTCCTGGCCGAGGTCCGCGGCGAGGAACCGCCCGCCGAGCGCTTCGACATGCGCAAGGCCGCCCGCCGACGGGCCGCCGCCGCGCTCGCCGAACGGCGCCGCGCCAAGGGCGAGGCCAAGAGCGAGGCCAAGAGCGAGAAGGCCACCGGCACCGACGGGGAGGCCGGCCGATGACCCGCTGCGCCGTGATGGGGACCGGCTCCTGGGGCACCGCCTTCGCGATGGTGCTCGCCGACGCCGGCAGCGAGGTGACGCTGTGGGCCCGCCGCCAGGAGCTGGTCGACGCCGTCAACACCACGCACGAGAACCCGGACTACCTGCCCGGCGTCCGGCTGCCCGACTCGGTGCGGGCCACCACCGACGCCGCCGAGGCGCTGGCCGGCGCCGACTTCGCCGTCCTGGTGGTGCCCTCGCAGACGCTGCGCGACAACCTGGCCGCGTGGACGCCGCTGATCGAGCCGCAGACCGTGCTGGTGAGCCTGATGAAGGGCATCGAACTCGGCACCGCCAAGCGGATGAGCGAGGTGATCGACGAGGTCACCAAGGTCGGCCCGGAGCGGGTCGCGGTGGTCAGCGGGCCGAACCTGGCCAAGGAGATCGCCAACCGGCAGCCCGCCGCCAGCGTCGTCGCCTGCGCGGACGAGGCGGTCGCCAAGCGGCTCCAGGCGGCCTGCCACACGCCGTACTTCCGGCCGTACACCAACACCGACGTGGTCGGCTGCGAACTCGGCGGCGCCGTCAAGAACGTGATCGGCCTGGCGGTCGGCATGGCCGCCGGCATGGGGCTGGGCGACAACACCAAGGCGACGCTGATCACCCGGGGGCTCGCCGAGACCACCCGCCTCGGCGAGGTGCTGGGCGCCGACCCGCACACCTTCGCCGGGCTCGCCGGGATGGGCGACCTGGTGGCCACCTGCTCCTCGCCGCTGTCGCGCAACAACACCTTCGGCATGAACCTCGGCCGGGGCATGTCGCTGGCCGAGACCATCGCGGCCACCCGGCAGACCGCGGAGGGCGTCAAGTCCTGCGAGTCGGTGCTGGACCTGGCCCGGCGCAACGGCGTCGACATGCCGATCGTGGAGGCCGTGGTGGACGTCGTGCACAACGGGCGGCCCACCCAGGAGGTGCTGCAGGCGCTGATGTCGCGCTCGGCGAAGGCGGAGCGCCGTTGACTTTCGGCAAACCCGTCGCACGGTAGTCTCAAACCCGATATGAGCATCGAACAGACCCCCACGAACCCGTCCGCCCGCAAGCCGCGCGTCGCGCTGGTCTTCGGGGGGCGCAGCTCCGAGCACGGCGTCTCGGTGGTCACCGCCGGCAGCGTGCTCAAGGCGATCGACCGCGACAAGTACGAGGTGCTCCCGATCGGGATCACCCCCGAGGGCCGCTGGGCGCTGGTCAGCGACGAGCCGGCCCGGATGGCCATCACCGAGGGCCGCATGCCGGACGTCCAGGGCGTGGCCGAGGCCGTGGACGGCCAGGTCCTGCTGCCCGCGGCCCCGGGCAACCGGGAAGTGGTCCTCAGCGAGCCGGGCAGCGCGCCCAAGGCGCTCGGCGAGGTCGACGTGGTGTTCCCGCTGCTGCACGGCCCCTGGGGCGAGGACGGCACCCTCCAGGGCCTGCTGGAGCTCTCCGGCGTCCCGTACGTCGGCAACGGCGTGCTGGCCAGCGCGGCCGGCATGGACAAGGAGTTCGCCAAGCGCATCCTGGCCTCGCACGGCCTGGGCGTCGGCCACTACACGATCGTGCGCCCGCGCGACTGGGAGACCGAGGCGGGCCGCGCGGACGTGCGCGAGCGGGCCGCCGCGCTGGGGCTGCCGCTGTTCGTCAAGCCCTGTCGGGCCGGTTCCAGCATCGGCATCACCAAGGTCAAGGACCTGGCCGACCTGGACGCCGCGATCGAGGAGGCCCGCCGCCACGACCCCAAGCTGATCATCGAGGCCGGGGTGTCCGGCCGCGAGATCGAGTGCGGCGTCCTGGAGTTCGAGGACGGCCCGCGGGCCAGCGTGCCGGCCGAGGTGCTGGTCGGCGAGGGCTTCGACTTCTACGACTTCGAGGCCAAGTACATCGACTCCTCCGAGGTGAGGATCCCGGCGGCGCTCACCGCCGAGGAGACCGCGCAGATCCAGCGCCAGGCCGTGGCCGCGTTCGAGGCGTTCGGCTGCGAGGGCCTGGCCCGGGTGGACTTCTTCCTGCTGGAGGACGGCTCCTGGATGATCAACGAGATCAACACGATGCCCGGCTTCACCCCGATCTCGGCGTACCCGAAGATGTGGGAGGCCAGCGGGGTCGCGTACGCGGAGCTGATCGACCGGCTGCTCTCGACGGCGCTGCGGCGCTCGACGGGGCTGCGGTAGTCGTACGGACGCGGGAGGGGCGGGCCCGTCGGGCCCGCCCCTCTTCCGTGCGTCGGCCGTGTCAGCCGGGGATGTTGGCCTTGACCAGCGGGGTGAGCGCCGCGGCCGGGTCCAGCGGGCTGCTGTAGACGCCGGGCGGGGAGATCACCTCGACATAGGCGCGGCGCATGGTCGCCACCAGGCGGTAGCTCCCGTCGTCGCGCTTCTGCGACCACCAGGTGAGGTCGTCCACGGTGGGCGAGAGGTCCTGGGCGTGCGGGCCGTTCAGCTCCTCCGGGCGCTCGATGCCGCAGCGCATCACCGTCCGGGGCGAGCTGCCCCAGACGGCGACGTACGGCGAGGCCGGCGAGCTCTCCTGTCGCGGGTGACCGAGCAGCTCCTGCGGCAGCGCGGCGGCCAGCGCTTTGCAGTACCCGGCCGCCCTGGGGCCGGGGTTCGGCACCTCGACCCGCGAGGCGGCCGAGCTCCAACTGCCGACCAGCACCACGGTCGTGCAGGTCAGGGCGACCGGAAGGGCCAGCCAGCGCACCGGGGCGGGCAGCGCCCGCAGCGCCTTGGGGATACGGAGTTCTCGGGCCACCCGCCGATCGTATCCGGGGCCGGGGCCTGTCCTCACGCCCCTACAGGTGCACCACCGGACAGGTGAGGGTGCGGGTGATGCCCTCCACCTTCTGGACCTTGGCGACCACCATGCGGCCCAGGTCGTCGACGGTGTCGGCCTCGGCCTTGACGATCACGTCGTAGGGGCCGGTGACGTCCTCGGCGGTGATCACACCGGGGATCTTGGCGATCGTCTCGGCCACGGCGGTGGCCTTGCCGACCTCGGTCTGGATCAGGATGTATGCCTGTACCACGGGTGCCTCCCGGCGGCCGGTTTCGGGGAATCGACGCGGTGTTCGCCCGGCCTGTCGTCGGGGTGGGAACGGGCTCACCGGCAGTCCGATCACCACGCTACCCCGCGTCAGGCGTGGGAGGGGAGACCTCGGGGGTCCGTCTTCGCGGCGCACCCGCGGTCCGGGAAGGGCGTACGCTGCGCGCGGGGGAGCGCGACGGGGATCGGCAGTGTGGACGAGAACGCGAGAGGACGGCAGATGCAGGGGACCGTGGGCGAGCTGGGCGAGTTCGGGCTCATCAGGGAGCTGACCGCCCGGGTACCGCTCACCGACGTGGTCGACCTCGGCCCCGGTGACGACGCCGCGGTGGTGAAGGCCCCGGACGGCCGAGTGGTGGCCACCACCGACGTCCTGATCGAGAACCGGCACTTCCGCCGGGACTGGTCCACCGCCTACGACGTGGGCCGCAAGGCCGCCGCGCAGAACCTCGCCGACGTGGCCGCGATGGGCGCGGTGCCCACCGCGATCCTGCTCGGGCTGGTGGCCCCCGCCGACCTGCCGACCACCTGGGCCACCGAGCTCATGGACGGGCTGCGCGACGAGTGCCAGGTCGCCGGGGCCACCGTGGTCGGCGGCGACGTGGTGCGCGGCGACACCGTCACGCTGGCCATCACGGCGCTCGGCGACCTCCAGGGGCGCGCGGCCGTGACGCGCTCCGGCGCGCAGGTCGGCGACGTGGTCGCGGTGTGCGGCTGGCTCGGCTGGTCCGCGGCCGGACTCACCGTGCTGCAGCGCGGGTTCCGCTCCCCGCGCGCCTTCGTCGAGGCGCACCGCCGGCCCGAGCCGCCCTACCAGGCGGGCCCGGCCGGGGCCGAGCTGGGCGCGACCTCGATGATCGACGTGAGCGACGGGCTGGTCGCCGACCTCGGCCACGTGGCCCGGGCCAGCGCGGTGGACATCGACCTCAGGGCCGCCGACTTCGACGTCCCGGCGCAGATGGCCGACATCGGGCAGGCGGTCGGGGTGGACCCACTGGTGTGGGTGCTCTCCGGCGGGGAGGACCACGCGATCGTGGCGACCTTCCCGCGCGGGGTCCAACTCCCCTCCCGCTGGCGGGTGGTGGGCGAGGTGACCGGCCGTCCGGCGGGCTCGCGCAGCGGCCGGGTGACGGTGGACGGCGCGCCCTGGGACCGGGTCGGCGGCTGGGACCACTTCGCGGAGTGACGCCCAGGGCGGGCGAGGGGCGGGCTTCGGGGGTGCGTTTTGCGTAGGCTTGGGCCATCCGAGCCAGCCCGCCCCCCCGGTGCGGGTGGTCCGAACCACTGCGAGCGGAGCACGCCACACATGCGCATCGGTGTCCTGACCAGCGGCGGCGACTGCCCCGGACTCAACGCCGTCATCCGGTCGGTGGTGCACCGGGGCACGGACGTCCACGGCGACGAGATCGTGGGCATCGAGGACGGCTTCCTCGGCCTGATCGAGGGCCGCACCCGGCCCGTCACGCACGACGACGTCACCGGTCTGCTCACCCTCGGCGGCACCATCCTCGGCTCGGCCCGGGTGCAGCGCGAGCGCATCGCCCAGGCGGTGGAGAACGCCGAGGCCCTGGCCCGGAACATCGGCATCGACGCGCTGATCGCCATCGGCGGCGAGGGCACGCTGACGGCCGCCAAGCGGTTCAGTGACGCCGGGCTGCCGGTGGTCGGGGTGCCCAAGACCATCGACAACGACATCGACGCCACCGACGTCACCTTCGGCTTCGACACCGCGGTGCACGTCGCCACCGAGGCGATCGACCGGCTCAAGACCACCGCCGAGTCCCACCAGCGCGTCATGGTCGTGGAGTTGATGGGCCGTCACACCGGCTGGATCACCCTCACCGCGGGCATGGCCGGCGGCGCGCACGGCATCCTCATCCCGGAGAAGCCCTTCGACATCGAGGCGGTGGCCCGGATAATCGAGGACCGCTTCGCGCGCGGCAAGAAGTTCGCCATCATCGCCGTCGCCGAGGGCGCGGCCCCGGTGCCCGGCACCATGCGCTTCGACCACGGCGAGGTCGACCGGTTCGGGCACCGCACCTTCGGCGGCATCGGCAACCGGCTCGCCCACGAGCTGGAGGACCTGCTCGGCAAGGAGGCCAGGCCCGTCATCCTCGGGCACGTCCAGCGCGGCGGCACCCCCACCGCCCGGGACCGGGTGCTCGCCACCCGCTTCGGCTGGCACGCCGTGGAGGCCGTCCACCAGGGGGCCTTCGGCCACTTCACCGCGCTGCGCCGCAACGAGATCCGGCTGCTGCCCATCGGCGACGCGGTGACCAGGCTCAAGACCGTCCCCGAGGAGCGCTGGGCGGAGTCCGAGGCCGTCCTCTGAGCCCTCGCGGGCGCGGGTAGGTTGGGCGCATGACTGCTGCTCCTCCCCGCGTGCTCACCGTCGCCGGCTCCGACTCCGGCGGCGGCGCCGGCATCCAGGCCGACCTCAAGGCGATGCTCGCCCTCGGCGTCCACGGCATGAGTGTGATCACCGCCGTCACCGCGCAGAACTCGCTCGGCGTCCAGGGCTACTGGGAACTGCCCGCCGAAGCCGTCCGGGCGCAGTTCCGCAGCGTGGTGGACGACATCGGGGTGCAGGCCGTGAAGACCGGCATGCTCGCCTCGGTCGAACTCGTCGAGACCGTCTCGGAGCTGCTCACCGGGCTGGACGCCCCGGTCGTGGTCGACCCCGTCGGCGTCTCCAAGCACGGCGACGCGCTGCTGGCCGCCGAGGCGGTGGCCACCGTACGGGAGAGGCTGCTGCCGCTCGCCACCCTGGCCACGCCCAACCTGCACGAGGTGACGCAGCTCACCGGCCGCACCGTCGAGGACGAGTCGCAGATGCTGGACGCCGCCAAGGCGCTGCTGGACCTCGGGCCGCGCTGGGTGCTGGTCAAGGGCGGCCACCTGGAGGGCGAGGCCGCGGACCTGCTGTACGGCGGGCCGGGGGAGGAGCACTGGTACCGGGCGCCGCGCCACGACAACCGGCACACCCACGGGACCGGCTGCACCCTGGCGTCCTCGATCGCGGCGGGCCTGGCCAAGGGGGAGCCGCTGCCGCAGGCCGTCGCCTCGGCCAAGGAGTACATCACCGGTGCGATCGCCGCCGGATTCGCGCTGGGCGGCGGGATCGGGCCCGTCGACCACGCCTGGCGCTGGCGCTGAGAGGGCCGGGCCTGAGAGCGCCGGGCCTGAGAGCGTCGGGCCTGAAACCGATGACGGGCGGGCTCCCCGGGGGAAGCCCGCCCGTCACCGGTCACGGTCGGTCGACAGCGTCGCCGGAAACAGCGAAGCCGGCTCATCCGAGGATGAACCGGCTCACTGGAGGACCGGCATGCCGGTCTGCGCGTCAGCGCGAGACCTTACCGGCCTTGATGCACGAGGTGCAGACGTTGAGCCGCTTCGGCGTCCGCCCAATCACAGCGCGCACCGTCTGAATGTTGGGGTTCCAACGACGGGGGGTACGGCGGTGAGAGTGGGAGATGCTGTTGCCGAAGCCCGGCCCCTTGCCGCAGACGTCGCAGTTGGCAGCCACAGGAGTCACTCCAAGACTTCAGATCAGTTACTTTCGAAAACCCCGCCCACCCACCGGAGCACTCACGTGAACCAGACCGGACAAGGGGGTGAGCCTGGACGGTTCCAGGCAACCGGAAGAGCATACAACGCTTGCTTCCGTCCCACGAAACTACCATGACCGGCCGGGTGATCGCCCCGGCCGCCGGTCGGGCCGGCCCTCCCCGGGCCCCGATAACCTGCCGGTACCACCCCTCGCCGCCGCCCTGACGGTGCCCGCGCCCCTCAGGCCGCCGCGGCGTCCCACCCGGAGGAGAGACTCGGTGCTGCACACGCTCGACGCCCCGGCCGTGCGCACCTGGTGCCAGCTCGCCCTGCGCGCGCTCGGCCAGGCACGCGAGGAGATCGACGCGCTCAACGTCTATCCCGTCCCGGACGGCGACACCGGCACCAACCTCTACCTGACCGTCGAGTCCGCCGCCGCCGAGGTGGAGAGCCGCTTCGCCGACCCCGCCGCCGGCCCGGCCCCCGGCCTTGCCGACGCCGCCCGGGCGATGGCCCGCGGCGCGCTGGTCGGCGCCCGCGGCAACTCCGGGGTGATCCTCGCCCAGTGGCTGCGCGGCACCGCCGAGACGCTCGCCGAGGGCGGCGGCGCCGAGCAGCTGCGCGCCGCGCTGCAGCGGGCCGCCGACTCCGCCTACCAGGCCGTCGCGGAGCCCGTCGAGGGCACCCTGCTGACCGTGGCCCGGGTCGCCGCCCGCGAGGCCGTACGGGCCGGGGACGGGCTCGGTCAGGTCGCCGACACCGCCTACCGGGCCGCCAGGGACGCGCTGCGGCACACCCCCGAGCAGCTGGCCGTCCTCGCCGAGAACGGCGTCGTGGACGCCGGCGGGCGCGGACTGGTCGCCGTCCTCGGCGCGCTCGCCGACGCCGTCGCCGGGCAGCAGCCGATGGGGCCCGTCGCCCTGCGCGGGGACGTACGGGCCGTGGAGAGCTGCGAGGGCCACGTCCGCCCGCCGGGCCCCGGCCACCCCGCCTTCGAGGTCATCTACCTGCTGGACGCCCCCGACGACGCCCTGCCCGCGCTGCGCGAGCGGCTCGGCGCGCTCGGCGACTCCCTGGTGGTCGGCGGCGGCGACGGCCTCTGGAACGTCCACGTGCACGTGGACGACGCGGGCGCCGCCGTGGAGGCCGGCGTCGGGGCCGGACGGCCGCACCAGATCCGGATCACCCACTTCGCGGAGGCCGCCGCCCGGGCCGGGGCCGCCGACGCCGAGCGCGGCGAGCGCGAGGAGAGGGCCCGCGCGGTGCTCTCCGTCGTCTCCGGCGAGGGGCTGGCCGAGCTGTGCGAACAGGCCGGGGCCGTCGTCCTGCACGCCGACCCGGACCGGGCCCCGGCCAGCGCCGAGCTCGCCGACGCCGTACGCCGCTCGGCCGCCCGGGAGGTCGTGCTGCTCCTCAACGACCCCGAACTGCGCGCCGCCGCCGGGGCCGCCGCCGACCAGCTGCGCGAGGAGGGCGTGCGCATCGCCGTCCTGCCCACCCGCTCGCCGGTGCAGGGGCTCGCCGCGCTCGCCGTGCACGAGGGCGGGCGGCGCTTCGACGAGGACGTGGTCGCCATGACCTCCGCCGCCGGCGCCACCCGCTACGCCGAACTCGCCGTCGCCGAGGGGGAGTCCTGGACGATGGCCGGGGTCTGCCAGGCCGGGGACGTGCTCGGGCTGATCGACGGGGACGTCGCCGTGATCGGCGCCGGACTGCCCGAGGTCGGCGAGAGCGTCCTGGACCGGATGCTCGGCGCGGGCGGCGAACTCGTCACCCTGATCCTCGGCGAGGGCGCCGACGAGACGCTCGCCGACCGCCTGGTCGCCCACGTGCGCCAGCAGCGGCCCGAGGTCGACGCGGTGGTCTTCCGCGGCGGGCAGGAGTCGGCGCCGCTGCTCATCGGGGTGGAGTGAGCCGCCCCTTCGGCTCGGAGGCGAGCGGGCGGGTGACAGTCGGATTGTCGGCGGCTTGGTGTAAACAGGGGCGTTGATGGGCGCTCTCGATGAACCACTGACCAAGCTCGTCGGCGACCGCACCGCGAAGGTGCTCGCCGACAGCCTCAAGCTGCGCACGGTCGGGGACCTGGTGCACCACTACCCGCGCCGCTACGTCGAGCGCGGGCAGCTCACCAGCCTGGAGGAGCTGGAGATCGACGAGCACGTCACCGTGCTGGCCCGGATCGAGAAGGTCACCCTGATCCCCTTCCGGGGCCGCAAGGGCGACCGGCTGGAGGTCGTCGTCACCGACGGCCGCAGCCGGCTCTCGCTGGTCTTCTTCAACCAGGGCTGGCGGCAGAAGGACCTCAAGGCCGGCGCCCAGGGCCTGTTCGCGGGCAAGGTCGGCGTCTTCAACCGCAGCCGGCAGCTGGTCTCGCCCGACTACCAGCTCCTCGACGAGGACGCGACAGCGTCGACCGAGGCTGGGGAGGCCGCCAAGCAGTTCGCCGGCCGCCTCATCCCGGTGTACGGCGCCAGCGCCCAGATGCCCAGCTGGAAGATCTCGCTCTGCGTCGACATGGCGCTGGATTCGCTGGAGAAGACCGGCTGGGAGGGCGTCGGCGAACCGCTGCCCGCCGAACTGCGCGAGCGCCACGACCTGATCCCGCTGCCGGAGGCGCTGGAGCTGATCCACCGCCCCCGCAGCCAGGCCGACCGGGAGCGCGCCCAGAGCCGGCTGCGCTGGGACGAGGCGTTCGTCCTCCAGGTCGCCCTCGCGCAGCGCCGGGCCGCCGACTCCGCCCTGCCCGCCAAGCCGCGCAGGGCCCGCGAGGGCGGCCTGCTGGACGCCTTCGACGCTCGGTTGCCGTTCACCCTCACCGAGGGCCAGCAGAAGGTCTCCGCCGAGATCGCCGCCGACCTCGCCACCGAACACCCGATGCACCGCCTCCTCCAGGGCGAGGTCGGCTCCGGGAAGACCCTCGTGGCGCTGCGGGCCATGCTCGCCGTGGTGGACGCGGGCGGGCAGGCCGTGCTGCTCGCGCCCACCGAGGTGCTGGCACAGCAGCACCACCGCTCGATCGTGGAGATGATGGGCGACCTCGCCGAGGGCGGGATGCTCGGAGGCTCCGACCTCGGCACCCGGGTGGTCCTTCTCACCGGCTCGATGGGCGTTCCCGCCCGCCGCCAGGCGATGCTGGACATGGCCTGCGGGGACGCCGGGATCGCGATCGGCACCCACGCCCTGATCGAGGACAAGGTCCAGTTCCAGGACCTCGGCCTGGTCGTCGTCGACGAGCAGCACCGCTTCGGCGTCGAGCAGCGGGACGCGCTGCGCGCCAAGGGCGAGCAGCCGCCGCACCTGCTGGTCATGACGGCCACCCCGATCCCGCGCACCGTCGCGATGACGGTCTTCGGGGACCTGGAGACCTCCGTCCTCGACCAGCTGCCCGCCGGGCGCTCGCCGATCTCCACCCACGTCGTCCCGGCGCTGGAGAAGCCCAACTTCCTCACCCGGGCGTGGGAGCGGGTGCGCGAGGAGGTCGGCAAGGGCCACCAGGCGTACGTGGTCTGCCCCCGGATCGGGGACGAGGAGCCCGAGGCCGCCAACGCGTCGAAGAAGAAGCGCAAGGCCCCCGAGGACGCCTTCGAGGAGGTCGCCGACGCGGGCGCGGCCGGTGACGAACGCCGGCCCCCGCTGTCGGTGGTGGAGACGGCCGACATGCTGGCCAAGGGCCCGCTGAGCGGCCTGAGGGTGGAGATCCTGCACGGCCGGCTCGCCCCCGAGGCCAAGGACGAGGTGATGCGCCGCTTCTCCGCCGGGGAGGTGGACGTGCTGGTCGCCACCACCGTCATCGAGGTCGGTGTCAACGTCCCCAACTCCACCGCGATGGTCATCATGGACGCCGACCGCTTCGGCGTCTCCCAACTCCACCAGCTGCGCGGCCGGGTGGGCCGAGGCAGCGCCCCGGGCCTGTGCCTGCTGGTCAGCGACATGCCCGCCGCCGGCGCCGCCCGGGCCCGGCTGGACGCGGTGGCCGGCACGCTGGACGGCTTCGAGCTGTCCCGCATCGACCTCGAACAGCGCCGCGAGGGCGACGTGTTGGGACAGGCGCAGTCCGGGGTGAAGTCCTCCCTCAAGGTGCTCTCCGTCCTGGAGGACGAGGAGGTCATCCTGACCGCCCGTACGGAGGCCGCCCGGCTCGTCGCCGAGGACCCGGAACTCGCCGCCCACCCGGACCTGCGCACCGCGCTGGACGCCCTGCTCGACGAGGACCGCGCGGCCTACATGGAGAAGGGCTGACAGCCCTTCCGGGCAGGCCCGATTGTCAGACCTCCGGGAGAGAATGAAGGTGTTCAGGGCGCACCTTCAAGGTGCGTACCGGGCACGACACTTGGGGGTCCTGCCATGGCATTCCGTCATCTCAACGAGCTCCCGCTGGGCGACAAGGTCTTCCGGATCGAACTGGCCAGCGACGACGACCGCGAGGTCACCCTCACCCTGACCGGCTGGCGCGAGGGCGAGGCTTCGTCCCCGCTCGCCTCGGGCCGGCTGCGGCTGCCGGTCGAGGACGTCGCCTCGCTGCGCATCGCGCTCAACCGCGCGCTGCGGGCGCTGGCGATCGTCGCCGACGTCTCCGAGCCCATCCCCGACCGCGACGTGCTGCGCGAGCTGTACCCCGGCCACGGTGCCCCCTGGGTGCCGCAGCACGAGGAGGAGCTGGTCCGGCGCTTCCACGACGGCGAGACCATCGCCAGGATCGCCGCCCGCTTCGGCCGTACGCCCGACTCCGTCCGCACCAAGCTGCGCGAGCTCGGCCACGACCCGCGCCGCCCCGAGTTCTGCCCGCCGGACGGCTGCCTGTCCTGGTCCCGCTACGCCTCGCCGGCCCTGCTCGGCGCCTCCGTCCCCAACCAGCCGGCGGGCTCCGAAGCCGTCTGACGACCTGAGCGCGCCCGTGGCCCGGTGGGGGTTCCCGCCGGGCCACGGGCGTTCGGTCCTGTGGCCCGCCCGCTCGCCTCCGGGGCGCTCCTGACCCGGTGCCGACGGTCGACGCTCCCTCGCTCCTCCGTCGCTCCCTCGCTTCTCCCTTTCGGCACCGGCGCGCCCCTTCGGCTCGGGGCGGGATAGCGTGGTCGCGCAGCGACGAAAGGACCCTTCCCCACCATGACCCGCGTGATCGCCGGGGCGGCCGGTGGCCGCCGGCTGGCCGTACCGCCCGGCCGGAGCACCCGGCCGACCTCCGACAAGGCCCGCGAGGCGATGTTCTCCACCCTGGAGGCGCTGCGCGGCACCCTGCACGGGGCCCGGATGCTGGACCTGTTCGGCGGATCTGGCGCGGTGGGACTGGAGGCGCTCTCGCGCGGCGCGGAGCATGTGCTGCTGGTCGAGGCCGACGCCCAGGCGGCCCGGGTGATCCGGGAGAACGTTCGGGAGATCGGCCTGCCGGGCGCGCTGGTGAAGGCCGCCAAGGCGGAGAAGGTGGTCGCCGGGCCCGCCCCGGAGGCGCCGTACGACCTGGTGTTCCTCGACCCGCCGTACGCGGTGACGGACGCGGAGCTGCGCGAGATGTTGACCACACTGTCGGCCGGGGGCTGGCTCGCGGAGGACGTACTCGTCACCGTGGAGCGCAGTACCCGGGGCGGCGAGTTCGGCTGGCCCGAGGGTTTCGAGGGGCTGCGCTCCCGCCGCTACGGCGAGGGCACGCTCTGGTACGGTCGCGCCGCCGCCGCGGCCGGCGATCACGACTAGCGGTCCGCGGCCCGCAGTAGCCGTCACCCCACGAGGGAGCACACACGCCATGCGCCGAGCCGTCTGCCCCGGTTCGTTCGACCCGATCCACAACGGCCACCTCGACATCATCGAGCGCGCCTCGAAGCTGTACGACGTGGTGCATGTCGCGGTCCTGGTGAACCGGAGCAAGCAGGGCATGTTCACCATCGACGAGCGGATCGCGCTGATCGAGGAGGTCACCGCGCAGTTCGGCAACGTGGTGGTCGAGTCGCACCAGGGCCTGCTGGTGGACTTCTGCCGCGAGCGGGGCATCCCGGCGATCGTCAAGGGCCTGCGCGCGGTCAGCGACTTCGACTACGAGCTGCAGATGGCGCACATGAACAACGGCCTGACCGGCGTGGAGACGCTGTTCCTGCCGACCTCGCCGACGTACAGCTTCCTCTCCTCGACGCTGGCCAAGGAGGTCGCCTCGTACGGCGGGGACGTCTCGCACCTGCTGCCGGAGCTGGTCCACCGCCGCCTGGTGGACCGGATCGCGCAGCGCCGGGCCGACCAGTAGCCCTCAGCCCTCGGCACGCAGTACGCAGTACGCACCGACCGTCCCGGTCCTGCCGGTTCGTCACGGTTTGTCCCGCGCCCACCGGGTGGGCGCGGGACCGGGAGGTGTGACCTCGCCGCGCGGTGGCCGTACAGTCTGTATTCCTGCCCTGCGGTGAGGTTCACCGCGCCGGGCCTGCCTCCGCCGGAGTCGGCGGCACACGGAAAGACGAAGACCCGTGGACGTGCAGAACAAGGTCGACGAGATCGTGGCGGCGGTGGAGAACGCCCGCTCGATGCCCATGTCGGCCTCCTGCGTGGTGAACCGGGCCGAGCTGATCGGCCTGCTCAACGACCTCAAGGCGGCGCTGCCCGCCGAACTCGCCCAGGCGCAGTCGGTGATGGCCGACCACGAGCATGTGGTGGCCGGCGCCCAGGCCGAGGCGGAGCGGATCATCCAGGGCGCGCACGCCGAGCGCGGCTCGCTGATCTCGGACACCGAGGTGGTGCGGCGGGCCCAGGCCGAGTCCGACCGGATCCTCGCCGAGGCCCGTTCCGAGATGGAGGCCAAGCGCGCCGAGGCCGACGACTACGTCGACAGCAAGCTGGCCAACTTCGAGGTCGTGCTCACCAAGACCCTCGGCGCGGTCGGCCGCGGCCGGACGAAGCTGCGCGGCGACTCCAGCGTCTTCGAGACCGAGTACGAGGGCGAGACGGACGGCGAGGAGTTCCAGCCGCAGCGGATCAGCCCGAGCCCCGAGGTCGACGAGTACGTCGACGTGAAGCTCGCCACCCTGGAGAACGTGCTCAGCGCGACCCTGGAGGCGGTCGGCAAGGGCCGCGACAAGCTGCTCGGCAAGCGGCCCATCGACGAGCTGGGCGCCTACCTGGCCGCCGCCGACGAGGCGCAGCAGGCCAAGGAGCGGGCCGAGGCGGTGGCGGCGGGCTTCGCCGAGGACGGGGACGGCGCGGACATCGCCTGGTACCGCGAGGACGTCCCGCAGCAGCAGACCTGGCCGGAACAGACCCCGGCCGCGGCCGGCTGGCAGAACCAGGGGGCCGACCAGTACGCGGCCACCGCCCAGCAGCAGGGCCAGTACGCCGAGGTGTACGGCGGCGGCTACGACCCGGCGGCCCAGGGTGACCCGTACCACACCCAGTGGGGCCAGCAGCAGGGCTACCCGCAGCAGCAGGAGTACCAGGGCCAGCAGCAGCACGACGGCTACGCCTATCCCCAGCAGCACGGCCAACAGCAGCCCGCCCAGCAGCAGGGCGGCTACGGCGCCCAGCCGTACGACGGCTACGCCTACCCCCAGCAGCCCGCCCAGCCGCCGGCCCTGCCCCCGGCGCTGCCGCACCAGCAGCAGCAGGGGCTGGACGAGACCAGCTTCTTCGACACCAGCATGATCGACATGACCCGGCTCCGGGAGCTGGGCGGTCGCTGAGCGCCCCCGCGAGGCCCCCGCCAGGGCCGAAGTTGGGCCTGGCGGGAGACTCGGGTAGTCTGACCACTCCGGCATCCCCATGTCCGGCTGTCGGCTTGCCCTCGCGGCGCCGAGCCGAACGGGGAGGCTCTCGATCGAATCCCATGGAAGTCAGGACACCTTGAACCGCCTCGACCACCGCAACCCCCTCGTGTTCGACACGCACGAGCTGGGACGGCGTCCGGGTGCCATGCGCAAGGTGAGCCGGACCCTGGAGGCCCCCGAGGGCCTGGGGATCATCGACGTGATCGCGGTTCCCGAGAAGAGCCCGATCGAGCTGGAGCTGCGCCTGGAGTCCGTGGTCGAGGGCGTGCTGGTCACCGGCACCGCCGAGGCCCAGGTCGAGGGCGAGTGCGTCCGGTGCCTGGAGCCTGTCGAGTTCGACATCGACGTCGACTTCCAGGAGCTGTACTACTACCCGGAGTCCGACGAGCGCCTCGCCCGGACCCCCGGTGCCGAGGACCTCGACGAGGACTCGGAAGACGAGACTTACCGTCTGGAGGGCGACCTGTTCGACCTCCAGCCGGTGCTGCGTGACGCGGTGGTGCTCGCACTGCCGCTGCAGCCGGTGTGCCAGGAAGACTGCCTGGGCCTGTGCTCCGAGTGCGGAGCGCGCCTGAGCGACGACCCGGCGCACCACCACGACGCCGCCGACCCCCGGTGGGCGGCTCTGCAGGGACTCTCCGCCACCCCCGGCGACGAGGGTGACGGGATCAAGAACAGCGACACCCGTGAGGGTCTCGCCGAGAACCAGGAGAAGTAGCCGTGGCTGTTCCGAAGCGGAAGATGTCGCGCAGCAACACGCGCCACCGCCGGTCCAACTGGAAGGCCGTCGTTCCGGCCCTCGTGGCGTGCGACCGCTGCCACGAGCCGAAGCTGGGTCACATCGCGTGCCCGAGCTGCGGCACGTACAACCGTCGCCAGGTCCTCTCGGTCTGATCGGCGGGTGCACGGATCGATGTCGGACGGTAACTCCACCCGCAAGGCACCCGCTGCCCCGAAGGGTATTTCGGGCAACGGAAAGGCCGGCGGGCCGGCTTCGACCGAATACGACGTTCTGGAAGGGCGCCTCGGGTACACGCTCGAGGACGCCCTTCTGGTGCGTGCCCTGACCCACCGCTCGTACGCGTACGAGAACGGCGGGCTGCCCACCAACGAGCGCCTGGAGTTCCTGGGCGACTCGGTGCTGGGCCTGGTGGTGACCGACACCCTCTACCGCGTCCACCCGGACGTCCCGGAGGGTACGCTCGCCAAGCTGCGCGCCGCGGTGGTCAACTCCCGCGCGCTCGCGGACGTCGGCCGGGGCCTGGACCTCGGCACGTTCATCCGGCTCGGCAAGGGCGAGGAGGGCACCGGCGGCCGCGACAAGTCGTCGATCCTCGCGGACACCGTCGAGGCCGTGATCGGGGCCATCTACCTCGACCAGGGGCTGGAGGCGGCCACCGAGTTCGTCCACCGGCTGTTCGACCCGCTGATCGAGGAGTCCTCGCGGCTGGGCGTCGGCCTGGACTGGAAGACCAGCCTGCAGGAGCTCACCGCCTCCGTGGGCATCGGCGTGCCCGAGTACGTGGTCATGGAGTCCGGTCCGGACCACGAGAAGACCTTCACCGCGGCGGCCCGGGTGGCCGGCGAGGACTTCGGCAGCGGCGTCGGCCGCTCGAAGAAGGAGGCCGAGCAGAAGGCCGCCGAGAGCGCCTGGCGGGCGATCAGGGAGAAGTACGCCGACAGGCTGCCCGCCGGGGCCTGATCCCGGACGAAGTACCCTGGCCTCCTGCTGATCCTTCTTCCGCAGGAGGCTTTTCCACGTGCCCGAACTCCCCGAGGTCGAGGTCGTCCGCCGAGGTCTGGCGAACTGGGTCGCCGGGCGGACCGTCGCCGACGTCCAGGTGCTCCACCCGCGCGCCGTACGCCGACAGCCCGCCGGTGCCGAGGACTTCGCCGCCCGGCTGACGGGCACCACCCTCGGCAGCGCCCAGCGGCGCGGCAAGTACCTCTGGGTGCCGCTCGACGGGACCGGGGCCGGGTTCTCGCTGATCGGCCACCTCGGCATGAGCGGCCAACTCCTCGTCCAGGACGCCTCCGTACCCGACGAGACGTACCTGCGCGTACGGCTGCGCTTCGAGGACGGCGGGCGGGAGCTGCGCTTCGTCGACCAGCGGACCTTCGGGGGCCTCGCGGTCGAGGAGGCCGAGGACGGGGACCCGGAGGGCACACCCGTCTCCATCGCCCACATCGCCCGCGACCCCCTCGACCCGCGCTTCGACGACGGCGCCTTCGCGGCCGCGCTGCGGGCCAGGCGCACCACCGTCAAGCGGGCGCTGCTCGACCAGACGCTGATCAGCGGCGTCGGCAACATCTACGCCGACGAGGCCCTGTGGCGCGCCAAGCTGCACTACGACCGCCCGACCGCCACCCTCACCCGCCCGCAGGCCGCCCTGCTGCTCGGCCACGCCCGCGAGGTGATGACGGCGGCCCTGGCGGTGGGCGGCACCAGCTTCGACAGCCTGTACGTCAACGTCAACGGCGAGAGCGGCTACTTCTCCCTTGACCTGGACGCCTACGGCCGCGAGCACGAGCCCTGCCGCCGCTGCGGCACCCCGATCAGGCGGGCGGCCTGGATGAACCGCTCCAGCTACTTCTGCCCGCGCTGCCAGAGGGTGCCGCGCAGCCGCTGAGCAGGGCTCAGTGCTTGGCCTAGTGCTTGGCGAGTTCGGGCTGTTCGGCGGAGGTGTCGCCGGGGGTGCCGTGGGTGTCCTGGCCGAAGTAGGCGACGCCGACCGCGGAGACCACCGCGAGCAGGAAGCCGGCCACGCCGAGCCAGCCGAGGCCCGCCTTGGAGGAGTCCCCGAGCCAGAGCACGCCGACGGCGCCGGGCAGCACCGTCTCGCCGACGACCAGCGCGGCCGTCGCGCCGTTGACCGAGCCGATCTGCAGCGCCACGGTGTGGACGTACATGCCGCCGAGGCCGCCGACCAGGACGGCGTACAGCGCCGGGTCGGAGAGCAGCGGGCCGAGCTCGAAGGGCTCGACGCCGTTGAGGATGCGCACGCCGACGCCCAGCGCGCCGAAGCCGAGGCCGGAGAGCAGACCGGCGACGATCGCGCCCTTGGAGCCCATCCGCCGCACCAGCACGCCGCCGCCGGCCAGCAGCACGGTGGTGACGATCAGCAGCCACCAGTGGAAGGACATCTCCGCGTGGTGGCCGCCCTCGGGGCCGGCGGAGACGGCCAGCAGCACCAGCGCCGAGCAGAGCACGCCGATCGAGGCCCACTCGAGCTGCTTGAGGCGGATGCCCAGCAGCTTGATGCTCAGCACCGCCGTGATCACCAGGTTGGCGCTGATGATGGTCTGCGACAGGAACAGCGGCAGCATGCGGGCGGCCATCGCGCCGAGCCCGAAGCCGATCAGGTCGAGCACCGTGCCGACGATGAACTCCCAGGTCACCGCGGCCTTGGCGGTGGAGGAGAGGCTGGGCCCGCCGTGCTCGGTCGTCGAGGCGGTAGCGCCCTTGGCGGCCTCCTCCCGCGCGGAACGGCGGGAACCGACGGCCTGGAGGACCGAGCCGGTGCCGTAGCAGGCGGATGCCGCCACGGCGGTGACGAGGCCGATGATCACCGGGTGCTCCGATCGGAAGAAGAGTCAAGAACAGGTAATGGGACGAGATGTCCGGAACCACTATGCCCGCTCGCGCGGTACGGTCGGGACGCTCCCCGAACCACCCCCGGATCTCGCCGGGCCCGCCCGGACGTACGTCCGGCCGCCTCCCGTGGTTCCTGCGCCCCACCCGTCTCAGGGGCGACCGGGGGAGATCTCATCCTCGGGAAGGGGAGCCGACCCGGCGAACGGCGGGGAATCCTGCTATCACCAGTATGCGAAGGGTATGGCGTGCTTTTCCGCCGGTCACGGTAGCGTCGGGGACATGAGAACCCTTGCACGACGTTCCCGGGGCGCCGGGCCACTTGCCCTGGTGGCGGCGCTGCTCGGGCTGCTGCTGCTCGCCCTGGCGCCCGCGGCCTCCGCCGCGGGCGGGCTGAGCGACGCCGCGGCCACTCTGAAGAAGGGGCAGGTCTACGTCGCCCCGACGATGCAGGACCGCTTCAGCCAGGCTCAGGCCGACGCCCTGACCAAGAAGATCGAGAAGGCCGACAAGCCGATCTTCATCGCGGTCGTCCCCGACTCCGCCAACAAGGCCACCATCCTCACGGACCTGCGCACCCTGGTGGGCATCGACGGCGTCTACGGCGTCTGGCGCGGTACCGACGGCTTCCTGGCCAAGGCCGACAAGGGCGCGATGAGCGCCGGCTCCGCGGAGCGGCTCGCCGGGGCCGTCTCCCGCGCCGACAAGGGCGACATCAACGCCACCCTGAACGACTTCGTCGACCAGGCCGTCCCGCAGACCAAGGGCCACGGGGTCGGCGACAGCGGCTCCTCCTCCATCGCCTGGGTGATCATCCCGGTCGTGCTGGTCGCCCTGGCCGGGGCCGGTGTCTTCTTCCTCTTCCGCCGCGCCAAGAAGCGCAAGGAGGAGCAGGCCCGCGCCGAGCTGGAGCAGCTGCGCCGCGTCGTGGACGAGGACATCACCGCCTTCGGCACCGAGCTGGAGCGGCTCGACTTCAACCCGCGGGCGAGCGACGCCGACGACGCCCAGCGCGCCGACTACAGCAGCGCCCTGGACTCGTACGAGAAGTCCAAGCGGCTGATGGACGAGGCCAAGAAGCCCGAGGACGTCAAGCAGGTCACCGAGACGATCGAGGACGGCCGGTTCCAGCTGGCCACCCTGGCGGCCCGGCGCGACAAGCGCCCGCTGCCCGAGCGGCGCCCCCCGTGCTTCATGGACCCGCGCCACGGCCCGTCCGTCAAGGACGTCGACTGGGCCCCGGCCGGCGGCTCCCCCCGCCCCGTCCCGGTCTGCCAGGCCGACGCGGACCGCGTGGCGGCGGGCCTCGACCCGGCGGTGCGCACCGTCGACACCGAGCACGGCCCGCAGCCGTACTGGAACGCCGGCCCGGCCTATGCGCCGTACGCGGGCGGGTACTACAGCGGCTTCGGCGGCGGCGGTCTGCTGCCCGGCCTCCTGGTCGGCACCATGCTCGGCTCGATGATGAGCAGCCCGGCCTACGCGGCGCCGATGTACGAGGGCGGCGGCCACGGCGGCTACCAGGACCAGCACGAGGGCGGCGACTACACCGGTGCCGACTTCAACGCCTCGGACTTCAGCGGTGGCGACTTCACCGGCGGCAGCGACGACTTCGGCGGCGGTGGCGGGGACTGGTGACCCGCTGATCCGTCCGTGATCCCGACGGCCCCGCCGGTTCTCCGGCGGGGTCGTCCCGCGTCCGCGGCGCACGAGGGTTTGAGAAGGCAACCCGGTGTGGGAGCCTGGGCGTGTGACCCCCGACACCCCCCTCGCCGCCGTCGACGTCCCCGGCCGGCCCTGCTCGATGGCCGCCACCCTCCAGGTGGTCGGCGAGAAGTGGGCGCTGCTGGCCGTGCGCGAGCTGCTGTACGGCAACCACCGCTTCGACCGGATCGCCCGCAACACCGGCGCCCCCCGCGACCGGCTCACCGCGCGGCTGCGGGCGCTGGAGGAGGCGGGCGTGGTGGAGCGCCGCCCCTACAGCGAGCGGCCGCCGCGCTACGAGTACCACCTCACCGAGGCCGGCCGGGACCTCGTGCCGCTGGCGCACGCGCTGCGCGCCTGGGGCGACCGCTGGCTGGTGCCCGAGCCGCCGGTGACCTTCACGCACGCACCGCAGGGGCACGAGGAGCACCCCTTCGACCCCGCCTTCGTCTGCCGCACCTGCGGGCAGGAGGCGCGGCGGGGCGAGCTGCACGCCGAGGTGCACGCCCGGGGCTGGTCCGTCGAGGGGCCCGTCGACCTGTGACCCGTTAGGGTCGGGGCCATGCACGGTCGCGACGCCCATGACGACGAACCGGTCCGGGTGACCGCCTGGGTCCGGGGGAAGGTCCAGCAGGTCGGCTTCCGCTGGTGGACCAGGGCGCGGGCGCTGGAGATCGGCCTGACCGGCTACGCGAGCAACCTCGGCGACGGCCGGGTGCAGGTGGTCGCCGAGGGCCTGGCCGCCGACTGCGAACTACTGCTCGCCCTGCTCCGCGGCCCCGGAACCCCCGGGAACGTCATCGGGGTGACGGAGATCTGGATGGCCGTCGGCCCCGGCTACCCGGGCTTCGAGATCCGCTGATCCGACGTGCCCCGAAAGGCGCGCCCTCGAGCCCCGCTGGATCGGATGGCAACCGGCGGTGTCATACGGTTGCCATCCGGGCAGACTCGTGGTTGACTCCGCATCGACGATGATCCACGAGCACGAGGTGGACCGGACCGGCCCGAGACCCCCAGGCGTGACGACACCGCCAGGCAGGTGACAGGGGCGCGGTAGCGTGCGGTGATCGTGTTGACCCGTTCCGTCTTTGGTGAGACGCTGGAAGCCCGCGCACACGACCGCGTCATCCCGGCCGGTGCATGCCCTCGTGGGCCCAGCTCACGGTGGTTGTGCCGGAGTGCCCAGTCGGCACTGCCGATGTCGCCGGCGCGTGCGTCCCCCTTCCCCCTAGACCTGTACCGTTCCGGTTCGGTCACTCAGCGTGGAGGACCATTCATCATGGCAAAGGCGCTTCTCGGGTACGTCGGCGGCCCCGACCCGCGAATGCTCTCCGAGATGCGACGGCTTCAGCAGCGCGTCCTGGACCTGGAGGCGGAACTCCTCCGGATGCAGACTGAGAACGACGCGCTGACCGCTGTCGCTGCGGAGCACTCGCTGCTCAACGGCATCGAACTGGACCAGCGGGAGCCGGCTCTGACCTGAGCCGTCCCACCCGGTCCACCGATCGACGCCGCTGTGCACCGAGCCGCCCCGCAAGGGACGCAGCTTCTTGCAAGGGACGCCTCGTGGCGTCCCTTCGTCGTGTCCGGGCCCGCGCGCACGGCCGTGGACCTGCGGCGGGGTTAGGGTCGTGGCCTGTCTGGAGCGATGAGGAGACCGGCCGCGTGCACCTGAAGAGCCTCACCCTGCGCGGTTTCAAGTCCTTCGCCTCCGCCACCACCCTGCGCTTCGAGCCCGGCATCACCTGCGTGGTCGGCCCCAACGGCTCCGGCAAGTCGAACGTGGTGGACGCCCTGTCCTGGGTGATGGGCGAGCAGGGGGCCAAGTCGCTGCGCGGCGGCAAGATGGAGGACGTCATCTTCGCCGGGACGAGCGGGCGCGCCCCGCTCGGCCGCGCCGAGGTCAGCCTCACCATCGACAACACCGACGGCGCCCTGCCGATCGACTACGCCGAGGTGACCATCACCCGGACGATGTTCCGCAACGGCGGCAGCGAGTACGCGCTCAACGGCGAGACCTGCCGCCTGCTGGACATCCAGGAGCTGCTCTCCGACTCCGGCATCGGCCGCGAGATGCACGTCATCGTCGGCCAGGGGCAGCTGGACTCCGTCCTGCACGCCGACCCGATGGGCCGGCGCGCCTTCATCGAGGAGGCGGCCGGCGTCCTCAAGCACCGCAAGCGCAAGGAGAAGGCGCTGCGGAAGATGGACGCGATGCAGGTCAACCTCAACCGCGTCCAGGACCTGGTGGCCGAACTGCGCCGCCAGCTCGGCCCGCTCGGCCGGCAGGCCAGGATCGCCCGCCGGGCCGCCGGCATCCAGGCCGACCTGCGCGACGCCAGGCTCCGGCTGCTCGCCGACGACCTGCTCACCCTGCGCCGGGCCGTCGAGGCCGAGGTCGCCGACGAGCTGGCGCTGCGGCTGCGGCGCACCACCGTCGAGCAGGAGCTGGCCCGGGCGGTGCAGCGCGAATCGGTGCTGGAGGCGCAGGTCCAGCGGCTCGGGCCGAGCCTGGAGAGCGCCCGTCAGACCTGGTACCGGCTCTCCGCGCTCGCCGAACGCACCCGCGGCACCGTCGGCCTGGCCGAGGCCCGGGCCCGGCACGCCGCCGCGGGGGAGCAGACCGAGGAGCGCCGCGGGCGGGACCCGGAGGAGCTGGAGCGCGAGGCCGAGCACGTCCGTGAGGAGGAGGCCGCGCTCGCCGAGGCGCTGGAGGAGGCGCAGTACGCGCTGGCCGAGGCCGTCGAGCGCAAGAGCGAGCTGGAGCGCGAACTGGCCGTCGAGGAGCGCCGGATGCGGGACGCCGCCCGGGCCATCGCCGACCGCCGGGAGGGGCTGGCGCGCCTCCAGGGGCAGGCGTCGGCCGCCCGTTCCAAGGCGGCCGCCGCCGAGGCCGAGATCGGCCGGCTCACCGAGGCCAGGGACGAGGCGCTGCTGCGCGCCGAGGCCGCCCGGGCCGAGTACGAGGAACTGCGCGAGCAGGTCGACGGCCCGGATGGGGACGAGGAGCGGGCGGAGGCCGAGCACCAGGAGGCCCGCGAGCGCCTCGCCGCCCTGGAACGGGAGCTGACGGCCGCCCGGGAGGCGGCCGGCGCCGCCGAGCGCGAGCGGGCCGCCCTGACCGCGCGGCACGAGGCGCTCTCGCTCGGGCTGCGCCGCAAGGACGGCACCGGCGCGCTGCTGGAGGCGGGGGAGAGGCTGACCGGGCTGCTCGGGCCCGCCGCCGCGCTGCTGCGGATCGAGCCCGGGTACGAGGTGCCGCTCGCGGCGGCGCTCGGCGCTGCGGCGGACGCGGTGGCCGTCGCCTCTCCGGCCCGGGCCGCCGAGGCGCTGCGGCTGCTCCGCGCCGAGGACGCCGGGCGGGCCGCGCTGCTGATCGCGGGCGCCGCCGAGGTGCCGTACGCCACCGGGGAACTGCCTGACGGGGTGCGGTGGGCGGCCGAACTGGTGGACGGCCCGGCCGAGTTGATCCCCGCCGTACGGGCGCTGCTGGCCGGGGTGGCCGTGGTCGGCACCCTGGACGAGGCCCTGGCGCTGGCCGCCGATCACCCCGCCCTGGCCGCCGTCACCGCGGAAGGGGACCGCCTCGGCGCCGGCTTCGCCCACGGCGGCTCCGGTGGTGCACCCAGCCTGCTGGAGACCCAGGCGGCGGTGGACGAGGCCGCCCGGGCGATCGAGGAACTCACCGCCCGCTGCGCCGAGGCGGCCGAGCGACTGGCCGAACTCACCGGGCTCAGGCGGGAGTCGGCCGCCGAACTGGACGCTCTCACCGAGCGGCGGCGGCAGGTGGAGAAGGAGCGGGCCGCCGTCGCCGGAGCCCTCGGGCGGCTCGGCGGGCAGGCCCGCGCGGCCGGGGGTGAGGCCGAGCGGCTGACCGCCTCCGCCGCCCGGGCCGAGGGCGGACTGGCCGAACTGCTGCTCGCAGCCGAGGAGTTGGCCGAGCGGCTCGCCGCCGCCGAGGAGAGCGCCGAGGAGGGCGAGGACGAGCCGGACGGCGCCGAACAGCAGCGCCTCGCGGAGGCGGCGAGCGCCGCCCGGCAGGCCGAGCTGGAGGCCAGGCTCACCGTCCGCACCCACGAGGAGCGGGTGCGGGCCCTGGCCGGCCGGGCCGACCAGCTGGACCGCGCCGCCCGCACCGAGCGCGAGGCGCGCGCCCGGGCCGCCGAGCGCCGGCGCCGCGCCCGGCACGACGCCGCGGTGGCGAACGCCGTCGCGGCGGGCGCCCGGCAGCTGCTGGCCTGCCTGGAGGTCTCGCTCGCCCGTGCGGACGCCGGGCGCGCGGCCGTCGAACAGGCGCGCGCCGAGCGCGAGCGCGAACTGCGGGAGCACCGCGAGCGCGGGCGGGGCCTCAAGGAGGAGCTGGACAAGCTGGTCGACGCCGGGCACCGGGACGAGGTGCTGCGGGCCGAGAAGCGGATGCGGATCGAGCAGCTGGAGGCCCGGGCCCTGGAGGAGTTCGGCATCGACGGCGGCGAGCTGCTGGCCTCGTACGGGCCGGACCAGCTCGTGCCGCCCTCGACCGCGGCCGAGGGGGAGGAGGCAGGGGAGCCGTACCCGTACGTCCGGGCCGAGCAGGAGAAGCGGCTCAGGGCCGCCGAGAAGGCGTACCAGCAGCTCGGCAAGGTCAACCCGCTGGCGCTGGAGGAGTTCGCCGCCCTGGAGGAGCGCCACCAGTTCCTCGGCGAGCAGCTGGACGACCTCAAGCGCGGCCGGCGGGACCTGATGGAGATCGTCCGGGACGTGGACCAGCGGGTCGAGGAGCTGTTCACCTCGGCGTACCACGACACCGCCGCCCAGTTCGAGGGCGTCTTCTCCCGGCTCTTCCCCGGCGGGGAGGGGCGGCTGGTGCTCACGGACCCGGAGAACATGCTCACCACCGGCGTCGAGGTGGAGGCCCGCCCGCCGGGCAAGAAGGTCAAGCGGCTGTCGCTGCTCTCCGGCGGCGAGCGCTCGCTGACGGCCGTGGCCATGCTGGTGGCGATCTTCAAGGCCCGGCCCAGCCCGTTCTACGTGATGGACGAGGTGGAGGCGGCGCTGGACGAGACCAACCTGCGGCGGCTGATCGGGATCATGGAGGAGCTGCGGGAGAGCTCCCAGCTGATCGTGATCACGCACCAGAAGCTGACGATGGAGTCCGCCGACGCGCTGTACGGCGTGACGATGAAGGGCGACGGGATCTCGCAGGTGATCAGCCAGCGACTGCGGGAGCACGAGCGCCCGAAGGCGTCCGTCTGAGCCGAAAGACACGGCCTCGAGCGGCGGCGGTTCATCCCGGCGTTCGTCGCGGATACTGGACGGGTTATGGAATACGTGATTCTTGCCGTAGTCATCGCCGTGATCGCCGTCGGTGCGGTCGCGGGCCTCGTCGTTTCCGGCAGACGACGCCAGCAACTGCCCCCGAAGTCGCAGGCGCCGGTCATCACGGCGCCCAAGCCCACTCCGCAGGAGCCGCAGGTCGGCGAGGAGGCCGCGCCTCCCCGCGAGGAGCCGCGCCGCACCGTCGAGGAGGTCCAGCTCCCGGCCGAGACCGTCGAGGCCGCCGAGCCTGTCGAGGTCGAGGAGGCCGCCGAGGCCGGGACCGCCCCGGCGATCGAGGTCCCCGAGCCCACCGCGGGCCGGCTCGTCCGGCTGCGCTCCCGGCTCTCCCGGTCGCAGAACTCGATCGGCAAGGGCCTGCTCTCGCTGCTCTCCCGCGAGCACCTCGACGAGGACACCTGGGAGGAGATCGAGGAGACCCTGCTCACCGCCGACGTCGGCGTGGCTCCCACCCAGGAGCTGGTCGAGCGGCTGCGCACCCGGGTGAAGGTGCTCGGCACCCGCACGCCGGACGAGCTGCGCGGCCTGCTGCGCGAGGAGCTGCTCCAGCTGATCGGCACCGAGGCCGACCGCACCGTCCACTCCACCAAGCACGCCGAGGGCCCGGCCGTGGTGCTGGTCGTCGGCGTCAACGGCGTCGGCAAGACCACCACCACCGGCAAGCTGGCCCGCGTCCTGGTCGCCGACGGCCGCACGGTGGTGCTCGGCGCGGCCGACACCTTCCGTGCCGCCGCCGCCGACCAGCTGCAGACCTGGGGCGAGCGGGTCGGCGCCCGTACCGTCCGGGGCCCGGAGGGCGGGGACCCGGCGTCGATCGCCTTCGACGCGGTCAAGGAGGGCATCGCCGAGGGCGCGGACACCGTGCTCGTCGACACCGCCGGCCGGCTGCACACCAAGACCGGCCTGATGGACGAGCTGGGCAAGGTCAAGCGGGTCGTGGAGAAGCACGGCCCGGTGGACGAGGTGCTGCTGGTGCTGGACGCCACCACCGGTCAGAACGGGCTGATCCAGGCCCGGGTGTTCGCCGAGGTGGTCGACATCACCGGCATCGTGCTGACCAAGCTGGACGGCACCGCCAAGGGCGGCATCGTGGTGGCCGTCCAGCGCGAGCTCGGCGTCCCGGTCAAGCTGATCGGCCTGGGCGAGGGCGCCGACGACCTGGCGCCGTTCGACCCGGCCGCGTTCGTGGACGCGCTGATCGGGGACTGATCCCCGGTCCGCGCCGGAACAGAGAGGGTCCGCTCCCATCGGGGGCGGACCCTCTGGCGTCGGTCGCCGCCGGGTCAGAGCGCCCCGGAGGCGAGCGGGCGAATCACGAGGCGATCCAGACGGCTTCGGTGGAGCGCTCGCGGCGGCGGTGGCAGGCGTAGGCGAGGGTGCCGAGCAGGAGGCGGGCCTCGGGCGGGCAGCCGGCGTTGTCGCGGGTGGGGCGGCGCAGCCAGCGGACGGGGCCGAGGTCGCCGAGGACGGTGGGCGGGGCGGCGACGTAGCCGCCCTCGCCGTGGCAGGTCAGGTCGAGCGCGGCGTCGTCCCAGCCCATCCGGTACAGCAGGTCGGGCAGGCGGCGAGCGGTACCGGCGGCGACCAGGAACTGGAGGCGGCCGGTGGGGGAGGCCAGCACCGGGCCGACCTGGGTGCCCATCCGCTCCAGCCGCACCAGCGCCTGGAGACCGGCCTGCTCGGGGACGTCCAGGACGTCGAAGGCGCGGCCGGTGGGGAAGAGGACCGATCCCTCGCCGCCGTCGGCGGAGCTCTCGCGGCCCGGGACGGGGTGCAGCCCCGGCGCGCCGCAGCGGGCGGAGCCGCAGGGGCAGGCGGTCGGGGCGGTGGCGGCCGAGGGCTGGTCGCCGGCGGCGACCGTCCAGCCCCAGCGGCCGGTGTACTCCGCGGCGGCCCGGGACGCGGTGACCTTGGTGCGGCGGCGTACGCCCAGCGGTGCCAGCCGCAGGTGCCCCAGCCGAAGTTCGCCGAACAGGTTGTCCATGCCTCCCCCAACAGGTTCTCGTTGCCGATGGTTACGGGACGGTGACTTTGTGTTGCAGCTCTGGTGCGTTGCGCGTGGTGCACCGGCGGCGCGCGGCGCGTGGCGTGCGCCTGTTGCTCCGGTGTGCCTCGGGCGCCGCCTTGTGGGGGTGGCGGCGATGCCGGATCGTCGGGTGAGTTCGGGTGCGCGGGGCGGTCGCCGACCCGGGTGGGCGGTGAACTCGCCTGCGGCTGAGCGGGATTGCCGGTCCTGCGGGGTCCTCCGGGGTGGGGCGGTGGAGGACTTGGCGGCCCGCATATGCCGGACCGACAGACCTCCTCAGTGAAGCGTGTGCCCCCTGGCTTCGGTTCACTCCTGGGGGTGGCGAAAGGTGGCGTTTCGCCAGGGCCGCTCCCGCGGGCACCTCGCGGGGCGTTACGTTCAGCGTGCGGACGATGCCTCAGCGTCCACTCCGGGCCTTCCGGGCACGGGAGTTGGGCACCTGACGGACCGTCCGCGAGGATGGCACACCAGTACGACGGGGCGGTGCCCGGGCGCCGCCGAGCAGCACCGCAGGCACGGCACGTCTGGCAAGAGCCCGCAACCGTCGGGCGGTCACGATCGGGGCCCCGCGCAGGGGCCGGGCGGGATGGGACGGACCCATGGCAGAGAAGCAACCCAACGAGAAGCTGACCACCTGGTTCGCCCGCAGCGGCTGGTCCAAGGGCGAGCTGGCCCGTCAGGTCAACCGCCGGGCCCGCCAGATCGGCGCCCACCACGTCTCCACCGACACCTCCCGGGTGCGCCGCTGGCTCGACGGCGAGCAGCCTCGGGAGCCGATCCCCAAGATCATGTCGGAGCTGTTCTCGGAGCGCTTCGGTTCCGTCGTCTCGATCGAGGACCTCGGCCTGCGCGCCGCGATCCCCGTCTCCACCGTGGGCGGCGGCGTGGACCTGCCCTGGAGCGCCCCGCAGACCGTCCAGCTGATCAGTGAGTACTCCCGCAGCGACCTGATGCTCAACCGCCGGGGCTTCCTCGGCACCTCGCTCGCCCTGACCGCGGGCGCCGCCCTGATCGAGCCCATGCAGCGCTGGCTCGCCCCCGGCCCCTCCGGCGCCGCCACCCCGATCCTGGCCGCGGCCAACGGCGGCGAGCCGTTCACCGGCCGGATCTCCGAGCCCGAGCTGGAACTGCTGGAGCAGACCACGGTCATGTTCCGGCAGTGGGATGCGCAGAACGGCGGCGGGCTGCGCCGCAAGGCCGTCGTCGGCCAGCTCCACGAGGTCACCGACCTGCTCCAGGAGACGTACCCGGAGGCCACCACCAAGCGGCTGTTCCGGCTCACCGCCCAACTCGCCCACCTGGCCGGGTTCATGTCCTACGACGTCGGCATGCACCCGAGCGCGCAGAAGTCCTACGTGCTCGCGCTGCACGCGGCCAAGGAGGCCGGCGACCGCCCGTTCGGCGCGCTGATCCTCACCGACATGAGCCGCCAGATGATCCACCTCAACCGCGGCGAGGACGCGCTGGAGCTGATCCACCTCGCCCAGTACGGCAGCCGGGACACCGCCACCGCCCGCCAGCAGTCCCTGCTGTACGCGATGGAGGCGCGCGCCTACGCCACCATCGGCGAGGTGAACCGCTGCGCCCGGGCGATCCGCCTCGCCGAGGACACCTTCACCGACATCCGGGACGGCGACCAGGACCCGAACTGGCTGAAGTTCTTCTCGCCGGCCGAGCTCAACGCGGAGAACGCGCACTCCTACCGCGACCTGGCCTACCACTCGGACAACGCGGAGCTGTACGCCTCGATGTCCGCGCCGGTGATGGAGCGCGCCGTCGACCTGTTCCGCCAGGACGACGACCACGTGCGCAGCTACGCCTTCAACCTGATCGGGATGGCCAGCGTGCACATCCTGCAGAAGGAGGCCGAGCAGGCGGTGGTCATGGCCGAGAAGGCGGTGGACATCGCGACCAAGGTGCGCTCGGAGCGGCTGAACTCCCGGGTGCGCAAGACCACCGAGGCGGCGGCCGCCCGCTACAAGGGCGTGGACGCCGTCACCCGGCTCAAGGAGCGGGTCGTCCAGGACATCCCCGAGTACGTCTCGGTGGTCTGACCGGCCGGTCCGCCACTCCGTCGACCGCGTCGGCCGCCGCCGGCGCGGTCGGTGTTTCTTCACCCGTACGGGGGTACGGTTCACGCAGCCGTAACCCGGGCGTCGCACGCGTCACGGCCGCGAAACAACCGGCCGCACCAGCCGAAACCAGCCTTCGGCACTCTCCTCCTCATCGCCGACGCCCCGGAGCCAAGGGACAGCTCCGGGTGCGGATCGGCGTCGAAAGCAGAGGAGACGCCGATGCCGGACGGCTTCAGCGCGGGCGACACCGCCTTCGTGCTCATCAGTGCGGCCCTGGTCATGGTGATGACCCCGGGCCTGGCCTTCTTCTACGGGGGCATGGTCCGGGCCAAGAGCACCCTGAACATGCTGGCGATGAGCTTCCTCTCGCTCGGCATCGTCAGTGTGCTGTGGGTCCTGTACGGCTACTCCCTCAGCTTCGGCCCCGACGCCTTCGGCGGGCTGATCGGCAACCTGGACTTCCTCGGGATGCGCGGCATCGGGCTCAACGAGCTCACCGGCACCATCCCGATCACCGCCTTCGCGCTCTTCCAGCTGATGTTCGCGATCATCACCCCGGCGCTGATCAGCGGCGCCATCGCGGACAGAGCCAAGTTCGCCGCCTGGGGCCTGTTCATCGCTCTCTGGGTGAGCGTCGTCTACTTCCCGGTCGCGCACTGGGTGTTCTTCGTCGACGGCGGCAACGGCGGCTGGCTGGGCGACCGCAACGGCGTCATCGACTTCGCCGGCGGCACGGCCGTGCACATCAACGCCGGTGTCGCGGGCCTGGCGCTGTGCCTGGTGCTGGGCAAGCGGGTCGGCTTCAAGAAGGACCCGATGCGCCCGCACAGCCTGCCGCTGGTGATGCTCGGCTCCGGGCTGCTCTGGTTCGGCTGGTTCGGCTTCAACGCGGGCTCGGCGCTGGCCGCCAACGGCGTGGCCGCGATGGCCGCGGTCAACACCCAGGTCGCCACCGGCGCGGCCCTGGTGGGCTGGCTGGTCTACGAGAAGCTCAAGCACGGCGCCTTCACCACCCTCGGCGCCGCCTCCGGCGCGGTGGCCGGACTGGTCGCGATCACCCCGGCCTGCGGCTCGGTCAGCCCGCTCGGCGCGGTGGCCATCGGCCTGGTCGCGGGCGCGGCCTGCGCCGCCGCCGTCTCGCTCAAGTACCGCTGGGGCTTCGACGACTCCCTCGACGTGGTCGGTGTGCACGCGGTCGGCGGTGCGATCGGCTCGCTGCTGATCGGCCTCTTCGCCACCGGCGGGGTCGGCCAGACCGCCAAGGGCCTGTTCTACGGCGGGGGCTGGGACCAGCTCGGCAAGCAGGCGCTGGGCGTGGCCGCGGTCGGTGCGTACTCCTTCGTCATGTCCTGGCTGCTGGCCAAGGCCGTGGACATCACGGTCGGCTTCCGGGTCTCCGAGGAGGTCGAGGTCGCCGGCATCGACCAGGCCGAACACGCCGAGTCCGCCTACGATTTCAGCGCCGTGGGGGCCGGCCTCGCCCGGGCCCTGCCCGGCCTGGCGGCGGCCACCCCCAAGCCCACCGAGAAGCCCACCGAGACGACCCCTGAGAAGGCCGCTCAGAAGACCGAGGTCGACGCCTGATGAAGCTCATCACCGCCGTGATCAAGCCGTACCGCCTGGACGAGGTGAAGGCCGCCCTACAAGCCTTCGGGGTCCACGGCCTGACCGTCACCGAGGCCAGCGGCTACGGCCGGCAAAGAGGCCACACCGAGGTCTACCGGGGAGCCGAGTACACCGTCGACCTGGTCCCGAAGGTCCGCATCGAGGTCCTCGTCGAGGACGAGGACGCCGACGAGCTGATCGAGGTCCTGGTCAAGGCCGCCCGGACCGGGAAGATCGGGGACGGCAAGGTCTGGAGCATCCCCGTCGACACCGCGGTCCGCGTCCGCACCGGCGAACGCGGCCCCGACGCCCTGTAAGCCCGAGGGCCCGCACCCCCCGAAAGGAGGAGGCGGGCCCGTCGGCGTTCCCCACCCCGCAGCACGGACGGGACCCACGCGCATGACCAGCTCCGCTCCCCTGGACCACGCCGCCCACGCCGCCGCCCGGGCCGCCCTGCTCGACGGCCCCGGCCCGCTCGGCCGCCCCCGTCGCCGGGCGCTCGCCCGGCTCACCGACGACTGGCTGGCCGCCCTGCTCGCCGGCTCCGGGGCCCCCGCGGCCGGCGTCGCGCTGGTCGCCGTCGGCGGCTACGGGCGCGGTGAGCTCTCCCCGCGCAGCGACCTGGACGTCCTGCTGCTGCACGACGGCCCGATCGCCCCCGACCTGCCCGAGCGGATCTGGTACCCCGTCTGGGACGCGGGCGCCCGGCTCGACCACGCCGTACGCACCCCCGCCGAGGCCAGGGCCGTCGCCGCCGCCGACCTCAAGGCCCAGCTCGGCCTCCTGGACGCCCGCCACCTCGCCGGCGACCCGGCGCTCACCGCCGCCCTGCGCTCCGCCGTGCTCACCGACTGGCGCGCGAGCGCCCCCGCCCGGCTGCCCGAACTGCACGAGCTGAGCCGGGAGCGGGCCGAACGGCACGGGGAGCTCTCCTTCCTCCTGGAGCCCGACCTCAAGGAGGCCCGCGGGGGCCTGCGCGACCTGGTCGTCCTCGACGCGATCGCCGCCAGCTGGCTCGCCGACGCCCCCCGCGACGGACTGGACGCCGCCGCGCTGCGCCTGGCCGACGTCCGTGACGCCCTGCACCTGACCACCGGCCGGGCCACCGAGCGCCTCAGCCTCCAGGACCAGGACCAGGTCGCCGAGCGGCTCGGCGTGCTGGACGCCGACGCCCTGCTGCGCCAGGTCTACGAGGCCGCCCGCACGATCGCCTACGCGGGGGACGTCACCTGGCGGGCGGTGGAGCGGGTGCTCGCCGCCCGAACCCGCTCCACCGTCCGGCGCGGGTTCGCGTTCGCACGGCGCGGCGGGGGCGCGGCGACCCGGGGCGCGGTGGAGCGCCGCCCGCTCGCGGAGGGCGTGGTCGAGCAGGACGGCGAGGCGGTCCTCGCCCAGGGCGCCCGCCCGGCCGCCGACCCGGTGCTGCCGCTGCGCGCCGCGGCCGCCGCCGCCCAGAACGGCCTGACCGTCTCGTACGCGACGGTGCGCAGGCTCGCCGCCGAGTGCCGCCCGCTGCCGGTGCCCTGGCCGGACGAGGCGCGCGAGCAGCTCGTCACCCTGCTCGGCGCGGGGGAGGCGGCCGTGCCGGTGTGGGAGGCGCTGGAGGCGGAGGGGCTGGTCACCCGGCTGCTGCCGGACTGGGAGCGGGTGCGCTGCCGCCCGCAGCGCAACGCGGTGCACCGCTGGACGGTCGACCGGCACCTGGTGGAGACGGCCGTGCGGGCCGCCGCGATGACCCGCCGGGTGGCCCGGCCCGACCTGCTGCTGGTGGCCGCGCTGCTGCACGACCTCGGCAAGGGCTGGCCCGGCGACCACAGCGAGGCCGGCGAGGTGATCGTCCGCGACGTCGCCACCCGGATGGGCTTCCCGCCCGAGGACGTGGCGGTCCTGGCCGTCCTCGTGCGCCGGCACCTGACCCTGGTCGACACCGCGACCCGGCGCGACCCGGACGACCCGGCCACCGTGGAGGCCGTCACCAAGGTGATCGGCACCCTGCCCGAACTGGAACTGCTGCACGCGCTCACCGAGGCCGACGCCCTGGCCACCGGACCGGCCGCGTGGAGCGCCTGGCGGGCCTCCCTGGTGGACGGACTGGTCGCGAGGGTCGCCGCCCAGCTGGCCGGGGGAGCGGGGGAGACGGCCCAGGCCCCGCCGACCGCCGAGCAGGAGCGCCTGGCCGTCGAGGCGGCCCGCACCGGGGAGCCGGCGCTGTCGCTGCGCGCCCAGGCCGAGGGAACGCGGCCGGGCACCGAACCGATGGGCGTGGAGCTGAACCTGGCCGTCCCCGACCGCCCCGGGCTGCTCGGCACCGCCGCCGGGGTGCTGGCCCTGCACCGCCTGACCGTCCGGTCGGCGGGCCTGCGCGAGCTGGACCCGATCGGCGCCGGGCCGGTGCTGCTGCTCGCCTGGCGGGTGGCCGCCGAGTACGGGGAGCTGCCGGAGGCGTCCCGGCTGCGCGCCGACCTGCGCCGCGCCCTGGACGGCTCACTGGACGTCGCCCGCCGCCTGGCCGAGCGGGACGCCGCCGCCCCGCGCCGCAAGGGCATCCCGACCCCGCCGCCGCTGGTCGCGGTGGCCCCGGCGGTGGCCTCGGCCACGGCGACCGTCCTGGAGGTCCGCGCCCACGACGCCCCCGGGCTGCTGCACCGCATCGGCCGGGCGCTGGACGGCGCCGGGGTGCGGGTGCGCACCGCGCACGTCTCCACGCTCGGCGCGGAGGCCGTCGACTCCTTCTACCTGACCGACGAGAAGGGCCTGCCGCTCACCCCCCAGCGGGCCGGGGAGGTGGCGGCCGCCGTACGGGCGGCGCTCGGCTGAAAAGCCCGTCCGGGTAGGGGTGGAGACCGTACCCGGGGCGGCCGGATACCCTTGGGGGCGACGACCGTACCGATACCGATGCCGCAGAGGACCCGCGACGACGTGTTCGACACCCTTTCCGATCGCCTCGCAGCGACGTTCAAGAACCTCCGTGGCAAGGGCCGCCTCAGCGAGGCGGACATCGATGCCACCGCCCGCGAGATCCGCATCGCGCTGCTGGAGGCGGACGTCGCGCTGCCGGTCGTCCGGGCCTTCATCAAGCAGGTCAAGGACCGGGCGCTCGGTGTCGAGGTCTCGGGCGCGCTGAACCCGGCGCAGCAGATCATCAAGATCGTCAACGAGGAGCTCATCGCGATCCTCGGCGGCGAGACCCGCCGGGTGCGGTTCGCGAAGAACGGCCCGACGGTCATCATGCTGGCCGGTCTGCAGGGTGCCGGTAAGACCACCCTCGCGGGCAAGCTCGGCCACTGGCTCAAGTCCCAGAAGCACACCCCGCTGCTGGTCGCCTGCGACCTCCAGCGCCCCAACGCCGTCAACCAGCTCCAGGTGGTCGCCGAGCGCGCCGGCGTGGCCTTCTACGGCCCGCAGCCGGGCAACGGCGTCGGCGACCCGGTGCAGGTGGCGAAGGACTCGATCGAGTACGCCAAGCAGAAGCAGTACGACGTCGTCGTCGTCGACACCGCCGGCCGCCTCGGCATCGACGCCGAGCTGATGCAGCAGGCCGCCGACATCCGCGCCGCGGTGAACCCGGACGAGGTCCTGTTCGTCGTCGACGCGATGGTCGGCCAGGACGCGGTCACCACCGCGCAGGCGTTCCTCGACGGCGTCGACTTCACCGGTGTCGTGCTCTCCAAGCTCGACGGCGACGCCCGCGGCGGTGCCGCCCTGTCGGTCGCGCACGTCACCGGCCGGCAGATCATGTTCGCCTCCAACGGCGAGAAGGTCGACGACTTCGACGCCTTCCACCCCGACCGGATGGCCTCGCGCATCCTCGGCATGGGTGACGTCCTCTCGCTGATCGAGAAGGCCGAGCAGACCTTCTCCCAGGCCGAGGCCGAGAAGATCGCGGCCAAGCTGCGCGGCGGCCCGAAGCAGTTCACCCTGGACGACTTCCTGTCGCAGCTCGAGCAGGTCCAGAAGATGGGCTCGATCTCCAAGCTGCTCGGCATGCTGCCCGGCATGGGCCAGATCCGGGACCAGATCAACAACATCGACGACAAGGACGTCAACCGCGTCGGCGCGATCATCAAGTCGATGACCCCGACCGAGCGCGCCGAGCCGGAGCTGATCAACGGCTCCCGCCGGGCCCGCATCGCCAAGGGTTCAGGCGTCCAGGTCGGCGAGGTGAAGAACCTGGTCGAGCGGTTCTTCGACGCCCGCAAGATGATGTCCGCGATGGCCTCCGGCAAGGGCGTGCCCGGCATGCCGGGCATCCCCGGCATGGGCGGCGGGGGGAAGAAGTCCGGCAAGAAGGCGCCGCAGGCCAAGGGCAAGCGCAAGAGCGGCAACCCGCTCAAGCGGGCGCAGGAGGAGGCCGCGGCCGCGCAGCGCCGGGCGCTCGGCCCCGGCGGCCAGGAGGCCGACGGCGGCGCGTTCGGGCTCGGTGCGGGCAAGGGCCCGGCCGACTTCGAGCTGCCCAAGGAGTTCAAGGACCTGCTGTAGGCCACGGCCTGGTCCCCGCGTGACCCGTGTGGCCCGTCGTCCGGGCGCCAGTCGATCGGTACTGGGGGCGACGGGCCACCGGCATGTCCCATGATGGGGGCGTGCGAGTGATGATCAGGGCCCCCAGGGCCGAGGACGAGGTCGTGTACGCCGAGGCGGTCCGCAGGTCCGCCGACCACATCGGGCGGTGGAACCCCGTCGAGCCGGACGGGCTGCCCGACCTGATGAAGCGCCAGGGGTCGGGCCTGCGCACCTACCTGATCATCGACCGGGACACCGGCGGACTGGTCGGCAAGGTGAACGTCGCCAACATCGTGATGGGCCGGTTCTGCAACGCCACGCTCGGCTACGACGCGTACCTGCCCTTCGCCGGCACCGGGCGGATGACCGAGGGCCTGCGCCTGGTCGTCGACCGCTGCTTCGCCCCCGACTCCGCCGGCGGGCTGGGCCTGCACCGGCTGGAGATCAACGTGCAGCCGGAGAACGAGCGCTCCATCGCCATGGCCAGGCGGCTGGGCTTCCGGCACGAGGGCTTCACCCCGCGGATGCTCTTCCTCCAGGGCGACTGGCGCGACCACGAGCGGTACGCGCTCACCGCCGAGGAGTGGCCCGGCGCCGTCGCCTGAGGCCGCGTCGCCGCTGGTCGGAGGGGGCGCCACCGGCCCGTACGGCCGCTCGGGCGCGGCGTTGCGATTGGCCCGCCCGAGCGCCTGTCCGTATCGTCCGGGGGGTGACCGAACCCGTGCCGCCCCGTCAGACCCCGGACCAGCCCTGGCGGTCCGAGGGCGCCCCGCCCCCGCCGCCGCCCCGCCGCCGGATGCCCGGCGGCTGGGCGGGTCTCGTCCTCACCGCCCTCGTGGTCTTCCTGATCTCCGACCTGCTGCTGTCCTTCTTCGGCAACCAGGGCGCGACCACGATCAGCTACACCGAGTTCAACAACCAGCTGAACAAGGGCAACATCACCAAGATCTACGCCAAGGGCGACGCGATCGAGGGCACCCTCAAGTCCGCCCAGCCCAAACCTGACGGCGGCAAGGGCAACTACACCGAGTTCGACACCCAGCGCCCCTCCTTCGCGGGCGACAACCTCTGGACCACCCTCCAGGAGAAGGGCGTCGAGGTCACCGCCACCTCGCCGGTGCAGCAGCGCAGCTTCCTGACGAACCTGCTGCTCTCACTCGCCCCGATGCTGCTGCTGATCTTCATCTGGGTGCTGCTCGCCCGCCGGATGGCCGGGGGGCTCGGCGGCGGGCCCCTGGGCCGCAAGGCCCCGCCCAAGCCCGTCACCGCCGACCAGGGCAGGCGCACCACCTTCGCCGACGTCGCCGGCATCGACGAGGTCGAGGCCGAACTCACCGAGGTCGTCGACTACTTGAAGAACCCCGAGCGCTACCGCAGGCTCGGCGCCAAGATGCCGCGCGGCGTGCTGCTCAGCGGCCCGCCCGGAACGGGCAAGACCCTGCTCGCCCGGGCCGTGGCCGGGGAGGCGAACGTGCCGTTCTTCTCCGCCTCCGCCTCCGAGTTCATCGAGATGATCGTCGGCGTCGGCGCCAGCCGGGTGCGCGAGCTCTTCGCCGAGGCCCGCAAGGTCGCCCCGGCGATCATCTTCATCGACGAGATCGACACCATCGGCCGCCAGCGCGGCGCCGGCGGCGGCATGGGCGGGCACGACGAGCGCGAGCAGACGCTCAACCAGATCCTCACCGAGATGGACGGCTTCAGCGGCTCCGAGGGCGTCATCGTCATCGCCGCCACCAACCGGGCCGACGTGCTCGACCCGGCGCTGCTGCGCCCCGGCCGCTTCGACCGGCGGATCACCGTCAGCCCGCCCGACCGCGAGGGCCGCGCCGCGATCCTGCGCATCCACACCAGGTCCGTCCCGCTGGCCGGGAGCGCCGACCTCACCCAGCTGGCCAAGGTCACCCCCGGGATGACCGGCGCCGAGCTCGCCAACCTCGTCAACGAGGCCGCCCTGCTGGCCGTCAAGCGGGACCAGGACGCCGTCAACGAGCGGGACCTCTCGGACGCCCTGGAGAAGGTCCAACTGGGCGCCGTACGGCCGCTGGTGATGCCGCAGGAGGAGCGCGAGCGCACGGCCTACCACGAGAGCGGGCACGCCCTGCTGGGCATGCTCCAGCCCGGCGCCGACCCCGTCCGCAAGATCACCATCGTGCCGCGCGGCCGCGCCCTCGGCGTGACCCTCTCCACCCCGGAGAACGACCGCTACTCGTACACCGAGCCCTACCTGCGCGGCCGGATCATCGGCGCGCTCGGCGGCATGGCGGCCGAGCAGGTGGTCTACGGGGTGATCACCACGGGCGCCGAGAGCGACCTGGAGCAGGTCACCAACATCGCCCGGGGCATGGCCGGGCGCTGGGGCATGAGCGAGCGCGTCGGGCGGCTCACGGCGGTGCCCAGCGACCCGCAGGGCGCGTACGGGCTCTCGGCCGCGCCGACCACCCTGGACGCGGTGGACGAGGAGGCCCGGCGGATCGTCGCCGAGTGCTACGACGAGGCGGTGCGGCTGCTGACCGAGGAGCGGCCCCGGCTGGACGCGCTGGCGGCGGCGCTGCTGGAGGCGGAGACGCTGGGCGAGGCGGAGGCGTACCGGGCGGCCGGGGTGCCGCGCGAGACGGAGGACGAGGACCGGCCGCAGGCGTGAACCGTACGGCCGGGGGCGCTCGCCATGGTGGCGGGCGCCCCCGGTTTTCCGTTCGGAGGCTTTCGTCGGCTCAGCGGTCCCCTGCGGCTCGGCGATCCCCTGCGGTTCGGCGGGGACGCTCGGCGATCACGTAGCGGAAGACGTTCTCCATCCGCACCGAGCCGTCCGGCCGCAGGAACGGCTGCAGCGCCACCTCCAGCTCCTTGGCCACCAGCGAGGCGCCCGAGAACTCCTCCGCCGCCTCGAACAGGCCCGTGGAGAGCAGCCCCCGCACCGCGCTGTCCAGGTCCGGATAGGCGAACGGGCAGGACACCCGGCCGCTGCCCGCCGGGCGCAGGCCCGCCGGGGCGAGCAGGTCCTCCAGCACGCCGGGAGCGCTCGTCTCGAAGGGGTCGCGTGCGCCCGTGCGCCCCGCCATCCGGCGCGCCACGTCCAGCACGGGGGCGCTCTCGCAGCGCTCCGGCGGTCCCCAGACGGCCAGCACCACGTGCCCGCCCGGCAGCGTCAGCCGGGCCGCCTCGGCCACCACCGGGCCCGGATCGGCGCAGCCCGGCAGCTGCTCGAAGACCGTCACCACCGAATGGGCCGACCGGGTGGCGGCGGCGGTCGTACGGGCCCCGGCGCAGACCCGCAGCCGGCGGCCGTGGGCCAGGGCGCGCAGGTCGTCCCCGGGCTCCTGCCCGGCCACCTGGGCGCCGCGCCCGGCCGCGAGCAGCAGGGCCAGCCCGGACCGGCACCCCAGGCCCAGCACGCTGCTCGCCGGGCCGACCTCCAGCCGGTCGTGGACCGCCTCGTAGAGCGGCACCAGCATGCGTTCCTGGATCTCCGCCCAGTCGCGCGCCCGCGCGGGTCCGGCGGCCGCAGGCTGCGGGTGGTGCGCCCGTGCGCCTGCGGGTCGTACGGTCGTGCCGGTCGTGCGAGCTGAAGCCATCGCGGCCTCCCATCCGGTCCTTCGGTGTGCTGCTACGGCTCCCCCAAAGTCCCGCCCCACTCCAGCGAACAGCGGGTTGGGCCCGGCGTCCAGAGGGGTGCGGGGTGGTGCGCGCGTGTCGCGGTCGTGCGCCCCCTCGGTGAAACGGATTCGAAGTCGGGGCGCCGCCCCCCGTACCATTCCGCCCATGGCTAAGGCACCCGTTCTCACCCCCCAGGCGGAAGACTTCCCGCGCTGGTACCAGGACCTCATCAACAAGGCCGAGCTGGCCGACAACGGTCCGGTGCGCGGCACCATGGTCATCCGACCGTACGGCTACGGCCTGTGGGAGCGGATGCAGCAGGAGATGGACGCCCGCATCAAGAAGGCCGGCGCGCAGAACGCCTACTTCCCGATGTTCATCCCGCAGTCCTACCTGACCAGGGAGGCCGAGCACGTCGAGGGCTTCGCGCCCGAGCTCGCGGTGGTCACCCACGGCGGCGGCAAGCAGCTCGAGGAGCCGGTCGTCGTCCGGCCCACCTCCGAGACGATCATCAACGAGTACTTCTCCAAGTGGGTGCAGAGCCACCGGGACCTGCCCCTGCTGATCAACCAGTGGGCCAACGTGGTCCGCTGGGAGCTGCGCCCGCGCGTCTTCCTGCGCACCACCGAGTTCCTCTGGCAGGAGGGCCACACGGCCCACGCCACGTACGAGGACGCCCGCGACTACGCCTCGATGATCCACACCCAGGTCTACGGCGACTTCATGACCAACGTGCTCGGCATCGACGTCGTGCTTGGCCGCAAGACCGCCAAGGAGCGCTTCGCCGGCGCCATCAACACCCTCACCCTCGAGGGCATGATGGGCGACGGCAAGGCGCTGCAGATGGGCACCAGCCACGAGCTGGGCCAGAACTTCGCCAAGGCGTTCAACACCACCTACCAGCTGCAGGGTGCCGAGCGCGAGTACGTCTGGCAGACCTCCTGGGGCGTCTCGACCCGCATGGTCGGCGGCCTGATCATGTCCCACGGCGACGACAACGGCCTGCGGGTGCCCCCGCGCCTGGCCGCCGTCCAGGCCGTGGTGCTCGCCATCAAGGGCGACGACGCGGTGATCGCCAAGGTCCGCGAGATCGGCGCGAAGCTGGAGGCCGCCGGCGTCCGCGTGGTGGTCGACGACCGCACCGACACCCCGTTCGGCCGCCGGGCCGTGGACTGGGAGCTCAAGGGCGTTCCGGTGCGCATCGAGGTCGGCCCGCGCGACCTCGAGAACGGCACCGCGATGCTGGCGCGCCGCATCCCCGGCGGCAAGGAGCCCGTCTCCATCGACGGGCTGGCCGAGCTGCTGCCGGGCATCCTGGAGGAGGACCAGGCGCTGCTGCTGCGCCAGTCGCGCGAGCGCCGCGAGGCCCGTACGGTCGACGTCAAGACCCTCGACGAGGCCGTGGAGGCCGCCGCCACCGGCTGGGGCCGCATCTCCTGGGCCGACCTCGGCGCGGAGGGCGAGGCCAAGCTCTCCGAGCAGGGCGTCACGGTGCGCTGCATCGTCGCCGCGGACGGTTCCGTGCCGGCCACGGACGACCAGGAGGGCAACATCGCGATCGTCGCGCGTGCGTACTGATGACGGCGCGCCGCTTCCGACGACCGATTACGGCGATATTCGCCCGGAATGCGGTCGGGTAAGAATCCGGTAACTCTTCCCGATCGCGTTGACCGCGGACATACCTACTGGCCGGTCAACTCCCGGCATTAACGGAATAGCGGTACGGTGTACGGCCCGTGGCCCTGTCAACTCGACAGAGGCCGCGGGCCGTACGTCCTGGGGGCGACAGCCCGTTCCCGGACGGAATTCACCAGGCCCGGCGTCCAGTGCGGGCCGAAACCGGCAGGGGGTTGGTCTTGCGTCAGATCCGGAACGCGCAATTCGCGCGCGGCCTTGCATTCCTGGGAGTTCCCTGGGAATTCCCGAAGGACGGGAACATGCGGAACATCGGCTCGCACTCCATCGTTGGTCTAGCGTGAGCACGACACAGCCCCTCGTTCTCGCGGCCGAACTGGCCGCCGCCTGGAGCGACATCCAGGCCCATCACCGGGATCTCCCCGACCTGGCCTCTCCCGAGGCCCTGATCGGCGAATCCTCCTCGGCCTGTGGAACACGGCTCGGTTTCGAGCGCCTGCTCCACGAGGCTGCCCACGGTCTGGCCGCGGCCCGGGACATCCGGGACACCTCGCGGGCCGGCCGCTACCACAACCGGCGCTTCCTGATGCTCGCTTCCGAGCTGGGCCTGGCGCACCCGGTCGAACCGCACGCCAGCAGCGGCTTCTCCCAGGTGACCATGCTCAAGGAGACCCAGGAACGCTACGCCGGCACCATCGAGCGTCTGGACCGCGCCCTCGGCGCGCACCAGGAAGCGGTGGCCGGCGAGGGCGGGACGCGGGCCTTCCGCGGACCGGCCGCCCGGCACGGCTCCTCCGGGGGCGGCGTCCGGGTCAAGGCGGTGTGCGGGTGCGGGCGCAACGTGCGCGTCGTGCCGTCGGTGCTCGCGCAGGCGTCCATCGTCTGCGGCGCGTGCCAGCAGCCGTTCAAGATCGCGTGACCCCGGGGCGGAACCGGTCGGCGGCCGTGCGGGCGGCCTCGGTCGAGCGGTGCCCCGAAACGTCCGGCGCGTGAGGCGTCCGGCGCGAGCAGTGCAACGACAACGGTGAGTCTGCGGGCGGACCGGGAGCGGGGGCTCCCGGTCGAGCCTGGCCAGGCCCGTGAGCAGCCGGGTGAAGTCGGCCCCCGGCGCTGTGGCACAATGGACAGCTGAGTACTCGGCAGCCGAGCAGGACCCCTCTCTCCTACGGCTGGCGTGTCCCTTGAACGGTCTGCCCCGCAACCCCACGCGGACGGCGAGGCCGCTCACCCACGTCAACACCTGGAGAATCCACTCCCGTGGCAGTCAAGATCAAGCTGAAGCGTCTCGGCAAGATTCGCTCCCCGCACTACCGCATCGTCGTCGCCGACTCGCGCACCAAGCGTGACGGTCGCGCGATCGAGGAGATCGGCATCTACCAGCCGACCTACAACCCCTCGAAGATCGAGGTCGACAGCGACCGCGCCCAGTACTGGCTGTCCGTCGGCGCCCAGCCGACCGAGCCGGTGCTCGCCATCCTCAAGCTGACCGGCGACTGGCAGAAGTACAAGGGCCTGCCGGCCCCGGCCCCGCTGCTCGTCGCCGAGCCCAAGGTCGAGGACTTCTCGCACCTGTTCGCGAAGGCCGTCGCCGGCTTCGAGGACGCCACCACCGGTGTCGCCATCACCCCGAAGGCCAAGAAGTCGGACAAGGCCGAGGCCGAGGCCGACGCCACCGCCGAGGTCTGAGCGTGATCGAGGACGCCCTCGACCACCTGGTGAAGGGCATCGTCGAGCACCCCGACGAGGTGCAGGTGCGCTCGCGCAACCTGCGTCGGGGCAACACCATCGAGGTGCGAGTGCACCCCGATGACCTCGGCAAGGTGATCGGCCGGGGCGGCCGCACGGCGCGCGCTCTGCGCACCGTGGTCGGCGCCCTCGGCGGTCGCAACGTCCGGGTCGACCTGGTCGACGCGGACAACATTCGCTGACGCTGCCGCTCGTGCAGCCGTCAGGGGCTTGAGGCCGGCCGGGACGCATGTCGTCCCGGTCGGCCTTTTTCGGCATTCGTACAGGTAGTACGTGCAGGTAGTGCAGGTAACGCAGGTAGTGCGGCCAGTACAGGCACCAGGAACTCCAGGAGAACGATCACCGTGCAGCTCGTCGTCGGCAAGATCGGCCGTGCCCACGGCATCAGGGGGGACGTCAGCGTCGAGGTCCGCACCGACGAGCCGGAGCTCCGGCTCGGCCCCGGTGCCGTCGTCATGACCGACCCGGCGTCGGTCGGGCCGCTGACCGTCGAGTCCGGCCGGGTGCACAGCGGGCGGCTGCTGCTGCGCTTCGCCGGCGTCAAGGACCGCAACGCGGCGGAGGCGCTGCGGGGCACCCTGCTCATCTCCGAGGTCGACCCGGAGGAGCGCCCGGACGACCCGGAGGAGTACTACGACCATCAGCTCATCGGCCTGGACGTGGTGCTGCAGGACGGCACCCTCGTGGGCGAGCTGACCGAGGTCGTCCACCTGCCCTACCAGGACCTGCTCACCGTGGAGAAGGCGGACGGGACGGAGGTGCTGGTGCCCTTCGTCACCCAGATCGTGCCGATCATCGACCTGGAGAACCAGCGCGCCGTGATCACACCGCCGGCCGGGCTGATCGATCCGGAGTCGGCCGAGGTCGCCGGCTCGCGGGACGCCGACGGGCAGGACGGCGCCTCGGAGGACGCTGTCTCGCAGGACGCTTCGGAGGAGTCCGAGTGAGCGTCGAGGAGACCGTGGGGGAGCAGCCGCAGTCCGCCGTCCAGTCGGGCATGCGGATCGACGTCGTCACGATCTTCCCCGAGTACCTGGAGCCGCTGGACGTCTCGCTGGTCGGCAAGGCCCGCGCCCGCGGCCAGCTGGACGTGCACGTCCACGACCTGCGCGAGTGGACCCACGACGTGCACCGCACCGTCGACGACAGCCCGTACGGCGGCGGCCCCGGCATGGTGATGAAGCCCGAGCCGTGGGGCGAGGCCCTGGACGCGGTGCTCGCCGGCGGCCCCGAGGGCGAGGTGCCCACCCTGGTCGTGCCCACCCCGAGCGGGCGGCCGTTCACCCAGGAGCTGGCCCAGGAGCTGGCCGGTCGCCCCTGGCTGGCGTTCACCCCGGCCCGGTACGAGGGCATCGACCGGCGGGTCATCGAGGAGGCGGCCACCCGGATGCCGGTGGTCGAGGCGTCGATCGGCGACTACGTGCTGGCCGGCGGCGAGGTCGCCGTGCTGGTGATGGTCGAGGCGATCGCCCGGCTGCTGCCCGGCGTGCTCGGCAACGCCGAGTCCCACCGCGACGACTCCTTCGCGCCCGGCGCGATGGCCGACCTGCTGGAGGGCCCGGTCTACACCAAGCCCGCCGAGTGGCGCGGGCGGACGGTGCCGGACGTGCTGCTCAGCGGCAACCACGGCCGGATCGCCCGCTGGCGGCGCGAGCAGGCGTTCGCCCGCACCCTGGCCAACCGCCCCGACCTGGTCGAGCGCTGGCAGTACGGCTCCTTCGACAAGAAGGAGCGCGAGGCGCTCAGCGTGCTCGGACTGGCCTGGGACGAGGAGCTGGGCCGATTTCGGTCCGCGGCCGGTGCTGTGGAACAATAGGCAGCTGCTGTCTGTCGCTGGGCCCCTCGCGTAGGGGCTACGTGGACCGGCGCCCCCGCCACGGGGGGATCGCCGCCAGCCGATGCGACCCGCAGCAGACCCCATTGCGACGAACTTCCGTGGGCGGCCCGTGGCGCCTGCGATGGAGAGCACCATGAGCAACAAGCTCGCTGCTGTCGACGCGGCCTCGCTGCGCACCGACATTCCGGCCTTCCGCGCCGGTGACACCCTGAAGGTCCACGTCCGGGTCATCGAGGGCAACCGCTCCCGTGTCCAGGTCTTCCAGGGCGTCGTCATCCGCCGCCACGGCGCCGGCATCGGTGAGACCTTCACCGTTCGCAAGGTCAGCTTCAACGTCGGCGTGGAGCGCACCTTCCCGGTGCACACCCCGGTCGTCGAGAAGATCGAGGTCGTGACCCGCGGTGCGGTTCGCCGCGCCAAGCTGTACTACCTGCGTGACCTGCGCGGCAAGGCCGCGAAGATCAAGGAGAAGCGCGACGCGTGATCTCCCGGCCCCGGTTCGTCCGGGGATCGGAGCGATCGGGCGGCGGGGCCACCGCAAGGTAAGCTCAGCCCCCGATGAGCACGCACGAGCCACCCGCGGACCGCGACGGCACTCCAGCACCCACCGGTGCGGAGCCGCTGTCGCGGTCCGCGGTCGTTTCGCCTCCGGAGGCCGGGGGCGTTGGGAGCGCTGGGAGTGCCGAAGGCTCCGGGATCTCGGAGAGCCCGGAGAGCCCGGAGAGCGCTGAGGTTGCCGAGGCTGCTGAGGTGGCCGGGGCTTCCGAGGAGGAGCCCGAGGAGGCTCCCGGCCGCTCGCGCGGGTGGGACCTGCTGATGCTGGCCGGGATCTGCCTGCTGGCCCTGCTGCTCGTCAACGCCTTCGTCGCGCGCCCGTACTCGGTGCCCTCCGGTTCCATGGAGGAGGGCCTGCGCCCCGGCGACCGGATCGTCGCCAACCAGCTCGCCTACGCCTTCGGCGACCACCCCGAGCGGGGGGACGTCGTCGTCTTCGACGGCACCGGCTCCTTCATCCGGGAGCCCGAGGAGCCGCCCGGCGCCATGGACGAACTCCGCTCGCTGGGGCGGGACCTGGGGATCGTCCCGGCCGGGAACACGGTCTACGTCAAGCGCGTGATCGGCGTCGGCGGGGACCGGGTGACGTGCAAGGGCCCGGGCCTGCCGATCACCGTCAACGGCGTGCCGCTGGACGAGTCCTCGTACCTGACCCCCGGCGACGCCCCGTCCGCCGTCGCCTTCGACGTGCTGGTACCGAGCGGGGAGCTGTGGGTGATGGGGGACCACCGCAGCGCCTCCCGCGACTCGCGCGACCACCTCGGCCAGCCCGGCGGCGGCTTCGTGCCCGAGGACAAGGTGGTCGGCCGGGCCGACTGGGTCGTCTACCCGTTCTCCCGCTGGACGAGCCTGGACCGCCCCGCCGCCTTCGCCGCGATCGCGGGGACGGGTGGTCATGGGGAGCAGAGGTAGAGGACGCCTGGCCGACCGGCCCGCAGGGGGCCGGGGTGAGCAGGGTGACGAACGGCGCGGGCGCAGCGCCGAGGACCAGGCCGCGCCCGTACGGGGCAGGGCCGAGCGCCGTCGCAGCGCCCGCCGGGCCGCACGGCGCCGCAGGCGCTCGCTGGTGCGCGAGTTCCCGCTGATCATCCTGGTGGCCCTGGTGGTGGCGCTGGTGATGAAGACCTTCATGATCCAGGTGTTCGTGATCCCCTCCGGCTCGATGGAGCAGACCATCCAGGTCGGGGACCGGGTGCTGGTGGACAAGTTCACCCCCTGGTTCGGGGCCGAGCCGCAGCGCGGCGACGTGGTGGTGTTCAAGGACCCGGGCGGCTGGCTGGAGGAGGACCGCAGGCCCTCCCACGACGGCGCGCTGATGGCGGGCACCAAGGAGGCCCTCGCCTACGTCGGGCTGATGCCCTCCGCCGGCGAGCAGGACCTGATCAAGCGTGTGATCGGCGTCGGCGGGGACACCGTGGAGTGCTGCGACGCGCAGGGGCGGCTGAGCGTCAACGGCACGCCGGTGCACGAGACGTACCTCGCCGCCGGGAACCCGCCCTCCCGGCAGCCGTTCAAGGTGAAGGTGCCGCAGGGGCGGCTCTGGGTCATGGGCGACCACCGGGACGTCTCCGCCGACTCCCGTTTCCACATGGGCAATCCGGGCCAGGGGACCATCCCGCTGAGCGGCGTGGTCGGACGCGCGTTCGCGATCACCTGGCCGCTGGATCGGTTGCATCAACTCGATGAACCGGGTTCACTCTCCTCTCTTGCGCGGACTTCGCAGGCCCGCGGAACTGGGCCGGAATCGATGGCCGTTGGACCGCTTCCGATGGAACCTCCGCTCGTTATGGGGGTGTTGGGCATCCTTCCGCTCGTCGTACGGCGGCCGCGCAGGCCCCCGGAGTGAGCCGCGCCGGCGGCGGGGCGTCCGGACGGCGCGTGTGGGAACGCGAGTCGGTTGCCTCGGAGTGATAGAGAAGTGCAGGTGCGGCCGGAGGTACCGGCCGTACGACCGGGCCGTGTTGGTGTCGGGGGAGCCTGTCGTGGGCAGCCCTGAGGCGTTCATGGCCATGGCGAGCGTGGTGCCCGCTGTGCGGCACTGTGAGAGCGGGCGCGCGGGCGTCCGCACAGCTGGGAGGAGACGTTGTGGGGGATGTGGTGATCGGCGCCCGATCAGGCGCCGGCGAGCCGGAGGGCTCCGGCCGCCGGGCGGCCCGGTCCGCCGAGTCCGCTGCGCCCTCGGCCGCGGCCGAGGACCAGGCGGCCCAGACCGCGGACGAGCACGGCGAGCACGGCGAGCACGGTGACGGCGCGGAGGGCTCCCGGGAGCACCCCGAACCGGCGGCCGCGCCCGCGGGTGACTCGGGATCCGGCTCCGACCCGGAACCGGAGGAGGCGGCCAAGCCGCGCAAGCCGCGTTCCTTCTGGAAGGAACTGCCGATCCTGGTCGGCATCGCACTGGTCCTCGCACTGGTGATCAAGACCTTCTTCGTCCAGGCGTTCTCCATTCCGTCAGAGTCGATGCAGAACACGCTCCAGGTCGGGGACCGCGTCCTGGTGGACAAGCTCACCCCCTGGTTCGGGGCCGAGCCCGAGCGCGGAGAGGTCGTGGTGTTCCACGACCCGGGCGGCTGGCTGGGCGACGAGCCGGCCCAGCAGAGCGACAACTCCTTCGTCCGGGGCGTCCAGGACGTGCTGAGCTTCGTCGGCCTGATGCCGTCCGCCAACGAGAAGGACCTCATCAAGCGCGTCGTCGCCGTCGGCGGGGACACCGTGGAGTGCGACGGCAACGGGCCGCTGAAGGTCAACGGAGTGGCGCTCGACGAGCCGTACGTCTTCCAGGGCAACCCCGCCTGCGGGACGATGCCGTTCCCGCCGGTGAAGGTGCCCAAGGGTCGGATCTGGGTGATGGGCGACCACCGCTCCAACTCGCTCGACTCCCGCTACCACCAGGACCAGCCCGGCGGCGGGACCGTTCCCGTGGACAACGTGATCGGGCGCGCCTTCGTGGTGGCCTGGCCCGTCTCCCACTGGTCGACGCTCCCGGTGCCGGACACCTTCGACCAGAAGGGCCTGGCGGCGGCGACCGGCCCGGCCGCGCCCCCGGCTCTCGCCACGGTGGGCGCGATCGCGCTGGTCCCGCTGGTGCGTCGGACCCGGGCGCGGGCGCAGCGCCGCAAGGAGTCCTGAGGCCGGACCCGGGGTCGAATGGGTTCTCCCCGGCTCTTGCGCGGGCCGTGGTACCGACGAGTAATCTGCTCGGACGTGCCACGGCCCGCCGGCTTCTCCGTCCGTGCCCCCGGCGCGCCAGTGGGGTTCTCCGGTCGGTCAGAGGTGGGTGTCGATGAGCAGTGTCGTGGACCAGACGGCCGACGACCGCCCCGAGGCGCCCGCCCGTTCGCCCCGCCGGGCGTGGGCGGTGCTCCAGGGCGTGGCGATCGCGCTCGGGCTGGTGCTGATGATCGGCGGCTTCGCCCTGATCGCGGTGGACTACCGGCCGTACGACATCCCCACCGCCTCGATGCACCCGACCCTGCGGATCGGGGACACCGTGCTCGGCCGCAAGGTCGGCGGCGGCGAGGTCGGCCGGGGTGACGTGGTGGTCTTCCGGGACCAGGCGTGGGCCGGCGGCCAGCTCATGGTCAAGCGCGTCGTCGCCGTCGGCGGCGACACCGTGGCCGTCACCAGGGAGGACAACCGGCTGACCGTCAACGGCAAGCCGGTGGACGAGCCCTACCTGGCCGAGCAGGCTCCCAAGGGCGACTCCTTCAGCGTCACGGTGCCCCAGGGGCGGCTGTTCCTGCTCGGTGACAACCGGGAGGGCTCGCTCGACTCCCGCACCCACATGGACGTGGACGGCGGGACCGTCCCGGCCGACGGGGTGGAGGCCAGGGTCGAGGCCACCGTGATGCCCTTCGGCCGCACGGCGCTGCTGCGCCGCACCACCGCCTTCGACGGCCTCGCGGGCCCGAGCGCCGGCGCGCCCGGGCCGCTGGAGCCCGCCGCGTACGCGACCGTCGGCGGAGCGGCGCTGATCGTCCTGACCTGCGCGGCGGGCGGGGTGGCGGGCCTGGCCCGCCGGCTGCGGCGCTCCTGACCACGGTGCTCCTGACCGGGGCACCCCTGACGGCGGCGCCCCCGATCGGGCCCGCCGCTCCGGCCGCTGTGGCGAACATCGCCCCGCGGGCACCCGCCGGGTGGCAGGATCGTGAGCGCCGCCCACGCGGACGGAAGGAGCGTGCAGGGACGCCATGACGGCACGACGGCGGAAGGCCGCGCGGATCTTGCTGCTCGACGGGCAGGACCGCATCCTGCTCTTCCTGGGGCAGGACCCGGCGGAGCCCGACGAGACGTGGTGGTTCACGCCCGGCGGCGGCTTGGAGCCCGGGGAGGGCTTCCGGGAGGCCGCCGAGCGGGAGCTCGTCGAGGAGACGGGCTTGCGGGGAGTGGCCTTCGGGCCCTTGGTGGCGTACGGCACGGTGTCGTTCTCCTATCAGGGGCAGCGGTACGAACAGGAACAGTGGTTCCACCTGGCCCGGACGGCGCGGACGGAGCTGGACCACTCGGGCATGACCGAGGACGAGCACGCCGTTCTGCTCGGCGCGCGCTGGTGGACGGTCGACGAGCTCAGGGCGACCGCCGAGACGGTCTATCCGGCCGGACTGGCGGACTTCCTGGCCCGGCTGCTGGCCGAGGGCCCGCCGGTCGATCCGGTACGGCTCTGAGCGTGGGTGCGTTGGTCCACAATGGGTGGACGTTGACGAGTTGAGGGGACGCCTGGATGAGTGCCGAAGATCTCGAGAAGTACGAGACCGAGATGGAGCTCAAGCTTTACCGGGAGTACCGGGACGTCGTCGGCCTGTTCAAGTACGTGATCGAGACCGAGCGACGGTTCTACCTCACCAACGACTACGAGCTGCAGGTGCACTCGGTCCAGGGCGAGGTGTTCTTCGAGGTGTCGATGGCGGATGCGTGGGTCTGGGACATGTACCGGCCTGCCCGGTTCGTCCGCAAGGTCCGGGTGCTGACCTTCAAGGACGTGAACATCGAGGAACTCGCGAAGAGCGACCTGGAGCTGCCCTCGGACGAGTCCGGCTTCGGGAACTGACGCCGCCGACGTTGAACCACATCCGGCCGCGTTGTCCAGCGGAATTCGGCCTCTGGAGGGCCTGTCACCCCTGAGGGTGAATAGCAATATCAACGCGCCCGAGTTATCCACAGGGAAGCGGTAATTCCCTGCTCCGGCGCGCACCACGGTGCAGCCTCCTCCGCGGAGGTGGTCACCGTGCAGAACACCATCGAGAAGACCGCAGACACCGCAGACACCGCGGACACCACAGACGCCGTCCGGACCGGCGTCTCCAACACCCTCGCGCTCGGCCGCTACGGGGAGCGGGTCGCAGCCCGCCGCCTCACCGAGGACGGGCTGCGCATCCTGGACCGCAACTGGCGCTGCGCCGAGGGCGAGCTGGACATCGTCGCCCTCGACGGCGACACCGTCGCGGTCTGCGAGGTGAAGACCCGCTCCGAGCGGGGCTTCCAACAGCCGGGCGAGGCCATCGACCGGGCCAAGGCCGCCCGGCTGCGCCGCCTGGCCGAGCGCTGGCTCGCCGAACGCTGGCCTGGGCACTTCGCCCGGCTGGCCGGGCCCGGGTACGACCCCGGGCCGGCCGACCCGCGGTGGCCGCCCGCCCCGCCCGGGGGCGTGCGGATCGACCTGGTGGCGGTCGTCAACAGGGCGCGGGGTGCCGCCCTGGTCGACCACCTGCGGGGGGTGGTCTGAGATGGCCTTCGCCCGCACGTGTTCCGTCGCGCTCGTCGGCGTCGACGGGGTGATCGTCGAGGTCCAGGCCGATCTGGAGCCCGGGGTGGCCGCGTTCACCCTGGTCGGCCTGCCCGACAAGGCGCTGACCGAGGCCCGGGACAGGGTTCGGGCGGCGATCTGCAACAGCGGCGAAGCCTGGCCGCAGCGCAAGCTGACGGTCGGCCTCAGCCCCGCCTCGGTGCCCAAGAGCGGCAGCGGCTTCGACCTCGCGGTGGCCTGCGCCGTGCTGGCCGCCGCCGAGCGGCTCGACCCGTCCGCGATCGCCGAACTGCTGCTCATCGGCGAGCTGGGGCTGGACGGCCGGGTCCGGCCCGTCCGAGGAGTGCTGCCCTCGGTGCTGGCCGCCGCCGAGGCCGGATACGAGCGGGTCGTGGTCGCCGAGCAGACCGCGCCCGAAGCCTCGCTCGTCCCCGGGATCACCGTCGTCGGCGTCCGCAGCCTGCGCGAACTGGTGGCCGTGCTCAGCGGCACGCCCGTACCGGAGGAGCCGCCCGACCCGGTCGGCCGGGGCCGGCCGGACCCGCTGATGGCCGGCCTGATGCTGCCCAGCGCCGGCGTGCGGGGCCTGCGCGAGGAACGCGCCCGCCTCGACATGGCCGACGTGGCGGGCCAGTACGAGGCCAGACGCGCGCTGGAGATCGCCGCCGCCGGCGGTCACCACCTCTACCTCAAGGGCCCGCCGGGCGCGGGCAAGACCATGCTGGCGGAGCGGCTGCCCGCGCTGCTCCCGCCGCTGACCCAGAAGGAGGCCCTGGAGGTCACCGCCGTGCACTCGGTGGCCGGACTGCTCCCGGTCGGGCGCCCGCTGATCGACACCGCGCCCTACTGCGCCCCGCACCACTCCACGACGATGCCCGCGATCGTCGGCGGCGGCAGCGGCCTGCCGAGACCGGGCGCGGTCTCGCTGGCCCACCGGGGCGTCCTCTTCCTGGACGAGGCGCCCGAGTTCCCCGTCCGAGTGCTCGACGCCCTGCGCCAGCCGCTGGAGTCGGGCGAGGTGGTGATCGCCCGTTCGGCCGGATCGCTCAGGCTCCCGGCCCGCTTCCTGCTCTGCCTGGCTTATGCGAGTGCGGACAAGTCCATCACCCTTTCAGGTGGTCGTTGGCCGCCGCGTACGGCGGCTGGCGAGCGTGGTCACGCCGGCTTTCTGGTGCGCCTGACTGCGTGACTCTTCGTAGTCGAGGGTCAGCTGGCGGAGCGCCTCGGCGTACACAGCGACGGTCCGGCGAAGCTGGGTGTTCTCCCGGCGGAGGTCGGTGATGATCTCGTTCGGGGTCTTGCGCGGTTCGCGGTCCGGCTCGGTCGCAGGGGCCTGGTCGTGGAGCTCCTGCTTGAACCAGTCGATGAGGTGGGGGAAGTTCCGGTAGAACGTGGCGTGTTTGACGCCCAGGCGCCGCTCGACCGCTGAGACGGTCGGGCGGCGTCCGGCTTCCCGGGCCTCCCTGAGCACGATGTTCATGGCGGTGCGGACTGCGTCTTCGGTGAGCGTCGGCTGGGTCACTGGGTCTCCTCCTTGGCGCTGGGGGTGTCGTTGTCGGCGAGGAACTGCGCGATGTCGTCCCGCTGCTGTGTGAGGCGGGCGCGTGGGTACGGGGCGAGCGCCGTGGCGTTGGCCAGGGTGGTCTCCAGGTGCCCGAGCCAGGTGGTGAAGGCGGCCCTGTTGTCATTGGTGAGGGCAACGTTGCGGCACTTCAGCGGCTGGCAGTCGGATAGGGAGGGGCCGGAGCCGGCGGCCTCGCGGCGGCACAGCGCACGGTCGGGGTTGTAGACGCAGGTGACGAACTCGCCGGGGTAGACGTGCGGGTCGTTGCGGCGCATGAACCTGTCCAGGCGCTTGCGGTCGGTGATGACCTTGCCGAGGAACTCCACTTCGCCCTCCATGGCGGCGAGACGGGACTCGGCCTCCTCGGCCGCAGGGCCGGTGAGCCGTTGCGGGGCCGGGTTGAGGATCATGTCGCCGAGTTTCTCGCCGCGGGCGATGGCCGCCTCGGCTTCGACCTCGGGCCGGAACCCGGAGGCGGAGGTGCCGGCGTATCCCTCGAACATCTGGATGGAGTGGTGGCGGTACTGGATGGCGCCGGCGATCGAGCCGCCCGGCTGCCGGGCGATTGACCAGGCGAGGGTGCGGCGGAACTGGCGGTTCTCCAGCTGCCAGGTGCGACCGTTGACCTGCGGGATGCCATCGGTGCGGCCGTGCTCCTGGCAGTAGCCGTTGATCCACTTCATGAAGCTGGTCATGGCCTTGACCGTGGTGGAGCTGGTCTGGACTGAGCCTGCCCGGGTCCGGCGGTGGAAACGGGAGGTCGGCGGCAGGGCAAAAAGGAGGTCGATGTCCGGGGCTTGGAGCGCCTCCAGCACGTGGACCGCCTTGGCGGCGGCGGCGTTGACGACCCAGGTGGCTTCGACGCCTTCGGGGCTGACCTCGTCCTTGAACGCCCGGCTGGTGATCTTGTGGCGGACGGGGCGGCCCTCGTCGTCACACCAGATGGTCAGGCAGCCCCGCCTCATGTGCTTGACCTCGCTGTCGCGCATGCCGGAGAGGTAGGCGATCACGATGTAGCAGGCCGCCTGGAGGAGCCGGACGTACTCGGTGATGTCGTCCCAGCGCACTGCCGGCAGCCAGGGCTTGCCATCAAGCAGGCCCTGGACCTCAGCCCAGCAGTAGGCGTCGTCCACGCCGAGCTCTGCAGCGACGTCACGGACGAGATCCCGGTAGACGCCCTGCTTCTTGACGCTGCTGACGTGCATGTTCGCCTCGCGGGCCAGGTGCGAGACGTTGGCGTGGAGGTCCAACGCCTTGGGGATCATCTGCAGCACCTGCTGGGTGAGGCGGGGCAACGGGCGCCGTGCCGCGCGGTAGCGGTCCAGGACCGAGGTGAGCCGTTCGAACGGCGTGGTCCCGTCGATGATCCCGTCGGGCGTGTTGGTCTGCGTGTGGGCGTCCAGCCATTCGCGCTGGGCCCGGAGAATGTCGTCGGAGAAGTCCTCGACCCAGCGCAGGGCCCACGTCAGCAGCGGTGACAGGACCTCCTCGGGGATGCGTGCGGTGCGGTTCTCGCCGCTGCGGTTCTGAGAGGGGCGGGTGCCGCCGGCTGGGGAGTCCTCCCAGATGATCTGCGGGTCGCTGGAGAGCGTGTCACCGCTGAGCTTGCTCCGGTACAGCCACAGCGAGCGGGCGGCGGCCCGCTTGGTGGACATGACGCTGGCGGACACGCCGAGGGTGGTGACGTGCTGGTCGTACGCCTCGAAGTCGTCCTGGCCGAGCTCGCTCAGCGTCCGCACGCCGCGTTCGTCGACCCACAGCAGGAACGCCTTGACCCGGCTGAAGAGGCTGTGGACGGTCTGGATGCGCTGTTCGCGTTCGCCGTAGGGGTGGTCGTTGCGAAGCAGTGCGAAGAACAGCTCCTTGGCCGTGATACGGAAGCGCGGCGGCAGCGAGGTGAAGTTCAGCTTCAGCAGCCGCTGGTGGGCCATGTGCAGGGCCGGGCTCAGGTCCCAGATGTCGTCACGGAAGCGGGAGGTGGCGCCCAGGTCGGCGTCGGCGGTCAGGGGGCGGACCGCCAGGACGAGCTCGTCGTCCAGGTGGTGTCCGGCAAGGGCGTGGGCGGTGGCGGTGGTCATCCAAGTTCCTTGGGGCCGTCGAGGAGGTCCAGACCGAGGGTGGCGGGCTTGGCCTTGGCGGCCTCGGCCCGTTCGGCGTCGGTGAACTGCGGGAGGATCAGGCGGGTCAGGGACAGCCAGGTGCGACCGTGCCGGGTGACCCAGGCGTCGATGGGCATGGTCTGGCGGGCACGGTCGAGCTCGTCGACGAGCGCCAGCAGCGCGGGCAGGTGCTGATGGGTGATCAGCGCGTTCGGGCAGCGCAGGCAGGTCAGGAACGACACGTCGCACACGCCGTCGCTGAACGGGCTGTTCAGGATGTCCAGGCACGAGCTGACGACGGTGTTGAGCTCGCCGCCCAGGGCCCGGTGAAGGGTCTCAGGGCTGGTGCCCAGGCTGGCGGCGATCTGCTGCGGGGCCTGGGCGAGCTGATGGGCCGGGGTGATGACGGCGGGGCGGTGACTGCGGGCCTGTTGCTCGGCCTCGTCGATGGCGGTGGTGAGGATTTCGTCGGCCCACTCCCGCACGACGGGGTCGCCCTGCAGGTAGTGGGCGAAGGAGACGTCAAGGGTGTTGGTCCTGGACGCGGAGGGCAGGTGGCCGCCCATCGCCTTGGTGTGCCGCACCTCCACGGTGGTCTTGACCCGGTTGAGGGAGATCGGCAGCGGGTTGCCGCTGTCGTCGGTGAGGCCGTGCCGCTCGGCGAGGCCCTTGAGGTTCATAGTCCGGGAGAGCCGCTGGGCGAAGGCGTCGATATGCCCGACAGCGGCCAGCTTGGTGTCCCAGTTGGCGCCCCGCCGGCCGCTGGTCCCGGCCCAGATCGACCAGAGCCGGGTGGAGCCGGAGAAGCGGCGACTGCGTTCGGTGAGCTGGTGCAGCAGGAGGTAGAAGCCGCCCGGGGTGTGCAACTGGCGGGACGCGCTGCCGCCGGTCTCCCAGTGCACGGTCTCGCGGCTGTTGGTCTTGCCCCGCCGGCGCTTGACGAGGTTCACCGCGACCGCCTGGCCGTCCAGCAGCCGGTGTTCGGCGGGCAGGTCCTTGATGGTCTCGGCGTTCCGGCCGGACAGGCCCGCCGCCAGGACGACCAGCGGGGCGAGGTCGGCCTGGGTGAGGAACAGGTGCCGCGCGAGCCGCAGACGGCCCTCCAGGACCGGCCGGTTCAGATCGGTGCGGACCAGCGGGACGTGGCCGGTGCGGTCCATGGTGTCCAGGTGCGAGGCGAGGGTGTACTCCTCCGGGGTGAGCGTGTCGGGCCGGGTACGGAAGGCGTCCAGCAGACGCTCGCCCTTGCGGATGCGGTCGCGGATGGCCACCACCTCGGTGCGAGCGGCTGCCATGAGCTCCCGGAACTCGCGGTCGGAGTAACCGGGGACCATCGTCTTCTTGTCCCGGAACCCGCGGCCCAGGTCGGGGTGCCCGAGGTAGTCGCGCAGATCCTGCGACAGCACATCGAAGGGGGTGATGTGCCGCAGCAGGAGACGGATCGCCATCTGGTCGTTCATGGCGCCCCGGTTGCCGGTGGTCTGGAGCCGGTGCATGCGGAACCGGTCCAGGTGGCGGACGGTCAGGTCGCCGAGGGTCGCGGGCCGCTGCGGAAGGGTGTCCAGGAAGGCGAGGAACCGCTTGGTGGCGCCGAACGAGTTGTCGGCGCTGGCGACGGTGCGCAACGCGCCGGTTGGCCCGGTGCGGGCCGCGAACGCCGAGACGATCTCCGCGTGGAAGGCGGGCAAGGCCATGCCGGTGAAGTCGAACACCTTGCGGCGGCCGTCCTCGCCGGTGAAAGGCACCGTCAGACCACCGGTGCCTTCCCGCGCGGGGGCATCGGCCTGGTAGGGGCCGGTGGGCATGGCGGAGGTGCGACCCCGGCCCGGACGCGGCGCCGGGAGCATCACCTGGGGCAGGGGAGCCTCGGGCTCGGGTGTCTCAGCGCCGGGGGCGCACAGCGCCTGCTCCAGGTCGAGCCGCAGCTCTTCCGACAGCCGCCCGTAGGGCCGCACGTTGCCCAGCACGTTGCGCAGGGTGTGGGAGTCGAAGTCCGCGTGGCGCTCGATCCGCTGCTGCCGCCATGCGAGCCACAGCGGCTCCAGGTGGGCGGGCAGCACGTCGGCGATGGAGGCCGGCGGCTCCTCCAGGGTCGTGAGGTGGACCAGGAAGCGCCGCACGATGGCCCACAGGTGCTGGGCGGTGCCCATCGCCAGCGGCTGGCCGTTGCGGTACAGCAGCGTGGTGAACGACGGGGCGAGGTCGGCGTGCAGGGCGGGCAGCGGCAGTTCGCGGAAGTCGAACAGCCGCCGCCGGCCGTCGGGTGCGGTGAAGAGGACCCGCAGCGGATCGCCGGCGTCCTCGCCGATCGGGTCGAAGTCTCCGGGGATGCCTTCCCACCTGGCCGCGGTCCGCGAGTAGGACAGGTAGGTCCGCATGGCGTGGGTGAGCTTGTCGACCGGGCTGACGTGCCGCAGCAGCCGGCAGGCGTCCCACAGCCTGCCGTTGCGGGTCTTCACCGTGGTGCTGTCGGCGCGGAAGCCGTGAAAGGCCCGCATGTGCTGGGGGGTGAGGTCCGCGACGCCCACCGGCTCGGGGGTGAGCTCGGACAGGAAGGTCAGGAACAGCCGGACGGAGCCGTAGAAGAAGGTCGCTGTCTTCACCGCGGTGACTTCTCCGGTGGCCAGCCGGGTCTGGAAGGCCGCCGCCACGTCCGAGCGGAGGCCGGGGCACGGGAGGTCGGCGAACGAGAAAGTTGCCTCGGTGCCGTCGGCTCCGACGAAACGCACGTCGAGCGAGGCGGGTCCGGTGAGCTCGGCGAACGCGCCGGCCCGGCGGACGGTGGTGGTCTCGGTCATGCGGGCGTCGCCTCCATGGCGGGATCGTCGAGGTCGGAGGGGTCGGCGACGGGCTCCCAGTCCTGGGGGATGAGCGCCAGGCGGGTCTCCATCTCCAGCTCCTGCAGCGCGTGCAGGTACCGGAGCGTGGTGACGACGCTTCGGTGACCGAGCCTGAGACGGACCCAGTTGAGCGGGTCGCCGAAGACCATCTGGTGGGTGCGGCGCTGGCCGGGGTTCAGGGCGGCCATGTCCTGGATGTGACCGCGCCAGAGCTGTTCGAGCGTGATGACCGCGAAGCTGTGCCGCAGCGCATGGGGGTGGCATCGAAGGTTCAGGCGATGGACTTCGCATCGCCGGTTCGCGGCCTTGAACACCCCTTGCCAGCACGAGCGGGCACTGGGCAGCCCCTGCTCGTTGAGCCACAGCGCGGCGGGCTCCAGGCCGTCGCGGGTCTCGACCAGCAGCCGCAGCCGTTCGGCGTGGCCGAGCCGGTCCACACCGACGCGCTTGCCGTCGATCACGACGAACGGGTCGGAGCGGTCGGTGACGATCAACGGGTCGCGGATGCGGTCGTACAGCCCGGCGTCCTGGGCGGCCTCGACCGCCTCGGCCCGCTCCTCCTCCACGTAGTCCCACGTCGCCTTCAGCGAGGACGACGGCATGTAGATCCACCGGGCGGAGCCGTACTTGGCGATCGCCGCGGGCAGCCAGGTGCGGATGTTGGCCTTGCCCGGCACCTGGTGCGGCAGCTCGAACAGCGACAGCGAGGTCTGCTCGCACAGCCGATTTCCGGTGCGGATCATCAGGTCGGAGTAGGTCGCGTTGCGGGTGGCGAACCGGCCCCGGAAGGAGCGGTCCGGCAGGCCGGCGGGCGTGTAGCCGCGAAGCCCCACGTCCCGCCAGGTGCGGTACATCTCCGGGGGGAGCCAGACGACTTCGTTGCGCGGCCCGGTGTGGGAGGACTCCGCCGGGGTCATGACCGTGGCGCGGTGTCCCTGCGAGGGATGGGCGCGGGCCTCGCGCTGAAGGATCGGGTTCTCGGTCGCGTACGCCCGCCTGGGGTGGACGGCCCAGTTGTAGAAGGCGTTGACGGTGGCCACTTCTCGGTCCCAAGTGGTCCAGTCCACGTGCGGGCCGCGCGGGTCCGCCGTGCGCCACTGCTTGTAGGCGGCCCGGTCCTCCGGTGTCGCTTCCCGCCAGTCCTTCCGGTTCCGGCTGACCCACAGGAAGGTCAGCCACAACTTCAGGTCGGAGGCGACCGCCCGCTGGGTGTCCTCGGGCGAGCCGACCAGCTTGTTGGTGAAGTAGGAGTTCAGCTCGATGTCGTAGCGGTCCGGGGTCTGGGGCCGGGGCAGGTCATGGCGGGTGTGGAACACCCGCCAGGTGAGATCGGTGGTCATGCTTCCCGTCACTGCTGGGATGGTCAGGGTCTCCGGGCTGGTCACCCGGCACGATGAGGAGGAGTCAGCCGGCCGCAGCGACTCGGACGGTGGACCGCAGCCTGGGCAGCGTGAGCGCTAGCGGCCTGCCGTCGTCGCCGCTCAGCCGGCGGTCCGCCGCCCACCCGGACAGGAACCGGGCCAGGGAGGGCCCCGCGGGGACGCGGGGCCCGCTCGGCGTCCAGACGCACCACAGGCGGTCCGACCCGGACGCCCGGCGGGCGTGGGCGGTGAGCCGGTGCACCATCAGGTAGAAGTCGCCGGCCTGCCGCAGCCAGTCGCCCTCGCCGCCGCCGACCGCCCAGGTGAGCGTGCGGCTGCCGGGCTGCCGGGCCAGGTGGGCGCGGACCAGAACCGCCCGCCCGCCGCTGTCGGCCATCGTGTGCTCGGCCGACAGGTCGTGGATCTCGCTCGCCCGAAGCGCGCTCAGGGCGGTGGCCAGCACGAGCATCGGCGCCAGGCCCCCCTCTTCCAGGCCCGGACCGCCGGGCGCCGCGGTGCGGGCCGCATCCGTGCGGGCCGCCGCCAGCAGCCGGTCGAGCTCGCGCCGGGAGTAGAGCGGCACCGGCTGCGAGCGGGGCCGCACCACGCGCACGCCGACCTCGCGCAGATGGCCGGGCCGGATGACCTGGTCGCCGAGCTCCGGGGACAGGCTCCCGTAGGGCGCGTTCTTCAGCAGCCGGAACAGCACCGACACCTCCCGGCCCCAGGCGTCCTGGCTGACCGTCACGGCCCGGCTGGCCCGGTACTGCTCGAAGTGCCGCACCCGCAGCTCGGACAGCGCCGCGAACGGCTCGCCGAGCGTGTCGAGGAACGACAGGAAGCGCCGCAGCGAGGAGAAGTACTGGTCCGAGGTGGCCAGGGCACTCGCCTGGCCCAGGGTCGCGGTGAACGCGTGCTGGACATCGTCGTGCAGGCCCGGGCAGGGCAACTCGGCGAAGACGTAGGCGCGTTCGCGGCCGTCCGCGCTGCGGAAGGTGACCGTGCGCGGGTCGGGCTCGGTGTCGGCGGACATGGGCTCCCTTTCGTGCGGCATCGCCGCTGCTGGATGCGCGTCACCGACGCGGCGACGCGAGGAAGGGGGAGGAGGCCGTCGGGCGTGACGCCGCATGCGGGCGCCGGACGCACTCGACCGAAGGGAAATCCCCTCGGGGGATTTCCCTGGCGACCCCCAGTAAAGCGGCAGTTCCCTCGCGGAGTCAATAGATCCCCTCGGGGGATTGCTAGGCGGCCATGTCGACGAACCGCGACGTGTGGAGCTGTGCGGCCACGGTCACGACCGCCGTGGGGCCGTTGCGGTGCTTGGCCACCAGGAGGTCGGCTTCGCCGGCGCGCGGGGACTCCTTGTCGTAGGCGTCCTCGCGGTGCAGCAGGATCACCACGTCGGAGTCCTGCTCGACCGCGCCGGACTCGCGCAGGTCGGACAGCATCGGCTTCTTGTCGGTGCGCTGTTCGGGGCCGCGGTTGAGCTGGGAGAGCGCGACGACGGGCACGCCGAGCTCCTTGGCCAGCAGCTTGAGGGAGCGGGACATGTCGGCGACCTCCTGCTGGCGGGACTCGGGCCGGCGGCCTCCGTGGGTCAGCAGCTGCAGGTAGTCCACGACCACCAGGTCCAGGCCGCGCTGCTGCTTGATGCGGCGGGCCTTGGAGCGGATCTCAAGCAGCGTCAGGTTCGGGGAGTCGTCGACGAACAGCGGGGCGGCGGCGACAGCCTCGCGGTGGCGGGCCAGGCGGGCCCAGTCGTCCTCGGTCAGCGTTCCGGCCCGCATGCGGTGCAGGCCGACGCGGGCCTCGGCGGACAGCAGCCGCATGTTGATCTCGTCGCGGCTCATCTCCAGGGAGAAGACCAGGGCGGTGCGGCCGTGGCGGATCGCGCACGCGCGGGCGAAATCCATGGACAGCGTGGATTTCCCGAGCCCCGGCCTGCCCGCCACGACGATGAGCTGGCCGGGGTGCAGGCCCTGCAGCAGGTTGTCCAGGTCGGCGAAGCCGGTCGGTACTCCGGTGATCGCGCCCTGGTGCCGGGCGATGCGGTCGAGCTCGTCGAATGTGGCCTCCAGCGTGTCGGCCGGGGACTTCGGCTCGTCCTCGGCGCGGACGTCCACGGCCGCGTACAGCTCGGCCTGGGCGGCGTCCGCGATCTGGGCGGCGTCGCCGTCTGCCGCGTAGCCCATGTTGGCGATGCGGGTGCCGGCCTCGGTCAGGCGCCGCAGCTGGGCCCGCTCGGCGACGATCTCCGCGTAGTAGCCGGCGTTCGCGGCGGTGGGCACCACGTTCACCAGGTGGTGCAGGTAGGAGGGTCCGCCGACGCGGACCAGGTCGCCGCGCTTGGTGAGCTCGGCGGCCACCGTGATCGGGTCGGCCGGCTCGCCGCGGCCGTACAGGTCCAGGATCACCGTGAACACGACCGCGTGGGCCGGGCGATAGAAGTCGCGCGGCTTGAGGTGGGCGATCACCTCGCCGATGGCGTCCTGGGACAGCAGCATGCCGCCGAGGACGGACTGCTCGGCCTCGATGTCCTGCGGCGGGATCCGGCCGAAGGTGTCGAGCGTGTCGCCGGTGTCGAGGATGGTCTGGGTCATGGAAGGGCTCCGAGGGTGTGCGGGGCCCGGGCCGGGCAGCGCGGACCGCCTGCCGGCCGGGGCGGAGGCTGGTCAGGAGGAGGCGGCGGCCGGGTGGCAGGCAGGGCAGCGGACGACGCGGCCGTCCGGCGTCTCGCGCATCCGCTCGGCCGCGCTGGCCGGCGGGTGGCCGTTGTTGCAGCTGCCGCACCAGGCAGCGGTCGTCCGTTGGGCGGGCACGGCGGGCGCCGGGGTGAAGTGCTCCAGGTGGCGGGCGAGGTCGCTCCAGCCGTCCCGGGTGGCCATGTCAGCGGCGGCGGCCGTCAGCACGGCCGCCTCCAGGCCCTGGGCCAGCAGAGCGGCAGCAGCGGCGGCGATCTTCGCACCGGCCAGCGGTGGCACCGGCCGCCCGAGCCGTTCGCGCACCGTGATCCACGCGGCGGCCACCTCGGTGGCTGGGTCGGTGCCGGTCGGCGGAGCCGGATTCTCTCTCTCGACCACGGGGCCGTCCGGGGCCTGGGCGGGGCCGGTGGGGCGGGGGAGAGAGATGGTCTTCTTGATGTTGGTCTTCTTATGCGGGTGATCGTCCACAGGTGGGTCGTCCACCTGTGGAAATCCGCATTCAGGGTCCGAGCTGGGCGTTTGCGCCCCGGTGTCCAGGGTGCAGTTTTCGCATGCTGGTGCTGAGCTGGGGTCTTGCCCGTGCCCGGGGTCCGGGCTCAGGGTGATCACCAGGCCGTCGGGCATGTCGGTGATCCAGTAGCGGGTCTGCTGCAGATGGCCGGCGTCGTTGCGCTCGCGCTCGCGGACCAGGTAGCGGTAGCGCTCGAGCTCCTTCAGGCCGGTGCGGACGGCGGAGATGCCGTCGGTGGAGCTGGCGGCGATGGATTCCAGCGACAGGCCGAAGCCGTCCTTGTGGGTGGAGATCAGGCCGAAGATGCCCTTGGCCTTGAAGGAGATGCGCGGGTCGCGGAAGAGCTGGTTGGCGATCCGGGTGAAGCGTGCCTCGAACTGGTCGGCGGCCATCGGGCCGCGGGCGATGTAGCCGTAGCTCACCGGGCCCCCTCCCGGCCCGCGGCGGTGTCCAGCCGGCCCTGCGGGTTGCTACCGTGGTGGCGGAGATGTGGTCGTGTCACTGGCATGGCGCTCTCCGGGCGCACGAAATCCCACCGGATCAGGGCAGGTTGCAGCCTGCACCGGCGTCCCGCGCTTGCGCGGGCGGTGGGGAGTCGGCGCCGCAGTCAGGAGAAGCGGACCCGCATCTGTCTCACGGATGGGTCCGCTTCTTCGTGTTCAGTGCATGTTCGGTTGTCGGCGCCGGCCGATGGGGCGGGCACCATGCGCGAACTCATAGAGTTACGCAGCCGGTCGGGCTGTGCGGTTGCAGCCGCGGAGCCTGTGACCGGGGGCTTCGTCAGGCCAGGGGCACCGAGAAGCGCAGGGTCCAGCCGGCGCCCAGCACGTGCTGGGTGACCTCGACGACGCGGCCGGACTCGGTGCGGCCGACGTGCAGGATCTGCAGCAGCTTGTCGCCCGCCTGGACGCCGAGGGCGGCGGCCTGGTCGGCGTCGGCCTCGATCTGCGTGACGTCCTCGGTCACCTCGGCCTGGGCGAACCCGGCCTCGGCGAAACGGCTGATGATGCCGCCGACGCCGGTGTCCACCTGCTCGACCCCGGCTGCCTCGGCGACGTCCACCGGGATGTAGGTGTCGGCCAGCTGCACGAGCGTGTCGCCGTCGTACATCTTGCGCGCACGCACGACGGCGGTCTCGGCGCCCAGGAGCTCGGCGACGTCGGCCGGCACGGAGTCGCGGCGGACGGTGACCTCGGCGCGCGGGGCACCGCCGGACCGCTTGGTCTCGGCGTCGAACGCGCCGCGGGCGCCGCCCTCTTCGCGGCTGGCCTTGCGGTAGCGGGCGCTGGCGTCACGCAGGATCGTGCCGCCGCTGGTGGTGGTGCTCGGCATGTGCCGTTCTCCTTGAGCTCGCGGATGGGATTCGTGGTGCGGGGCCGGAGCTTGCCTCCCCGGTCCCTTCGCGCCCGTCAAGTCGGGCGCTCGGCCGGGAAAGCCCCGGCCCGCCTTCGGCATCTCGCCGCCGGCGTCCGGTCAGCCGTTCTCGATGTCCCAGCTGTAGCTGAGCTCCCAGAGGCTGGCCGGAAGGATGTGGACGGTCACCTCCACGGCCCGGTCCTCGGCGGTCCAGGCGGTGTGGGTGATCTGGCAGACGCGGTTGTCCAGGTCCAGGCTCAGGAACTCCGCCTCCTCCGGGGTTGGCGTACGCACCTTGATCTTCTCGCCGATCCGGACCTGGGTATGCCCCATCTCCGCCAGACGGCTGATCATGCCGCCCGCGCCGGTGTCGAGGTCCTCCAGCACCGTGCCGCCGGCGATGTCCAGCGGGATGTAGGTGGTGGCGATCTGCACCGGGGTGCCCAGGTCGCCAGGTGGCGCGTCGGCCGGGGCGGCGTACATCCGCCGGTCGCGCACCACGACGCTCACCTGGTTCGGATCGACGCCCAGGATCTCGGCGACCTGCGGCGGCGGGACCTCGCGGCGCACGCTGGGATGGTTGCGCGGCACCAGGTTCATCCGCCGTAGCTCGGCCTCGAACGCGCCGCGGGCCTGGACGCCCTCGGGGCCGGCCTCCTCGCGCCGGGCCTTACGGTACCGGCCGGTGCCGTCGCGCGTGATCGAGTGGATGATCCGCGACACGTAGGCGCCCGACCCCTGCCGGGTCGTCAGCAGGCCCTCGGCTGCCACGACCCGCACCGCGCGTTCGACCGCGCTGCGGTTGCTGCCGAGCTCCTCGGCCATGGCCGGGGCCGCCGGCAGGCGTTGCCCCGGCTTGTAGGTGCCATCGCGAACGCGGTCGCGGATGGCCTGCGCCACCCGCCGGAACTCGGCGGAGGCGGGGGGATCCGGCTTCTTCATGAGGGAGACATTAGGCCCCCACCGCAACCCAAGCAATCCCCCGAGGGGATCTATTGACCCCGCGAGGGGGTCGCGCTTTACTGGAGCCGCACCAATCCCCCGAGGGGATTTCCTCCCGGCGGGCCCTGCCCGCCATGCCCGCAAACGGCAGCGGCCCCCGACCGAGCGACGCAACCGCTGGTCAGGGGCCTGACCCGTCCCTCATGTACCGAGGAGAACGAGCTGTGCGCAAGCGTATCCAGACCAAGACCCCCAGCGGGCCCGTCCCGCACCCGTCCGGCCCCGCCGCCGAGCCGGTGTTCCTCGCCCCCGACCCCGACGTGTTCACGGCCATGGCCTGGGACTGCCTTCCGGCCGACACGCCGGCCGCCCGACGCGAGGCGGCGATCGCGTTGGGCAGGGCTTACCTGGCCGAGGCGGTCCGCCTGCCGCTGAAGACCATGAGCGTCGACGACCTGGCGCTGGCGATCCTGCACCTGCGGGCCTCCCTGGCCCAGCTGCTGGCCGTGATCGACCACCACACCGGTGTCCGCCCCGCCGGCCTCGGCGAGCACCAGGACACCGACGACCTGGTCTCCGACCTGCTCGACGTGATCGCCGGATGCGCCGGCCTGAACGCCGGGGTGGCCATCGACGTCGCCCAGCCCCTGCCCGCCCACCTCATCGACACCCTCGTCCGCGCGATCGGCGCCCCCAGTGTGCGGACCAGCGGCGCGTACGTCGAGGCCGTGGGCAGCTGCGGCAGCTCGGCCATCCGGGTGACCGCCACGCGATCGCAGGCGGCGTGATGGCCTTCTTCGGACTCTTCGGCAACGACCGCCAGATGGCCGGCGGCACCTACGCGGGCCGCGAATCGGCCACCGACCGCAAGCAGCGCAAGCAGGTCGAGCGCGAACGCCGCGACCGCATCCGCCGCAGCAAGGCCGCCACGGCCGCCGACCGGGCCGGATGGGCCTGGGCGGACGCCGAGCGCCGCCGCCAGGGCTGATCGCCGTGGCCGCTGTCCACGCCGGCCCGGCCCCCGCCGACCCGGCCGACACCGCCCGCACCGGCGCCACCGCCGCCCGCACCACCGCAGACCGCATCAACGAGGCCCTGGACCGCGGCGACGCCGCCGACGCCGCGGCCCGCCTCGCCTCCACCTGGACTAAGGAACCGCCCCGGTGACCTCGCCCCACCGCCTCCCCGACATCCCCGGCGCCCACCGGGCCCACCTCTTCGAGCCGCTTCGACCCGAACCCACCGCCGCCGACATCCTGGAGGCCGCCCACGCCGAGGCCGCCGACCTGCTGTCCGGCGCCCGCCGCGAGGCCCAGACCCTGCGGCGGGAGGCGGCCACCGCCGCCGCCCAGTCGGAGGCCGACGCCGACGGCGCCGACCAGCGCAAGCTCATCGCCGACCTCCACGCCCAGCAGGCCCACCAGGTCGCCCAGGACCAGGTCGAGGCGGCCCAAGCCGTCCTGGCCCGGGCCCGTGAGGCCGCCGAGGAGATCCTGTCCGCCGCCCGCACCGCCGCCGCCGGTCTGCGGCAGGCGGCCGAGGGCGAGTCGGCCAAGGCCGCCGAGGTGCGGTCGGCCGCCGACGAGGCCGCCCAGCAGCTGCGCGAGCAGGCCGAAGCCCAGGCCGAACAGATCCGCACCGCCGCCACCGACCGGGCCAACGAGCTCCTGGAAGCGGCCAAGGCCAAGGCCCTGGAGGCGGAGTCGATCCGCACCGAGGCCAAGGCCCAGGCCGAACTCGCAGCCCGGCGGGCCAAGCTCGACCTGGACGAGGAACTCGCCGCCCGCAGTGCCGAGATCGAGACCGAACTGGCCCAGGCCAGGCAGGCCGCCGACGCCGAGCGCCAGCAGCAGCGCGACAAGCACACCGGCGAACTCGCCCAGATGCGCGAGGCGGCCGAGGCCGAGGCCCGCACGGCCGCGGACGCGATCCTCACCCAGGCCGGCCAGGACAGGCAGCGGCTGCTGGACGACGCGGCCGAGGCCACCGGTCGGGCCCAGCAGATGCAGCACGCCGCCGAGGCGATGCTGGCCAAGGCCCGCGCCGCCCAGGCCCGCCGCACCTCGTGGTCGGCCAGGAGCCGCGCGGTCAGCCGCCGGTTCTGGGGCACGCTGCCCTGGGTCGGCCTCGGTGCGGCGGTCGGCCTCGCGGCCCAGGGCGAGTACGAGCTGGCCATGCTGGTCGGCATCGACCACCACGCGGCCCCGCTGCTGCCGGTCGCCATCGACGTGTACGCGGTCACCGCCTTCCGCCGCAAGAAGGACGTGCCGTGGGCTCTCGGCATCATGGCCGCCGCCAACATCGCCGCCCACCTGGCCGCCCCGACCGCCACCGGCCCCAGGCCGCTGATCATCGGCGTCGTCCTCGTCTTCGTCACCGTGGTCTGGCGGGTGCACAACCTGATCGACCACCCCACCGGTGAACCGGACGCCGAGGACGCCGGGCAGCCGGTAGTGGAAGCCGTCGCCCTGGACGCCGCCGGCACCGGTGACGCCCCGGCCCTCACCGCCGGTGGCCCCACCGGCATCCCGGCCCTGCCCGCCGCTACCGCACCCGGTAACCCGACCGGTACCGGAACCGGTAACGCGGGCGGTAACCCGGCCGGTACCGCAACCGGTAACAGCAGCGGTAACCCCGCCCTGACTCACAGCGGTAACCCGACCGGTAACCCGGCACCCGGCACCGGTGACACCGGCGCCGACAACCGGGCCCGGCGCAAGCGCCGGGCGGAGAAGAAGACCGGTACCCGCAGCGGCTCCACCGGTGACCGGGACGAGTTGCGCGACGCGGTCCGCGACCGGATCACCGCCCTTCTCGCCGCCGGTGAAACCCCGTCCCCGACCGCGCTCGGCCGCGAGTTCGGCGCCGACGCCGAGTGGGTCCGCAACCAGATCCGAGCGGTGAAGAAGACCGCCGGATGACCGGCCGATCATGCCCGCCCTGGAGCCCGGCGAGCCACCCCACGCGGGAAGTGCACCGGCCCCAGGGCGGCCACGGCCGACCGGCCCCCAGCCCCGACTGCACCCGCCCGGAAGAGGACCTGATGATCTCCCGCATACGCCGGTGGTGGCACCGCCGCCGCAGCCACCGCACCACCGCCGACGCCGCCGTGGTCGTGATCCTGCTGCCCCACCCGCCCGGCCCCACCGTCGGCCACCCCGCCGCCGGACAGCCCCGCGACCGGCCCGGCCCGGACGAACAGCGTGCCCGCGCCGTCCTTCTGACCGCTCTTGGCGAACACCCCGCACCGGGAGGTGACCTTCGATGACCGACCTCAACCACGCCGGCGGCCCCGCCGCCGAGCCCGTCGACATGTGGTGGCTGAACCCCCGCCCGGCCCAGGCCGGCACCTGGGCCGCCGGGATCTGCACCGCCTGCCCCGTCCGGTCCGGCTGCGGCCGGGCGGACGACATGGCCACCGTCTGCGCGGTCACCGGCAACCAGCCACCCCCGCCGCCGCCCGCCTACCCGGCCGGGATCGACCTGGTGGCCGAGGCCACCGGCTACGGCATGCAGGACACCGTTGCCGCTCTGCTGCAGCCCGGCTGGGCGGACATCGCCGACGCCGTCATCGAACGGAGCGAGGCCACCCACGGCGGCGACGGCACCGACTGGAGCCGCCTGCAGGTCGGCCGCAACATCGCATCCCTCGCGGTGGCCGTGCTGCTGCCGCTCGGCCACTACACCGGCGCCGGGTGGGTCGCGCACGCCGTCAGCACCGGCGGCATCACCGCCCCGGTCTTCGGACCGGCCGGCGCCGTGCTCTGCGCGGCCGGCTCCACCTGGCTCGGCCGCCACGTCCCCGGCCTGCTCGGCGCCGTCTGCGGCATCGGCTGGTCGCTCATGTCCGCCGCCGCCCGGGGCCTGTGGTCCTTCGTCCGCTCACCGCGCGGCTGGCTCCTCACCCGTCCCCTGATCTGGGCCGCCGCGAGCGGGGTCCTCATCGTCTCCTGGCGCGTCATCGTCCACACCCTCACCGGAGCCTGACCATGAACCTCTTCCACAACACCACCGCCAACGCGGGCTTCGGCGCCCTGCTGTTCGGGGCGATCGCCACCGTCGCCATCGTCGCTGGCTTCAAGTACAAGCTCCTTCGCCAGAAGAAGACGTTCATCCTGGTCTTCTTCTTCATGCTGCTGGTCACCGTCAACTCCGCCGGCATCCTCGGCGACATCGCCGGTGCCCTCCGCCACGGCATGAACGTCGCCGGGGACGCGGTGGCCTCCAACGTCGCCGGCGCCAAGGCCACCCCGAACCCGCCGCACTCCACCGTCACACCGGTCAGCGCCGGCGGCGCCGCCATCGGCCTGTGCGGCCTGACCTGGTACATCGTCAAGCTCATCGCCGCCCGCGGCCGTTCCAAGGACTGGAAGGAAATGGCCGGCGGCACCCTGATCGCCGTCTGCTACGGCACCACCCTCGGCTTCATGGGCGTGATCGTCGGCATCACCACCGTCACCGGCAACAACATCGGCCTGTACGTCTTCGGCGGCTGACCACCTCGGCCCCCGCGACCGCCCGCCGGTCGCGGGGGCCGCCCCTCCCTCTCATCGCCCGCCCCTGCTGGACCACTTGGAGCGTCAAGCCCATGACCACCCGCCACGACGGCGAACTGCTGCCCGAGGTCATCGTCTACGAGGGCGAGTTCATCGACGACGAGGCCCTCGGCCACCAGGCACCCCCGACCGACAAGACTGTCCCCGGCGGACCCGGCCCCACCCGCCGGGCCGTACGGCTGGCCGCCCACGCCGCCACCACCCTCGCCCGGCTCCTGGCCGGCCACACCCTGCCGGGCCTGCGGCACGTCTGGGCCCTGACCGTCCACTGGGCCGGCGTGCGCTACATGACCCGCGAGGAGATCCGCCGCCGCATCGTGCACCGGCAGCTCGAACACCACACCGACCGGCGCGACGAGGCCCGCACCGCCCGCGACACCACCCTGAAGCAGATCAACAAGCTGGTGAAGAAGGCCGCCGACGAGGGCCTGACCGACCCGCAGAAGAAGCGCCTGCGCGACCTGGGCGCCGAGGCGGACCGCCGCCGCAACGGCCTGACGGTCCTGAACGCCATGCCGTTCAACCCCACCCAGCCCACTACCGAGCAGATCGACCGCTGGCGCGCGGGCCGCGGCGCCGTCCGCTTCACCTTCGTCGTCCTCCCGGCGCTCGGTGCCTTCGCCGCCGTCACCGTCGCCGCGCCGGTCACCCTGGCCGTCACCGGCCCGGCCCTCGCGGGCGCCGGCTGGTGGCTCACCCGCCACCCCGTGCCGCTGGTGCCCCGGCAGGTGCCCGCCGACCTGCTGATCCCCGAACTCGACCCGCCCGCTGATCACACCCTGGAAGAGCCGGCCCAGGCGGCCACCCAGGCCGCCGAGCCGGGGGCGGAGGACGGCCAGGTCCAGGAGGAGCCGTCCGCCAAGTCGCTGCGGGAGTCGACCACGACCGGGCAGGCCGCCGCAGTACTGGCGGAGGCGATCCGCGCCGAGGGCGGGGACCTGGACGAGGTTGTCACCACCACTCAGGAAGCGTGGGGCTGGTCGTTCTACGTGCGGTTCAACACCGGCACCCCGGACGAGCTGAACAAGGAGGAGACCTACAAGGCGCTGATCACCCGGCTGAAGCTGCGGCGCAACGGCCTGCTCGTGGAGGGCGACCCCGAGGCCGGTGATGGCGCGTTCGTCCGCGCGCTCCTTCGCAACCCTTTCTCCCCGGAGGTCGTCGGCGAACTGCCGTACCGGGGGCCGCTGTCGGCGTCCATCGTGGACGCGGCCGACTTCGGGGTGGCCATGGACGGCGACCAGTTGGTCTTCAGCCTCGCCGGGCTGATGCTGCTGATGGTCGCCGACTCCGGCGGCGGCAAGTCCGGCGTCATGCTCGCCATGGCCGAGGCCGCCACCGCCTGCCGCGACGCGGTGGTCTTCAACCTCGACCCGGTGGGCACCGGCGTCGGCGCCCTGGGGCCGGCCATCACGCTCAGCGCGTGCATGGACGAGAAGAAGATCACCGCCGTGCTGATGTTCTTGCTCGCGCTGTGCTCGGCCCGGGCCCGCCAGCGCGCCCGCTACGGCTGGGGCAACAAGTGGCGCGTGTCGCCCGAGCACCCGGCGATCTGCGTGTTCGTCGACGAGTGGCCCCAGCTCAGCGACGCCAACAAGGCCCTACTGATCCGGCTGTTGCTGCTGTGCCGCAAGGAGGCCATCTGGTTCTACGGCGGCAGCCAGTTCGGCACCAAGGACTTCCTCGGCCAGGCGATCGGCCCCAAGCTGTCCGCCCGCCTGCTCGGCGCCTGCCGCCGAGTGGACGTCACCGAGCTCCTGGGCGGCGGCGCGATCGCCGAGGGCTACCGCGCCGACCTCATCCAGGCCGCCACCCACACCCAGGTCAACGACGCCGGACAGATCTACGCCCAGGGCCTGCCCGGCATGGCCAACCGCCCGATCCGCTACCAGGTCCGCGAGGTCGCCGACGAGTACGCCGCCAAGGTCGGCGCCGAGCGCTTCGCGGCCGGCCTGCCCGACCTGACCCGCAGCCTCACCGAGGCCGGGATGCTGCAGCAGTACCTGGACCTCGTCCAGCTCTGCCAGGCCGACACCGGCCCCACCCAGGTGCCCGCCATCCTGGCCACCGTCCGGGAGGCATTCCGCGCCGAGGGCGACCCGGAGGCCCTGACTGTCGCCCAGCTCCTGGACCACCTCCGCTCCGAGGACCCGGCCCGCTGGGGGAAGTGGGACGAGCGCGCGGACCGCCTCGCCATGGTCGGGCGCAACCTCAGCAAGGCCCTCAAGGACGCCGGCGTCGAGCTGTCCTCCGTCCGGCTGCGGGACCAGCCCGGCGAGCCCAGCGCCTTCCGCTTGGCCGACGTCCTCCAGGCCCTGGAGGCGTTCGCGTGACCTGCCGCCGGCCTGCCGCCGCCGGCACGCTGCGGCAGGCCGGCGGCAGGCGGCCGTACAGGTCCTGACCTGCGACGACAGGCCGCGCAGGTCGATCTTGCCCACCCCGTTTCCCGTTGCCGAAGGAGTCGAACACCCATGTCCACCTACGGCCTGGACCAGGCCCCGAACCTTCCCACCACCGACTGGGCGAAGGCAGCCTGCGCGGGCGCCCCCGGCCCGTTCGACGCCCTGGTGATGGCCAAGGGCGCTCCGTCGAGCAAGCACCTCGCGCAGGCCGCCGGCATCTGCGGAAGCTGCCCGCTGAACACCGTCTGCTCGGCCCGGATCCAATGGAGTCCGTCTCGCCCCCAGGTGGCACCCTCCACCCACCAGGCCGTTTTAGCCGCGCTGGCCGACGCACCGGCCCAGGGCATCACGCCCGCCCGGATCTGCGAGGTCACTGGCCTCGGACAGAGCGCCGTCTACAAGGCCGTCGGTGTCCTGCTCGAACGAGACCTGGCCCGCCGGGCCAGGCACGGCCGCTACCTGCCCGCCCGCCGCAGCGGGCACGACGGCCGCTGCACGGCCTGACCCCTCGGCTTCCGCACCGTACTGACTGGTTGGGCCGCACCCGCACCGGGTGCGGCCCTCCTTGCTGTTCTGGGCATTCTCGCCCCTGGCGGCGTCTCTTCAGGCAACCTGGGGGCGACGATCACGACCGAGGGGGACGCCAGTGGGTGCCTACGATCCCACCTACCTGATCCGCGACGCCGCCAAGTCCGTGCACACGGTGGCCGAGGACCTGGTCACCGGCCGGGCCGAATGGGACCGGCCGCGAGACCTGGCCAGGGCCCTGGAATCACTGCAGCAGCTGATGGACGACCTGTCCCGGGTCCTCATCCAGCAGGCCGGCCTTTTGCCCCGCATGACCCGCGACTCCGATGCGCCGAAGGCTGGCCAGCAGATAGCCGAGGCAGCGGCGACCGCTGCCCAGCTCAGCAACCAGCTCCGCAGGGCCCAGGACGCAACCGACGGCGTTCGCTGAGCGCTCCGCGACGCCCGGGTGCTTGCACGCGAGGAGGTGCCTGGACGGCGCGAGTTCCGGCGAGTGAAGCGTTAGCGGTAACGACCAGGGGCGTTCTGGCATCCGGTCAGCAACGAGCCCAGGTACCAGCGCACAGGAGGGGTGGGTGTGGACGGTATCGCGCGAGCGGTCCGACGCTTACGAAGGTGGAGACGACTGGGGATCGCGGCGCCGGCTGGCCCGGCTGCCCGGCGGCTTCTGCGGAAGGTGGAGGCAACACTCCGCGTCACCGCGGCGGGCCGACGGATCTCGCCGGTACTCAGAGCTGAGGTAAGGGCTGGGTACGCGTCGATCGGACGATTCGCCGTTGCCATGGTCGGTGGCCTGGCCTTCGGGTTCGTTGCGGTGGCGATGGAGTACGGCATGGTGCGAGCGTTCAATCCAGCTCGCGCCTTTCACATGGCCGTGCCCAGCTGGCAGTGGGCACTGAGCACGGCCGCGTTCCAGGTGCAGTTGATGAGCCTGGGCATGGCCGTCTCGTGGCGGGCAGCCAACTCGATAGCGTGGGACATCACCCGTGGCAGATGGGGGTCGTTGAGGACGCTCAGACCCATCCTGTGTGCGCTTGAGGCGTGTTCGGAAGACAGCGACAGCCGGTTCCCCCTGCCACGGCTGTTGCGTGATGCGGAGCGGGCGATACGACGGGCGCGTTTATGGCACGCGACGGTACCGCGCTTCTCACACCGCCAGCGTGCGCTCAAAGAGCATGCCGGGCGCGTGGTGAACGCGCTTCGGGCGGCAGAGGCCAGGATGGACACCTATCCGGAGCTCGCGCGATGCGACTTGGCGGCGAAGCTGCACACCATCGCCGAGCAGTATGCCGAGGGACGCCTCGGGGCGCTTCTGCCGGAAGAAGACCTGAAGGACATCGAGCCCGTACGGGATTTCGAGAGCCTGCGGCTGGCCGCGCTGGCGGTGGCGTTCCCCGCCCTGACGTGGGCGACGCTCGCCGCTGGGCTCGCCGGAAGCGTGCAGGCGGGCAGCGTGCTCACCGGGATGCTGGTCGTCGCCCTCACCCTGTTCGGCCGCCGGGCTCTGGAGACTCTGCAGCAGGTCCTCGGCCTGTTCCGCGGCGGCGCGTAGAACCCCGTCGAGTTGAACACCTGTGCCCCGGCCACGAAGGGCCGGGGCACAGGCTTGTCGTGCGGGCTTTACACCCAGGTGTAGTTCTCGTCGGTCACCGCGGGCAGGGCCGCGCTGCCAACCGGGGCGTCTGCGGTGGGCAGCGCGGCCAGGGCGGGGCCGATCGGCGGGAAGATCGGCAGGTCGGCGGTCTTGCGGTAGTCGATCCAGTCGATGAACCCGACCTCGTGGCTGCCGTCGGGCAGCTCGTCGTACTCCTCGGCGGCGAGCTGGTCGCGGACGTCCTCGGCGATGTGCAGCCGGTAGATCAGGTGGAGCTTGCGCGGCGGCGGGGTGGATCCGGGGCGGCTGACCCGCTGGTCGACCACCCACAGCAGTTCGGGGGTCGTGGCCTGGCCGGGCTTGAGGCCCAGCTCCTCTTCGAGCTCGCGGGCGAGGGCGGCCTCCAGGTCCTCGCCGGCCTCGACGTTGCCGCCGGGCGGGGTGTAGTGGACGGAGTCGGGGCGCTCGCGGCGGATGAGGGCGACCTGGTCGCCGCAGAAGACGAGCGCTCCGGTACGGATTTTGATCCTGCTGAAAGGGGTCATGGTCCCTTGCTCGGTCATGGGCCTCAGTATCGCCACCGCTGGTGCCCGGCGTGGGTGTTGCGCGCCGGGTTCACCTGAAGGCGGTGCGGGTGGGGCCGGTGGTGGTTGGGGTGTCAGGAGGTGGGCGTCAACCCGGGCATGCCGAACGCGGCGGTGCCCTGGGTGCGGCCGGTGTGCTCAATGTCGATCCCGGTGAGGGTGAAGCGCCGCAGGCGGCAGCCGGTGGCGCGCATGACGGGGGACAGGTGGCAGGGGTCCATCTCCTCGACCAGCAGCGCGGGTTGGCCGGTGGTGGGGTTCTTGCGGCCGGAGCGCGCGATCGGCAGCGTCGTGGGGTGGGTGGGCAGCGGGGTGATCCGCCAGATCGGGCCCCGCGAGCTGGACACGCTCACCTGGCCGAAGCCGCGTTCCTCGCGGGGGGTCATCGGCTCGCCGTTGGTGGCGGCCAGGCCCCGGAACAGGCCCTGGGCGCGTCCCTGGTTGACGATCTGCCCGGTGTCGATGGTGAAGGCGCGGGAGAAGAACAGGCTCGCCGGGTAGCCGGCCTGGATCAGCGCGGTGGCGTAGGTGGTGACCAGCGGGACGACGACGTTGCGCAGGTGGTCGGCGGCCTTGGGGTCCACGGCGGTGAGCCGCTCGGCCTTCGCGGCGAGGGCGGCGAGGACGGCGTCGGTGTCGGCCCAGGTGGCGGCGAGGAACTCCTCGCGGCGGCCCAGGCCCTTGGTCGCCTTGTGGGCGAGGAGTTCGTTGAGGAAGTGTCGGGTGGCGTCGGTGTAGCCCGAGGTGCGGCGCTTGTCGGTGCGCGTGTACAGGTGCAGGGCGGTGAAGCGCCCGTCGGGGTGGAAGTCGCAGTCGGCGGCGAAGTGGTCGCCGTCGGCGTTGGCGAACCGGTGGACGCGGACCTCGGTGACCAGGTGCGGCTCGTCCAGGGCGCCGGTGAGGATGTCGTCGACCAGGACAGGGATCGGCAGGCCGCTGCTGGTGACCACGTGCAGGTAGGGGGCGCCGGGGCGGGAGTACACGGGCTGGTTGTTCTCGTCCAGGCGCTCGATCTCGGTGTACGGCAGCGGCATCTCGTCCTCGTTCTCGGCGATCAGCAGGTGCGGGCCGCAGGCCAGGACGTGCCGGCCGCCGACGTGGGTGTCGGTGAGGGGGTCGGTGCCCAGCAGCGGGGAGAACCGCAGTTCGACGGCGGCGGTTGGTGCCCCGTGGCCGAGGCGGTCCAGCAGCGGCCGGTAGGTCGCCAGCGCGGACGCGAGGTCGTGGGTGTAGGCGGTGCGGGAGGTGCCGGGCGCCTTGCCCTGGTAGCCGATGGCGTACGGGGTCAGCGAGAAGCGGATGCCGGAGAAGACGTCGCCGTAGCCGGAGACGATCCGCTGGTGCATGGCCACCAGCTGCGGCGAGTTCGACGAGTACCCGATGGTCGAGACCCGCAGCTTGACCCCGAGGACGTCGCGGGCCAGGGCCGCGTAGGTGTCCAGGTAGGGATAGGAGGCGATGTCGTTGTCGAGGTAGGGGAACAGCACGCCGGGGCGGTGGTCGCGCCCGCCGGCCAGCCGCAGGCCGCGCTCGGCGGCGACGTCGGCCAGCGCGCCGACCAGGTCGGTCAGGCCGCGTTCGGTCAGCTGCCAGACGTCGTGACCGGCGCCCTGGGAGCACATCGCGCAGGCGTTCAGGCAGCCCACGGCCGGGGCGAGGTACTGCAGGCGGGTGAACGCCTCGTCGGGCAGTTCCCGCAGCTGGTCGCGCAGGGACGGGGCGGTGGTGACGGTGGTCATCGCGAGGTCGCCTCCGGGCGGTCGAGGGTGATCAGGTGGTGGTCGAGGGCGTCGAGGACGAACTGGCCGTACGGCGAGAGGTCGTGGGGGCCGCTGAAGGGGCCGCCGGTGGCGGTGGCGATGCCTTCGGCGGTGCCGATCTCCGCGCCGGGCGGGCACACCACGCCGGGCACGGGCAGGTTGGCCAGCAGCACCTGCCCGGCGTCCGCGTTCGCTTGGGCGGGGTGGGAGCCTTCGCCGAGATGCAGCAGGTGGCCAGCCCGCACGCTGTAGAGGCCGGAGCCGGGCAACGAGTCGTTGAGGACGACCGGGTGCGGGTACCGGTTGCGGATCTTCAGGTAGAACGGACCCGGAGTCGGGTTGACGGCGGATTCGACGGTGGCCGCGTTGAACGCCTCCGAGTCGGGCAGCCAGTCCACCCGCCCGTCCAGCAGGACGGTGAGGTGGGCCAGGAGGAACGGCGGCAGGCCCCGCAGCTGCTGGTTGACGGCGGAGACCTCGGTGGTGCCCTGGTTGCGGCAGTTGATTTCGTTCAGCTGCACGCGGCCGTCCGGGGTGAGCATGGCGTCCAGTCCGAACAGGCCGGCCATGCGGTGGGTGTGCCAGGCCCACCGGCCCACCCGCACCGCGGCGTCCACCAGGGCTTCGGCCGCCGCACGGGGCCAGGGACGGTTCCACATGTTCCCGGCGCTCTTGCCCGGTCCGATCCCCGCCTCCGGGACGCCGACCGCCTTGTGGGAGGGCCGGTCGACATAGACGCTCACCGAGCCGTTCCCGTCGGGGACGGTCAGCACGGTGGTGTTGGACGACCAGCCCGCCACGAACGCCGACACCCGGTACGGCCCCCTCATGCGGGAGGCGTGGTCGAGGTCGTTCTCGTCGTGGACGAACACGGTCCCGCGTCCGCCGGAGTCGGCTCCGCACTGGACCACCAGGCGCTGGGTGCCGACGCTTCTTTGTAGGTCGGCCAGCGACGGAAGGCGGGTCTCGACCCGCACCGAGGGGATGCGCAAGGCGGCCGGAACGCCGGCTTCGGCCAGCAGGTGGGCGAAGAACGCCTTGTCCTCCAGCTGCCGCCGAAGGACCACGTCGATGGCGGCGACCTGCCCACCGGGCCCGGCCCACCCGATGAGACGGTTGGTCGCGTACCAGGCGGCGATCACGGGCTTGTCCAGCCCGGCCAGGACGCGGCGGGCCGTGCGGTCGACCTGCTCGGGCCAGGTGTGCCGCTCGTGCTCACCGCGGATTCCGGTGCGCGTCTCGGCGGCCACCACCGCCAGGGGTAACGCGGCCTGCCACGGCCGGTAGCAGCCGATGGCGAGCACCGGGCGGGCGGCCTCGATGGCGGCCGGGCCGGTGTAGGCGGTGCGGGCGGCGGAGGTGAACCGCTCGGCGATGACGAGCGGGCGCCCGCCCAGGGCCTGGCTCAGGCCCCGGGCGGCGGCGCCGGCCAACTCGGTCGGGACGGCCAGGGCGGTGGGTGGTGCGGTCATGCGGTCCTCCGTTCGGTGGACGCGGTCGCGAGAGCTGCGTCCGCTATCTGACGGGCCATCTGCTGCGGGGAGTGCTCGGCGGTGTCGAAGACGAGCAGGCGCCGGTGGCGTCGGCCCATGCCGTGCAGCAGGACGGCATTGAACAGGTCGGCGAAGGGGCGGTCCTCGACGCTGCGGCGATCGTTCGCGTCGATGTCCTCGCGTCCGGCGACGCGCTTGCGGCGCACGGCGATCGGCGCGTGGACGTAGACGGCCAGGTCGAAGGGGGCGAACAGAGCCGGCCAGCGCAGGCCCAGCACGGCCGCAAGGTAGGGGCCGCCCGCGATGCCGAAGGCGACGGTCCGGTCCGCGTAGCCGTCCTGGACGAGGACGGTGCCCCGCGGCTGGGGCGGGTCGGCCTTCACCAGCAGCGCGTCCAGCGCGTATCCGGCGCCGAGGAAGGCTGTCGTGATCAAGCTGCTGTCCGGCTGGCGGAACAGCGGCAGGCGCTTGAGGATCGGCTCGATCGGGTGGTGGTGAGCGAGCATGCCCCGGTGGCGCACGGCCGGGACACCGCGGTCGGCGAACTCGCCGACCAGCGCGTGAGTCAGGGTGGTCTTGCCAGAGAGGTCTAATCCGTCGACCAGGATGCGCAACGTCGTTCTCCTTGCCCTTCGCCTTGCACGACAGGTGGGCGGAGCGTCCTTCCCAGGCCGACCGGGCCAGCGGTCCGGGGCCGGGCTGGGAAGGGGTCTACGGGGTGGCCGCCGGCGGGAGCGCGGCCGGACTGGGGGGCGTGAAGCGATATGCACACGGCGGAAGCACTGCGGCCTGGCGGTCAGCGAGCGGGGCGAACAGCACCGGGCGAGCCGTCCACTCGACGCGCGTGTGCCGGTGGCGCACGGCGAACGCATAGGGCTCGCCGCCGTTCAGCGCGTCCACCGCGGCGGCCTGGCCGGTGAACAGCCAGTCCTCGACGGCCTCGGCCTCCGGTCCCTCCAGCGCGGACACCGTCAGCCGCACCGCGACGCGCATCCAGCGCACGGCTCCCGCCGGGGTGGACGCCTCGAAGGAGGCCAGGAGCCGAGGGCCTTCGTCCTGCTGCGGCGAGTGGACGAAGCACTCGCACCACACGCCGGGTTGAAGCTTCGGCGCGCTCATGCGGCAGCACCCTTCGGGAAGATGCCGAAGTCGGCGGGTGAGGTCCGGGCCAGAGGGTTGACGGCGAGCTCGTAGCGCACGCCAAAGGAATCGACGTCACCGACATTCACCCGCCGTCCGGCGCGCAGGGCGGCCAGAGCGCCGGCCCACAGACGCTGGTCGCCCAGCCAGCGGGCCGCAGTGTTCGCGGCCGGACCGTCCAGCAGCAGGGAGAACATCTCCATGCGGTCGACCAGCCAGGCCGTGGCCGCCTGGATGTCGTCGGCCCGGTAGCGGCACAGCCAGAACATCGGCTGCGTGTACGCCTGACCGTCCGCGCGGTGGTCCGAGATGGCCAGCGCCTCACAGTCGAAACCGTCGGCACTTGCTCTCACGGCGGTCAGCACGCGGTTTCCAAGCGACCGCCGGCGGCTTCGCACGGCCCGTCGGCGCCGAACTCGGCCCAGATCGTCTTGCCGTCGCCGCACCGCACTGTCCCCCAAGCGGTGGCCAGCGCGTTGACCAGCTGCAGTCCGCGCCCGTGCTCGGCGTTGCCCAGAGGGCACTCGGTGGTGGGCATCCGGCCGCTGGCGTCGGACACCTCGACGCGCAGGCGCTCGCCGGTCCAGCACACCAGCAGCGTGCTCGTGGTCCGGGCGTGCAGCACGGCGTTGCTCAACAGCTCAGCCGTGCAGAGTTCCAGGTCCCTCAGGACCGCCCTCCCTACCAGCGGCTGCCAGGCGCTGACGGCGCTCACGGCGGACCGGCGGGCGGCGGAAGCGTCCTTGGCGGTCGGTGCCACGAGCAGCACCACCGGCAAGGGCGGACACAGCACGAGCAACGAAGTGGAACGCGGATGAAGTGAAAGCTGCGAGATCTCAGGCATGGGGGACCCCCAGAAGGCACGGAGATGATCACTCCCCGTGCGTCTAGAGACACCCACGGTGAGAGCGTGGCAAACACCATCCCGTACTGTGCGCAGAACTGCAAGAGTGTCAGGTGACACGTTTTCAGTTTTCCGAACTGGCGTATGTGGCGCGGGAAACGCCACACTGATGCACACCGTCCTCATCCCAGGGGGAGACATGAGCTACAAGGGAGTCCCCACGATCCGCAAGCGCCTGCTCGGCGGGCAGCTGCGGCGTCTGCGCGAGGAGCGCGACATCACCGTGGAATCGGTGGCGATCAAGCTCGGCGTCGGTGTCTCCGCGGTGCGGCGCCAGGAGTCCGGCCACACCGCGGTCAGCGTCGCCGATGCCAAGGCGTACGCCGAGATCTACGGCGTCGAGGACGAGAAACTGCTGGAGCGGCTCGTCCAGCTCGCCAAGCACGGCCGCGTACGCGGCTGGTGGTCCGGCTACAGCTCCAAGGTCGGCCCCACCATCGTGGACGTCGCCGACGTCGAGGACCTGGCCACCGACATCCGCACCTTCCAGATCCTGGCCATTCCGGGCATCTTCCAGACCCGGGAGTACAGCTCGGCGATCATCGAAGTGGGCAAAACCCTGCGGCGAGGCGGCCAGCCACTGCCACTCGACGAACTGCTCGACCTGCGTCAGCGGCGCAAGGAAATCCTGGAGCGCGACAACCCGCCCCAGGTCTGGGCGATCATCGGAGAAGCCGCCATCCGCACCGTGGTCGGCGGGCCGGCTGTCATGCGCGACCAGATCCAACACCTGCTCAACCTGAGCCAGCGGCACAACATCTCGATCCAGATACTGCCCTTCAGCGCCGGCGAGCACGTCGGCATGTCGGGCTCGTTCATGCTGTTGAGCTTCGACGACACGGCCGACGGCAGCATCACGTACGTCGAGGGAACCAACATCAACTCCTTCAGCGACGATCCGGCCGAGGTCCGCCTGACCGCTGACCGGTTCACCCACCTCCAGGCACAAGCGCTGTCGATAGTGGACACCCGGACATACTTGCTGGAAGCCCTCTCAGCCAAGTGAGTTGGCTCCCTCCGTCCGAAAGGCAGCTCGCAGTGCACAATCTCGATCAGGGCGCACATGGCTGGCACAAGTCCAGCTACAGCGGCAACGAAGCCGAATGCGTCGAGACCGGCCTCTTCCCGGCCGGCTCCCTTCGCACCGTCGCGGTCCGCGACACCAAGGCTGGCGGCACCGGCCCGGTCCTCGGCTTCACCGCCGAGGACTGGACCGCATTCATCGCCGAGCTCAAGACCAGCGACCGCTTCACCGGCGGCACGCTGTAGCCCACCGGTTTCGAACGCAAGTGTGGCTCCCGGCGTACCAGCCGCCGGGAGCCACACATGTTCCTGGATACCAGTCCGATCGCTCTCCACGCCGGTTTGCAGCGCGGAAATTGCCGACGGACACGCCACCGGCTCGGCTCGCCTGCCGTCCGTCGGCTCCGCACCGGCTGTAGCCGACGCCGCTCCGAGCCGTCCGCGCATCCATGGGGCATTGATCTGGAGGGGATCACCACACGGCCGCCGCCGTTGAGCTGACACTCGCCTGGTCGAATGCAGCGCGCGCCACATCCACCCGCAACCGGGCGCTGCGGTACCTTCCGGGGCAAACTCGCCGAAGGGGATAACAGTCGTGCATGTGGCAGAAGACCAGGCGTTCTCCGTAGACGCCCCAGTCGGACATCCCGACCACTCCGACCACCCGCTCTACGGGGCCTCGCTGCCGGGAGAAGCCGAGGAACAGCTCGGCACTGAGCGGACCGCCCAACTCCTCCGGCTCTATCAGCCCAAGTCAACCCTGAGAAGGGCCGACATCGAACTTGAGCGCATCCTCCGGCTCAACCACTTCTCCGTGCTCCGGTGGGACGACCGAAGCACGAAGACGTGGAGCTTGGAGGAGCACCGGCTCCACATCGTTGCCGAGCTGACCTCAGACGGCTATCCCATCGACCAGGTCGCGGACGAGGCGGGCCTCATCGAGCAGATCCACGGGTGGCACCGCATCGGGTTCTGTTTCGTGTGCGAGGACGGATACATCCACGAGAACCCGGAGGGGGCGGGCCTCTTCTAGTGACCGACGGAAACCGCCTCATGCCGTACGCCCGAGGCGCTGTCGAACATTCCCATCGAACACCACAGTCAGGGACACCAAGATGGCCAGTAGCTCCACGCGGAAGAAGCACGCCCGCCGGGCTGCCGCTGCCCGCGCCCGCAGCGGTCACGTGACCTACCCGTTGTACGTGCCGGCCCAGCCGGGCGACGCAGAGACCGAGCTCGGACCAGCCCGCGCGGCTGAACTGCTCCGTCACTACAACACAGGGGTGAGGTACCCGAGCGAGACCCTGCGCAAGGCCGATATCGCGCTGGAACAGGTCCTCCAGTCCGGTGAGTTCACGGTCATCACCGAGTCCTGCCCCGACGGCAAGCGATGGACGGTGGAGGAGTACCGGCAGCGGTACAACCGCAAACAGCAGGAATACCCGGACGCGGATCTCATCCCGGACGCGGCCGGGATGGTGCACTGGCTCCACGACATGCACGACATGGGTCTCTACTTCATCGACCGCAACGGTGTTCTCCGAGCCGAAGCCATCGGTCAGGACGTCCTCTAGTCGGAGCTGATCACGCCACTGCCGACAGGTATGCCGCGGTTTCTCGAACGCATCCCGGCCCCGAACCGTGGTTCGGGGCCGGCGAGTTGCACGTGAGCTGAGATGCCTCAGCCTCGCTGGATCCTCCGGAGGTCATCCAGCGTCAGTTCCCGAGTCTGCATAGACTCCTCACTCGACACCCACTCGCGGAGCCTGGCGTCCGGCATGCCGGTCCCGCGAAGGGCGCCAGCGGCGGTGTTCCCCCCGTTCGACTCGATGAGCTGCTGGATGTACCAGGCAAGGTTGGTGGGACCGCCGCCTCCGTACCCGATGGAGTACCCGCCTGCCTTCCGGCTCTCCGGGAGGAGCGACAAGAGGCCGCTGGCCGTCCGGACCCAGAAGTACGCACCCTGGTCGATGATCAGCGAGGCGAAGGTGTCATTGGGCCGGAGGTCGACCGGCGCGTAGGTCGAGTAGGTCCACTTCTCGATGTTCCCCGTGACCGTGCGGTAGTGGTGCGCCACCACTGGGAGCCCGAACTCAGGGTCGTACGAAGTCTGGTAGCACACACAACCGTCGCCGCCCACCGCAGACGGGCTGTCCTTGTCGTCGTACACGCACGGGTGGAACAGGGCAGGGATATCACTGTTCCCGACGAGCGTGGTGTGCAAAGGGTTCGGGTCACACCTCTGGAGCCGGCCCAGCCACTCCTTGACGTAACGGGTCTGCCTCTCGATGGACACCGTGCCATTGAGGCCGGCGCTGGTCAGGCCGTGCTGGGGCTCGGTATAGAGGACGAAGTGGGCCCATCCCTTGCTGGGCTCGTAGGTCACCTGCAGATCGGGCTGCTTGTAGCTCAACTGTGGTACTCCCTGAATGCTCGGGCGCTCGCGGCGATCGCCGCTCCTGACACTGCCCCGGAGCCAGACGGCTAAAGCTTCTTCCCAGCCAAGTGCGTTCGCCACGCGATCACGGGCATGAGTCGAGCTCTCGACCGGTCACCTAGCGAGAGTCACGCTAGGTGACGGCGGTCAGGAAGAGAGAACAGATAGGCCCCCACACACTGCTGGTGCGAGCCGCTGCCTGTGGAGGGCGGTGGGGCACTTCACCGTGGACAACGGACAGATTGAACGGCTCCCATAACCTGGCCGCCAACCCGTGCCCGTGCGGGCGGTACTCACGGCGGGGCGAGGGCTGCGAGTGCACCCCCGCCATGGTCAGCCGGTACCAGGGGCGGCTCTCCGGGCCGCTGCTGGACCGGGTCGACCTCCAGGTCCAGGTCGCCCCGGTCACCAGGATCGAACTCATGGAGCGGGACGTGACGGCCGAGACCACCGAGACCGTCGCGGCCCGGGTGCTGGCCGCCCGGGAGAGGGCCGCAGCCCGGCTGGCCGGGACGCCGTGGCGGACCAACGCCGAGGTGCCGGGCCACGAGTTGCGCACCCGCTGGCAGCTGGACTCCGGCGCCCTCAACGACGTGGCCCGGCAGCTGGAGCGCGGGCTGCTGACGGCCCGGGGGCTGGACCGGGTGCTCCGGGTCGCCTGGACGGTCGCCGACCTGGCCGGCCGTGACCGTCCGGACCAGCGGGACGTGCGCACCGCCCTGGTCCTGCGCACCGGAATCGAGCAGGGGCTCCCGCTGACCGAACGGGCCCTCGGCCGACGGGAAGGCCCACCGGCCGTCCAGGAGGACAGGAAAGGGGACGAGGCATGACCCGACTGCTGGGGGATCTTCAAGCGCCGGACACGGCACCGGCGGTGACCGGGCCGGAGGAGGAGAGGCTCGCCCGCGTCCTGCTCAACCGGGTCAGCGAACCCGGGGACGCCATGGTCGGCCGCTGGCTCGGCAGGCTCCCCGCCGCCGAACTCGTCCGCGCGATCCGCGACGGCACCGTGCCCGACCACCCCGGGCTCGACGCCACCCGGCTCGCCGGATACCAGGCGAGGCTGCCCGGCCTCGACCCGGCGGGGGACCTGAAACGGGTACAGGACGCCGGTGGGCGCTTCATCATTCCGGGGGACACGGAATGGCCCAGTCAACTGGACGACCTGGGCGACGGACGCCCGATCGGGCTCTGGGCGACGGGCACCGGATCGCTGCGGCTGCTCGCCCTCCGCTCGGTCTCGGTGGTGGGCTCCCGGGCCTGCACGGCCTACGGCGCCCACGTCGCCGGCGAGCTCTCGGCCCAACTGGCCGAGCGCGGCTGGGTGGTGGTCTCCGGAGCCGCCTACGGCATCGACGCGGCCGCCCACCGGGGCGCGCTCGCCGTCGGCGGGATGACCATCGCGGTGCTGGCCTGCGGCGTGGACGTGGCCTACCCGAAGGGCAACGCCGCGCTGATCCGGCGGATCGGCGTCCAGGGCCTGCTGGTCAGCGAACTCCCGCCCGGCGAACACCCCAACCGGTTCCGGTTCGTCCTGCGCAACCGCGTCATCGCGGCGCTCACCCGGGGCACCGTCGTCGTCGAGGCGGCCGTGCGCAGCGGCGCCCTGAGCACCGCCAGACGGGCGCGGGACCTCAACCGGCACACCATGGGCGTCGCCGGGCCCGTCACCTCGGAGCTCTCCGCCGGGGTGCACGCCCTGATCCGCAGCGGCGCGGCCACCCTCGTCACCGACGCGGACGAGATCACCGAGCTGATCGGGGCGATCGGGGAGGACCTCGCGCCGCAGCGCACCGGCCCGGTGCTGCCCCGGGACCTGCTGGAGCCGGCGGTCGCCCGGGTGCTGGAGGCCGTACCGGCGACGGCCGAAGGGGCGCCGATCGAACGACTGGCCCGGCAGTCCGGGCTGCCGCCGGACGAAGTGCTCCAGAAACTCTACGAGTTGGGATCACTCGGCTTCGTCGAACGGCACGGCGCGCACTGGCGCGCGGTGCGGAGGAGGTGATCGCGGGAGCGGCGCGCGAGGAGGTGGTGCGAGTCGGGGCACCGGGCTGACCTGCTGATCCTGTTCCGTCGTTCGTGTGCCCGGTTCCGGCCGGCGAACGCCACCGGATCGAGGGACGACCGAGTGGCGGTAGCGCTTTGCAGTGAGTCGGTCACGCTACGCTCCACATGCCTTCCCTATCAGCACATGACTCGGCAGAACGGCGCAGACCCACGCATGCCCACACACATTCCCGGACACAGAGTGACCGGTGGCGCCCGGTCCTCGGGCGGGCCGAGGACCGAGCGGCGGACCGTGACCGAGCTCCCGTCCAAGCAGGCGGGAGCGATGGGAGGCTTGTCGCGCCAGGGCGGCAGGCCGGCGGCGCTGCCGGGCCGGCCCGCGGACGCGCCCGCCGGCGCGCACGCCGCCGCGCCCGAGCCCGACACGCCCCCCGGAGCACCCGAGCCCGACGCGACCCGGGCGCCGGGCCCCCAGCGGGCGGGCCGGCATGAGGGGGGCCGGCGCGAGGCCGGCCCCGACGAGCCCGCGGCCCAGGTCCGCACCGCGCTCGAGGAACTCTGGCGCTCCTACAAGGACACCGGTGACGCCAGGCTGCGCGAGCAGCTGATCCTGCACTACTCACCACTCGTCAAGTACGTGGCCGGCCGGGTCGGGGTCGGCCTGCCCGCCAACGTCGAGCAGGCCGACTTCGTCTCCTCCGGCGTCTTCGGGCTGATCGACGCCATCGAGAAGTTCGACATCGGCCGCGCCATCAAGTTCGAGACCTACGCGATCAGCCGCATCCGCGGCGCCATCATCGACGAGCTGCGCGCCCTCGACTGGATCCCGCGATCGGTGCGCCAGAAGGCCAAGGCCGTCGAGCGCACGTACGCGACGCTGGAGGCCCGGCTGCGCCGGACGCCGCACGACCCCGAGGTCGCGGCGGAGATGGGCATCGCGCTGGAGGACCTGCACGCCATCTTCAGCCAGCTCTCGCTCGCCAACGTCGTCGCCCTGGACGAGCTGCTGCACCCGGTGGGGGAGAGCGGCGACCGGCTCAGCCTGATGGACACCCTGGAGGACCACGGCGCGGACAACCCCGTCGAGGTCGCCGAGGACCGCGAGCTGCGCCGGCTGCTGGCCCAGGCCGTCAACACCCTCCCCGAGCGCGAGAAGACCGTGGTGACGCTCTATTACTACGAGGGCCTCACCCTCGCCGAGATCGGACAGGTGCTGGGCGTGACGGAGAGCCGGGTGAGCCAGATCCACACCAAGTCCGTCCTCCAACTGCGCGCCAAGCTCTCGGACGTCCGGTAGCCGCGCCCGCCCACCGGCGCCCTGCGCGGTCCCTCGAATGCGCGGCGCCGTACCGGCCGGAGGTAGGGCTCCGTACAGTGTCACTGTGCCGAAGATCCGAGCGGCCTCGGTGGCCGAGCATCGCCAGCTGCAGCGGGCAGCCCTCCTCGACGCTGCCCGCACCCTGCTCACCGAGGGCGGCATGGAGGCGCTGACCTTCCCCGCGCTCGCGGCGCGCACCGGGCTGGCCCGCTCCTCGGTCTACGAGTACTTCCGCTCCCGCGCCGTCGTGGTCGAGGCGCTGTGCGAGGTGGACTTCCCGCTCTGGGCGGCCGAGATCGAGGCCGGGATGGAGAGCTGCGACAGCGCGGCCGAGCGGATCGAGGCGTACGTCCGGGGCCAGCTGGCGCTGGCGGGCGACCCCCGGCACCGGGCGGTCGTGGCGATCTCGGCCCTGGAGCTCGACGAGGCGGCGCGCGAGCGCATCCGCGCCGCGCACGGGAACCTGGTCGGGCTGGTCGTCCGGGCGCTGGAGGACCTGGGCCACGAGCGGCCCCGGCTCGCCGCCGCGCTGCTGCAGGGGATCGTGGAGGCGGCGGTCCGCCAGGCCGAGCAGTCGGCCGCGGGGCCCCGCGCGGGCTGTCCGGCCGAGGGCCCGGAGGCGATCGCCGACGCGGCCGTGGCCATGGCCCTGCACGGGCTCGACCGTTTCTGAGGCGAGCGGCAGCAGCCGCGCCGAGCCCGATCCGAAGAGGGCCAGCGGGTCGAGGTAGCGCCCGCCCCGCAGCAGCCCCCAGTGCAGGCAGTCGCGTCCGCCGCAGTGCCGCCCCTCCGGGGCCAGGTGCCCGATCACCTGCCCGGCGTCCACCGTGGACCCGACGGCCACCGAGCCCAGGACCGGCAGATAGGTGGTCCGCAGCGGGGGAGCCCCGGAGCCGGGGTGGGTGACGCTCACCACCGGCCGCCCGGCGACCAGCCCGGAGAACGTGACCACCCCGGCCGCCGCCGTCCGCACCTCCGCTCCGGCCCCGGCGGCGAGGTCCACCCCGCGGTGCCCGGCCGCCCACGGCTTCACCGGCGGATCGAACCGCCCGAGCACCCCGCCGCCCCCACCCACGGGCCAGGCCCGCGCCGCCGCGCCGGCCGCGGTTCCAGACGCGGTTCCAGCCGCAGCGCGAGCCGCAGCGTCGGCCGGGCCCGGGGCGGCCGGTGCCACCTCCGGGCCCGCCAGCGCGAGCACCACCGCCAGAACCAGCACCGTCACCCCGCGAGCAGCCATGCCCGGAGGCTGGCCGCACCCGGGGCGCCGCACCACCCGGTTCCGGAATCCTGTGGATAAACCGCCCACCCGTCCGCATCGCGTCCCCCCGACGGGTGTACGCGTACCGCCGTCCGGTGTAGAAACGGCATGCGCGAGCCCGCCCGGCGGCATACCGCCCGCGGATCGAAGCGCACCGGCGAGGCCCCTCGGCCCCCGTAAGCCCCGCCCGTCCCGGGCGTCGGCCGGTCGCGGAGTCGCCCGCCCCTCGGCGCTTCCCGTACACTTCACACGCGACCCGGTCCGCCGGGTCGACTTCGCACGCCCCGCCACCGGTGGACGGACGTGGACGGACATGGTTCGACCGCAGCCCCCGCCAGGTGCGAGTGCCGCTCGGTCCGCCGAGCCCGACCGGTCCCCGGACCGTGAGGGTGGCAGCGGCTCGGCACGATCGGGGCGTCAGGCGTGGCTTTCATCCTGACTGCCACGGACCAACCGAGACTGACCCGCGCCCTTGGCGGCCTCCCCTCGCGGGAGCCCCGAGGCCCGGGCCGTAACACCTGAGGAGCACGGCACATGGCCGTCGTCACGATGCGGGAGCTGCTTGAGAGCGGCGTCCACTTCGGTCACCAGACCCGTCGTTGGAACCCGAAGATGAAGCGCTTCATCATCACCGAGCGCAATGGCATCTACATCATCGACCTCCTGCAGTCGCTGAACTACATCGACCGCGCCTTCGAGTTCATCAAGGAGACCGTTGCCCACGGCGGCAGCGTCCTCTTCGTCGGCACGAAGAAGCAGGCCCAGGAGGCCATCGCCGAGCAGGCCACCCGCGTGGGCATGCCCTACGTGAACCAGCGCTGGCTCGGCGGCATGCTGACCAACTTCTCGACCGTCTACAAGCGTCTGCAGCGCCTCAAGGAGCTCGGCGAGCTGGACTTCTCGGACGTGGCCGGTTCCGGCCTCACCAAGAAGGAGCTCCTGGTCCTCCAGCGCGAGCACGACAAGCTGGAGAAGACCCTCGGCGGTATTCGCGACATGCAGCGCGTTCCCAGCGCCGTGTGGATCGTGGACACCAAGAAGGAGCACATCGCGGTCGGCGAGGCCCGGAAGCTCAACATCCCGGTCGTCGCCATCCTCGACACCAACTGTGACCCCGACGAGGTCGACTACAAGATCCCGGGCAACGACGACGCGATCCGCTCCGTCACGCTGCTGACCCGCGTGATCGCCGACGCCGTCGCCGAGGGCCTCAAGTCCCGCGCCGGTGTCGCCAAGGGCGACGCCAAGGCCGAGCCGGGTGCCGACCAGCCGCTGGCCGACTGGGAGAAGGACCTGATCGAGGGCGAGAAGAAGGCCGAGGAGGCCCCGGCCGCCGACGCCGACGCCACCGAGGCCCCGGCCGCTGAGGTCACCGAGGTCGCCGAGGTCACCGAGGCTGCCGCCACCGAGGCGCCGGCCGAGCAGGGCTGACGTACCACGGGTGAGGGGCAGCCGCCGGTACGAAACCGGCGGGTGCCCCTCTCTCCCGCGCCGGGACCGAACCACCGGTCCCGGCGCATCCCCACGCAGACACGCGAGACGCGAGAAGAGATTCACACCATGGCGAACTTCACCGCCGCGGACGTCAAGAAGCTCCGTGAGCTCACCGGCGCCGGCATGATGGACTGCAAGAAGGCCCTGGACGAGGCCGAGGGCAACGTCGAGAAGGCCGTCGAGCTCCTGCGCATCAAGGGCCAGAAGGGCGTCGCCAAGCGCGAGGGCCGTGACGCCTCCAACGGCGCCGTCGCCGCGCTGATCGCCGAGGACAAGAAGTCCGGCGTTCTGGTCGAGCTGAACTGCGAGACCGACTTCGTCGCCAAGGGTGACAACTTCGTCAAGGTCGCCGACGCGATCGCCGCCCACGTCGCCGAGTCCGCCCCGGCCGACCTGGACGCCGCCCTGGCCTCCGAGATCGAGGCCGGCAAGACCGTCCAGCAGTTCGTGGACGAGGCCAACGCGACCCTGGGCGAGAAGATCGTCTTCCGTCGCTTCGCCCAGTTCGGTGGCGACGGCTTCGTCGCGGTCTACCTGCACAAGACCAGCCCCGACCTTCCGCCGGCCGTCGGCGTCCTGGTCGAGCTGGACAAGGAGAACGCCGAGGTCGCCAAGGACGTCGCGCAGCACATCGCCGCCTTCGCCCCGAAGTACCTCTCCCGCGAGGAGATCCCGGCCGAGGCCCTCGAGAACGAGCGCCGCGTCGCCGAGGCCACCGCCCGCGAGGAGGGCAAGCCCGAGGCCGCCCTGCCGAAGATCGTCGAGGGTCGCGTCACCGGCTTCGTGAAGGAGAACTCCGTCCTGGAGCAGGCTTTCGCGAAGGACAACAAGAAGACCGTCGCCAAGGTCCTCGAGGAGGCCGGCGTCTCCCTCAAGCGCTTCGCCCGCTTCCGCGTCGGCGCCTGAGCCACGTTCCCCCTGGTCCCCGGCCCCTCTAGGCTGGGAACCGCCCCCGCCCGCTGACCAGGGCGGGAGGAACGCCGAGCGGGCTCACCCAGCGCCAACCGTCAACGGGCGGCCCGCGTCGGCACCATGAACGACGAGGAGGCCATTGCCGTGCAGGACACCGAACCGGTTCCCGCGGCAGTGGCCTCCTCGCGTGTACGCGCAGACATGGGCCCGCATAGCCCGCGTCCGTGAGCCAGCAGGTGCAATAAAGGAGCTTTCCATGCAGGAGACGCAGGAGACCGCGCAGGACCCCAAGGCCGGTTCGCGCCGCCGGGTGCTGCTCAAGCTGTCCGGTGAAGCCTTCGCCGGTGGCGGCGGGCTCGGCGTCGACCCGGACGTCGTGCACGCGATCGCCCGGGAGATCGCCACGGTCGTCCGCGCCGGCACCGAGGTCGCGGTGGTCATCGGCGGCGGCAACTTCTTCCGGGGCGCCGAGCTCCAGGTCCGCGGCATGGACCGGGCGCGCTCCGACTACATGGGCATGCTCGGCACGGTCATGAACTGCCTCGCGCTGCAGGACTTCCTGGTCAAGGAGGGCATCGAGACCCGCGTCCAGACCGCGATCACCATGGGCCAGGTCGCCGAGCCGTACCTGCCGCTGCGGGCCGTCCGGCACCTGGAGAAGGGCCGCGTGGTGATCTTCGGTGCCGGTATGGGCATGCCGTACTTCTCGACCGACACCACGGCCGTCCAGCGGGCCCTGGAGATCCACGCCGACGTCCTGCTGATGGGCAAGAACGGCGTGGACGGCGTCTACGACTCCGACCCCCGGACCAACCCGGACGCGGTCAAGTTCGACGCCCTGGACTACTCCGAGGTCATCGCCCGCGACCTCAAGGTCGCCGACCTCACCGCGATCACGCTGTGCAAGGACAACAACCTTCCGATGCTGGTCTTCGAACTGCTGGCGGAGGGCAATATCGCGCGCGCGGTGAAGAGTGAGAAGATCGGCACACTCATCAGCCAGGATTCCGTCCGGGCCTGAGCAGCAACCAGCCGCACCGGACGGCCGCCGAGGCGTGACCGGTCGGAACCCACAGCAGATGAACCGGACAGGGAGACCACAGTGATCGAAGAGACCCTCCTCGAGGCCGAGGAGAAGATGGAGAAGGCCGTCGTCGTCGCCAAGGACGACCTCGCGGCCATCCGCACCGGCCGTGCCCACCCGGCGATGTTCGCCAAGATCGTCGCCGAGTACTACGGCGCCATCACCCCGATCAACCAGCTGGCCTCGTTCTCGGTTCCGGAGCCCCGGATGGCGGTCGTCTCGCCGTTCGACAAGACCGCGCTCAAGGCCATCGAGCAGGCGATCCGCGACTCCGACCTCGGCGTCAACCCGTCCAACGACGGCTCCATCATCCGGGTGGTCCTGCCCGAGCTGACCGAGGAGCGCCGCCGCGAGTTCATCAAGATCGCGCGCACCAAGGGCGAGGACGCCAAGGTCTCGATCCGCGCCGTGCGCCGCAAGGCCAAGGACGCCATCGACAAGCTGGTGAAGGACGGCGAGGTCGGCGAGGACGACGGCCGCCGCGCCGAGAAGGAGCTCGACGACACCACGGCCAAGTACGTGGCCCAGGTCGACGAGCTGCTGAAGCACAAGGAAGCCGAGCTGCTCGAGGTCTGATGAACGACGCCCCTGACGCCCCTGGCTACTGGGGCCCGTCCGACCAGCAGTTCCAGCCGTACCGCCCGGCGCCGCAGCCGCAGGAACCCGTGCCGCCGGCCTACCCGGCGTCGGCCCACCCGGCTCCCGGGTACAGCGGCGAGCACCCGGCGCCCGCGCCGTTCCAGGGACACCCCGGCCACGGGGCCGCCCCGGGACCGGCGGCGCCGGGCGGCCGCCCCGGTCCGGATCAGCCGCAGCAGCCTCCGGTGTACTGGCACGGCGACGCGGAGGAGACTCAGGTCATGCCTCCCGTGCCGGCCGACCCCGGTCCGTACCACGGTGCGCCCGACCCCGGCCAGGCCCGGGAGGCCGGCCGACTGAGCGGCGGCCCGCTGTTCCGCGACGAGCAGCCGCCGGCGGCTCCCGGCGGCAGCGAGACGGTGGTGCTGCGCGTGATAGCCGACGACGCCACCCCCGGAGCCGGCGCCCAGCCGTTCCCGGGGGCTCCGGTGCTTCCCGCGCCGCCGCCGAGCCACCCGGCGGCCGGGCAGCCCCCGTTCACGCCGTCGTCCCATCCAGGGCAGGAGACACCCGTGGCCGCCCAGCCCGCCCCGCAGCCGCAGCCGCGCAAGCAGCGCGGTGGCCGCAACCTCCAGGCCGCCATAGGCGTGGGGGTCGGCCTCGGCGCGGTGATCATCGCCTCGCTGTTCGTGGTGAAGGCGCTGTTCCTGTTCGTCGTCATGGCCGCCGTCGCGGTCGGCGTCTGGGAGCTGACCAGTCGGCTCGCCGAGCGCAAGGAGATCAAGGCGCCGCTGGTCCCGCTGGTCGTGGGCGGCGTCGCCATGGTCGCCACCGGCTACTGGGCCGGCATCCAGTGGGCCGCGGCCTCGCTCGCGCTGACGGGCCTGGCGGTGATGGTCTGGAGGATGGCCGAACCGCCGGAGAACTACCTGCGCGACATAACGGCGGGCGTGTTCACCGCGTTCTACGTGCCGTTCCTGGCCACCTTCGTCGCGATGATGCTGGCGGCCGACGACGGCCCGCAGCGGATCGTGCTGTTCCTGATCGTCACGATCTGCAGCGACACCGGCGCCTACGCGGTGGGCTACAAGTTCGGGAAGACCAAGCTCGCCCCGACGATCAGCCCCGGCAAGACCCGGGAGGGCCTGGCCGGCGGCATCGCGCTGTCGATGCTGGCGGGCGCCGTGCTGATGCAGCTGATCATCGACGACGGCAGCTGGTGGCAGGGCCTGATCCTGGGCGGCTGCGCGGCCGTCACCGCCACCCTGGGCGACCTGGGCGAGTCGATGATCAAGCGCGACCTCGGGATCAAGGACATGGGCACCCTGCTGCCCGGCCACGGCGGCATCATGGACCGCCTGGACTCCCTCCTGCCGACCGCCCCGGTGGTCTGGCTGCTGCTGGCGGCCTTCGTCGGCAGTTGAGCCGCCCGCGGTGGCGCGGTGAAGCGGTGAAGGGGCCCCGGACGCCTGTCGCGTCCGGGGCCTCCGCGCGTCTGCGACACTGGATGAACCATGCCTAAGCCCGGAGAACTCACGTTTGTCGCGCCGCGCGGCGCCAAGCCCCCGCGACACCTCGCCGACCTGAGCCCCGCCGAGCGCAAGGAGGCCGTCGCCGAGCTGGGCGAGCAGGGCTTCCGCGCCAAGCAGCTCTCCAACCACTACTTCGGCCGGATGTCGGACGACCCGGAGAGCTGGACGGACATCCCCGCCGCCAGCCGGGCGAAGCTGACCGAGGCGCTGCTGCCGGACCTGATGAAGGTCGTGCGGCACGTCTCCTGCGACGACGACGCCACCCGCAAGACGCTGTGGAGGCTCTTCGACGGCACGCTGGTCGAGTCGGTGCTGATGCGCTACCCGGACCGCGTCACCATGTGCATCAGCTCGCAGGCCGGCTGCGGCATGAACTGCCCGTTCTGCGCGACCGGCCAGGCGGGGCTGACCCGCAACCTGTCGACGGCGGAGATCGTCGAGCAGATCGCCGCCGGGATGCGCGCCCTCAAGACCGGGGAGGTCCCCGGCGGTGAGACGCGGCTGTCGAACGTGGTCTTCATGGGCATGGGCGAGCCGCTGGCCAACTACAACCGGGTGCTGGCCTCGATCCGCCGGCTCACCGACCCGGCACCGGACGGCTTCGGCCTGTCCCAGCGCGGCATCACCGTCTCCACCGTCGGCCTCGTCCCGGCGATGCACCGCTTCGCCGACGAGGGCCTCAGCTGCCGCCTGGCGCTGTCGCTGCACGCCCCGGACGACGAACTGCGCGACGAGCTGGTGCCGGTGAACACCCGGTGGAAGGTCGCCGAGGTGCTGGACGCCGCGTGGAACTACGCGGAGAAGTCCGGCCGCCGGATCTCCATCGAGTACGCGCTGATCAAGGACATCAACGACCAGGCGTGGCGCGCGGACCTGCTCGGCCGCCTGATCCGGGGCAAGCGGGTGCACGTGAACCTGATCCCGCTGAACCCGACGCCCGGCTCCAAGTGGACGGCCTCGCGGCCCGAGGACGAGCGCGAGTTCGTCCGCCGGCTCCAGTCCCACGGCGTGCCGACGACCGTCCGCGACACCCGCGGCCAGGAGATCGACGGCGCCTGCGGCCAGCTCGCCGCGGCGGGCTAGTCACCGCGGCAGCGGAAAAGACAGCTACCGGAGCCCGGCGGCCGCCAGTGCGGCGGTCGCCCCGCCGGTGAGCAGCAGGGTGGTGCCGACCGCCAGGGTGCGCAGGGCGATGGCGCCGAAGAGCAGCCGGGGCGAGGTGCCCAGGCGCAGCAGCGCCTCGGTGACGCCCCGGCGGTCGGTGCGGACCTCGGCGAGGCGGGCGACGACGGCGGCGATCGCGCAGCCGAGGACGAGCCCGGCCTCGACGGCGGGCAGGCCGTCGGCCCGGTCGGGGGTGCCGATCCAGTAGCGGATCGTGGTGAGCACCACCGCGAGGACCAGGGTGAGTACGGCCAGCGGCGGGCCGAGCCGGCGGGCCTGGGCGGTGAGCCCGCGGCCGGCGAGCAGTCGCAGCGGGGTGGGCCGGCCGAGGGCGAGCAGGCGGCCGGTCCAGCCGAGCAGGGGGCCGGTGAGCAGGGCGAGGCCGATCGCGCCGGCGGCCCAGCCGCCGAGGGCGGCGGTGCTGGTGGAGCCGAGCCCGGCGGGCAGGTGGATCGGGCGGCCGTCCACGGCGGCGCCGGGGCGCAGGGCGATGAGTTCGAGTGCGGCGCCGATGATCACCAGCCCGGTCGGCAGGGCGATGCGCCAGGGGCCGAAGCCCGTACGGGCCGAGGTGCGGCCGCCGGGCAGGGCGTCGGCGGCGGGGACGGAGCAGGCGGCGGCGATCCCGGCGGTGAGCGGCACCAGGGCGAGCAGGGTGACCGGGGCGGCGGCGGGCAGCGGCACGCCCATGCCGAGGTCGGGGGCGAGCGAGGGCCCGGCGATGTCGTTGCGCAGGACGAGGAAGAGCAGCAGGGCGAGCAGGCTGCCGAGGACGCAGGCGAGCGCGACCTCGCCGGCGATCAGGGCCCGGATGCGGCCGGTGCCGGCCCCGGCGGCGGTAAGGCCCGCGATGCGTTCGGGCCGCCGGGCGGGCACCGAGCGGGCGGCGACGGCGGCGAACCAGGCGACGGCGGCCAGCGGGGGCAGGCACCAGAGCAGGCGCACGAGCGCGTCCTCGGCGCCGTGCGGCTCGCTCATGGCCCGGCCGAGGGAGCGCAGCAGGAAGGCGGCGACGACGGCGGCGGCCAGGGCGGTGAGCAGCCAGCGGCCGAGGTCGGGCACCCGGTAGCCCCGGGCCAGGCGGAGGTAGAACACGGCGACTCTTTCAGCGGCTCGGGGTGGCCGTGACGGCGGCGCCGCGCGGGACGGGGGCGGCGGGGGCGGTGAGCCGTCCGTCGACGAGGGCGACGGCGCGGTCCGCGAACCGGACGAGCTCGGGGTCGTGGGTGGCCAGGACGAGGGTGAGCTGGTGCGAGCGGGCCGCGCTGGTCAGTATCCGCAGGACCTGGTCGGCGGCTTCGCGGTGCAGCGGTGCGGTGGGGTCGTCGGCGAAGACGACGGGCGGCAGCGGCGCGAGGGCGCGGGCGACGGCGATGCGCTGGCGCTGGCTCTGGAGGAGCCGGTCGGGGCGCTGCTTGGCGATGTCGCCGACGTCGAGGCGCTCCAGCCATTCGGAGGCGGCGGTGTAGGCGGCCTTGTTGCCGGCGCCGGCGAGCAGCAGCGGCAGGGCGACGTTCTCGCGGGCGGTCAGCTCGGGCACCAGGTGCGGCTCGGAGCCGACGAAGCCGAAGCGGTCGCGGCGCAGCCGTTCGCGGCCGGCCCGGCCGAGGGTGTGGACGGGGGAGCTGTTGAACCACACCTCGCCCTCGTCGACGGGGAGTTGGGCGGAGAGGCAGCCGAGCAGGGTGCTCTTTCCGGAGCCGCGCGGGCCGGTGACGGCGAGCACCTCGCCCTCGCGGACGCCGATCGAGATGCCGCGCAGGGCGGGGGTGCCGTTGTGGGACTTGACGATCCCTCGGGCCCACAGCACGTCGTTGTCAGGCGGTGCCGCTGGCATGGGGTTCCATCCTGGGTGGCCGCAGGGATATGACAGTCGTCAGATTAGAACGACCGGGGACGGTCGCGGTTGCGGCGCACTGGTCCATCACGGGCAAATCACCCGCATTCAGGCATGTTTGGTCGTACGACCGTGATGCGGACGTGATCATGGCGTGAACGCCGAAGGGCGGCCCCGGCGCCCGGAGTCCAGGCAGTCGGGGCCGCCCTTCGGCGGAGGGTGGGGAGGAGGGCTCAGGGGATCAGAGCTTCGCCCACGCGTCGGTGAGGCTGGTCCGCAGGATCTGCTCGATCTCGTCGAAGGTCGACTGGTCGGAGATCAGCGGCGGGGCCAGCTGGATGACCGGGTCGCCACGGTCGTCGGCGCGGCAGTACAGGCCGTTGTCGAAGAGGGCCTTCGAGAGGAAGCCGTAGAGCACGCGCTCGACCTCGTCGTCGTTGAAGGACTCCTTGGTGACCTTGTCCTTGACGAGCTCGATGCCGTAGAAGTACCCGTTGCCGCGGACGTCGCCGACGATCGGCAGGTCGCGCAGCTTGTTCAGGGTGCCCAGGAAGGCGGCCTCGTTGTCGAGGACCTTCTGGTTGAGGCCCTCGCGCTCGAAGATGTCGAGGTTGGCGAGTGCCACGGCCGAGGAGACCGGGTGACCGGCGAAGGTGTAGCCGTGCAGGAAGGTGTTGTCACCCTTGTAGAACGGCTCGGCCAGGCGGTCGGAGATGATCGTGGCGCCGATCGGGGAGTAGCCCGAGGTCATGCCCTTGGCGCAGGTGATCATGTCGGGCTGGTAGCCGAACTTGTCGGCGCCGAACATGGTGCCGAGGCGGCCGAAGGCGCAGATGACCTCGTCCGAGACCAGCAGCACGTCGTGGCGGTCGCAGATCTCGCGCAGGCGCTGGAAGTAGCCGGGCGGCGGCGGGAAGCAGCCGCCGGCGTTCTGCACCGGCTCCACGAAGACGGCGGCGACGGTGTCGGCGCCCTCGTTGAGGATGGCGACCTCGATCTCGTCGGCGCACCAGCGGCCGTACGCCTCGGGGTCGACCGTGCCGTCCGGGCCCTCGAGGAAGGCCGGGGCGCGGTAGATGTTGGTGTTCGGGGCCTTGTGGGTGCCCGGCACCAGCGGCTCGAACGGGGCCTTCAGGCCCGGCAGGCCCGTGATGGACAGCGCGCCCTGGGGGGTGCCGTGGTAGGCGACGGCGCGGGAGATGACCTTGTACTTGGTCGGCTTGCCGGTCAGCTTGAAGTACTGCTTGGCCAGCTTCCAGGCGGTCTCGACGGCCTCGCCGCCGCCGGTGGAGAAGAAGACCTTGTTCAGGTCGCCCGGGGCGTAGTTGGCCAGGCGCTCGGCCAGCTCGACGGCCTTGGGGTGCGCGTAGCTCCAGATCGGGAAGAACGCGAGTTCCTTGGCCTGCTTGGCGGCGACCTCGGCGAGCTCGGTGCGGCCGTGACCGGCCTGCACGACGAACAGGCCGGCGAGGCCGTCGATGTACTTCCGGCCCTTGTCGTCCCAGATGTACGTGCCCTCACCCTTGACGATGGTGGGCACGGGGGAGTTCTCGTACGACGACATGCGGGTGAAGTGCATCCACAGGTGGTCGTAGGCGGTCTTGGAAAGGTCCTTCTGGGCCGGGTCGGCTGTCATCGGGTGCCCCAGGTGTAGGTCTGTTTCCGGAGCTTCAGGTAAACGAAGCTCTCGGTACTCCGCACGCCGGGAAGCGCGCGGATGCGCTTGTTGATCAGTTCGAGCAGGTGCTCGTCGTCCTCGCAGACCAGTTCGGCCAGGAGGTCGAACGAGCCTGCGGTGCAGACGACGTAGTCGACCTCGTCGAGGGCGGCCAGCGCGTCGGCGACGGGTTCGATGTCGCCCTCGACGCGGATGCCGACCATCGCCTGGCGGGTGAAGCCGACGGTGAGCGGGTCCGTGACGGCGACGATCTGCATCACGCCCTGGTCGAGCAGCTTCTGGACGCGCTGTCGCACGGCCGCCTCCGACAGGCCGACGGCCTTGCCGATGGCGGCGTACGGGCGGCGCCCGTCCTCCTGCAGCTGCTCGATGATCGCCTTGGAGGCGGCATCGAGGGGAACGCTCGCGTTCCGGTCGCGGTTGGCCACGCCGCCACTGTGCCTGATCGTTCCTCTGTTCGCAAGCGTGGAAACTGCTGATTTCGTCGAGATCTCGGACAACGCATGCGGATTTCATCGCTGACGCGCCATTGCCCTGTCGATCACGGCAGTCTTGCGGCTACCCTGGCACCGTACGCGCGCGCCCCCGCAGGGAGGCGCGCATTCCGCCACCAGTGGATCGCGCCGCACCGGGCACGGCCACTCGGCACCCTTCGCCCGCCTGATCCGCCGACGTACCATGGCGCCGGATTCTGCAATGCCGCAGGCCCAGACCGAGGAGAGACCCCGTGAGCGACCTTCGCACGCTGCGCAACTACATCAACGGTGAGTTCGTCGACGCGGCCGACGGCCGCACCCTCGACATCGTGGACCCGACCACCGGCGAGGTGTACGCGACGTCGCCGCTGTCGGGTGCCGCGGACGTGGACGCCGCCATGGCCTCCGCCGCCGCCGCGTTCCCGATCTGGCGCGACGCCACCCCGAGCACCCGGCAGAAGCTGCTGCTGAAGATCGCCGACGCGGTCGAGGCCCGGGCCGACGAGATCGTCGACGCCGAGGTGCGCAACACCGGCAAGCCGCGCGCGCTGACCCTCTCCGAGGAGATCGGCCCGATGGTGGACCAGATCCGCTTCTTCGCCGGTGCCGCCCGCCTGCTGGAGGGCAAGGCCGCCGGTGAGTACATGGACGGCATGACCTCGATCATCCGCCGCGAGCCGGTCGGCGTCTGCGCCCAGGTCGCGCCGTGGAACTACCCGATGATGATGGCGGTCTGGAAGTTCGCCCCGGCCATCGCCGCCGGCAACGCCGTCGTGCTCAAGCCCTCGGACACCACCCCGGCCTCCACCGTGCTGCTGGCCGAGATCATCGGCGGCATCCTCAAGGAGCTGGACCTGCCGGCCGGCGTCTTCAACGTGATCTGCGGCGACCGCGAGACCGGCAAGCTGATGGTCGAGCACAAGACCCCGGCGATGGCCTCCATCACCGGCTCCGTCCGCGCCGGCATCCAGGTCGCCGAGTCCGCCTCCAAGGACGTCAAGCGCGTCCACCTGGAGCTGGGCGGCAAGGCCCCGGTCGTGGTCTTCGAGGACGCCGACATCGCCGAGGCCGTCGAGGGCATCTCGGTGGCGGGCTTCTTCAACGCCGGCCAGGACTGTACGGCCGCCACCCGCGTGCTGGTGCACGAGTCGATCCACGACGCCTTCGTCGAGGCGCTGGCCAAGGCCGCGGCCGAGACCAAGACCGGCGGCGTGGACGACGAGGACGTGCTGTACGGCCCGCTGAACAACGCCAACCAGCTCAAGCAGGTCTCCGGCTTCATCGAGCGCCTGCCCGCCCACGCCAAGGTCGAGGCCGGTGGCCACCGGGTCGGCGACCAGGGCTACTTCTACGCCCCGACCGTCGTCTCCGGCCTGAACCAGGACGACGAGATCATCCAGAACGAGGTCTTCGGCCCGGTCATCACCGTGCAGAAGTTCTCCGACGAGGACCAGGCCGTCGACTACGCCAACGGCGTCGAGTACGCGCTGGCCTCCTCGGTGTGGACCAAGGACCACGCGCGCGCCATGCGGATGTCGCGCCGCCTGGACTTCGGCTGCGTCTGGATCAACACCCACATCCCGCTGGTCGCGGAGATGCCGCACGGCGGCTTCAAGAAGTCCGGCTACGGCAAGGACCTCTCCTCCTACGGCTTCGAGGACTACACCCGTGTGAAGCACGTGATGACCGCGATCTAGTCACGCGATCTGGTCATAGGACGTGACGAGGAAGTGATGATGGGCCCGGGTCGCGCAGACCCGGGCCCATCATCCTTGCAGCCTGTCGGCGGACCGCCCGACAGGCTGACAGGATGGAACTGCCCTTCGCGGGCCGGACTCCCTAGCCTTGCCGCATGAGCATCCCCACCGCCGACTCGGCCGCCGGCCAGGCCGTCAAGGCTTCCGACCGCGCGCACGTCTTCCACTCGTGGTCCGCCCAGGCACTGATCGACCCCCTCGCGGTGGCCGGCGCCGAGGGCTCGTACTTCTGGGACTACGAGGGCAACCGCTACCTCGACTTCTCCTCCCAACTGGTCAACACCAACATCGGCCACCAGCACCCCAGGGTCGTCGCCGCGATCCAGGAGCAGGCGGCGAAGCTCTGCACCCTCGCCCCCGGCTTCGCCGTCGAGCCGCGCAGCGAGGCCGCCCGGCTGATCGCCGAGCGCACCCCCGGCGACCTGGACAAGATCTTCTTCACCAACGGCGGCGCCGAGGCCAACGAGAACGCCATCCGCATGGCCCGGCTGCACACCGGCCGGCAGAAGGTGCTCTCCACCTACCGCTCGTACCACGGCGCCACCGCCAACGCGATCGCCCTGACCGGGGACCCGCGCCGCTGGGCCAACGAGACCGGCGTCTCCGGGGTGGTGCACTTCTGGGGCCCCTACGCCTACCGCACCAACTTCCACGCCGAGAACGAGGCCCAGGAGTGCGAGCGCGCGCTGGAGCACCTCGAGCAGGTCATCGCCTTCGAGGGCCCGGGCACCGTCGCGGCGATCATCCTGGAGACGGTGGTCGGCACCGCCGGCGTCCTCGTCCCGCCGCCCGGCTACCTGGCCGGGGTGCGCGAGATCTGCGACAGGTACGGGATCGTGTTCATCCTCGACGAGGTGATGGCCGGCTTCGGGCGCACCGGCGAGTGGTTCGCCGCCGACCACTGGGGGATCACCCCGGACCTGCTGACCTTCGCCAAGGGCGTCAACTCCGGCTACGTGCCGCTGGGCGGCGTCGCCATCAGCGCCGAGATCGCCGCGACCTTCGCCGAGCGGCCCTTCCCGGGCGGGCTCACCTACTCCGGGCACCCGCTGGCCTGTGCCTCGGCCGTGGCCACCATCAACGCCATGGCGGAGGAGGGCATCGTCGAGAACGCCAGGGACATCGGCGAGAACGTCCTCGGCCCGGGCCTGCGCGAGCTGGCCGAGCGGCACCCCTCGATCGGCGAGGTGCGGGGCCTCGGCGTGTTCTGGGCGCTGGACCTGGTCAAGGACCGGGCCACCCGCGAGCCGCTGGTGCCGTACAACGCGGCCGGCGCCGACAACGCGCCGATGGCCGAGCTGGCCGCCGCCTGCAAGCGGCGCGGGCTGTGGCCGTTCGTCAACATGAACCGCTTCCACGTCGTCCCGCCGTGCACCGTCACCGAGGAGGAGGCCAAGGCCGGCCTCGCGGTGCTCGACGAGGCGCTCTCGGTCGCGGACGCGCACACCGCCTGACGGTCCGTCACCCATGGCCCCGGTCAAGAGAATTGGCCGGGGCCGTCGTCATCGGCGCACGGCGTCCAGGGCGAGCAGCGCCACGTGCAGGGACAGGCAGGACTCGACCTGGTCGAGGTCGACGCCGAGGATGCGCTCGACCTTGTGCAGGCGGTCGTAGAAGGACGGCCGGGACAGGTGCGCCGCGTCGGCCGCCGCCGACTTGTTGCGGCCCTGCTCCAGGTAGATCCGCAGCATCTGCACCAACTGGCCGTTGTGCTCGGCGTCGTGGGCCAGCAGCGGGCCCAACTCCCGCTCCACGTACGTCTGGAGGCGGGCGTCGTCGCGCAGCAGGTGGAGCAGGCCCCGCAGCCGCACGTCCGGCAGTCGGTAGTAGGAGGCGGCCCTGGCTCCGCCGGGGGCGTCGTGCAGGGCGGCGTCGGCGACCTGGGTGGCCTCCAGCAGGGTGCGCCGGGCGTCGCGGACCGCGCCGACCGAGGAGCCCACCGCGACCACCGGCCCCGCGGGGTCGGTGCCGCCCTGCCCGGCCTCGGCGGACATCCGGCGCAGGGTCGCGGAGAAGGAGTCGAGGGCGGCGTGCTCGTCCTGCTGGGCGCCGAGCGCGATCAGCAGGCCCACGCCCTCGTCGTCCAGCGCGCCGACCAGGGCGGACAGGCGGCAGGCGCGGACGGCGCCGGCGGCCAGCTCGGTGAAGTCGCGCAGCCTCGCCTGCGCCTCCAGCGCGGCCGGGATCGGCCCGCGCCGGCGCCGCAGCACCACGCCGACCAGGCGCCGCCCCTCCAGCGGGACGCCGAGCGCCTGGGCGCGCAGGGAGACCTCGGAGACGGTCAGCGCATGGGTGAGGATGCCGGAGAGCAGGGTGCGGTGGGTCTGCCGCTCCAGGCTCTCCCGGTCGCGCACCACCAGCCGGTTGAGCGCCAGCGCGGAGGCGCCGCGCTCCAGCAGCATGGTGTGCGGGTGGCCCTCGCCCTCCGGCAGCGCCGGGCCCGGCTCCTGGACGAGGACGAGGCGGCCCCAGTCCTGGCCGCGGGCGCCGACCGTGGTCACCAGCCAGCCGCTGCGCGGGTCGTGGCCGGTGCGCCCGGGCGGGCGGACCCCGCGCGAGCGGCGCTCCCAGTCCTCCAGCACCTCGGCCTCCGGACGCCCCGCGGTGTCGTGGGCGAGCACCTGGTGGGCGAGGTTCTCCAGGACGACCGGCGCGCCCGCCATCCGGGCGACCTGGCGGATCACCTCGGGCGGCTCGGCGCCCTCCACCACCAGCTCGTTGAACACCTGGTGCACGGACTCCGAGATGCGCAGCTGCTCCAGCTGGGCGTTGACCACCAGGGCGTGCACGGCCTCGGTGACGGCGACGAAGCGCACCTCGCGGCGCAGTGCGACCAGCGGCAGTCCGCGCTGCTCGGCGGCGTGCACCAGGGCGCGGGGGAGCGTGTCGAAGTAGCGCCGGCCGAACTCGACGACCAGCCCGGCCACCCCGACCTCGTCCAGCTCGCGGACGTAGCGGGCCAGGCCCTCGCGGTCCTCGGGCAGCGCGATGCCGGTGGTCAGCACCAGCTCGCCGCCCCGGAGCATCCCGGCCACGTCGGGCAGCTCGCTGACGTGGACCCAGCGGACGGGCCGTTCCAGGCGGTCGGCGCCGGCCACCACCTGGGGCAGGCCGCGCCGCATCACGTCCAGGTCGAGCACACGGGCGACGGTGGGGAGCATCGCGGCCTCCTGCGGAAGTGGGGGATGCAGGGTGTCAGGTGAATCATCCACCGCGGCGACGACCTGTCACCCCGTGAGGCGCCTTGCACACTGTAAGGCCCTTCGTGGCGAGACTGTCGGAGTGACCCTTGTCACCCTCGGCCCGCACCGGGCAAGGTCGGCGGGACCGCAGACCCCCACCGCGGACACGTGATCCCGCAGCGGTCGAACCACGGCACCAGGAGGCATTCGGATGGACCTGACCGACTTCGGCGCGGGCGCGCAGTACCTCGCGGGCCGTCAGGCCCGGGGGAGCGGCGAGCCCTTCCAGGTCGTCAACCCGGCGGACGGCACGGTGGTCGAGGAGATCACCCTGGCCGGCGCCGAGGACGTCGACGCCGCCGTCCGCGCGGCGAAGGCCGCCCTGCCCGGCTGGTCCCGGGCCACCCCGGGCACCCGGGCCGAGGCGCTCACCCGGCTCGCCGCCGTCCTCGCCGACGCCGCCGACGACCTGGCCCGGGTGGAGACCTCCCAGACCGGCAAACCGATCAAGCTGGCCACCGAGTTCGACGTGCCCGGCACGGTCGACAACGCCGCCTTCTTCGCCGGCGCCGCCCGCAACCTGGAGGGCAGGGCCGCAGGCGAGTACTCCGGCGACCACACCTCCTACGTCCGGCGCGAGGCGATCGGCGTGGTCGGCTCGATCTCCCCGTGGAACTACCCGTTGCAGATGGCCGCCTGGAAGATCCTCCCGGCGATCGCGGCCGGCAACACCATCGTCCTCAAGCCCGCCGAGCTGACCCCGCTGACCTCCCTGATGTTCGCCCGGGCCTGCACCGAGGCGGGCATCCCCGACGGCGTCGTCAACGTGGTCACCGGCGCCGGATGCACCGCCGGCGAGCAACTGGTCTCCCACCCCGACGTCGCGATGGTCTCCTTCACCGGCTCCACCGCCGTCGGCCGCCGCGTCGCCGAACTCGCCACCGCCACCGTCAAGCGCACCCACCTCGAACTCGGCGGCAAGGCCCCCTTCGTGGTCTTCGACGACGCCGACCTCGACGCCGCCGTGCACGGAGCCGTCGCCGCCTCGCTGATCAACGGCGGCCAGGACTGCACCGCCGCCACCCGCGCCTACGTCGAACGCCCGCTGTACGACGCCTTCGTGGCCGGGGTGGCCGAACTGTTCGCGGCGATCCGCCTCGGCGACCCGCTCGACCCGCACACCGACCTCGGCCCGCTGGTCTCGTACACCCACCGCGACCGGGTGGCCGGCTTCGTCGAGCGCGCCCGCTCGTACGCCACCGTCCTCACCGGCGGCTCCGCACCCGAGAAGGGCCACGACGGCACCGACCTCACCCGCGGCGCCTACTACGCCCCCACCCTGATCACCGGCGCGGCGCAGGACAGCGAGGTCGTCCAGGGCGAGATCTTCGGCCCGGTCCTGGTCGTGCTGCCCTTCGACGGCGACGACGAGGGCCTGCGGCTGGCCAACGACACCCCGTACGGCCTGGCCGCCTCCGCCTGGACGACGAACGTGCACCGCTCGCTGCGCGCCACCCGGGAGATCGCCGCCGGGTGCGTCTGGGTCAACGACCACATCCCGATCATCAGCGAGATGCCGCACGGCGGTTACAAGGCGTCCGGCTACGGCAAGGACATGTCCCAGTACTCGCTGGACGAGTACACCCAGGTCAAGCACGTCATGTTCGACACCACGGCGGTGGCCCGCAAGGACTGGCACCGCACCGTCTTCGGCGACAGATGACCCCGCCGGGGTGCCCCCACAACCCCCCATCCCCTCCAGGAGGCCCGTTCCATGGTGTTCAACGAGCTCGCCGACGGTCTGCCCGAACCGGTCCGCAGGGCCTGGGAACGCAGCCTGACCAGCGGCCGGGCCGCGGTCGGCCGGCGCGCCCTGCTGCGGGCCGGGGCGCTGGCCGCCGGGGCGGGCGCCCTGACCGCCTGCGGCATCCCCGCCGCACCCCGCGTCAGCGGCGACTCGACGGCGGGCGCTGCCAAGGACCTCTCGGAGAGCGAGAAGGAGGTCGTGTTCTCCAACTGGCCGCTGTACGTGGACACCGACGAGAAGGACAAGCAGAAGCACGGCACCCTGGACGCCTTCACCTCCGACACCGGCATCAAGGTCAAGTACACCGAGGACGTCAACGACAACGTCGAGTTCTTCGGCAAGGTCAAGCCGCAGCTCGCCGCCGGGCAGGACACCGGCCGCGACCTGATGGTCCTCACCGACTGGATGGCCGCCCGGCTGATCCGCCTCGGCTGGGCGCAGAAGCTCAACCCGGCCAACGTCACCACCGCCATCACCAACGTCGAGGCCCGCTTCCGCGCCCCCGACTGGGACCCGGGGCGGCTCTACTCCTATCCGTGGGCCGGCATCCAGGCCGTCGTCGCCTACAACAAGAAGGCCACCAAGGGCCGGGAGGTCACCAGCGTCTCCCAACTGCTGGACGACCCCGAGCTGAAGGGCCGGGTCACCTTCCTGTCCGAGATGCGCGACAGCATCGGGATGGTCCTGCTGGACATGGGCAAGGACCCGGCCAAGTTCACCGCCGACGACTACGCGGCCGCCGTCGCGAGGCTCCAGAAGGCCGTCGACAACAAGCAGATCCGCCGCTTCACCGGCAACGACTACGGCCAGGAGCTGTCCTCCGGCGACATCGCCGCCTGCATCGCCTGGGGCGGGGACCTCATCCAACTGCGCGCCGACAACCCGGACATCGAGTTCGCCGTCCCCGAGAAGGGCTACATCGTCTCGACCGACAACCTGCTCGTCCCGGCCAAGGCCCGGCACAAGACCAACGCCGAGAAGCTGATCGACTTCTACTACCGGCCGAAGATCGCGGCGCAGCTCGTCGCGGGCATCGGCTTCGTCTCCGCCGTCACCGGCATGAAGGACGAACTCGCCACCCTCGCCCCCGACAGCGCCGCCAACCCGCTGGTCGTCCCCACCCCCGAGATGGCGACCAAGGCCCACGTCTTCCGCACCCTCACCGAGAGCGAGGAGAGCGACTTCGAGCAGAAGTTCTCCAAGCTCATCGGCGCGTGACCTCCGCCCACGGCCCAGACCACCAGGAAGACACCCCCATGACAGACCAGCAGCGCGACGCGGCCGGCGGCGACGTCCGACTCACCGGCATCGGCAAGACCTACGGCGCCTTCACCGCCGTCCACCCGCTCGACCTCACCGTCCCCCAGGGCTCCTTCTTCGCCCTCCTCGGCGCCTCCGGCTGCGGCAAGACCACCACCCTGCGCATGATCGCCGGCCTCGAGGAGCCCACCAGCGGCACCGTCCTGATCGGCGGCCAGGACGTCACCGCCCTGCCCCCGTACAAGCGCCCGGTCAACACCGTCTTCCAGAGCTACGCCCTCTTCCCCCACCTCGACATATTCGAGAACGTCGCCTTCGGCCTGCGCCGCCGCGGCAGGAAGGACGTCCGCCGGCAGGTCGAGGAGATGCTCGAACTCGTCGAGCTCGGCCCGTACGCCCGGCGCAAGCCGCACCAGCTCTCCGGCGGCCAGCAACAGCGCGTCGCCGTCGCCCGCGCCCTGATCAACCAGCCCCAGGTGCTGCTCCTCGACGAGCCGCTCGGCGCCCTCGACCTCAAACTGCGCCGCCAGATGCAGCTGGAGCTCAAGCGCATCCAGACCGAGGTCGGCATCACCTTCGTCCACGTCACCCACGACCAGGAGGAGGCCATGACCATGGCCGACACCATCGCGGTGATGAACGGCGGCCGGGTCGAGCAACTGGGCGCCCCCGCCGACCTGTACGAGAACCCCGGCACCACCTTCGTCGCCAACTTCCTCGGCCAGTCCAACCTGCTGCCCGCCGAGGTCTCCGGCGGCGCGGGCGAGGACCTGCTGCTCACCGTCGACGGCGCTCGCCTCGCCGTGCCCCGGGCCCGCTGCGCCACCGGGGCCAAGCGCGTCCACCTGGGCGTGCGGCCCGAGAAGATCACCATCGCCCACGCCACCGGGGAGGTCGCCGAGGGCCGCAACCGGCTCGGCGGCACGGTCGTCGACTCCAGCTTCATCGGCGTCTCCACCCAGTACGTGGTGCGCACCGACGGCGGCCAGGAGGTCACCGTCTTCGAGCAGAACATGGAGCGCGACGCCCGGATCGTCCCCGGCGCCCCCGTGCTGCTGCACTGGAACCCGGCGCACTCCTTCGCCCTCGACGCCGCGCAGGCGATCGACGCGGGCACCGCCGAGGAGGCTTCGTGACCGCCACCGCCCCGGCCGCGCCGCCGCAGGTCGTACCGCTCACCGAGGGAACCCGGAAGCCGAGGCGCAGGCTCACCCCGTACTGGCTGCTGCTGCCCGGCATCGCCTGGCTGGTCGTCTTCTTCGCCGTCCCGATGGTCTACCAGGCGTCGACCTCGCTGCAGACCGGCTCCCTAGAGGAGGGCTTCCAGGTCACCTGGCACTTCTCGACGTACTGGGACGCCTTCGTCGAGTACAGGTGGCACTTCGTCCGCTCGTTCTCCTACGCGGCCACCGCCACCGTGCTCTGCCTGGCCATCGGCTACCCGCTCGCGTACACCATCGCCTTCAAGGCGAGCCGGCGCTGGCGCAACGTCATCCTGATCCTGGTCATCGCGCCGTTCTTCACCAGCTTCCTGATCCGCACCCTGGCCTGGAAGACGATCCTCTCCGACGGCGGCCCGGTGGTCGGCGCCCTCAACGCGCTGCACCTCCTGGACGTCACCGAGGCGGTGGGCCTCACCTCCGGCGACCGGGTGCTCGCCACCCCGCTGGCCGTGGTCTGCGGCCTCACCTACAACTTCCTGCCGTTCATGATCCTGCCGCTGTACACCTCGCTGGAGCGGATCGACCCCCGGCTGCACGAGGCGGCCTCGGACCTGTACGCCCGGCCGTTCACCACCTTCCGCAAGGTCACCTTCCCGATCTCGCTGCCCGGCGTCGTCGCCGGCACCCTGCTGACCTTCATCCCGGCCTCCGGCGACTACATCAACGCCCAGCTGCTGGGCTCGCCCAGCGAGCAGATGGTCGGCAACGGCATCCAGAAGCAGTTCCTGAACGTGCTCGACTACCCCACGGCGGCCGCGCTGAGCTTCATCCTGATGGCCCTGATCCTGGGCATGGTGACGGTCTACATGCGCAAGGCCGGGACGGAGGAACTCGTCTGATGTCCCGCATCCTCACCTGGATCCGCGCCCACCTGGTGGTGCTGGCCGGCCTGCTGGCCCTCGCCTACCTCGTGCTGCCCAACCTGGTCGTGCTGGCCTTCTCCTTCAACAGGCCGGCCGGCAAGTTCAACTACGAGTGGAACGAGTTCTCCACCGACGCCTGGACCGACCCCTGCGGTGTGGCCGACATGTGCCAGTCGCTCTCGCTCAGCCTCCAGGTCGCGGTGCTCGCCACGATCGGCGCCACCGTCCTCGGCACCATGGTCGCCTTCGCGCTGGCCCGGTACCGCTTCCGCGGCCGCTCGGCCACCACGGCGATGATCTTCCTGCCGATGGCCATGCCCGAGGTGGTCATGGCCGCCTCCCTCGGGACGCTGTTCCTCAACATGCGCATCCCGTTCGGCTTCACCACCATCCTCATCGCGCACATCATGTTCTGCCTCAGCTTCGTGGTGACGGCCGTCAAGGCCCGCGTGATGAGCATGGACCCGAGGCTCGAACAGGCCGCCCAGGACCTCTACGCGACGCCCGTCCAGACCTTCCTGCGCGTGACCCTCCCGCTGGCCGCCCCCGGTATCGCGGCGGGCGCGCTGCTCAGCTTCGCGCTCTCCTTCGACGACTTCATCATCACCCAGTTCAACTCGGGCCCGGCCACGGTCACCTTCCCGATGTTCGTCTGGGGCGCCTCGCAGCGCGGCATCCCGGTGCAGGTGAACGTCATCGGCACCGCGATGTTCCTCGCCGCCGTCGCGCTGACCGTCGTCGGCCAGTGGATCGGCAACCGGCGCAAGGCCACGGCCTGACACGGCCTGATACCGCGTGACACCGCCCGAGGCCACGGTCCGACGTACGGTCGGCGGCGGTGGTTCGTGTTCTCACCTCTCCATGGAAAGTGGCTGATCATGTATGGACTCCGCCCGCGCGCTCAGTGACGCCAGGCCCACCCCCTTCTGGCTGGAGGACCCCGGCCGGCCCGAGGCGCTGCCCGCCCTGGTCGGCGAGACCAGCTGCGACCTGCTGGTCGTCGGCGGCGGCTACTCCGGGCTCTGGACCGCCCTCATCGCCAAGGAGCGCGACCCCTCCCTGGACGTCGTCCTCCTCGAGGGCAACGAGGTCGGGTGGGCCGCCTCCGGGCGTAACGGCGGATTCTGCGCGGCCAGCCTCACCCACGGCTTCGGCAACGGCCTCCAGCGCTGGCCCTCCGAACTCGCACGGCTCGAACGCCTCGGCGCCGCCAACCTCGACGGCATCGAGGCCGCGATCAAGCGCTACGGCATCGACGCCGAATGGGAGCGCACCGGCGAGATCGACGTCGCCACCCAGCCCCACCAGCTCGAGGAGCTCCACGAGATCGCCGAGGCCGTCCAGCGGTACGGCTTCGACCTCACCGTCCTCGACGCCGACCAGCTGCGCGCCGAGGTCGACTCGCCGACCTTCCTCGGCGGCCTCTGGGACAAGGAGGGCGTGGCCATGGTCCATCCCGCCAAGCTCGCCTGGGGCCTCAAGGAGGCGTGCCTCGCCCAGGGCGTTCGGATCCACGAGCGCACCCGGGCCACCGAGCTGCGCGAGCACGGCGCCGGCATGGCCGCCCGCACCCCGTACGGCCGGGTCCTCGCCCGCCGCGTCGCGCTCGGCACCAACGTGTTCCCGTCCCTGCTCAGGCGCGTGCGTCCGTACGTCGTTCCGGTGTACGACTACGCGCTGATGACCGAGCCACTCAGCGAGGAGCAGCGCGCCGCGATCGGCTGGCGCGGGCGGCAGGGGCTCGGCGACAGCGCCAACAAGTTCCACTACTTCCGGCTCACCGCCGACGACCGCATCCTCTGGGGCGGCTACGACGCGGTCTACCACTACGGCGGCCACGTCCGGCACGAGTACGACCAGCGGCCGGAGACCTTCCGCACCCTCGCCCGCCACTTCTTCCGCTGCTTCCCCCAGCTGGAGGGGCTGCGCTTCACCAACGCCTGGGGCGGCGCCATCGACACCTGCAGCCGCTTCTCGGCCTTCTTCGACACCGCGTACCGGGGAAAGGTCGCCTACGCGGTCGGCTACACCGGGCTCGGCGTCGGCGCGACCCGCTTCGGCGCCGAGGTGATGCTCGACCTGCTCGCCGGGGAGCGCACCGAGCGGACCGAACTGGATATGGTCCGCAGCAAGCCGATGCCGTTCCCGCCCGAACCGGTGCGCTGGGCGGGCATCGGGATCACCACCCGCTCCCTGGAGGCGGCCGACCGCAACGGCGGCCACCGCAACCTGTGGCTCCGCACGCTCGACCGGCTGGGGCTCGGCTTCGACAGCTGAGCCCGCTACCTGTGTAAGAGGGACCCGCCGTCCGCCTCTCCTTGGTGACGGCGGGTCCCGCAGCACCCGCCGCAGCGAACGAACGCGTGCGAGAAGCGGGGACAGACGACATGGAGAGCACCGGACTGCACTGGCTCGCCCAGGTGATGCCGAACCCGGAGGCGTTCCGGGCCCACTGGGAACGCACCGGGCTGGGAGTGATGCTGCTGCCCGCCGGGCGCCGCTGGGACGTCCTCTCCGTCCCCGGCCGCCTCGGGCGCCCGGCCCTCGACGTCCTGGCCGCCGGGACGTGCGGGCCCGTGCTCGCGGACTCCGGGGGTTCCAGGGGTTCCAGGGATTCCCGAGGCTCCCGGGGTTCCGGGGACGTCAGGGGCGGGTACGTCGGCTTCCTCGTGCCGGTGGGCACCGCCGCGCGGTGGATCGGCACCGGGGTGCGCAGTGCGGGCGAGGGCACCTGGATCGCGGTCCCGCACCCCGGGCGCCGCAGCCGGGGGGTGCGGTGGCTGGTGCCACCCGACGGCTCCGGGCGGCTCAACGACCCGGTGTTGCTGGAGCTGGCCCTCCACGAGGCGGCGGCGGGGCTCACCGACTGGTGAGGGACGCCGTCGGCTCCTGCACGGCGCCGGCTCGCGGGGCGGCGGGCGTACGGGCGGCGGGTCAGACTGGAGGCGTGACCACCGCCCCGCACACCGTCGACCCCTCCCTGCGCCCGGGCCCCGCCCAGCTGCGCCTCGCCGCCGTGGCCGCGCCCGTCTGCGAGCGGTACGGGCTGGCGCTGGCCGGCGGGCACGCGCTGCGCGCCCACGGCGTGACGGCCTGCGCGCAGGACGGGCTCACCCTGGCCACCGGCGGCGCCGACCTGGCCGCCGTGGCCGCCGCCCTCGCCGGGGCCTACCGGGCGGAGGGCGGCGAGGCCCTCGAGCGGCCCGGCACGCCGCGGCTGGAACAGCTCACGGTGCGCCTCGCGCTCGGCGGGCGCTCGCACTCGGTGGAGCTGCGCAAGGAGCCGCTCGGCCACCGGCCCGTCCGGCTCGAGCTCGGCGCCCCCGGGCCGGAGGAGCCCCCGGTGACCCTGCCCGTCGTCGCCCTGGAAGACGCGGCGGCGCTCACCACCGCGCTGCTCGTCGACCGGGGCATGCCGCGGGACCTGATCGACGTGCACGCCCTCATCGGCGGCTACCGCGAGGGTGAACTGATCGCGCTGGCAGGGGAGTTGGACGCCGACTTCCAGCCCTCCGCACTCGCCGACCGGCTGGAGACCCTGGCCGAGGCCGCCGACGGACGGTTCCGTGCCCGGGGCCTTCCGGCGGAGGACGTGGACGGGCTCAAGCGGTGGGCGCTCGCCTGGGCGCAGGATCTGCGGCTCGACCTGCTGGAGACGCAGGAGGCGCCGGACGGGCTGCACGACCCGTATCTGGAGGATGAGGACGAGGACGAGGGCGGGAACGCCTGAGGGCGGCTCGCGTCCGGGAAGGACCGCGCTGAACGACCTGTAAGGCTGAATCTGCGATACCCGTCAGCCTGTTCGTTGAGCCGGGGGCCTGGCGGCCACCAGACTGGGAGACGAACGCGGTAGCCCCGTGAAACCCGTCGCCCGGCCCCTCGGTCCGGCGGCGCCGGACCGTACCGGCGGCAGCACGCCGCCCGGGACTTCGGAGGCAGACGGACCTTGAGCAAGCACATCATTCACTGGATCGGCGGCAAGCCCGTCGCCACCGCCGGTGCCGCGCCCCGCCGCGGCGACGTCTTCGACCCGGCCACCGGCCAGGTCGCCGGACAGGTCGACTTCGCCGGGATCGCGGAGGTCGACCAGGCCGTGGCCGCCGCCGCCTCGGCCTTCGCCGACTGGCGCACCGCGTCGATCGCCCGGCGGACCACGGTGCTCTTCGCCTTCCGCGAGCTGCTGAACGCCCGCCGCGAGGAGCTGGCGTCGATCATCGTCTCCGAGCACGGCAAGGTGCACGCCGACGCCCTCGGCGAGATCGCCCGCGGCCTGGAGGTCGTCGAGTACGCCTGCGGCATCCCGCAGCTGATCAAGGGCGGCTACACCGAGCAGGCGTCCACCGGCATCGACGTCTACTCGATCCGCCAGCCGCTCGGCCCCGTGGCGATCATCTCGCCGTTCAACTTCCCGGCCATGGTGCCGATGTGGTTCTTCCCGATCGCCATCGCGGCCGGCAACACCGTCGTGGTGAAGCCCTCGGAGAAGGACCCGTCCGCGGCCAACTTCCTCGCCGAGCTGTGGAAGGAGGCGGGCCTGCCGGACGGCGTCTTCAACGTCGTGCACGGCGACAAGGTCGCCGTCGACCGCCTGCTGGAGCACCCGGACGTCAAGTCCGTCAGCTTCGTCGGCTCCACCCCGATCGCCCGCTACGTCTACGAGACCGGCACCCGCTACGGCAAGCGCGTGCAGGCCCTCGGCGGCGCCAAGAACCACATGCTGGTCCTGCCCGACGCCGACCTCGACCTCGCCGCCGACGCCGCCGTCAACGCGGGCTTCGGCGCGGCCGGGGAGCGCTGCATGGCCGTCTCCGTCCTGGTCGCGGTCGACCCGATCGGCGACGAGCTCGTCGAGAAGATCAAGCAGCGCATCGCCACCCTCAAGGTCGGCCCCGGCTGCAACGGCGACTCCGAGATGGGCCCGCTGGTCACCGGCCAGCACCGCGACAAGGTCACCTCGTACGTGGAGTCCGGTGTCGCGGACGGCGCCGAGCTGGCCGTGGACGGCCGGAAGCACCCGGTCACCGCCGAGGACGCCAACGGCGCGCCGACCGGCGACGGCTTCTGGCTCGGCCCCACCCTGTTCGACCACGTGAAGCCCGGCATGTCCGTCTACAACGACGAGATCTTCGGGCCGGTCCTCTCCGTGGTGCGCGTCGCCTCCTACGAGGAGGGCGTGGCGCTGATCAACGCCAACCCGTACGGCAACGGCACCGCCCTCTTCACCAACGACGGCGGCGCGGCCCGGCGCTTCCAGGTCGAGGTCGAGGTCGGCATGGTCGGCATCAACGTGCCGATCCCGGTGCCCGTCGCCTACTACTCCTTCGGCGGCTGGAAGGCGTCCCTGTTCGGCGACGCCCACGCGTACGGCCAGGACGGCGTGCAGTTCTTCACCCGGGGCAAGGCCGTGACCCAGCGCTGGCTGGACCCGTCGCACGGCGGCATCAACCTCGGCTTCCCGACCAACAGCTGAGTCCGTACACACGGAGTCGCAGCCGGCCGGGCCCCTGGATCGCCAGGGGCCCGGCCGGCTCTTTGCACCGCGTTTGCATCCGGGGGTGGAGGCGCGTAGAGTTCTTCGAGCTGCCTGGCAGGGAGCACCGGACACGCGTCTGCGCGGACGGTCCCGGGGCGGCCAATCCTTCGAAACACCACTTCCCAGTTCGGGCTGGGTCGCGTCTTCGTTTTTTCGGGTCGCGGCTTGGGCCTTATT